>NZ_JBSHJJ010000003.1:0-506540 GCF_053619415.1 Nocardiopsis sp. NPDC055551 | reverse complement strand
GCGCGATGCGTGGGGAGGAAAGCTCATACTCTGATTATACGCGAACACACCAGGAAATGGCAGGCTTACCGGTGGGTATATTCAACCTATTTCCATGTCGGTGAATGTGCCTATTATAGATGGGGTGGCCATTCTGGGTTATCCACAACCCCTTCCCCTATGACCGGATCCACCTATTACGGAGATGCTCCTAGCGACTTCGATGGAGGGGCTCTGAATGGAAACGATCTTGTCCGTAGCGCCATGTTGGGCGCCCAAATGGGCGCTAGGAGCAAGATCATCGCTGTGAAGACCAGGGCCGGCTACCGCGGGGACGCGCCCGGCCCCGTGCCTCACCTGTAGCGGGGCCTTCGTGACCGGACCCGTCACGTAGTGGCGACGCGCCCCACGAGAAAGCCAGACGGGGGGAAGGAATCCGGCCGGCCACGGCCGGACCGGGCGAAGCCCGGGGCCGTTGGGACCCCAACCACTCTCCCCCCTTCCCCGATAGCCGCCAAACCGCCGCCCGCACCGTACGGGTCAAGGCCACCCACCACGCTGATGAGCAACTCAACATCGCCTTGACGCGTGCGGTGCGGGCGGCAACAATCACGCGGCGGGGAAGGAGGGAGAACCCACCCCCACCCCGCCCAACAACCTCAAGGGCCCCTACCCGAGGCGCCCCACCAACCACCCACACAACGCCCAACAACCCGCAGGATCACGGCCTGAAGCGCCCCACCATCAACCCCTGGGCAGCACAAAACCGGCGGAACCAGCGGCTCCCCCAAGATCAATGGGATCACGTAGCCGGAACAGTCCACCAGCCCGAAAACTCAGACCTGTGGATAACCCCCAAGCCCAAACCCCCAGTCGCACCCCCACCCCCGACCCCGACCCCACTCACCCATCCGAGACACTCACGCCCCCAGCAGGATGTTCCCTGTTCAGAGGCACTTGTTAGATTGATCGGATGATCGAACGACTCTTCGTCTACGGAACGCTTGCCCCGGGTAGGCCCAACGAGCATGTCTTGGCGGACGTCCCCGGCGTATGGGAACCGGCGACGGTCCGGGGAGAGCTGGTCCAGCAGGGCTGGGGCGCGGCGGCCGGGTATCCGGGCATCGTGCTGGACGACTCCGGCCCCGAGGTCCACGGCTTCGTGTTCGGCTCGGAGGAGCTGGGCCGTCACTGGAGGCGCCTCGACGACTTCGAGGGTGATGAGTACAGGCGGGTCCTGGCCCCGGTCCGGCTGAGTGGTGGAGAAGACGGCGGAGCCGGGGAAACGGTGCGGGCGAACGTCTACGCCCTGCGCCGGGCCTCGGGCGGCTGAGGCCCGGCGCGAACGAGTGGGTCAGCCTCGGTGCGGCGGGGTGCCGCGTCGGGTGTCGATCCACAGCACCTGTGGGTCGTGGTCGCTGACCTGGTCGTGGAACTCGGAGTTGATCCGAACGACCTCGTAGTCGACCCGGCCGGCCAGGGCCTCGTTCACCAGGATGTGATCGAGGGCCTGTGAATTGCCGTCGAAGACATAGTTGTAACCCTCGGTCGGCTCCAGCAGGTCCACCATCGGGTTGGTGAGCGCGCCGTCGCCGGTGAGGACGTCCAGGGTGTGGGAGAACTGGAAGTCGTTCAGGTCGCCCATCACCACCAGGTTCGCGTCGGGATCCACCGCCAGGAGCTCGTCGGCGAACTCCCGGACCAGCTCCGCTTGGGCGCCCCGCTGCACCTCGCTGGACCGGTTCGGCGGCTGCTGGACCCCGTGCAGGGCTTCGTCGCCGCCCTTGGAGTTGAAGTGGTTGGTGACCACGTACACGTCGCGGTTGAGGGCCCGGAAGTGGCCGACCAGGGGTTTGCGGCTCTCCTCCCAGGCCTCGTTCTCGGGGCTGACGCGGCCCGGGGACACCGAAAGTTCGGCCCCGTACTCACCCTCGACGACCTCCACGGCGGTGGTGGCGTCGCCGCCCGCCACGTCCACGAACCGGGCCCGGTCCGGGTTGAAGAGGAACGCGTTGCGGATGTTGCCGCCGGGCACGCCGCCGTCCTGTTTGTCCTCCGGGCTGATCTGGCGCCACTCGTAGGAGGGGCCACCGGCGGCGGCGATCGCGTCGACGAGTCGGTCCAGGGTGAGGCCGGCGTCGACCACGCCGTCGTCCGTCTCACCGCTGTCGTCCTGGATCTCCTCCAGGCCGACGATGTCGGGTGAACCGACGTACTCCACGAACCCCTCGGCGAGGGCGTCGAAGTCCGCCTGGTCGTCGGTACCACCGAGGTTCTCGACGTTGTAGGTGGCCACGGAGACCTCGTGCCGCTCGGTCTCGCGGACCGGCCGCCGCTCCAGGTCACCCGTGGCGTGCCCGCCCAGGGTGGTGGCGCGGATGAGGTGACCGCCGAACCGGCTGTAGTACACGGGCCCCTCGGTGACCCCGGTGAGGGTGTCGCCGACGTTCGCGTCCGGGAAGGGACGTTCCGCGTGGTCGATCAGCGACTCGATCTTCACCCGGCCGCTGTTGGGGTCGTCGTAGGAGCCGTAGTGGGCGCCGCCGTTCGCCGTGGCGTTCTCGTCGGGTCGCGTGGTCACCCACAGGGCGTCGTAGCCGTCGGTGGGCGCGATGACGGGGGCGTCCTCCACCCGGACCCGCATGTGCTCGTGCGCGGCCCAGAAGTCGAGGGCGTAGGCGTCGGGTTCCAGTTCCAGTTCGGAGATGTCACCGCCGGGCGCGGGCGCGTAGGCCCCGGGGACGGTGTCCTCTTCCAGCAGAACCGACTCGGGTAGCCCGTTGCCGCTGGAAACGACGTTCCAGGACGCCTGGTCGAGCTGGGTGATGGTCTGGGCGCCCTCCTGTTGGGCGTACTCGCTCACCCGCCCGGAGACCAGGACCTCGTCACCGACCTCGACGTCGGGGGTGGTGGACCCGGTGAAGACGAACAGCGCTTCGCTGGTGCGGGGGTCGTCGTCGGCTTCGGGGTCCTGGAACCAGAAGCCCTGTGCGCTGCCGAATCCGGCGATGGCGGTGACCACACCGGGCAGGCCGACGACCTCCTCGTCCACCAGGGGTGAGGTCCGGGTGGTGCCTTGGACGTCGTGGACGCGTAGGTCGCCCGGTTCGGCCGGTGCCTGTTCACCATCGGCCAGGGCGGGCACCGCGGCGACCAGTCCGGCACCCAGGGCCATGGCGGCGAGGACGACGCCGGTGGTTCGGTAGGGGGTTGGGGACACGCCTGCATCTCCGGTGGTGTCGGGGGTGTGGGGATTTTGTGCCGGCTCATCATCACCCTCGGGGGTGTCCGCTCGAAAGAGTGGGCGTGAAAAGAAGACGAAGTGCGATCCGATTGTGGTGATCCCATGACAAAGCGTCGCCCCGAACCTGGTGTGATCCTCCAAGTCCGGGGCGTTCCCGCCGATCTGTCCCCCTTCGGCTACCCGACGATCCCGGTGCGGCCCGCGTTGCCCAGGTGGACCAGGTACTCTTCCGGGTTCAGCGGGTTGCCGTCGGTGCGGGTCCGACGAGGCACGCGCCCCCGCACCGGCCGGTCTCCCCCGGGCCGGGTCCACCACACGCCCTCGCCTCGGGAGAGCCCCGAAAGCCGGGTCCGGAAGGTGTCGGTGCCGCGGACCGGGATCTCACCGGTCACCCGCCACCCCTCGGCGGTGCGGACCGAGTCCCGCACCCGCGCCCCACAGGCGTGCAGGTGGGAGACGGCCGCGCTCAGCGCGTCATCCGGGACCTCCAGTTCGAACTCGCGCACGGGTTCGTGTACGCGGGTGCCCGCGGCGTCGAGCGCGCGCATCAGCACCATCGGGGTGAGCAGCCGGAAGTGCGCCGCCTCCGTCAGCGGCGCGATGTAGCCGCTGCGGACCAGCGTGACCACGCAATCGGTCACCGGCCACCCGTACAGTCCCTGCCGGAGGGTGTCGCGCACGCTGCCCTCGACCGCGTGGTCGTAGGCGGCGAGCAGGGCGCCCAGCTCCGTCTCCCGACGGAACACCACTCCGCTTCCCTCCTCCCCCGGGTCCACCCGCAGACCGACCGTGACCGGGCCCCCGATCTCCCGTGCGAGGTCGATCGGCTCGATCGCCGTACCGGAGCCGGATGGGCGTTCGGTGTGCACCACGCTGCTGGGCGCGAAGACCGCCTCGACCCCGAAGTCGTCGGCCAGGGTGGCGGCGACGACCTCCTTCTGGACCTCTCCGTGGAGCAGGACCGAGAGCCCCTCCCCCGGCACCGCGCGCAGCCGGATCAGCGGATCCTGGTCCGAGAGCGCGGTGAGCGCCGCGTGAAGGCGGATCGAGTCTTGCGGACGCACCGGGCGGACGACGGACTCCAGCGCGGGGTCGGCCAGGCTCACCGGCACGGTCGGCGGACCCATCCGGTCGCCCACCCGCAGCCCGGGCAGGCCGCGGATCCGTCCGATACCGCCCGCGGTCAGGGATCGACCCCGCTCACCCTCCGAACCGGCCACCTCCAGGTAGGTGATGCGGCCCTGGTGGGGTTCGCCGTCGGCGGGGTCGGCCCGTTCGAACCGAACCCGGTCCCGTGGGGCCAGGCGCCCGGAGAACAGCCGCAGGTATCCGGTCTTCTCCCCCGAAGCCGAACGCTCGATCGCGAACACGGTCCCGTGTGGCTCCTCGGAGCCGTCGGTCCGAACCGTGGCGGGCAACAGCTCGGTGAGGGCCGCCGTCAACTCGGGAATTCCCGCGCCGGTGACCGCCGATCCGGACAGCACCGGGTACACAAGCCCGCGTCCGACCTGGTCGCGGACGTTCTCCCGCAGCGCGTCGCCCAGCGGTGGGGGACGATCGTCGACCAGCGCCGCCAAGAGGGTGTCGTCCTCCTCTGCGAGCAGTTCCGCGGCCCGCTCCGCCAGCCCCGGATCGTCCCAGTGGCACGACAGGGTACGCGCCCCTCGGGTCCCCGGTTCACGCACGGTGTCCAAGGCCAGGACGCGGTCGGTGAGGCGACGCCGGACCTGGTCGAGGACACGCTCGGGGTCGGCCCCGCCGCGGTCGGTCTTGTTGACGAAGAGCAGCACCGGCAGGCGCATCCGACGCAGGACGCGCATGAGCAGGCGGGTGTGCGGCTGTACCCCCTCGACGGCGGACAGCACGAGTACCGCGCCGTCGAGTACCGACAGGGCGCGCTCGACCTCGGCGACGAAGTCGGCGTGACCGGGGGTGTCGATCAGGTTGACCCGGGTGGCACCGATCCGGAAGGGCGCCACGGCGGTGCGTACGGTGATGCCGCGTTCGCGTTCGATCCGGCCGGTGTCGGTCCGGGTGTCGCCGGAGTCGACGCTGCCGAGCCGGTGAATGGCACCGGCGTCGAAGAGCAGACGCTCGGTGAGACTGGTCTTACCCGCGTCGACGTGCGCGAGGATTCCGATGTTCAGGGTGGCCAAATGCGGTTCCCAGCAGGGTTTCGATCCGGAAGATGGGTTCGAGAACTCCATAGGAACGCCGCATGCCGTGACCTCTCTGTTGTCGGTGCTGGTCAGGACGATGATGGACGGCGGAAGCGGGACACGCAAGGGGATTTCCCGCGTGCCCCGCCCTGTCGATCCCACACGGTCACAGGCGGGGGTCGACCGGTTCGGTCTCCAGCGCCAGCAGCGCGAAGACCGGCTCGTGCACCCGCCACAGCGGTTCGCCCGCCGCCAGCCGGGACAGGGCCGTCAGCCCGAGCTTGTGCTCGCGCATGGCCAGTCCCGCCTTGCGGCCGAGCCTGCGGTCCTTGAGCACCGCGATCCGTTCGGGGTCGGTGTAGTCGGCCCCGTAGATGATCCTCAGGTATTCGGGTCCGCGCACCTTCAGCCCCGGCTGCGCCAGTCCCTTGCGGGCCATGGCCCGTGCCCCGAGCAGCGGCTTGACCACCATGCCCTCACCACCGACGTCGACCATCTCCCGCCACCACCCGGCGGCGGCCTCGCGGGCGTCGCCGTCGGTGGTGTCCACGACCCGGTAACGGGTGCGGTGGATCATCGGGTGGGCGTCGGCGAGCTGTTCGGCCACGCTCATGTGCCAGAGGTGGTCGGCCTCGGTGTACTCGCGCCCCTCGGTGGCCAGCAGCATGAACGGGGCGAACCGCAGGCCCTTCACCCCGTCGGTCTCCCAGGTGTAGCGGCGGTAGACGTCGCTGAACGCCGCCATCTGCCCGGTGCGGCGTTCGATGGTCGCGGCGAGCCCGGAGACGTCCACCCCGCGTTCGGCCGCGGCGGCCAGCGCGGCGCCGGCGGCCGGCAGCGAGGCCCTCGCCGCAGCGCCCACCGACGCGTACTGGTCACGGATGAGCGAGCCGGCCTTGGCCGACCAGGGCAGCATTTCTCCGTCCAGGGCGACCCAGTCGGTACCGAGCTTGTCCCACAGGCCGGCGTCGGAGACCGCGCGACGCAGTTCGTCGACCATCGTCCTCTGGAGGTCGGCGTCCTTGAAGAAGGGCCGGCCGGTGCGGGTGAAGACGGTGCCGAGTTCCCCGGGGACGAAGCGCCGTTCGGCGGCGGCCTCGTCCCGGCACAGCACCGCCACGGCCCGCGAGCCCATGTGCTTCTCCTCGCAGATCACCTGACCGATGCCGGAGGAACGGAAGGACTCGAAGGCCTCGGCGGGGTGTTCCAGCAGGCCCGGGTCGGCCGCGGTGGGCGCGGGCGCCATCGTGGGCGGCAGGTACACCAGCCACCTCGGGTCGACGGCGAAGCGGCTCATGACCTCCAGCGCGGCCATGGCGCTCTCCGCGTTCGCCCGTACGACTCCGTCGTCGGTGTCGACGAACAGGCCGGCGTGGAGGTCGCCCATGCCGAGGTCGGTGATGTCGACGGCCTGACCGGCGTTCCGGTCGTTGTCCCTCGACGTCTCCTCCGCCAGCGGTCGTACCGGTGCGTACCAGACCTGTTCCGCGTCCACGTCCACGATCTCGCGCTCCGGGTAGCGCAGCGCGGTGAGACGCCCACCGAACACGCAGCCGGTGTCCAGGCAGATGGTGTTGTTGAGCCATTCGGCCTTGTTGGTGGGTACGTGCCCGTACACGACCGCGGCCCTGCCCCGGTAGTCGCGTGCCCAGGGCAGGCGTACCGGCAGGCCGAACTCATCGGTCTCCCCGGTGGTCTCGCCGTACAGGGCGAAGGAGCGGACCCGCCCGGAGGCACGCCCGTGGTACTCCTCCTTGAGCCCGGCGTGGGCGATCACCAGCTTCCCGTCGTCCAGGACGAGGTGGCTGACGAGGCCGTCGCAGAACTCCAGGACCCGCTCGCGGAACTCCTCGCTCTCGCGCCCCAGTTGTTCGACGGTCTCGGCCAGACCGTGGGTGAGCTTGCCCGCGCCCTTGCGCATGTAGCGGACCAGCTTGTTCTCGTGGTTGCCGGGCACACAGAGGGCGTCGCCGTCGGCGACCATCCCCATGACCAGGCGCAGCACGCCGGGGCTGTCCGGTCCACGGTCGACGAGGTCGCCGACGAACACGGCCGTGCGCCCCTCGGGGTGGTGCGCGCCCACGGGCCGTCCCTGGTCGTCGCGTCGTATCTCGTAGCCGAGGTCGCCGAGCAGGGACTCCAGCTCGGAGCGGCAGCCGTGGACGTCACCGAGGATGTCGAAGGGCCCGGTGAGTTCGGTCCGGTCCGGCCAGGGGCGTTCCAGTTCGATCCGGGCGGCGTCGATCTCCTCCTGGCCCTTGAGGACGTACACCTTGCGCACGCCCTCGCGTGCCATGCGCTTGAACCCGTCGCGCAGGTCCCGGCGCTGTCGGCGTACGACGTGGTCGCCGAAGTCGCGTTCCGGTCGGGAACGGTTGCGCGCCACGGCCACGGACTCGGGTACGTCCAACACGATCGCGGTGGTCAGGACGTTGTTGTCCTTGGCGATGCGAATGAGCTGCTCGCGGGCCTTGCGCTGGACGTTGGTGGCGTCCACGACGGTGAGCAGTCCACGCCGCAGCCGGATGTCCACGATCGTGTTCAGCAGCGCGAACGCGTCGGCGGTGGCGGTCTGGTCGTTCTCGTCGTCGCTGACCATGCCGCGGCAGAAGTCGGAGCCGATCACCTGGGTGGGCTCGAAGTGCTCGGCGGCGAAGGTCGATTTTCCCGACCCGGAGACCCCGACCAGCAGGACGAGCCCCATCCGGGGCACGCGGAGGTTCGTCTCGGTCATCGGGTGAAGACCCCCATCTGTGTCGGTGCCCCGGTCTCGGGGTGTTCGTCGCCGACCGGCAGGTACCGGACGGTGTAGCCGTACTGTTCGGCGACCCGGTCGGCCCACGCCGCGAACTCGGCGCGGGTCCACTCGAAGCGGTGGTCGGCGTGGCGGAAGGATCCGTCGGTCAGGCCCTCGTAGTGGCGGTTGTACTCGACGTTGGGTGTGGTGACCACGACGACACGGGGCGCGGTGTCACCGAAGACGACGTCCTCCATGGCGGGCAGCCTGGAGGGGTCGAGGTGTTCGACGACCTCCATGAGGACGGCGGCGTCGTGGCCGTGGAAGCGTTCGTCCCGGTAGACCACGGAGCCGAGTAGCAGCTCGGGCCGGGGCCTTCGGTCGGATCGGCCCGCGGCCGCGTCGGCGAACAGCGGCCTGTGGCCACGGCCGCCGCCCGGGTCGCACCCCTTGCAGAGCTTGCGGTGGGCGATCTCCAGACCGCCCAGGTGGACGTCCACCCCGGTGATCCGCTCCAGGTTCCGGTGCCGGACCAGCCGCTCCAGCAGCTTTCCGCCGCCACAGCCCAGGTCGATGACGCTGGAGACGTGCTCGGACTCCAGGATCGTCTCGATCGCGTCCGCCCGCCGATCGGCCAGGGACGGCTCACGTTCCTCGACCACCGGGTCGACGACGTCCTCCTGGGGCTCCTCGTGTTCGGTCAGGCGGGCCAGGGCGGAGCGCACGTACCGATCCCGGCGGGCGAGGTAGCGCCGGGTGATCCACTCGCGTTCGGGGTGCTCGGCGAGCCATCCCGCGCCGTCCTCGGCTTCGACCCCGTCCACGGGGGCGCCGCCGGCGCGCAACAGTTTGTCGATCTCGGTGGAGTCCACCCAGTAGTGCCTGTTGCCGCCCTCCATCGCGGGCAGCAGCACGTACAGGTGGCTGAGGGCGTCGGACAGCCGCAGGGTGCCGGTCAGGGTGAGTGACAGGTAGTGGGAGTCACCCCAGCCGGGCAGCCCGGGGTCCAGTGGCACCGGTTCGGCGCGCACCGTCCAGCCGAGTGGCTCGAACAGGGCACGGGCCCGCTCCGGCCCCGATCGACACGGCACCGCGGGCAGGCGCAGCTCCAGTGGGATGGGCGTGGCGGCCAGTTCGGGGCGCCCCTCGCACACACCACGGATCGCGGTCCGTAGCACCCTGCCCAGCGCCACCGTGAACAGCGACGACGAGGCGTAGGGGCGGTCGTTGACGTACTGGGCCAGGGCGAAGTCGGGGGTGCTCACCGACGTGCGCGTGCGCAGCAGCGCCTGCGGGTCGACTTCCAGCAACAGCGCGGCCGTGCAGCGTTCCTCGGTGGCTTCGGGGTAGAAGACGTGCGCCGTACCGAAGGACTGCTCGAAGCTCTGCGCCTTGTCGGGATGTTTGTGGAGCAGGTATCCGAGGTCTGTCGCCGGGCGGGCCGTGGTCGTGATCGTCAGTAGCACCCATGCATTGTGGCGGACCGCCGCACCTGGTCACCAGTGCTTTTCATCCCGCTTCGGTGTCGACCTCGGGGGCCTGGCGCGGATCCACGCCCAGTTCGGCCATGGCCCGGGCGATCTCCACGCGGGCCGGCCCGAAGAAGGACCAGGGGATCTCGTTGTAGAACCGGCCGACCGCGCCCAGGTGCCAGCGCGCCGGATCGGACTCGCCCGACCGATGGAACGCCCACGCGAACAGGTGGTGCGCCTGCACGTCGCGCACGTGCGGAACCCCGGCCGACACCCACGCCCGAGCGAGCCGGAAGAGCTCGCGGACCCCCTCACCGTGCAGCCGGCCCAGGCTCATGGACACGATGTAGGGGCTCTTGCCCTCCTCGATCAACCGGCGCTGTTCCCCACGCAGGTACTCGGCGTGGGCCAGGGCCAACACCGCCGGGAGCGGGCTACCCTCGGGCGCGGTGTCGGCCGCCGCGCCCGCCGCGGCGAACATCTCCTCCACCGACCCGCCTCGGCTCGGGGCCAGGGCCCGGACCCGGGTCATGTGGGCGGGCACCAGGTGGGGCGCGCGAGCGTGCGCCTCGGTCCAGGAGCGTTCGCGTTCGGACCGGTCCCCGAGCCCCATGGCCACGGTCTGCAACGCGGCCCAGGGGGCGGCGTCGTCGGGGTTGAGCCGGGCGGACTCGGCCAGGGGCACGCGCGCCTCGTGCAGCGCGGCCTCCACCGCCTTGTGTTCGGCGGTCCCTCCCGACGGCAACGACATGGCACGGGCCAACAGGGCGTGCCCCAGCCACAGCAGCGTGTCGGCGGGGTCCGCGCCCTCCTCCACCAGTCCGGCCACCTCGTCGGGCCGGTCCAGAGCGGACCGGCCCAGGGCTTCGGCCTGGTGGGAGCGGGCCTCGGGGTCGTCTCGGGTCTCCAGCAGGAGCGAGGCGCCCACCTCGACGTCTCCTTGGCGGACCGCGGCGCAGCCGGCGCGCAGCAGCGGGTCCGTGCCAAGGGACGCCGAGACCAGGGCCCCTTCGAGGTCGGTGCCGCCGAGCACCTTGGAGGGTTTCCGTCCGAATCGCCACATGCCTGCCATGTCAGCGAGGTTAGGTCATGGACCGGTCGGCCTTCTCCTGCGTCTCCTCCGTCTCGACGTCGGTACCCGGCCGCGGTTGTCCCAGCGGCGCGACCAGACCCTTGGCCTTGTCCCGACGGTGGTTGATCACCTGCAGGACGATGAGCGCGGTACAGGCGGCGCTGCCGGCCAGCACGAACCAGTGCGAGGCCACGTGGACCGACAGCAACGACTCCGTCCATCCGGTCCACTCGGGGGCGATGAGGACCAGGGCCGCGGACAGACCGAAGGCGATCCGTTCGCCGATCATGGTGCGGCGCAGGAACCAACCCTCGATGGCTATGGCTCCGGCCGCCAGTGCGACCGACCCCGTGACGATCGCGATCACCAGGTCGAGAACGGGACCGTCGACCTCCATGAGCGCCGAGTAGGCCATGAGCAGCGGGATCAGGTAGAGGCCCTTGGCGAACTTCCACGCGGACACACCCGAACGCATCGGCTTGGAGTCGGCGATGCCCGCCGCCGCGAACGCCGCGAAGGCCACCGGAGGGGTCACGTTGGAGTCCTGGCTGAGCCAGTACACGATCATGTGCGCGACGATGAGCGCCAGGCCCAGCTGTTCCAGCGCCGGGCCGGCCAGGATGACCAGAACCACGTAGGAGGCGGTCACCGGCAGGCCGATACCCATGATCAGGGAGGCCAGCGCGACCATCACCAGGGTCATGAACAGGTTCCCGGCGAAGGCGTTGACCAGCACGTCGGAGAAGACCAGACCGAGGCCGGTGAGGCCGACCACCCCGACGATGACCCCCGCGACGGCGCACGCCACCGACACCGGCAGGGTACTGCGGGCGGCCATGACGAACACCTCCAGGAAGTCCTGGACGCTCAGGCGGCTGCCCGCGCGCAGCATGGCCACGACCAACAGGGCGCCACAGGCCGCCAGGCCCGCCTGTGTGGGCGGCACGTAGTTGAGCAGCAGCACGATGAGCAGGACCAACGGGGCCAGGAAGTGCCAGCCCGCGCGCATCACGATCGCGAAGGCGGGGACGTCCTCCTTCTTCATCGTCCCGACGTTGTGCTTGCGGGCGAGGATGTCCACGAACAGGAACATCAGCGCGAAGTACATGATCGCGGGGATGATCGCGACCTTGACGATGTCGGCGTAGGGGATGCCCAACCGCTCGGCCATGAGGAACGCGCCCGCGCCCATGATGGGCGGCAGGATCTGGCCACCGGTGGACGCCGCGGCCTCCACGCCCGCCGCGTCGTGCTTCTTGTAGCCGACCCTCTTCATCAACGGGATCGTGAACGGGCCGGTGGTGACCACGTTGGCGATGGCGCTGCCCGAGACCGAACCCATCAGGGCGCTGCCCAGTACCGCGCCCTTGGCGGGACCGCCGACCATCCGCCCGGTCAGGACGTAGGCCAGTCCGACGAAGAAGTTGCCGCCGCCGGTCTTGGACAGCAGCGCGCCGAACAGGATGAACACGAACACGAAGGTGACCACGACCCCGAGCGTCAGCCCGTAGATGCCGTCGTTGCCCAGGTAGGTGTGGGTGGCGATGCGCTCGTAGGTGGCCCCCGAGTGACCGAACCGGCCGGGGATCATCGGGCCGATCCACGCGTAGTACAGGAAGCCCGCCACGAGGATCACCATGACCAGACCGACCGAGCGGCGGGTGGCCTCCAACAGGATCACGATCGCGAGCGCGCCCATGATCCAGTCCAGTTCGGTGTAGGCCCCCGCGCGACGGGCCAGTTCGGACTGGAAGACGATCGGATAGAGGCTGACCACGACTGTGCCCACGACCATGACCAGGTCGACCACCGCGCCGATCACGAACAGGACCGGGTTGCCCTCGGCCCTGCCCTTCTTGAACGGCGGCATGATGAGGAAGACCAGCAACATCACCAGCATCAGGTGGATGAGGCGCTGCTGGCGGGCGTCGAGCCCGGCGCGCAGGGCGATGTAGAGCTGGAAGGCGGTCAGGGCGATACCGAGGAGGAGGACGACTCCGCCCACGATCATTCCGCCCTTGCCCTCCCCCCAACGCTCGGCGGCGACCTTCCGCCAGAACGGCGGGGCGTCCTCGCCGAGACCGTCGACGTCGGGCAACGCGCCGGCGGAGGTTCCGGTCTTGGCCATGTTCTTCCTCGGGTTCACTGGGGTGCTTCGTTGGGTTTTCGGTCGGTGGGCGTGTCGCACTCCGGCTGGGGGTCGGAGTCGAACAGCAACTGGAGGGTGGTCGCCCGAACGGGTTCGACGACCACCCGTCGGGAGGCCAGGCACGGGGAGAGCCGCACCTCGGAGTCGGGGGTACCGACACGGTGGTCGACCGAGGGCGCGCCCACGCGGATCGCCACCTCCGTGCCGATGTCGCGGTCCATGTCCTCGATGACCCACCACTCGCCGTCGGCCCGGCCGGTGCCCTCCCCCGGCCGGTGGCCCATGCCCGCGCCGAACTGACGCAGTCGGGTGGCGTCGACCACCAGGTTCCCGTCCCTGACCTCGATGTACTCCTCGATCGGCAGGTGGTCGATCGAGTGGACGTAGGAGATGGTGAACAGTTCACCCTCAGCCAGGGGCAGGTGGCCGAGCCGGTCCTCGTCCACACTCAGCCGGAGCGCGGGCCACAACGGCAGCGCGGCGGCGGCGACCGCCGCCCCCACGAGGAGGGCGGCGGTGCTGGCGGACCGGAGCACGGATGCCTACTCTTCGGTGGAGTCGGTCTCGGGCAACAGGTCCTCGGGGATCTCGACGCCCTCCTCCTCGTAGAAGCGGACGGCGCCCGGGTGGACCGGGACCGGGCTGTTCTCGATGGTCTCCGGGACGAGGTAGTCCTCGCCCGGGGCGTAGACGCCGACGACCTCGTCGATGTTGTCGAACATCGCCTTGGTGATCTCGTAGGCCTGGTCCTCGTTGAACTCACCGGGCACGACCAGGGCGTTCCACACCGCGATGGTGTTCACGTCGTCGTCGATGCCCGGGTAGGTGCCGCCGGGGATGGTGTGCTCGGTGTAGCCGCCGTAACCGGCGACGATGGCCTCGCGCTCCTCGTCGCACATCTCGATGATGTCGATGTCCTCGGTGGTGCCCAGCTCGGTGATGCCCGAGTGGCCCTCGCCGACGACCCAGGAACCGGCGTCGAGCTGGCCGTTGGACAGGGCGTTGGCGGTCTCGGCGTAACCCAGCTGCTGGAGCTCCACCTCGGTCGAGGCGATCTCCAACGTCTCGAACACCTGGTTGGTGGTGGCCTCGTTGCCACTACCGATGTCACCGACGGAGTAGCGGTTGCCCACCACGTCGGAGAAGCACTCGAAGCCCTTGTCCGCGGCGATGTCGGCCAGGGTCACCGCGTGGAACACGTTGGGGTACATGACCGCGAGGGAGTACGTCCGGGCCGGGTCGGCCTCGAAGTCGCCGGTGCCGTTGAAGCCCTGGTCGGCGGCGTCACCCTGGACGATGGCCAGGTGGCCGTCGCCGCTGTTGAGGAGGCGGATGTTCTCCACGGAGGCGCCAGTGGCCTCGACGGAGGCGCTCTGGCCCTCCAGGTTGTCCCCGATGATGGAGCGCAGCGCGCCACCGATCGGGTAGTACACACCGCTGGTACCACCGGTGACGATGCTGAGGTCGGACTGGACCGGGGCTCCACCGAGCCCGACGTCCTCGGTCGCCTGCTCGGCCGGCTGCGCGCCACAGGCGGCGAGCGTGACGACGCTGGCGGGGATGGCGGCCAGGGACAGCAGTGTGCGTCGCATGGTCGGTCGGTCCTCTCGGGGGTTCTGGGGCAGGGGGGATCAGGGGTGTGACAGGGGCCACTTTCCGTCGCCAGAAAGGTAGTGGCCGTGTCCGTGGGAGCAACACCCCAACGGGTGGGATTTGAGCCTTTCCTGAGGTTCGGGTCCGGTTGCTATCGTGCGAACATGGCGCGGCCCCCCACCCACCGTCTGTGGGCGACCTCCCGAATCCTGACCGCCGGTCTCCTGACCGTCTGTCTGCTCTCCTGGTCGCATCCTCCACGCTCGGACCCACTCCGCCTGGCCATCGGCACAGGCGGTAGTGGCGGCGTGTACCACGTCTATGGCGCCGGGTTGGCGAGGGTGACCGACCCCGACCCGAACACCCAGATCACCGCCCTGACCACCGCGGCGAGCGTGGAGAACAATCGGCTGGTCGCCTCCGGCGCGCTGGACGCCGCCTTCACCCTCGCGGACGTGGCCGCGCTGGCCGTCGAGGGCCGGGAACCGTTCGATCGGCCGCTGCCCATCAAGGCCATCGCCCGGTTGTACGACAACTACACGCACGTGGTGGTGCGCGCGGACTCCCCCTACGAGGAGGTCGCGGACCTGGCCGGGACCTCCGTTTCGGTGGGAGCCAGGGGTTCGGGCACCGAGATGATCGCCGAACGGCTACTGGACACCGCGGGTCTGGCCGAGGACACCGACTCGGACGTGGACCGACAGCGGTTGTCCATCGGCGGCTCGGTCCGAGCGTTGGAGGACGAACGCATCGACGCGTTCTTCTGGTCCGGAGGCCTGCCGACCCAGGCCGTCTCCGACCTGGCCACGCGGACCCCGGTGCGACTGCTGGACCTGTCCGAGCACGTTCCGGAGCTGGTGGACGAGTACGGGGAGTTCTACTCCGAACTCCCCGTGCCGGCCGAGACCTACGAGAACGTGCCCGCGGTGCGCACCATAGGGGTGCCGAGCCTGATGGTGGCCGGTTCTCGAATGCCGGACCGGACCGCCCGGGAGTTCACCCGGATCCTGTTCGAGTCGCGGAACGCACTGGTGGAGATCCACCCGGTCGCCCTTCACCTGCACCCGCGATCGGCCATCGCCACCCTGCCGGTGCCCCTGCACCCGGGTGCCACCGCCTACTACCGGTCGGTCAAGTACGCGCACGACGAACGCCCATCGGTCCCCTGAGTGTTCTCTAGGGCAGCGGTAGGCGGATCCGTGCGTCGATGCCGTTCGGGTGGGCGGGCCGCAGGGTGAGTTCCGCGCCCTGGAGTTCCAGCAGGGTGACCACGATGGACAGCCCGAGCCCGGAACCGCCGCCGGTGCCCCCGCCGTCCCGCCAGAAGGGTTCTGTGGCGCGTTCGAGCTCTTCGGCGGGGAGCCCCGGCCCGTCGTCCACCACTCGCATGTCCAGGTGGCCGCCGCCCTCCTCGTACCGAACGGGTTCGTCCACCCGAACGACGATCCGGACCCCCGCGCCACCGAACTTCAACGCGTTGTCGATGAGCACGTCCAGGGCCTGGTCGAGGGTGCCCTCCGCACACGGCACCGACACGTCGGAGGCGCCCTCGCAGGTCAGCTCCGCGCCGGCGCGATCGGCGATGGGGAGCCACGCCGCCACCCGGTCCTCCGCGACCTCCCGCGCGTCCTCCCACACCATCGAGTGCTCGGCGTCCTCGGCCCGGGCCAGGGTGAGCAGGCCGTCGCAGATACGGGTGAGTCGGTCGACCTCGTCCAGCGCCAGACGGTGGTCCTGCGCGCCCTCTTGGCCCAGATGACGGGACAAACCGTCCACCCGAAGCCGCAGCGCGGCCAGGGGGTTGCGCACCTGGTGGCCGGCGTAGGCGACGAAGGTGCGCTGGCTCTCCAGCATGGAGGTGATGGTGTCGGCCATCTGGTTGAACGACTCGCCCAGGCGGCGCAGCTCATCCGGCCCGGCGGCTGTGCGCACCCGGGTGTCCAGGCTGCCGCCGCTCACCGCGCGGGTGGCCTCGTCGAGGTCGTCGATGGGACGCAGGATCCACCGGGTGAGCGGACCGGCCGCCGTGATGCCGACCAGCATCAACGCGGTGGCCACCAGCCACGCCACCCCCCACTGAACGGTGGTGGCGCGGCGCAGGGACTCGGTGGGCGAGAAGGTGACGGCGGCACCCACGACCTCACCGGAACGGCCGATGGGTTCGGCGACGATGAGCGGACCCTCCTGCCAGGGCCAGACCACGCTGTCGGCGCCCATCCGGTTGCCGGCCAGGGCCGTGCGCACCGGGCCGGATATCGCTTCCCCGCCCTCCGGCCAGCCGTTCGGGTCCAGGTCGGCCAGGGTCAACCCCGGTCGAGAGGAGACCACCACCTCGCCGTCCCGATCCACCACCACCGCCATGATCCCGTAGACCTCCTCGTAGGCGGCGAGTTCGGCGGAGAGGGTGCCCTCGTTACCGGTGAGGACGCTGGGCTCGGCCAACCCCGCGAATCGGGCGGTGTCGTTGATCCGGTCCAGCATCATGTCCGAGGTGCCGCGTGCGGCGATGCTGACGCACAGCGGCACCGCCAACGCCAGGCAGGCCGCCACCAGCAGGGTGACGTACACCGTCACCAAACGTCTGCGCATCCCGGATCCTCAGACCCGGGAGACGGGGGAACCGACCGCCATCCGGTAACCCACCCCGCGGACGGTCTGGATGAGCCGAGGCGCCTCCAACTTGGCGCGCAGGGTGCCGATGTGCACCTCCAGGGTGCGCAGCGTGCCGGGCCAGGAGGTCTGCCACACCCGCAACAGCAGGTGCTCGCGCGGGACCACCCCGCCGGCCTCGCGCACCAGCACCACGAGCAGGTCGAACTCCTTGCGGGTGAGCTCCACCGGACGACCCTCGCAGGTGACGACTCGGGTACCGGTGTCCACCCGGACGGGGCCCGCCTCCAGCACGGTGCCCGAACGTGTGCCGGTGCGACGCAGCACCGCTTCCATCCGGGCGCACAGTTCCTCGATGGCCAGGGGTTTGACCACGTAGTCGTCGGCGCCCGAACGCAGCCCGAGGACGCGTTCGCGTTGTCGTCCCCGCGCGGTGACCATGATGATGGCGGTGTCCCCGAAGTCCTGACGCTCACGGAGCGCACGACACAGGTCGATGCCGTCCATGTCCGGGAGGCCGAGGTCCAACAGGACGACGTCCGCCGGGGACGCGGCGAGCGCGTCCCCGGCGGTACGAACCTGCACGACCTCGTAGCCGTTCGTCTCAAGCGCCCCGGCGAGCGCGTCGGCGAGCCGGACGTCGTCCTCGACGAGCAGCACCTTGATCATGACCGAGGGTCCTTCGCGGAGGGGGTGTGCGTAACAACGCGGTGGTACGCACCCTAACCGCCCCGTGCGACCCCCGTCAGGAACGGCCTCCGGGCCGAGCGATGTGCACGTCCGGAACGATCTCCGGGGCGCCGAGCTGGACCGCGTCCGCCTCCTGGTCGGTGTCCTGTTCCTGGGCCACCCGCTCGGCCTCGATGCCCTTGCGGTAGAACTCCACCTCGCGTTCCACCTGCTCCTTGGCCCACCCCAGGGGTTCGGCCATCAGCTCTGCCGCCTCCTCCGCGGCGGCGATGCCCCGGTCCCAGGTCTCGAAGGAGATGCGGGTACGACGGGTCAGGACGTCCTCAAGGTGACGGGCTCCCTCCGCGTGCACCGCGTAGACGACCTCCGCCCTCAGGTAGTCATCGGAACCCGCCAACGGACGGGCCAGGTCACGGCGCTCCTTGATCAGGTCGAGGAGATCGTGGACCTGGGAGCCGAACCGACGCAGCAGGTGTGTGACCCGTGAGACGTGGAGCCCGGAGTCCCGGGCCAGACGGTGACGCTGGTTGTACAGGGCCGCGTACCCGTCCGCGCCCACCAGGGGCAGCTTGTCGGTGACCGAGTTCGGAACGGCCCCGCCCAGTCCATGCGCTACCGCGTCCACCGCGTCCTTGGCCATGACCCGGTAGGTGGTGTACTTGCCGCCCGCGATGAGCACCAGACCCGGCACCGGGTGGGCGACGGTGTGCTCTCGGGACAGCTTGGAGGTCTCGTCGGACTCCCCCGACAGCAACGGCCGCAGACCCGCGTAGACGCCCTCGACGTCGTCCCGACTCAGCGGCGTGCGCAGCACCTGGTTGACGTGGTCCAGGACGTAGTCGATGTCGGCGCGGCTGGCCGCGGGGTTCTCCTTGTCCAGGTCCCACGGGGTGTCGGTGGTGCCGATGATCCAGTGGCGGCCCCACGGGATCACGAACAGCACGCTCTTCTCGGTCTGCAGGATCATCCCGGACGAGGCCTGGATACGGTCCCGCGGTACCACCAGGTGCACACCCTTGGAGGCGCTGACGTGGACCTGGCCACGGCCTCCGACCATCTCCTGGATGTCGTCGGTCCACACACCCGCGGCGTTGACCACCTGCCGGGCGCGGATCCGGACCTTCTCGCCGCTCTCCAGGTCGGCGGCCATCGCCCCGACCACGTGTTCGCCCTCACGGAGGAACTCGACCGCCTGTACCCGGGAGGCGATCCGCGCGCCCAGTCCCGCCGCCGTGCGCAGGACCGTGGTGACGAAACGGGCGTCGTCGACCTGACAGTCCCAGTACTGGATCGCGCCGGCCAGGGAGCTGCGCTTGAGCGCCGGGAACACCTTCATCGCGCCGGACCTGGTCAGGTGTCGGTGCGAGGGCAGTCCCCGGTTGTTGCGGGAGCTCATCGCGAGCGCGTCGTAAAGGGTGACGCCCGCGCCGATGTAGAACCGCTCCCAGTGATGCTGGAACGGGAACAGGAACGGTACCGGACGCACCAGGTGCGGCGCGATGGTGGTGAGCAACAGACCGCGTTCATGGAGCGCTTCACGGACCAGCTCGAAGTCGAGTTGTTCCAGGTAACGCAGGCCGCCGTGGATGAGTTTGCTGGATCTGCTGGAGGTACCCGAGGCGTAGTCGCGCGCCTCGATCAGCCCCGTGGAGAGTCCGCGTGAGACCGCGTCCAGGGCGATACCCGCCCCCACGATCCCACCTCCGACAACGAGGACGTCGAGCTCCTCGTCCGCCATGGATGCCAGCGCCGCGGTGCGGCTCTCCGGTCCCAGCCAGGTGGTCGCCATTGGTCGTCCTCCGTATCGATGGGTCTTCCTCCCAGGCGCATACCCGCCCAAAGCCCCGTCCATCGGCCCGATCGGTGTGGCGACCGACCGGTGGGGCCTCAGGTTAACCGCGTGGCCCGCCCCGCTCGCGGCGCCACACGGATCGCCAGTGCCAGGAACGCCACGACGGTCAAGGCCGCTCCCCCCGTCAGCGAGGCCGCGGTGAGTCCACCCCCGGTGCCCGCGACCGCTACCAGCGCCGCGAGTCCGACCGCTCCGCCGAGTTGCTGCGCCGTGGACACCGTAGCCGAGGCCACTCCCTGGCGGGCAGCGTCGACCTCCTCACCCGCCACCGCGAACACCGCCGGATACACGGTGCCCGCCGTGAGCCCGAGCAGCAGCACCGCGGGCAGAACCATCCAGTAGTGGTCACCGGAGACCGCCCAGGCGAAGACGACCGAGGTCACCGCGACACCGAGCACGCCGACGAACAAGATCCGCCGCGAACCCCAACGGCCGAGCAGCCGGGGCAACAGGAAGGCGGAGCCGAGCATGGCCACCACCCCTTGGGGCAGGAAGCCCAGCCCCGCGGCCAACGGCCCCAACCCCAGACCGTCCTGGACGTGCGTGGTGTAGACGAAGTGCAGTGCGCCGATCACACCCATGAGCACGAAGACCAGCACCGCGCTCACCCACAGGGAACGCACACGAAGCAGGCCGAGCGGCAGCAACGGGTCGGCGCCCCCGCGCTCCACCAGGAGGAAGAGCCCCAGCGTCACCGCCCCCAGCACGATCACGCCGACGCCCGTCCGAACGTCCTCCTGGATCCGGGAGATCCCGAACACCAGGAGGAGCGCACCACCGGTGGCCAGGGCCGAGCCGGGCAGGTCGAAACCGGCCAGGCCCTCGCTCCGGGGGTCGGTGGGCAGCACCCGCGGTGCGGCGATGGCCACGACCAGGGCGAGCGGGACCAGCGCCCAGAAGACCGAGGCCCACCCGAGCAGACTGGTGAGGACACCGCCGAGTGCTCCCCCGGCCAAGGCACCGAAGGCCCCGGCGCTGCCCCAGACCGCGAGCGCACGGTTTCGCGCGGGGCCCGCGTCGAAGGCCGTGTTCACCAAGGCCAGGGTGGCGGGAAAGATCAGGGCGGCTCCGAATCCCTGCGCGGCTCGGGCGCCGATGAGTACCGTCGGGGGCCAGGTGAGGACGCCGACCAGGGCGCCGACCACCGAGGCTCCGGCCATCAAGGCGGCACCGAGGACCAGCATCCTGCGCGCACCGAGCCGGTCGACGGCCCGACCACCCAAAAGCAGGAAGCCCCCGTAGCCCAGGGCGAAGGCGGAGACGACCCACTGCAGGCCGCCGGCGTCCAGCCCCAGTTCCCGGCCGATCTCGGGTAAGGCGATGTAGACGACGTTGAAGTCCACGGACAGGGTGAAGTGGGCCATGGCCAGCACGAACAAGGCCGGCAACAAACGTGGCCGGCGGGCACTGGCCGGTGCCGTGTAGGTCATCGGGGTTCCCTCATCAAAGTTACTCCAGCGCTGAAAGATTCAGCATGACAGTAACTCCAAAGTATTTCAGTACGCAATAATCCAGCGTGGTAATATTTGGCCATGAGCGACCACTGCCACGTCAGCGCCACCGAGGAACGCACCTGGGACGCCGTCACCCTGGCGTTCCGCCTGCTGGACCAGCGCGTGGAACGCGACGTCCAACAGGAGGTCGACCTACCCCTGACCTACTACGAACTGCTGGTCCTGCTCTCCAAGAACGAGCACGGGTCCCTGCGCATGAGCGAGCTGGCCGAACTCACCCACACCAAACCCAGCCGGATCACCCACGCCGTCCGCAAGCTCACCGAGGCCGGCTTCGTGGAACGCCGGCATTGCGAGACCGACCGCCGCAGCTGGTTCGCCGTCCTCACCGACCAGGGCCGCGAAGTCCTCCACCGCGCCGGCGGCCCGCACGTGGCGAGCATGCGCGAGAACCTCCTGGACCTGCTCACCCCCGAACAGCGCGACCAACTCCTGGACATCAGCCGCACCTTGCTCACCCGGCTCGCCCCCAGCAGCCCTTTGGCCCGCGAGAAAAGCCCCGTTCACGAGAGCCCCGGCACCTGACCTCGGTGGGGGTGGGTGGGGGTGGGGGTGGGGGTGGGGGCGCGGGACATGGGGCGTGTTGGTTTGGGTGTGGGTGGACGTGGGCTCCGGGGGTTATCCACAGGTAAGTGGTGGTGGGGTGGCGGTCGATGGGGTGGGTGATGTCTTCTTGATATTGGGGGAGCTTCTGGTTCCGCCGGTTTTGTGCTGCCCAGAGGTTGATGGTGAGGCGCCTGGGGTCGGGAGTCTTGGGGTTGTTGGGCGTTGTGTGGGTGGTTGGTGGGGCGCCTCGGGTTTCTGGCTTTTTGGGGTGGTTGGGCGGGGTGGGGGTGGTTGGTGGGGCGCCTCGGGTAGGTGCCCTTGGGTTGTTGGGCGTTGTGTGGGTGGTTGGTGGGGCGCCTCGGTTTTCTGGCTCTTGGGGTGGTTGGGCGGGGTGGGGGTGGTTGGTGGGGCGCCTCGGGTAGGTGCCCTTGGGTTGTTGGGCGGGGTGGGGGTGGGTTCTCCCTCCTTCCCCGCCGCGTGATTGTTGCCGCCCGCACCGCACGCGTCAAGGCGATGTTGTGTGCTCTGGCAGCGGCCCTGATGGCCTTGACCCGTACGGCACGGGCGGCGGTTTGGCGGCTATCGGGGAAGGGGGAGAGTGGTTGAGGTCCCAAGGGCCCTGCGGGCCTGCGGCCCACTCCGGCCGTGGCCGGCCGGATCCCTTCCCTTCCCTCTGGTGTCCTCGTGGGCCGCGTCGCCACTACGTGACCGGTGAGGTAACGAAGTACCCGCTACAGGTAGGGCGGATGGCGGGCCGCGTCCCCGCGGTAGCCGGCCCTGATCTTCACAGCGATGATCTTGCTCCTAGCGCCATGTTGGGCGCCCAACATGGCGCTACGGACAAGATCATCATGATGAAGAGACAGCACAGGGTTGCACGGGGTTGGTGGTGCCGGTGGGCCGGTACCTGGGGCGGGAGCCAGTACCGGGGGTGGAAGTGGTGCCGGCATCCGTAGTAGGGCCGTGTGCTGTCGACACCCCCGATGGGAGCCACTCTGTCCCCGGGATATGGCTCTGGGTGGGGGGTTCGCAGGGGTGGGCATGCGGATATCCCCACAGGGCACGGGCCCTTGGGGTCTGACACCCACTCGGGGTGGTCGCGGCGGGGTGTTCTCGCCGGGGTGGTGTTCCACCTGGCGGAAACGCGTGGGTGTGGGAGCGGGTGGTGGTTAGGGGGCGGTGGCTGGGGCCGGCTCTCCTTCCCCATCCCCGGACCCGGCTTCCTTTCCCGCTTCCTGGCGGTTCTGGGCGTGGTGGTGTTCCCAGATCTGCCGGTTCACCTTCGCCTGCAACCGGTGCTTGAGCCGGTTGTGGGTCGAGCAGAGCACCTGCATGTTCTCGGCGCTGGTGGCCCCGCCGTGGGAGAAGGGGACGATGTGGTCGTACTGCGACCAGCTACGCGGCATGTCACAGCCTTCGTACCACTCGCAGTAGGGCTTCTTGAACCCCGCCGCCTGGCGCACCGGATCCGGAGCGCACCGCTGCTTACGCCCCACATCCAACAGAGTCCGGCCCTGGGCGTCGGTCACGAACCGGCGCAACCAACTTTCGGGGGTCAAACGGGCCACCATCTGATCGGGCAACACCACACCATCCTCGGTGACGGCCGGCTCTGCGGTGCCGTCTCCGAGGAAGCGTTTGAGGGGGACGGTGATGTTGAGGGTCGCCAACGGTTGGCGGCTCAGGCTGGAGCAATCCCGATGGGTCAGAGCGGTCTCGAAGATCCGCATCATCGCGTCATAAGTGCGCTGATGCTTCGGCATCGCCGCGTTCTCCGGCCCATACGGATCGGTATAAGCCTGCAGAGCGGCCTGGATCAGCTCGTTATCGGCCCCCGGCCCCCACATCCGCAACAGAAACCCGGACTCGAACGTGGGCGAGAACTGGGCGCCCCGGTTCTCGAACGTTTCGTCGTAGTCCCGGTCGGCTTTGTCGGGGTCCAGGCGGGCGACGAACCATTTCGCCGCGTCCCGCAACTGGCGCACCGAAGCCTGCGGGCACTCGGCCTTGAAACCGATCAACCCGAGTTCCAACCGGGCCCGAAACCCCTCCACCGAAGGACGCTGGGCACGGAATTCCTCATCCGCCGTTTCCAGGACTTTCGCCCACTCACCCACAGCCTTTTCGGTGGAGGTCGCGATGGCGCACGCCTCACCCAGCGACAAGACCTCACCTTGGAAGGCTTCTTCCACCAAGGGCAGTTGCTGTTTGTACAACGCCCGGGCGAGGGTGGCGAGGCTCTTGGCCTCGGCCGGGGAGGTCCCCCACTGGTGGGGGATCCACGCCTGGATACTGCGCTGGCCACCCTCTTCCAACAGAGAACCGGTGGCCTCCATACGGGCCAGGGCGGGCAGCATCCCATAGCGGATGCGGTCTGTTTCCTGGTTGATCCGGCCGAACTGGGCGAGCACATCGGCTTCACACCCGAACGGGATATCCCGTCCGGAGAATTCCACCGCCATCTCCCGCGCACCCGCCATCGCTTTATCGACCGGGGTGTTCCCGGCCGGGTGCGGTGCGTGGGGAGGAAAGCTCATACTCTGATTATATGCGAACACCCACGATAACGACAGGCCTCCCTACGAGTTTATTAGTCGAATTCTGGATCCGGCATTCCTGCTATGTGAGAGCCTCTGTTTCGGGTTGCCCGCAACCCCTTTTCGCTATGGTCGGATCCGTCTATCGCGGAGATGCTCCTAGCGAATTCGAGGGAAGGGGCTCTGAATGGAAACGATCTTGTCCGTAGCGCCATGTTGGGCGCCCAAATGGGCGCTACGAGCAAGATCATCGCTGAGAAGACCAGGGCCGGCTACCGCTGGGACGCGGCCCGCCCCGTGCCCCGCCTGTAGCGGGCTCTTCGTTACCCGACCCGTCACGTAGTGGCGACGCGCCCCACGAGGACACCAGGCGGAAGGGAAGGGATCCGGCCGGCTACGGCCGGACCGGGCGAAGCCCGGGGCCGTTGGGACCTCAACCACTCTCCCTCCTTCCCCGATAGCCGCCAAACCGCCGCCCGTGCCGTGCGGGTCAAGGCCACCCACCACAGCGCTACAGCACTCGACGTTGCCTTGACGCGTACGGTGCGGGCGGCAATAATCACGCGGCGGGGAAGGAGGGAGAACCCACCCCCACAACGCCCAATCACCCCAAAGAGCCAGAAACCCGAGGCGCCCCAACAACCCCAAGACTCCCGCCCCAGGCACCTCACCCATCCCACCCCACACCTGGACAGCACGAACAACCCCCGGGCAGCACGAAACCGGCGAAACCAGCGGCTCCCCCAAGATCGATGGGATCACGCCTACCGACCCCACCACCACCCCGAACCCATCCACCTGTGGATAACCCGCGCCCACCCCACACTCACCACCGCTTCCCCACTCACCACTACTTCCCCGTCCACCACTACCTCCCCGCCCGCCACCCCGATCCCCATTCCCCTCCTCATCCCTACTCCACGCACCTACTCCCCACCCCCGTACAGGCTGGCCATTGCCGCAGCCTCCGCCGCCACGGCCCTTCTCAAATCTGGTGGGCCCAGTACTTCCGCGCTCGCTCCCATGCGCAGCAGATCTCCAACCGCCACTGGGAGCGACTCCACCTCCAAGTGGACTTCCACCCACCCGTCGTCCCCCGCCGGGGTGGCCGCTTCCAGAGCACGGCGGCCTATCGCGCCGAAGCGCATCGGCAGCAGCTTCACGGCTTCCGGGGCGAGGCGCAGGTGCGCAGTTCCCTGGAGCATCGATGCCTCCAGTCGGCGGGCCGACTCCTCCCAGTACTCGACCAGGTCGAAGCCGGTCGGGCGGTCGAAGAGTTCGCCGGTCGGGTGGGCCTCCTGCACGCGTGACACTCGGTAGGTTCGCACCGACGACTCCGGGCCCTCACCGGCCAGGGCCACCAGGTACCAGGTACCGCCCTTGAGCACGATGCCGAGCGGGCACAGCTCCCGTTCCACCTCGCCCCGCCAGCGCAGGTAGCGAACCAGCAGGATCCGGCGTTCCCACACCGCCTCGGTGATGACACCGAGGTGCGGGACCTCGTCGGCGTCGCGGAACCAGGCCGGGGCGTCCAGGTGGAAACGATCCTGGGCGCGGGCGGCCCGTTCCGCGAGCGGGGTGGGCAGGGCCGCACGCAGTTTGTGTCGGGCGGTCGTGAGCACCGCGTCCAACCCCAGGTCACGGGCCGCGGTGGGAACCCCGATCAGGAACAGGGACTCCGCCTCGGCGTCGGTGAGTCCGGTCAGCCGGGTGCGGTAACCGTCCATCAGCCGGTAGCCGCCCTCGGGTCCGCGGTCGGCGAGCACCGGGATCCCGGCCGTGCCGAGCGCCTCGACGTCCCGGTAGATGGTGCGCACCGATACCTCCAGCTCCGCGGAGAGTTCGGGCGCGCTCATCCGACCTCGGTTCTGCAGCAGCAGGAGCAGGGAGACAAGCCGATCGGCGCGCATACGAACATTCTCTCCATACCTGCCAGTGGATGTCAGGTACCTCGGAGAGGCTGGTTCTCGAAGCACAAGGGATCCGAAAGAACCGGGAGGGGCACCATGTCCCGCACAGCACAGACGCCACAGTCAGCACACTCGACGCAGACGACCACACGCACGGAGGGCACCTTCACCTTCGCGGACTGGAAGGAGGAGGAATTGTCGGAGGGCCCCTCGCCCAAGCTCGCCCGGGCCCACGTGACCAACCACTACAGCGGCGGGATCGAGGCGGCCGACACCGACTGCGCCTACACGTTCGTCTACTTGGAGGACGGAACCGGCTCGTTCACCGGTTTCCAGCGGCTGAGCGGCACCCTGGACGGCCGTCCGGGCACGTTCATCGTGGCGGAACGTGGAACCTTCGCGGGGCGGGGCGAGGTGCGCTGTGAATTCGAGGTGGTGTCCGGCACCGGGGAGTTGACGGGGCTGCGGGGAGCCGGCCGGTACGTGGCCGCGCACGGGGAGCCTTCGGTGGCCTACGTCTTCGAGTACACGTTGCCCTGAGAGGGGACGCGGCCGGTTCCGGGCACGCCGAAGCCGACGAGAGCCGGGGCTCCCCCATACAGAGAGAAGACCACGGGCGGGGGCTCCGGCACCACCCACCGTTCCCCGCCTGTGGACAACCCCGATTCCCGGAACGCATGGTCACCGCCCCGAGCGGGTAGGTGCGCCCGCACGCCGCCATTCGAGGAACGGAGGGGCCATGTACAGAAGACTGGACTCCGGTGAGGACGACGTACTCGGGTTCGAGGTGGAGGGCACCATCTCCCAGGAGTCCTTCGAGGAACTCCTGGAAGAGGTCCGCCGCGCCATCGACCGGTCCGGCGGGGTCCGCCTCCTGGTCCGGGTCCACGGGTGGCCGACCGGAGAGACCCCCACGCTCGGCGAGCGACTGCGGTTCGCCAAGGAGCACTTCCACCAGATCGAGCGCTACGCGGTGGTCGGCGACAGCCGGGTCGTGGAGTACCTCACCACCCTGGCGGACGCCTTCGTCGACATGGACCTGCGCTTCTTCGAGGCCGATGAGGAGGATCAGGCCTGGGCCTGGGCGCGTGACCGGGGAACCTCTCAGGAGGCGTCGGCGTAGGCGTGCGCGTAGGCGAGGACGTCGTCCCGGTAGGAGTCGGACCGGTTGTACTCGAAGATCGCGTCCACCCAGTCCTCGGTGGCGCTCAGGTCACGGCCGTCCTCGCACAGGTAGCGGGCGGCGGACAGGGCCGCGTCGTCGATGTTGTGCGGGTCGGGGGTCTCTCCCTCCAGCGACTCCGCCCATTTGTCCCAGGTCACCGGGATGAACTGCATCGGGCCGACCGCCCGGTCCCACTCGGTGTCCTCGTCCAGTTCACCACCGTCGGTGTCCGGAATTGCCCGGGTGTTGTTGGTGCCGTCGAGCGGGATGCCGATGACGTTCACGGTGGTCTTGCCGTCCGGGCCGATCTCACCGCCCGCGTAGGTGCCGTGGC
The DNA here is from genome assembly GCF_053619415.1 of Nocardiopsis sp. NPDC055551. Taxonomy (NCBI): domain Bacteria; kingdom Bacillati; phylum Actinomycetota; class Actinomycetes; order Streptosporangiales; family Nocardiopsidaceae; genus Nocardiopsis; species Nocardiopsis sp. NPDC055551. The sequence continues at coordinate 478,977 of NZ_JBSHJJ010000003.1, read as the reverse complement.
GGGATTCGATGAAGCCGATCCCCGCCAGGGTCGGCCAGGACAGGCCGCACTCGGCCTGGTCCTCGTCGAGCACCAGCTGCGCGCTCGCGTAGCCCTCCAGCGCCCGGCGCGGGATCCCGGTCGCGTCGGCGACCTCGTCCAGCCAGGTGTCGTCGGGACGCTGCGCTCCGGGCGCGGGGCGGGACTGTTCGTCCGCACCGGCCTCGGCGGGCTCTCCGGTCTCGTCGTCGGTACGCGGCGTCACCCCGGTGTGTTCGGGGGGCCCGGTCAGCTCGTCGTGCGGCGGGGTCGCGATGGTGCCGTCCGAGGGGTCCACGGAGGCGGCGGTCGGTGGTTCCCATTCGTTGAGCGCGGTGGACACCCGCCCGACCAGGACCACGACCCCCACCGTCACCAACAGGCAAACGGCCAAGGCGAGACTGACCGCGATCATCGGCCCACGGCTTCGACGCCGCCGGGCGTCGCTCACGCTGCCACCCATGCAGTCCTCCCCAAGGAAAGGTCACCAAGACGTAACAACACATCAAAACTCGCCCCATGGTCGCACATGGTCTCGACCGGATCTCACCGGTGGGCGTTTGGAAACGAGGAACGCCCCGCCGATGGGCGGGGCGTCCTCGTGGTGTCGCGTCGCGTGTTCGCGGTCGTCTCTACCGGTGCGGGTTGACGACGACCTCGACCCGCTGGAACTCCTTCAGGTCCGAGTAACCAGAGGTCGCCATGGTGCGCCGCAGGGCTCCCATGAGGTTCATGGAGCCGTCACTGGTGGAGGCCGGCCCGTGCAGGATCGACTTGAGGTCACCGATGGTGCCGACCTCGACCCGCTCGCCGCGCGGAAGTTCACCGTGGTGAGCCTCACTGCCCCAGTGGTAGCCGCCGCCGGGCGCCTCGGCGGCGCGGGCCAGCGGTGATCCGACCATGACGGCGTCGGCACCGCAGGCCAGGGCCTTGGCGATGTCACCGCTGCCGGTCATGCCACCGTCGGCGATGACGTGCACGTAGCGGCCACCGGACTCGTCGAGGTAGTCGCGGCGGGCCGCGGCGACGTCGCCGATGGCGCTGGCCATGGGGACCGCCACACCCAGAACGGAACGGGTGGTGTGACCCGACCCGCCACCGAAACCGACCAGCACGCCGGCCGCGCCGGTGCGCATCAGGTGCAGGGCGGCGGTGTAGGTGGCGCAGCCGCCGACCACGACGGGGACGTCGAGGTCGTAGATGAACTGCTTGAGGTTGAGCGGCTCGGCCCGGCCCGAGACGTGCTCGGCGGAGACCGTGGTGCCGCGGATGACGAAGATGTCCACACCCGCGTCGACGACCGCCTTGTGGTACTGGGCGGTGCGCTGCGGCGACAGACGGACCGCGGTGACCAGGCCGGTGTCGCGGATCTCCTCGATCCGGCGACCGATCAGCTCCTCCTGGATGGGGGCGGAGTAGATCTCCTGGAGCCGCTTGGTGGCCGCCACGTCGTCGAGTTCACGAATCTCCTGGAGCAACGGCTCCGGGTCCTCGTACCGCGTCCACAGACCTTCCAGGTCCAGAACGCCGAGGCCGCCCTGTTGCCCGACCGCGACGACGGTCTTGGGCGAGGCGACGCTGTCCATGGGGCTGACCACCAGGGGCGTCTCGAACCGGTAGGCGTCGATCTGCCAGGAGATCGACACTTCCTCCGGGTCTCGGGTTCGCCTGGCCGGCACGATCCCGATCTCATCGAGTTCGTAGGCGCGACGCCCGTTCTTACCCAGCCCGATCTCCACCTGAGCCAACGCTTCGCTTCCCCTCTGACGTGCGGCGCCGGTCGGTCGACCGGCGCGATGACCGCGGACGTGAGTCTATCCGTCCACGGTCACCCTCTCATTTCCCGTTCGTGCTTCAGCGGGCGTTGTAGTTGGGTGCTTCCACCGTCATCTTGATGTCGTGCGGGTGGCTTTCACGCAGGCCGGCGCTGGTGATGCGCATGAGCTGGCCGCGTTCACGCAGTTCGGGCAGGGTGCTGGTGCCCGCGTACCACATGGACTGGTGCAGTCCACCGACGAGCTGGTGGGCGACGGCCGAGAGGGGGCCACGGAAGGGCACCTGACCTTCGATGCCCTCGGGGACGAGCTTGTCCTCGGAGGAGACGTCGGCCTGGGCGTAGCGGTCCTTGGAGAAGGAGCGGCCGCGCATGGCGCCCAGCGACCCCATGCCGCGGTAGGCCTTGAACTGCTTGCCGTTGATGAAGATGAGCTCACCCGGGCTCTCCTCCACACCGGCGAGGAGGCTGCCGAGCATGACGGTGCTCGCGCCGGCGGTGATCGCCTTGGCGATCTCGCCGGAGTACTGGAGGCCGCCGTCGGCGATGAGCGGAACACCGGCCGGGCCGCACGCCTTGGCCGCTTCCAGGATCGCGGTGAGCTGTGGGGCGCCCACACCGGCGACCACCCGGGTGGTGCAGATGGAACCCGGGCCCACGCCGACCTTGACGGCGTCGGCACCGGCGTCGATGAGCAACTGGGCCCCGGCTCGGGTGGCCACGTTGCCGGCGACGATGTCGGCGCGGGAGTTGGCCTTGAGCTTGGCGATCATGTCGGCGAGCCCCGCGGAGTGGCCGTGCGCGGTGTCGACGACGAGGAAGTCGACCCCGGCGTCGACGAGCAGCTTGGCGCGTTCCTCCGCCTCGGTGCCCACGCCGACGGCGCCGCCGACGACGAGACGGCCGTCCGCGTCCTTGGTGGCGTCGGGGAACTGCTCGCTCTTGATGAAGTCCTTGACGGTGATGAGGCCGCGGAGGCGGTTGTCGGCGTCCACCAGCGGAAGCTTCTCGACCTTGTGCTTGCGCAGCAGCCCGAAGGCCTTCTCGCGGCTGACCCCGACCGGCGCGGTGACCAGGTTCTCCGTGGTCATGACCTCGCGTACCAGGCGGGAGCGGTCGTCCTCGAAGCGCATGTCGCGGTTGGTGACGATGCCGACGAGCCTGCCCTGGGCGTCGGTGACCGGGACACCGGAGATCCGGTAGTGGGCGCACAGGCGCTCGACCTCGGCGAGGTCGTCCTCGGGCTGACAGGTGACCGGGTCGGTGACCATGCCGGCCTCGGAGCGCTTGACCAGGTCGATGTGGCCGGCCTGGTCCTCGGCGGAGAGGTTGCGGTGCAGGACCCCGGCGCCGCCTTGGCGGGCCATCGCCACGGCCATGCGGGCCTCGGTGACGGTGTCCATCGCGGCGGACAGCAGCGGGATGCTGAGTTCGATGTTGCGGGACAGGCGGGTGGCGGTGTCCACGTCGCCGGGTTGAAGATCGGAGTAACCCGGTACCAGCAGGACGTCATCGTAGGTCAGCCCCGGCGGGAGCAGTTTGTCCCCGTACTCGCTGTACTCCTGGCTCATGACACAACCTCCGCTGTTGACCGGCAACACCTGCGCGGATCACCCCCGCGTGTCGTCTCATCCTAGGACGTCGTGTCGTGCTCCCCAGGTGGAATGGACTGTTCGCCCCGTCACCACGGCCATGAAGTGCGCAACGTCACGGTCGGCCCGAGAGCGGAGGTCACCGAAGGATCACCGGGACGAAGCGTGGGGGTAACGGCAGTACCCGCGGGAGCGCCTCGGGGGGAGGAAGGTGATGCGGTTCGGGCAGGCTCTCGTGCCCGGCCCGGGCACGCGTCCGTGCTCGATCGAGGCCTTATGGGAGGACGCGGTTCGCCAGGGCCACCTTCCGAAGCCGAGCAATAGCTCGGTGCTGGGCAACCCGTACCGCCCCTGCCGACATTCCAAGAAGATGTCCCGTCTCGTCCGCTGTCAGTCCTGTGATCACCCGCAACACCAGCAGTCTGCGCTGTTGTTCGGGAAGCTCGTCGAGGAGCTCTCTGGCCCGCTGCGCCTCGATGACGCGCACGGCGGCCTCTTCCGGTCCGGGCCCCTCGTCCGGCGGCTCCGGCACGGTGTCGGTGGGGACCGTCTCCACTCGTCCGGCCACTCGAAGGGTGTCGGCGACCTTGTGCGCCGCGATGCCGAACACGAAGGAGGCGAAGGGCCTGCCCCGGTCCTGGTATCTGGGGATCGCCGTGATCAGGGCGATGCAGACCTCCTGCGCGACGTCGTCGGAGTGGTGTGCCAGCCCCGACACCCGCGCCAGCCTGCTGTGGCAGTACCGCACCACCATGGGTCGGATCTCGCGCAGCAGCGAGTCCATCGCCCCGTCGTCCCCCTGAACGGCGAGCGATCCCAGTTGGTTCAAACCCGTTTCGCGCACGTCGGAGGGCGTCCCTGTCCGCTGCGCGGTAACGCCCCCCCGGGCGCCTGCATCCGTCACGTTAGGAATGATGCCCGCATCACGGGACCCAACCACTCCAATCGGCAACTACGGAATGGTCACATTTTGGAAAAATGGCCCGAAATCACCGCAGAGAAGATGCTCTTTCGACCTTCCCCCATGATAGTGAGACCGACCACTCCGAGCCGCTTCAGCGAGCGGGGGCGGGATACCGTGGCGGCCCGCCCCCGCTCGACGTCTCACCCCCTAGTGGGAGTGACCGTCGCCCTCGTCCTCCTCGGGCTTGTCCGCGACCAGCACCTCGGTGGTCAGCAGCATGCCCGCGATGGAAGCGGCGTTCTGAACGGCGGAACGGGTGACCTTGACCGGGTCGAGGATGCCCGCACCGGTCAGGTCGCCGTAGGTGCCCGTGGCGGCGTTGAACCCGTGGCCGATCTCCAGCTCGGAGATCTTGTGGGTCACGACGTAGCCCTCGGCACCGGCGTTCTCCGCGATCCAACGGGCCGGCTCGACCAGCGCGCGACGGACGATGGACACGCCGGTCGCCTCGTCGCCGGTCAGGCCGAGGTCGCCCAGGGCGGTGGAAGCGTGCACCAGGGAGGCGCCGCCACCGGCGACGATGCCCTCCTCGATGGCCGCACGAGTCGCCGAGATGGCGTCCTCCAAGCGGTGCTTCTTCTCCTTGAGCTCGATCTCGGTGGCCGCGCCCACGCTCAGCACCGAGACGCCGCCCGCGAGCTTGGCGAGGCGCTCCTGGAGCTTCTCGCGGTCCCAGTCGGAGTCGCTCGCCTCGATCTCGTTGCGGATCTGGCGGACGCGGTCCTCGACGTCGGCCTGCGCACCGGCACCGTCGACGATGGTCGTGTCGTCCTTGGTGATGGTGATGCGACGGGCGGTGCCCAGCACGTCCAGCTCGGCGTTGTCCAGGCTCAGGCCGACCTCTTCGGAGATGACCTGACCGCCGGTGAGGACGGCGATGTCCTGGAGCATGGCCTTGCGACGCTCACCGAAGCCGGGCGCCTTGACCGCGGCGACGTTGAGCGCACCGCGCATCTTGTTCAGCACCAGGGCGCCCAGGGCGTCGCCCTCGACGTCCTCGGCGATGATCAGCAGCGGCTTCTTGGTCTGGACGACCTTCTCCAGGAGCGGCAGCAGCTCGTTGAGGTTGCCGATCTTGCCCTGGCTGATGAGGATGAGGGCGTCCTCCAGCACCGCCTCCTGGCGGTCCCCGTCCGTGACGAAGTACGGGGAGATGTAGCCCTTGTCGAACTGCAGACCCTCGGTGAAGTCGAGCTCCAGCCCGAACGCCGGGGACTCCTCGACGGTGATGACACCGTCCTTGCCGACCTTGTCGAACGCCTCGGCGATCAGGTCGCCGATCTGGGCGTCCTGGGCCGAGTTGGTCGCCACGTAGGCGATGTCGGAGCGCTCCTTGATCGGAACGGCGCGCTCCAGCAGGGTCTCGGACACCTGCTGGGCGGCGGTGTCGATGCCCTTCTTCAGGGACATCGGGGAGGCACCGGCCGCCACGCTGCGCAGGCCCTCGCGGACCAGCGCCTGGGCCAGCACGGTGGCCGTGGTGGTTCCGTCACCCGCGGCGTCGTTGGTCTTGGTGGCGACCTCCTTGACCAGCTGGGCGCCCAGGTTCTCGTAGGGCTCCTCCAGCTCGATCTCACGGGCGACGGTCACACCGTCGTTCGTGATGGTGGGGGCGCCGAACTTCTTGTCGATGACGACGTTGCGGCCGCGCGGACCGAGCGTCACCTTCACGGCGTCGGCGAGACGGTCCACGCCCCGCTCAAGGGCGCGACGGGCGTCGTCCTCGAACTCCAGGATCTTCGGCATCTGTGGTGTTTCCTCTTACCGTTGTGAGGTCATGTAACGAGGACATCCCGCCCCGCCCGGCTTCGAGGGCCGACCGGTGCGGGATGTCGAGGATCGAACGCCGAGAGCTACTTCTCGACGACCGCGAGGAGGTCGCGGGCGGAGAGCACCAGGTACTCCTCGCCGTCGTACTTGACCTCGGTGCCGCCGTACTTGCTGTACAGAACGACGTCGCCGACGCTGACGTCCAGCGGAATGCGCTTGTCGCCCTCGTCGTCCCAGCGGCCGGGACCCACGGCCAGGACCTCGCCCTCCTGGGGCTTCTCCTTGGCGGTGTCCGGAATGACCAGACCGGAGGCGGTGGTCTGCTCGGCCTCCAGGGTCTTGACCACGACGCGGTCCTCAAGCGGCTTCAGCACGGTCTTGGTGGCGGTCGACACGGTAGTGACCTCCCCCTTCAAGGTTTCGGTGTCCTGAACGGCGGCCCGTGCGGGAGCACGGACCGGCTCTTCGTAAAAGGGGCGACCGCGGCGGCCTGTCGTCGCGGGTGCCAGACCGGCCTCGTCGCGGTTAGCACTCTACCCCCGAGAGTGCCAGAATGGAAATGTGGCGAGGGTCCTGGTCACGGGGGCGGGCTCGCCTTCTCGTCGTGCCCACCGCAGGAGAACCCATGCACCTTCCCGCCTTCTCGGCGCTGCTCACCGACGCGGGACGGGAGGTCCTGGCCGAAGTGGACCCCGCCTCCGCCGCGAAGGATCCCCTGTCGACGGCCTCTCGGCTGCGCGCGAACCCGGCGGTGTCCGCCCTGGCCCCGGACCTTCCCGTGTCCGAACTCGTCAACGCGGTGATGACCCAGGTGGGGTTGCGTGAGCGTGGACGCGCCAAGTTCGGGGAGCGCGCGATGCGGATGTTCTTCACCCCCGACGGCCTGGAGCAGTCGACCCGGGCCTCGATCGCGGCCCACCGCGCCGAACGGGTCGCCGAGGTGGCCGGTTCCGTCCTGAACGGTGGCCCGGCGGGCGACCTGTGCTGCGGCGTGGGAGCCGACCTGTTGGCCCTGGCCGAGGTGGGGGTTCCGGTGGAGGGGGTGGACGCCGACCCCCTCACGGTGGCGGTGGCCCGCGCCAACATCGAGGCCTTGGGCCTGTCCGATCACGCCGATGTGCGCGAGGGCGACGTGAACGAGGTGGCCCCCGGCGCCCATCCCCTGTTGTTCTGTGACCCGGCCCGCCGCGGGGGCCGGGGTCGGGTGTTCGACCCGGCGTCCTATTCACCCCCGTGGGACGTGGCCACCGCCCTGGCCGAGGCCGCGGGCGCGGCCTGTCTGAAGGCGGCGCCGGGCATCCCGCACGAGGCCCTGTCCCCCGCGGCCGCCGTGGAGTGGATCTCGGTGGACGGCGAACTGAAGGAGACGGCCCTGTGGTTCGGCGCGCTCGCGGAGGGGCCTCGGCGCCGCGCCACGGTGCTGCACGAGCGGCCCGGGCTGTTGGCGAGCGAGGGTTCCGTCGCGCGTCTGGACGCCGTCCCAGACCTGGGGCCCGCTCCGGTGTCGGCGGCGCGACGCTATCTCTACGACCCGGACCCGGCGGTGGTGCGTTCGCACCTGGTGGCCGAGGCCGCGGCCAAGGTGGACGGGGCCCTGTTGGACGAGCGGATCGCCTACTTCACCTCGGACCGGGTCGAGGTCTCACCGCTGTGGCGGGTGCTGGAGATCGTGGAGTGCGCGCCGTTCTCGGCCAAGAGACTTCGCGCTTCGGTGCGGGCCCACCGGGCCGGAACGATAACGATCAAGAAACGGGGATCGGCCGTGGACACGGAGAGGCTTCGGCGCGATCTGAAGGCGTCCGGTCCGGAGAAGATGACCATCGCCCTCACCCGCATCGGCGAAAAACCCTTCTACCTGCTGTGTCGCGAAATCGGGACGCCATAGAAGCCCCTCGACTTTCGAGGAAAAAGCCCGCACGTAACTCGAACCACCGGGCGCGAACCATATCGTTACCTCACATAACGACATCTTTCATGGACCCCCCTGGTTACGCCGGGTGATGTCGTTAAACTGGCCCCCGCCGTACTCTTCCCCTTTCTCATGGGCTCACCCGGACCGGCACAGCGCCCACACCCCCAATGTGTACGCACAGTCACGCTTTCGTCACGTTGAGGCCTAGTCGGCGCGTCACGCCGCCCATCCGGGGACCATCGAGAACCCGTCCTCCCGGAAACCTCCACCGTCCGAAGCACCGGGCGAGGGCGGGAGCGCCAGAACCATAAGGAGCACCTCGGTGGAACAGACCAATCACAACTTCCTCAACGGCGGGGGGCAGTCCGGTGTCTCCGACCGGATGCGCGACCTCCTCTCCCAGGCAGCCCAGGAACACGTCTCCGAGCAGAAGTCCCAGGGGGCCGTCAGCGAGGAGATGCGCCAGCGCCTCGAAGGCATGGAGTGGCTGCTGCGCGAGCTGCGCGAACGCGAGCTCACCTCACTCGCCGAGTCGATCACCGCGGTCGACGGTCGGATCGACGACTTCCTGGCCCGTCCGCCGGAGTGGGCCGAGGCCCTCGCCGAGCACATCGAGGTTCTCGGTCAACAGGTCAAGCCCCTGTCGGACATGCCCTCCCTACGGGCCGACACCCACCGCATCGCCGGCCACCTCGACACCGCGCTGACCCGTCTGCAGCGCATGGCCGAGACCGGGACCCGGACCGCGGAGCAGGTGGTGGAGGTCGGCGAGCGCGTCACCGCGCTTGGCGAGACCTTCGGCACCCGTCTGGACGCCCTCGACACCGCCCTGGAGACCCTCAACGGGCGCACCGAGGCCATCGAGACCGCGCTCGCCACCTTGGACACCACTCTCGGGGAGCGTCACGAGGAGCTGGCCGGCAGGTTCGTGGAGGGCAAGGACGCCCTGGGCGAGGCGGTCGAGCAGACCCGCGAGGCCGTCCGGGAGAGCCGCGCCGAGCTCAACACCACCCTCGCCGACCGCACCGCCGAACTGCGCACCCTCGTCGATGAGAGCGCCTCTCAGCAGAACGAGACCCTGCTGGCCCGCCTGCAGGAGAACACCGGCGAGCTGGGCGAGCGCCACAAGGAACTGGCCGAGGGGCTCAAGTCCCTCGCCACGACCTCCCAGGAGCGGCACGAGGCCCTCACCGGCAAATTCACCGAGAGCGTGGGTCACCTAAGCACCCAGGCCGAGGAGAACCACGCCGAGGCCACCGCCGCCGTCGCCGACCTCACCGGCACGCTCACCAAGCTGCGGGAGAACCACGAGTCCTCCCTCACCGACCTGCGCACACACCTGCGTCAGCGACTGTCGGAGCTGGACGAGCAGATCGAGCTGGGCCGGACCGAGACCCGCGAGCACGCCGAGGCGACCGCCGAGAGCCTGCGCGAGTCCGTCACCGAGCGCGCCGACGCCCTCGCCACCAAGGTCGCCCAGGACACCGAGAAGACCGCCACGGACCTGGCCGAGCTGAGCACCTCCATCCAGGAGGCGCACGAGCGGCTCACCTCGGAGAGCGAGGAGCGCCACCAGACGCTCACCGAAACCCTCACCGAGCAGACCCAGAGCCACCGAAGCGCGCTCGACGAGCGGCTGGAGCGGCATCGTGAGGCCCTCAACGGCAAGGTGGACACCCACCTGTCGCAGATCACCGGCAAGGTCGACCACGAGCTGGGTCGGCTCACCGACCGGTTCGACACCTTCGAGGGACACTTCGAGGGCAGCTTCGAGAGCGTCGAGGGCAAGATCGACCGCGTCGACGGCCGGATGGACGGCGTCAACGGTCGCCTGGACGGCATCGACGGCCGGGTCAACGGTGTCGAGGGCAAGTTCGAGGGCGTCAGCGGTCACTTCGAGGGGGTCGACGGCCGGATGGAGGCCATCGACGACCGGTTGGAGGCGCTCAACCAGCGACTCAACCAGCTCCCCCAGACCCTGGAGGTCAGCGAGCTGCACCGGCGTCTGACCGAGCTGGTGGACCGTCCGCAGCCGGACCACTCCGACAAGCTCGACGAGATCGACGCGCACGTCACCTCGGCGGTGGACCCGGTCCTGCGCGAACTCAAGCAGCGTCCCGACCGGCACGAGTTCGAGGAGACCGTCACCGAGGCGGTGGAGAACTCGCACGACGACATCACCAAGCGATTCTCCTCCCTGGAGGAAACGGTTCTGGCGCTGGCCGAAGCACTTCTGCGCCCGGGCCGTGACGGCAAGAAGAAGCGTCGCGGCGACGACGAGGACGACGACTAGGTCGCCGTTCGACTCACGGCGGGCGAGTCGGGGCCCGGAGCACTATCGCTCCGGGCCCCTTTCGTGTTCCACCCGGTCTGCTCCGGGGAGCGGAAGGCGTTGACCCTGCGCCGCGAGTGAACGATCATCCCAGGTGAAAACGGATGTGAATAGAAAAAATAACTTTCCAGAATAACCCTTATAAGGAAATGGCGAAACTCGCCCGAAAAAGAAATGAAATTAGTTCACTTGATGCCAGGGTTGCGCAAGTTCCCGCCATTTTTACCTTGTGGGATCGAATCCTTTATTGTTACGCTTAAAAGCAATGGCGGAACATTACGCCATTGCCTCGACCGCGTTTTTCGCAAAACGAAAGGAGTGCGTCATGGCCGACAGCCTGCAAATGATCTGTCACATCAACAACCGGACCCACCAGCCCCTCAAGTTCCAGTCGGAACACCTGATCTGGGGGAAGTGGAAGGACTCCCCCAACCAGTACCCGGTCGACGTCCCTGCCAGGGAGAGCATCCTGGCCTTCCGTTCCAGCGGCAGGTCGAACACCTCCTCCGGGACCGAGGGCTACGTGGTCTACCAGCTCGGGGACGAGCCGGAGGCCACCGTGACCATCTACTGGGACGTGCCCTGGCTCTCGGGAGCGAGCAACAAGGTCACCACCAAGACCTCCCACCAGGACATCGCCGCCTCCATCGATGGTTTCGCGGGGGGCGGCAGGGTCGAAGACGTCACCGTGAAGGTCGTCGACGGCCGTTGAGCCCGATGATCACGGCCGACACGACTGGCCCCGGCGGACACGCTCCGCCGGGGCCCGCTTCTCTGCTGTCAGGGTGTCAGGGAGTCAGGACGATCTTGCCGAAGAGGTCGCCCTCGGCCATCGCCCGGAACCCCTCCTTCGCGTCCTTGAGCGGCAGCACCCGGTCGATCCGGGGCCGGACGCCGGTGCGCACGCACATCTCGACCAGGGCCCGGAGCTCCTCCTTGGTGCCCATCGTCGAACCCAGCACGCGCAACTGCAGGAAGAACATCCTGGTCAGTTCGGCGGACGGGGCGTCACCGCTGGTGGCCCCGCAGGTGATGACGGCGCCACCCGGTTTGAGGGACAGGATGGAGTGCTTCCACGTGGCCTGCCCCACCGAGTCGAACACCACGTCCACCTTCTCCGGCAGACGCTCCCCCGAGGGCACCGCCGCGTAGGCCCCCAGTTCCATGGCCTTGGCGCGTTTGGTCTCGTCCCTACCGGTCACGTACACCCGGTGGCCCACCCGCGCGGCCAGGGTGATGAGCGCGCCGGAGACCCCACCGCCGGCACCCTGCACCAGCACGGTCGACCCGGGCCGTAGATCGGCCTTGCCGAACAACATGCTGTAGGCGGTCAGCCAGGCCGTGGGCAGGCACGCGGCCTCCTCGAAGGACAGCTCAGGCGGCTTGGGGAGAAGGTTCTCCTTCGGCACCAGGACCTTCTCGGCGAGGGTGCCGTCGTGGATCTCGGACAGCAGGGAGAAGCGCGGCGATCTGCCGGGCACGGGAGGCTCGGTCACCACACCGTGCACGATGACCTCGTTGCCGTCCTCGTCGATCCCGGCGGCGTCCCCGCCCAGGATCATCGGAAGCCGTTCCTCCTTGAGGGCGACCCCGCGCAGGCTCCAGACGTCGTGGTGGTTGAGCGAGGCGGCCTTGACCCGAACGGTCGTCCACCCCTCCCGGGGTTCGGGGTCGGGACGCTCACCGAGGTCCAGCCCGGAAAGGGGATCGTCGAAGGATATGCGTGCTGCGGTGATGGCGAACATACCCGTACCCAACCACGCCGGCCGAGCCCGGTTCCAGCCTCGGTTCACACCGCCAGTGGGGACCCCACCGGTAGTGAGGTGTCCGTGGCCAGGGCCAGGGACGACGGCGGCAGGCCCGCCTTCACCACCTCGGCGCCCAAAGCGGCGATCATCGCCCCGTTGTCGGTGCACAGCCTGGGTCGCGGCACCCGCAGCTCGATCCCGGCCTCGGCGCAACGCTGCTCGGCCAGGGCGCGCAGCGCCGAGTTGGCCGCCACGCCACCGCTGATGACCAGGGTGCGCACTCCGTGCTCCATACAGGCGTCCACGGCCTTGCGGGTGAGCACGTCCACGACCGACTCCTGGAAGGCGGCGGCGATGTCGGCGACCACCAGGGGCTCGCCCCGACGGTCGGCGTCCTCGACGTGGCGGGCCACGGCGGTCTTCAGCCCGGAGAAGGAGAAGTCGTAGGTGCCATCGCCCCACTTGCCACGCGGGAACCGGATCGCCTTGGGGTCGCCGCGCTGGGCGGCCTGGTCGATGGGCGGTCCACCCGGGTAGGGCAGCTCCAGTAGCCGGGCCACCTTGTCGTAGGCCTCACCCGCGGCGTCGTCGACGGTGTCGCCGAGCGAGACCACGTCGGTGGCCAGGTCGTTGACCAGCAACAACGATGTGTGTCCACCCGAGACCAGCAAGGCGATGGACGGCTTGGGCAGCGGACCGTGCTCCAGCTGGTCCACGGCCACGTGGCCGACCAGGTGGTTGACGCCGTACAGCGGTTTGCCGAGCGCCATGGCGTAGGCCTTGGCGGCGGACACCCCCACCAGCAGGGCTCCGGCCAGACCGGGGCCCGCGGTGACGGCGATCGCGTCGACGTCGGAGAGGGACACCCCCGCGTTGTCCAGGGCGCGGTGCACCGTGGGGGTCATGGCCTCCAGGTGGGCGCGGCTGGCCACCTCGGGTACCACTCCACCGAAGCGCACGTGCTGGTCGACGCTGGAGGCCACCGAGTCACCGAGCAGTTCACAGCCGCGCACCAGCGCCACACCGGTCTCGTCGCAGGACGACTCGATCCCCAGGATCAACGGCTCACTCATCGGTGGTTCCCTCCTGAGCGATACGCCGCATGACGATGGCGTCCGCTCCCTTGTAGTAGCCGCGCCGAACGCCGAGTTCGACGAAACCGAAACGTCGGTACAGGTCCTGGGCGCGTGGGTTGTCCGAACGCACCTCCAGGAACGTGTGGGTGACGCCGCGCGCCGCCCCTTGGTCGAGGAGTTCGGTGAGCAGCGCCCGCCCGATGCCCCTCCCCCAGGCCTCCTCGGCCACGGCCATGGTCTGCACGTCGCCCTCGGGTGGGACGAAGCGCAGTCCGGCGTAGCCGACGAGGGCGCCGGCGGACACGGCCACGACGTAGTGGCGGGTGGCGGTCTCGGCGAGTTCGTCGCGGAGCATGCCCTCGCTCCAGGCGTCGTGCGGGAACAGGCGTCGTTCCAGTTCCATGACGGCGGGAACGTCCTCGTCGGTCATGGGACGCAGGGTCGGTCGGGCCCTCACTTCACCCACTGGCGGACCTTCTTCGGCGCGCTCGGTTCGACGGCGTCGGGCCGGCGCAGGTAGAGGGGGCCTGGTTCGGGGAGCTTCTCACCACGGTGCAGACGCGACAGGGCGAGTTCGGCCATGGCGGCGGCGTCCGGCAGGTACGGTTCCGCGGCCGGGGAGTCGAGCGCCTCGGTGTACATGCGGGCGCCGTCACCGACCAGGGGCAGCCCCTCGGTGTCGATCTCGGCGGGCCGGTCGACCCGCACCTCGCCCACCCGGGTGAGGTGGTCGTCGTAGCGCGCCCAGAACACCTCCTTGCGGCGGGCGTCGGTCATCGCGAGGAAGGGTTCGGTGCGCTTGGTCGCGAAGGCCAGGGCGTCCAGGGTGGTCATCCCGTGGCAGGGGATCCCGAGCGCGTCGGCGAGGGCGTGCCCGGTGGCCAGGCCGACCCGGAGGCCGGTGTAGGGGCCGGGGCCCACCCCCACCACGATCTGGTCGAGGTCGGTCGGTTCGAGCCCGGACTCGGTGAGCACTCCACGCACCGTCGGGGTGAGGAGTTCACCGTGGCGTCGGGCGTCCACCGAACTCGCGCTCGCGCGGAGGGTGAAGGCGCCCTCGTCGTCGGTCTCGCCGACGGCTGCGGTGACCGCCGAGGTGGCGGTGTCGAAGGCCAGGAGCAACACGGGTGTTCCGCCTATCCGCGCCCGGCCGTGGTGCCGGGCAGTTCGATGTCGGTCCACCGGGCGCCGACCGGGCGCAGGTGGACGGTGCGGGTGTCGTCGGGGTGGCGTTCGATCCGAATCTCCAGCCGGTCGTCGGCCAGGCCCTCGGCCACGCCCTCGCCCCACTCCACGACGGTGACGGACTCCGGGAGGGTCATGTCCAGGTCGATGTCGTCGATCTCCTCGGAGCCGCCGAGCCGGTAGGCGTCCACGTGCACGAGGGCGGGTCCGCCGCTCAGGGAGGGGTGGATCCGGGAGATGACGAAGGTGGGCGAGGTGACCGATCCTCGTACGTCCAGGCCCTGGCCCAGGCCCTGGGTGAAGGTGGTCTTACCCGCGCCCAGGGGACCGGAGAGGATGAGCAGGTCTCCGGGGCGGGTGAGCGCGGCGAGGTCACGGCCCAGGGCGCGCATGGCGTCGTCGGTGGCGGCGGTGACCGCGTGGACGTGGGGCACGCCGTTGGTGGTGGCAGTGGTGTTGGTCATCGGGCTCGCAGCTGGTTCCGGTTGTGGTTTCGGTCGGCCGTGGAGGCACGCCGGATTTCCCTCTTCACCCAGGTTAGGCGGGACAGGAGGTAGCGGTGACCGATTTCGGCGAGTGGGTCACGCCCCGCCGACGTACTCGCGGGGCACGCGCACACCGATCCGCGTGACGATCTCGTACGGGATGGTGTCCAGGACCTCTGCCCACTCCTGAGCGGTGGGGACGTTCGGGTGCTCGTCCGGGTCGCCGAACAGTACCGCGTACTCACCCGGGGCCACGGGGTCGTTCTCGACATCGACAACGAACTGGTCCATGCAGACTGTTCCCGCGATGGTGCGGCGACGTCCGCCCAGGAGCACCGGGCCCTTGTTGGTGGCGGCCCGGGGGACGCCGTCGGCGTAGCCCAGCGGCACGAGTGCCAGGGAGGTCTCGTGTTCGGTGAGGTAACGGTGTCCGTAGGAGACGCCGCTGCCGGCGGGGACCCGCTTGGTGAGCGCGACCTTGGATTCGAGGGTCATCGCGGGCCGCAATCCGGGCACGTCGAAATCCGGAATCGGGCACAGTCCATAACTCGCGATTCCGCCGCGGACGAGGTCGAATCGGGCCTCGGGCAGGGTCAGCAGCGCGGCCGAGTTGGCGATGTGCCGTACCTGCGGCTCCAACCCCGCCTTCTCGGCGATGTCGAGGGACCTGTGGAACACGTCCAGCTGCGCGCGGATCGAGGGGTGTCCGATCTCGTCGGCGCAGGCGAAGTGCGACCACACCCCGCTGACCTTGATGAACCCCTCCTCCTCGGCGCGGGCCGCGGCCTCGACCACCGATTCCCAGTCCTCGGGGGACACACCACCGCGGTTGAGTCCGGTGTCGGTCTTGAGCTGGACACGGGCCGTCCGCCCCAGACGCCGGGCCTCGGCGATCACCTCGTCCAGCACGCCCCGGTCGCTGACGCCCAGGTCGATGTCGGCCTCGATGGCCTCGCCCACGGGCTCCCCCGGCGGGATGATCCAGGACATGACGGGGACGGTGATCCCGGCCCGACGCAGTTCCAGACCCTCCTTGATCAGCGCGGTGCCCAGCCAGGACGCGCCGCCGGCGAGGAGGGCGCGGGCCGCGGGCACCATGCCGTGCCCGTACCCGTCGGCCTTGACCACACCCATGAGCGGTGTTCCACCGGCCCGCTCGCGGAGCAGACGTGCGTTGGAGGTGATCGCGTCCAGGTTGACGCGGGCGTGCGCGAAAGGAGCCATACCCACAGTGTTCCACGCTCTGGTTAGGTCAGGGAGCTGCGGGTATGTGGGCTACGACCGACTTACGGCCCTATTCCAGGGATATCGGTATGAACGAAAACGGAAGTGAACGAGCCGTCAATGTCAGCCGGCTCTGGTCGGGTGGCCTGGCCACCGCGGTGGTCGCCGCCCTGGTGATCTTCGCGGGGACCCTGGTCGTCCGCGGAGTCTTCGGCGTCCCGGTCCTGGCACCGGAGGACGCCGGTTACCTGGGTGACGCGGGGACGGTGGGCTACGCACTGGTGGCGGGTCTGGTCGCACTGCTCGCGACCGCCCTGCTGTACATGCTGTTGCTGTCGGCGCCACGCGCGCTCTCGTTCTTCGGCTGGATCATGGGTCTGGCCACGGCCATCGCGGCCTTCACGCCCTTCACCCAGGGCGCTGAACTCTCCAGTCAGGTCTTCACCGGCCTGGTCAACCTGATCTGCGGTATCGCCATCGCCTCGCTGTTGCGCGGCGTGGGCCGCAGCGCCATCATCAGCCGGGTTCCGGCCACCCCCGACGAGCGTCCCGGTCGGGCCCTGCGACACGAGGGCATCCTGCCCGACGTGAACCAGCGTGAGTACGACCCCGCTCGCTACCACGCGATGGAAGAGGACGCCGAGTACGACGAGGCACGTGCCCGAGCCGAGCTTCAAAAGGCCGAAGAGGAACGTGCTCGCCGAGATGTCTGACCGGACACGCCGACGACGAGACGAAGACGCCACCAAGAATGGGACGGGACCTGGACGCCAGGTCCCGTCCCCCTTTCGTGCGCCCGTGCCCCAGGGGCCGGGGGAGGGGCCGATAACGTATGGGTCGCCCTGAATCCCCCGTGGAGGAGCCCCCGGTTGAGTCGTGACGTGATCGCCCTGTTGGCGCGGAGCCCCGACCGTCGTTCGTTGCTGGAGGCCCTGGCCGCGGTCGATCCGGCGTTGCGGATCCGGTTGGTGGCCGAGGGCACCGTGGTGGAGCTGCGCGAGGACTCCGGGCGGTTGGTGCTCGCCGTGCAGTCCGGGCAGAGGTTGGCCACCTCGTCCGAGGCCGACCGCCTGCTGGGCCGGGGCCTCGCCGACGAGCTTCCCGCGCAGCCGCTGTGGGTGGAGGCGAGGGGCACCGAGTTGGAGGACGTGGACACGTCGGCGTTGGCCCGCCGTTTCACCGAAGCCCTGGTCGAGAGACATGGCGGGGTCGTGTGGGAACCGGAGTCGCGGCTTGTGCGGGAACCCCACCTGCTCGGGGGCACCGACCATCCGGCGGTGAGCGCGGTGACCGAGCGACACGCGGTGCTGGTGCAGGACCGCCCGATCGTGTCGCTGTCCGGCTGGTTGGTGGACGCCCTGGCCCGGTACGGGCGCGAGGGCCTCGGGTTGCAGGTGGTCACCCCCTCCGACAGTGTGCTCACGCACGCCCTGCGCGGGCTCTTGGGCGACCCGAACGCCACCTGGGTGGTGCGTACCGACGACGGCCACCACTACGACGGTTTCAACGGTCTCCCGCTGGTGTGGCGGGACGACGTGGGTTATGTCCCCGACTCTCGGATGCGGGCGGCGGACGGCCCCCACCCGGACTTTCGAGCACGACAGCAACACGTCACCGGCTCCCACCTGCACGTGGACCTGCAGATGGACCACCCCGCCTCCGACGAGCCGGAGCTGGGAGGGGTGGTGGAACTGCTCGCCGAACGGCTCGGCGGAGCCCCGCCCGCGGTGTGGGGCGTGGCCGAACCGCTCTCCCGCGAGTGGGACACCGTCGACCTCACCACCCTGGCCCGGGGGCGCGCCCCCGGTGAGACCACCGCCCTCTTCCACGGCCCGCACGGAGCCGAACCCGTGTTCGGTGGGCGTTGGCGGGTCTCCCCCATCACCTCCGGGGTGCGCGAGAGCGTGCGTTTCACGGTCGCGACGGAGGACGAACCGGATCTGGAGGCGCTGGAGCCGCTGGTGCGGGAACTGGCCGAGCGTGACGGGCTGCGGTCCATGACCGTGCGACGCGCGATGGGTCGTACCGACCTGCTCCAGCCACCGCGCTGGGCCGGCGTGCCGATCCCGGTGGGACTGGCGGTGGGCGCCGAGGGCGTGTTGGCGGTCGGCAGGTCGAGCGCGCTGGCCGCCCCGGTTCGCGGCGAGGCGTTCGGCCCGCCGATGACCCCGGTGGTCTGGTACCGGATCGGGGACGGGGTGGAGCCGGACGCGTGGCGCCGGTTCCGGTCGCTGATGCGGCACCTGCGGCCCCCGGGCTCCCAGCCGGGTCGCCGGTGACCGTCAGGCGCCCATGACCAGGGTCTGGGCGTGACGGGCGCTGAGACAGTGGTCGATGACCATGACGGCCGCACCGATGACGCCGGCGCTCTCCCCGGCCTTGGAGGAGACGATGCTGAGGTTCTCGGTGGCCAGCGGCAGTGACCGCTGGTAGATGATCTCGCGGGCCCCGGCGAGGAGGTGGTCTCCGGCCAGGGCCAGCGCGCCGCCGATGACGATCACGGACGGGTTGAACATGTTGACCGCGGCGGCCAGGACCTCGCCGATGTCGCGACCCGCCTGACGTAGGGCGCGCAGGGCGGGGACGGACCCGTTCCGGGACAGTTCCACCACCTGGCGCGCACCCGTGGCGGGGACCCCGGCGGAGGTGAGCACCTCGGCGAGGGCGTGTCCGCTGGCGACCGCTTCGAGACAGCCGGTGTTGCCGCAACGGCAGGGCCGTTGTTCGCCGTTGGGGACGTGGATGTGTCCCATGTCGCCGGCCGCGCCTTGGGCCCCGCGGTAGACGCGGCCCTCGCTGATGATGCCGCAGCCGATACCGGTGGCGACCTTGACGAACATCAGGTGTCCGGCGCCGGGCCAGGCGACGTGGTGTTCGCCCAGGGCCATGATGTTGACGTCGTTGTCGACCAGCACGGGTCGTCGGATCGAGGCGCTGACGTGTCCGGCCACGTCGAAGTCGTCCCAGCCGGGCATGATCGGCGGGTTGACGGCGCGTCCCGTGGAGTGTTCGACCGGTCCGGGCAGGCCGATGCCCACACCGAGGAGTTCGTCGGCGTCGCGGTCGGCGGTGTCCAGTAGGGCGAGGCCGTGTTCGACGACCCAGTCCAGGACGGGTTCGGGCCCCAGGGCGATGTCGAGGTCGGCGCGGTCCTCGGCCAGGACGGTGCCGGACATGTCGGTGAGGGCCAGACGCGCGTGGGTGGCGCCGAGGTCGGCGGCCAGGACCACTCGCGCCTCGGGTCGGAACGAGAAGGTCGTGGGCGGGCGACCGCCGGTGGAGACCGCTTCTCCCGCGGGACCGATGAGTCCACTGGCCAGGAGCGCGTCGACGCGTTGGGTGACGGTGGAGCGGGCCAATCCGGTGACGGTGGCCAGTTCGGAGCGGGTGCGGGGGCGGCCGTCGCGCAGCAGCCGGAGCAGGGTCCCGGCGCCGGGTGCGGCCGTGGTGAGCGCGTCTTCCGTCATGCGAACAGTGAATCACAGGATCTATTGATTTCCTGTCAGCCAACTAATTTGTCCAGATCCGGCAACTTATGCTTGACCGTCGACATAAGTCCGACGTAACGTCCCAGACATGTCAGTGAAGAAGGTCACAAGTTCGGACGCCCCCTCGTCCGGACCGGCCATCCCCCAGGCCTACCGAGCGGCGATCGTCGGCACCGGCTTCATGGGACGGGTCCACTCCCACGCCGTCCGCGCCAACGGCGGCGAGGTCGTCGGGGTCGCCGGTTCCTCCCACGCCAAGGCGGAACGGTTCCGCGCCGAGCACGGCATCGCCCGGGCCCACGCCGACGCCCTCGACCTCATCCACAGCCCCGACGTGGACGTGGTGCACGTGTGCACCCCCAACCACCTGCACGCTCCACTCTCCCTGGCCGCCTTGGCCGCCGGAAAGCACGTGGTGTGCGAGAAGCCCCTGGCCACCGACGCCGACACCGCCCGCGAGCTCACCCGCGCCGCCTCCGCGGCGGGCCGGGTCGCCGTGGTGCCCTTCGTCTATCGCTTCCATCCCATGGCGCGCGAGGCCCGCGCGCGCGTGGCCTCCGGTTCCATCGGCCGGGTCGGTCTGGCCCATGGCGGCTACCTACAGGACTGGCTCCTCCACCCCGAGGAGAGCAACTGGCGGGTCGACCCCGAGCTCGGCGGGCCCACCCGGGCCTTCGGCGACATCGGCTCGCACTGGTGCGACATGCTCGAATTCGTCACCGGCGACCGCATCACCGAGGTCAGCGCCCAGGTCTCCCGGATCACCGACACCCGCGGGGAGAACGGCGGCCGGCCCGTCACCACGGAGGACCTGGTGTCCTTCCAGTTCGCCACCGGGGGCGGGGCCGTGGGCAACGCCGTGATCAGCCAGGTCTCCCCGGGCCGGAAGAACCAGTTGGTGTTGGAGGTCTCCGGGACGAAGGGTTCGCTGCGCTTCGACCAGGAACACCCCGAGACCCTGTGGGAGGGCGGGCGCGGCCGGACCGGGATCATCTCCCGGGACGACCCCGAACTCAGCTCCCAGGCCGCGCGTCTGGTCACCCTGCCCGTCGGCCACCCGCAGGGCTACCAGGACTGCTTCAACGCTCTGGTCCACGACACCGGGGCGGCGATCGCCGGAGACGAACCGGACGGCCTTCCGGTGTTCGCCGACGGTCTGCGCGCGGCAGCGATCGCCGAGTCCGTGCTGCTCTCGGCCGCGGAACGTCGCTGGGTCGACGTCCCCGCCATAGAAGAGGTGGAACCGGTATGACCGGCGCGCCCCTGCTCAGGATGACCGGCATCGGCAAGTCCTTCCTGGGCGTGCGCGTCCTGCACGGGGTCGACCTGGAGCTGCGCGCCGGCGAACTGCACGCGTTGGTCGGGGAGAACGGCGCGGGCAAGTCCACGCTCATGAAGGTGCTGGCGGGGGTGCACAGGGCCGACACCGGCCGGATCGAACTCGACGGCGCGGAGGTCTCCTTCGAGCACCCCGTCAGGGCCCAGCGCGCCGGGGTCTCCACCGTCTTCCAGGAGTTCAACCTGCTCCCGGAGCGCACGGTCGCCCAGAACGTGTTCCTCGGGCGGGAGACCCGCACCCGGGGCATGGTGGACGATCGGGCGATGGAGAGCGCCACCGCCGAACTCCTGGCCGACCTCGGGTTGGCGGGCATCGCCCCCTGGTCGAAGGTGCGGCACCTGTCGGTGGCCGAGCAGCAGGTGGTGGAGATCGTCAAGGCGCTCTCCCACGACGCACGCGTCATCTCGATGGACGAGCCGACCGCCGCCCTGGCCGACCACGAGGTCGAGGTCCTCTACCGGATCATCGCCCGGCTGCGGGAGCGCGGTGTGGGCATCCTCTACGTCTCGCACCGGTTGAAGGAGATCTTCGACCTGGCCGACACCATCACCGTGCTCAAGGACGGTCACCTGGTGGACACGATGGTGGCCGCCGACACCCGACCCGCGGAGCTGGTCCGCAAGATGGTGGGCCGGCCGGTCTCCTCCGTCTTCCCCGAACCCCTCGGACCCCACGGAGAACACGTGGGCGAGGTGCGCCTGTCGGTGTCCGGCGCGGGGAACACCCGACTGGACGGGATCGACCTGGAGGTACGCGGCGGCGAGATCGTCGGGCTGGCCGGGCTCCAGGGCAGCGGCCGCACCGAGATCGCGCACGGGCTCTTCGGCGTCGACCGGTTCACCCGAGGTGAGGTCCACGTCGACGGACGTCGGATCGACCCGCGTTCACCCAGGCAGGCGGTACGCGCCGGCCTGGCGTTGGTCACCGAGGATCGCAAGAGCCAGGGCCTACTGCTCGATCAGTCCGTCCTGGCCAACGCCCGCCTGGTGCTCGACGCCGTGCTGCCGTTCGGTTCGGGGCGGCGCGCCCGGCGGATCCCGGGCATCCTCTCCTCCCTGGAGCTGGTCGCCCGCGGCGGCCACGGGCAGGAGGTCCGGTTCCTGTCCGGCGGAAACCAACAGAAGGTGGTTCTGGCCAAGTGGCTGGCCACCGACCCCGGCGTCATGATCCTGGACGAACCCACGCGCGGGATCGACGTGGGCGCCAAACAGGCCGTGTACTCCCTGATGCGCGAACTCGCCGCCGCCGGGGTGGCGATCCTGCTCATATCCTCCGAGCTGCCCGAGCTCATCGGGATGTCCGACCGTCTCGTCGTGCTCGACGACGGCCGGGTGGCCGGCGAACTTCCGGGTGGTTCCAGCGAGGAGACCGTGATGGCCCTGGCCACCGGTGCCTCCGTACACCGTGAGGAGGCCGCCCCGTGACCCGAGTCGTCTCCGCTTCGAGGAACCTGCGCGCCCGTACCGGCACCACCGGCCTGGTCTACCTCGCCCTGGTGATCGTGCTGGTGGGCGGTGCCCTGTTCGTGGCCCTCCGCGGCGGCAACCTGTTCACCGCGGCCAACACGGTGGACCTGTTCACCCGGTCCAGTCTGCTGGGGTTCCTCGCCATCGGGCAGACCCTGGTGATCCTGTGTCGTTCCCTCGACCTGTCGGTGGGGTACGTGACGGCGCTGTCCACCATGGTCGCCGCGATCACGATGGCGGGAGACCCCTCCCGCATCGTCCTCGGCATCGGGGCCACCTTGGGCCTGGCCGCGTTGATCGGCCTGGTCAACGGGCTCATCATCACCAAGCTGAGGGTCAACCCGTTCATCGCCACCCTGGGCATGGGGCTGATCATCAAGGGCTACCTGGACACTCGTTTCCAGGGTCCCGGCGGGTCGATCCCGGCCGAGTTCCAGATGTTCGGTCTCTCCAGGGTCGGCGTCCTGCCGGTCTCCACACTGGTGATGTTGGCGCTGGCCGTGGCCGT
Source organism: Nocardiopsis sp. NPDC055551 (assembly GCF_053619415.1). Classification (NCBI taxonomy): domain Bacteria; kingdom Bacillati; phylum Actinomycetota; class Actinomycetes; order Streptosporangiales; family Nocardiopsidaceae; genus Nocardiopsis; species Nocardiopsis sp. NPDC055551. Next base: position 456,096 of record NZ_JBSHJJ010000003.1, on the reverse strand, counting down.
GATCCTGTTCCTGCGTCGCACCCGGACCGGTTTCCACATGTACGCCGTGGGCGGTGACGCCGAGGTGGCGCGCCTGTCGGGGATCCGCCCCGAGCTGCCGGTGATCATCGCGCACGTGCTGTGCTCCATGACGGCCGGCGTCGCCGGTCTGCTGCTGGCCTCGCGCTTCGGCACCGGCAACACGCTGGTGTACGGCAACGGCTACGAGCTGGAGGCCATCGCCGCGGTCGTACTGGGCGGGACGTACCTGTTGGGCGGGCGCGGCGGCGTCGCCGGGACCGTCGCGGGCGTGTTCATCCTCGCCACCCTCGACACGGTCTTCAACACCCTGTCCGTCGACCCGTTCGTCAAGGACGTACTGCGCGGCGCCATCGTCATCGCCGCAGTGGCCATCTACGCCCGTGGGCAGCACGCCCGGACGGCCGTCCGCCTCCGTTTCCCCTCCGGCGGCGCACCACCCTCGGCGAGCGGTCCCCCGGATCCCCCGACTTCACCACCGGAAGCGGAACCCGCGGCCCGGGGAGGTACCCGATGACCGAACCGACGACCGCCCGCGCCCGCTTCCTGTCCACCCTGCGCGGTGGTACCGGGACCGTGTCCGTGCTGCTGGTGCTGATCTTCGTGGTCATCGCCACCCAGAACCCGTCGTTCTTCGAGGGGCCGCCGCTGATGGCGTTCGCGAAGAAGGCGGCCCCGCTGGTCGTCCTCGCGATCGGCCAGTACCTGGTGATCGTCTCCGGTGAGTTCGACCTGTCGGTGGGTTCGCTGGTCGGCGCCCAGGTGGTGATCGTCGCGCGCCTCATCGACGGCGACGAGGCGATGACCTACCCGGTGATCGGGCTGATGCTGCTCTTCGGTCTGTTGGTGGGTCTGGTCAACGGCCTGGTCACCACCCTGCTGAAGGTCCCGTCGATCATCACCACCCTCGGCACGATGCTGATCCTGTTCGGCGCCGTGCGCTACTGGACCGGAGGCGCGCCCACCGGAGCCCTGTCGGAGGGCTTCCGTGTGTTCGGCCGACACGGTCTGGAGGGTGTCCCGGTGCTGGGACAGCTCCCGTGGGCGCTGGTCATCGCCGCGGTGCTCACGGTCGGGGCGATCCTCCTGATGCGTTCGCCCTACGGACGTTCCCTCATGGCGACCGGTGACAACGACACCGCCGCCGCCTTCTCCGGGGTCCGGGTGTGGCGGGTGCGCACCCTGGCCTTCGTCGGGTCCTCCCTCATGGCCACCGTGGCCGCCGTCCTGATCGGCGGCTTCGCCGGGGTGACCGCCCAGGTCGGTGAGGGATTGGAGTTCACCGCCATCACCGCCGTCGTCCTGGGCGGCGTGGTGTTGGGCGGTGGTCGCGGAACCGTCGTGGCCGCCGTGCTCGGCGCCCTCACCGTGGAGGCGCTCTTCACCCTGTTCAACCAGCTGTACCTGCCGTCGACCATCCAGCCGACGGCCCAGGGGCTCATCATCATCGCGGCGGTGGCCTACGCCTCCCGTCGCGGCGACCCGCGTCCACCGACTCGTCCGCGAAGGCGACCGGACCCCCCGAACGAGCGGCAGCTCGACTCTTCCAGGAGGTAACCCCCCATGCGCGCATCCCGCGTACTCCTCGCCGGCGCGGCCGGCCTGACACTGGTACTCAGCGCCTGTACGACCGACGCACCCGAGAACCCCGACGAAGGCACGGCCGAGGGCGAGAACGGCGGCGAGCTGTCCCCGGACGCCGAGTGGTTCGACCAGGCCGAGTTCGACGCCCAGATGGCCCAGCGCGACATCGAACCCGAGGGCCCCGCCGACGAGCCCTGGATGCAGGCGATCGAACCCGAGTGGGTCGACACCTCCGACTTCGCCATCGACGACCCGGAGGACGCGCACCTGTGCTTCTCCAACGCGTCGGTGTCCAACCCCTGGCGCGTGACCGGCTTCATCACCATGGAGCAGCAGGTCGAGGCGCTGGTCGACGAGGGCCGGATCGGCAGCTTCGACAGCTCCGACGCGGCCGACGACGACAACCAGCAGATCTCCGACATCCAGGCGTTCGTGGACTCGGGGAACTGCGACGCGATCATCATCTCCCCGTCCACCACCGCCACCCTCACCCCGGCCGTGGAGACCGCCTGTGAGAGCGGTGTCCCGGTTGTCGTCTTCGACCGTGGCGTGAACAGCGACTGCATGGTCACGTTCATCCATCCGATCGGCGGTTACGCCTATGGCGCCGACGCGGCCGACTTCCTGGTGGAGAACCTGGAGCCGGGTTCGACCGTCCTGGCACTGCGCATCCTGCCCGGTGTCGACGTGCTGGAGCACCGGTGGGCGGCCGCTCAGGAGATCTTCGCCGACAGCGAGCTGGACGTGCTCGGTTTCGAGTTCACCGAGGGCGATGGCGCCCAGATCAAGGACCTGGTCTCCCAGCACCTGCAGCGCGGTGAGGTCAACGGCATCTGGATGGACGCCGGTGACGGCGCCGTGGCGGGTCTGGAGGCCTTCGAGGACGCCGGTCAGCCCTACCCGGTGATCGCCGGTGAGGACGAGCTGAGCTTCATGCGCAAGTGGGACGAGGAGGGGCTGACCGCGATCGCGCCGGTGTACTCCAACTTCCAGTGGCGCACCCCGGTCATCGCCGCGGGCATGATCCTGGCCGGCGAGGAGGTCCCGGCCGAGTGGGTCCTGCCTCAGGACCCGATCCGTGAGGACGAGCTCGACGACTACCTGGACCGCAACTCCGACATGCCGTCCCTGCACTACGCGAAGTTCGGCGGCGAGGACCTGCCGGGCTTCCCCGAGGCCTGGGTGGACCGGTAGATGCGCGCGCTGGGGGTCAACACCTGGGTGTGGACGTCTCCGCTGACCGACGCCGCGCTGGAACGGATCGCGCCCCGCGTCGCCGGGTGGGGGTTCGATCTGCTGGAGCTGCCGGTGGAGAACATCGGCGACTGGGACCCCCGGCGTGCCCGCGTCCTCCTGGAGGACCTGGGGTTGGACGCGAGCGTCGTGCTGGTCATGGGGCCGGGTCGGGAACTGGTGGCGACCGACACCGACACCCGACAGGCGACCCGGGACTACCTGAGACGGGTCGTGGACGCCGCGGCGGAGGTCGGTTCCACCGTCGTCGCGGGCCCGGCCTACGCCTCGGTGGGACGTACGTGGCGGATGTCCCCGTCTGAGCGGGCGGGACTGCGCGCCGAACTCACCGAGGCGCTCGCCCCCGTGGTCGACCACGCGTCGGCCGCGGGGGTGCGGGTGGCCGTGGAGCCGCTGAACCGGTACGAGACCAGCGTGCTCAACACCGTCGACCAGGCCCTGGAGGTCCTCGCCGACCTGCCCGCGGAGCACTGCGGGCTGGCGCTGGACCTCTACCACATGAACATCGAGGAGCGGGATGTGGCGGACGCGATCACCCGCGCCGCCGGCCGGATCCATCACGTCCAGGTCTGCGCGAACGATCGTGGGACGCCCGGAGCCGACCACCTGGACTGGTCACGCATCGTGAGCAACCTGGGTAAATCCGGTTACTTTGGACCCCTGGTCATCGAGTCGTTCACTGCCGACAATGAGTCCATCGCCACGGCCGCGTCCGTGTGGCGGCCCCTGGCCGTCTCCCAGGACGCGATCGCTGTCGACGGCCTGGCCTTCCTCCGCCCGCTCACGACCTCCCTGCCCCCGTCGAAAGGAGCCGCCGTGTACTGACACACGATGAGGCGGCCATCCCCCGCCTCCGAACGCGATAGCAGGAACACCCCGAACGGTTCGCGCCCGCACCGCGACCGGACGCCGGTCCTCGACCGGCCCGGTCCACCGTGACCGCGAGATCGTCCCTGCCGTCGGCGCCGGCACGCCGCACGGACTCATCGACCCCCACCCCCAGGTGAGGTAATCCGTGATCAGCAGTCCCCTACGAGCACTCGCCGCGACGGCCGCGGCCGTCGCCCTGGCCCTCGGCCTGACGTCGGTCCCGGCCCAGGCCGACGAAGCCGAACAGGACACGTTCAGCGCGCTCATCTTCTCCAAGACCACCGGTTTCCGACACGACTCCATCCCGCACGGCATCGCCCTCTACGAGGCCCTCGCCGAGGAACACGGCTTCGAGACCGAGCACACCGAGGACGCCGAGGTCTTCAACGACGAGGACCTGGCCCGCTTCGACGTGGTCATCTGGCTCTCCACCACCGGCGACGTCCTGGACGAGGACCAGCAGGCCGCCTTCGAGAACTACGTCCAGGAGGGCGGCGGCTACGTCGGCGTCCACTCCGCCTCCGACACCCACTACGACTGGGAGTGGTACGGCGAACTGGTCGGCGCGTACTTCTCCAGCCACCCGCCCGGCACCCAGGACGCCGAGGTCATGGTCAACGACCGGGCCCATCCCTCCACCGACATGCTCCCGGCGAGTTGGGAGCGGCACGACGAGTGGTACGACTTCGACGTCAGCCCGCGCGGTGACGTACACGTCCTCGCCGGCCTGAACGAGGCCTCCTATGAGGACGAGGTCGACCCCGCCGGGCAGATGGGCTTCGACCACCCGATCGCCTGGTGTCAGGTCTACGACGGCGGTCGGTCCTGGTACACGGGCGGCGGCCACACCATCGAGTCCTACACCGAGCCCGAGTTCTCCGAGCACCTGTTGGGAGGCCTCCAGTGGGCCGCCGGGCAGGTCGAGGGCGACTGCGGTGCCACTCAATGGGACAACTTCGAGAAGGTGACGCTCGCCCAGGGCGAGGAGAACGTCGGCGAACCCATGGGCATGGCGGTCCTGCCGGACGGCCGGGTCATGCACACCTCCCGCAACGGGCAGGTGTCCCTGTGGTCGCCGGACAGCTACAGCACCGCCGCGCTGGCGGACGTGCCCGTCTACGACCACGACGAGGACGGCCTCCAGGGCGTGGCCCTGGACCCGGACTTCGAGGAGAACGGGTGGGTGTACCTGTACTACGCGCCCGTCCTGGACGGGGTCCCGTCCGGCGCCGCCCCCGAGGACGGCGAACCGGAGGACTTCGAACCCTACGAGGCGCACAACAACCTGTCGCGCTTCCAGTTCGTGGACGGTGAGGAACCGAGCCTGGACCTGGAGAGCGAGCAGGTGATCCTGGAGGTCGAGGCCACCCGCGGCATGTGCTGCCACGTCGGTGGTGACATCGACTTCGACCCGGACGGCAACCTGCTGCTGTCCACCGGTGACGACACCAGCGCGTTCGGCTCCGACGGGTTCAGCCCGCACGACGAGCGCGAGACCCGCAACCCGGCCTTCGACGCCCAGCGCAGCTCGGGCAACACCAACGACCTGCGCGGCAAGCTGCTGCGGGTCTCGGTGAACGAGGACGGAAGCTACGACATCCCCGAGGGCAACCTGTTCCCGCCGGAGTCCTCCGACGGTGAACCGACCCGCCCCGAGATCCTCGCCATGGGTCTGCGCAACCCGTTCCGGTTCAGCGTCGACCAGGAGGACGGCAGCGTCTATCTGGCCGACTACGGGCCGGACGCCCCCGAGGCCGACCCCGAGCGAGGACCGCAGAACACGGTGACGTGGCACCACATCACCGAACCGGTCAACATCGGCTGGCCGTACTGCATCGGGAACAACTCCCCCTACGTCGACCACGACTTCGGTGAGGGGACCTCGGGCGAGCCGTTCGACTGCGACGCCCCGGTCAACGACTCCCCGCGCAACACCGGACTGGAGAAGACTCCCCCGATCACCCCGGCGGCGATCTGGTACGACTACGACGAATCCGAGGAGTTCCCGCACCTGGGCACGGGCGGTGGCGCCCCGATGGGCGGCCCGGCCTACGACTTCGACCCCGAACTGGACTCGGACAACAAGTGGCCCGAGTACTACGACGGCGTCCCGCTGCTGTACGAGTGGAGCCGCCAGTGGATCAAGCAGGTCCACCTCGACGACGAGGGCGGCGTCCTCGACATCACCGAGACCGTTCCGGACATCGACCTGGCCAACCCCATGGACATGGAGTTCGGCCCGGACGGCGCCCTGTACGTGCTGGAGTACGGCTCGGGATACTTCGGCGGCGCCGAGGACTCGGCGATCTCCCGTATCGACTACGCGGGTTCCGGGGACAGCCCGGTGGCCCGCATCGGCACCGATGCCACCTCCGGCGCGGCGCCGCTGACCGTGGAGTTCTCCGGGGAGGAGTCCTTCCACCCCGGTGGTCTCGCCTTCGACCACGAGTGGAACTTCGGTGACGGCGAGAGTTCGACCGAGGTCTCCCCGACCCACACCTTCGAGGAGGGCGGACGCTACAACGTCTCCCTCACGCTGACGGACGAGGAGGGGCGCACAGGTACGGCCACGGTATCGATCACCGCGGGCAACACCGCGCCCGAGGTGGCGTTCCAGACGCCCCTGGACGGTCAGTTCTTCGACTGGGGCGACGAGATCCCGTTCGAGGTGTCCGTGGAGGACGCCGAGGACGGCTCGATCGGGGACGGCGTCGACTGCGCCGACGTGGAGGTCACGTCCTCGCTCGGCCACGACACCCACGCCCATCCCTGGACCCAGTACGAGGGCTGTGAGGGTGTCAGCGAGACCGGGACCGACGGTGGTCACGGCCACGACATGAACATCTTCTGGGTGCTCCAGGCCGAGTACACCGACGGGGGCGGGGACGATGTCCCGGCCCTGACCGGCAGCGACGGGGTCAAGCTCAACCCGTCGCGGATGCAGGCGCAGTACTTCACCGACAGCGAGAACGTCGTCACCGAGACCACCGAGGACCCCGAGGGTGGTCTGCGCAACATCGGTGGCGTCTTCGACGGCAGCTGGGTCGCCTACGACCCGGTCAACCTGCACGGGGTCGAGCAGATCGACTTCCGTGTGGCCTCCGAAGGAGCGGGCGGCGCCATCGAGGCCCGCGCGGGTGCCCCCGACGGTGAAGTGGTCGGCTCCGTCGACGTCGAACCCACCGGCGGCTGGCAGGAGTGGGCCGACGTCACCATGGACGTCACCGACCCGGGCGGCACGATGGAACTGTTCCTGGTCTTCACCAACGGGGACGCCGGTGCGGACGAGAACCTGTTCAACCTCAACTACTTCGACGTGAACGCCGATCACCACGGAGAGGAGCCGGAGCCCGAACCGGAACCCGAACCCGAGCCGGAGCCGGAGCCCGAGGGCTGCGAGCCGCCGAACGTCGACGACGGCGCTACCGCCCTGTGGGACGGCGAGTCGTTGGACGGCTGGAACATGGCCGGTCCGGGCGGCTTCGACGTCGTCGAGACCGACGAGGGCTGCGTGCTCGAATCGTCCGGCGGCATGGGGCTGCTCTGGCACGAGACGGAGCTGGACTCCTACCGGTTGAAGGTCGACTACCTGACTCACGAGGAGACCGACAACTCCGGAGTCTTCGTCGGCTTCCCCGAGCCCGGTGACGACCCGTGGGTCGCCGTCGACGAGGGCTACGAGATCCAGATCGATCCGTTCGGCGCGCCGGAGGGCGACCCGATCACCCGGACGGGCGCCGTCTACGACTTCCAGGCGGCCACCTCCCACCCGGAGGTCGTGGGCGAGTGGAACTCGATGGAGATCGAGGTCACGGACCCCCACATCCGGATCCTGATCAACGGCGAGTTGGTCAACGAGTTCGAGAACACCGACCCCGACCGTGACCTGTCCGCGGGACACGTCGGTCTGCAGAACCACGGTGACGCCGACACGGTGTGGTTCCGCGACGTCCAGGTGTCCGACATCGAATAGCACCACCCGCGGCGGGGCCGGCCTCGGCCCCGCCGCTCCCCCCAGCCGGTCAGCGCCAGGACAGGAGGTGCCAGTTGAGCACCCGGAAACGACAGAAGGACGATCGGGGCTCGGCCGGGCCCGACACGACCGAGAAGGTGGTGACCCGCGAGGCCGGCCGCCTCACCTGGTGGTTGACCGGCGGATCCATCCTGCTCGTGGGCGCCGTCGTCGCGCTGGTGGTCACGATCGTCGACGGCGGTGATGGCGCCGTCACCCCCGACCCGGCCCGCGTCGCCGAGTTGGAGGCCTCCGCGACCGATCGTCACGTCGGCCAGGTGGCGGAGCTCATCGAGCACACCCGCGCCGCGCACGAGGAACTCGTGCCCGTCCTGGAGGCCCTGGGCGAGGCGCTGCCCGAGGACGGATCCGAGCCCGCCGGGGACCTCCCCGACTCCGACACCATCGCCGACTGGAACCGGACCACCGACAACGCCCGCGCCCACCTGGACCACGCCGAGTCCGGCGAGACCGGCTTCAACGTCACCCACGCGGGTCTGCGCGGCTCCGTGGACGTGCTCGGATCCACCTTGGACACCCTCGACGTCGCCGTCGCCGCCGACGGGGAACAGGGCGCCGAACTCCTCGAACTCACCATCGACCTGCGTGACCAGGCGGTTCGCGCGTGGTCGGTGGCCGCCACCCAACTGGACGTGATCAGCATCGACGCCGGTCACGGCCACATCCACCTGTACCTCCCGGCCGCCCCGGGCAGCGGCGCGTTGGAGCCCGACGAGGCCGAGGACGGCGACGGGGCCGTCGACGGAGCGCCCGGAGACCACGACCACTGACAGGGGAGTTCCGTATGACACGAATCGGAGTGTGGTCGGTGGGGGCGCGCGGATCGGTCGCCACCACGGCCGTCCTCGGCGCCCTGGCCGTCCGGGCCGGAGCCGCCGAGCCGACCGGGTGCGTCACCGAACGCCCCGAGTTCGCCGACGCGGACCTGCCCGGCATCGGTGACCTGGTGTTCGCCGGTCACGACGTCCGCGGTACCCATCTGGTCAAGAGCGCGGAGCCGTTGGCCAGGTCGGGGGTGGTGCCGCCGCACCTGCCCGAGGCGTTCGCCGAGGAACTGGGCGAGGTGGACCGGCGGATCCGCAAGGGGCTGGAGCCACGCTCCGAGGGGTTCTCCCGCCGCGACGCGGACGCCCTGGAGGAGGACATCCGGGAGTTCGCCGAAGCGGAGTCGCTGGAGCGGGTGGTGGTCGTGGACGTGTCCAGCACCGAGCCGACTCCGAGACCGAGCCCCGAGCTCGCCGATCCCGACCTCCTGGAGGCGGCCCTGGACGCGGGAACCGCCCGGGTTCCGGCGAGCTCGGTCTACGCGTACGCGGCCCTGCGCGCGGGCTGTTCCTTCGTGGAGTTCACGCCCAACGCGGGGCCCCGTCCGCCCGCTCTGGCCACCCTGGCGGAACGGCTGGGGCTGCCGTGGGCCGGTTCGGACGGCAAGACCGGGGAGACCCTGGTCAAGAGCGCGCTGGCGCCCATGTTCGCCGCGCGCGCCCTTCGGGTGCGTTCGTGGTCCTCCACCAATCTGCTGGGCGGCGGGGACGGGCGCACCCTCGACGACCCCGAGAGCAACGACAACAAGTCCGCGTCCAAGGCGCGTGGCCTGGAGCACCTGCTGGGGCACCCGGTGGACGGTCCGTTGCACATCGACTACGTGCCGGACCTGGGCGACACCAAGACCGCCTGGGACCACGTGTCCTTCGAGGGGTTCCTGGGCGCCAGGATGACCCTGCAGTTCACCTGGTCGGGGTACGACTCGGCCCTCGCCGCCCCGTTGGTGCTGGACCTGGCCCGGCTGGCCGCGCACGCCCACCGGTGCGGCCGGGTCGGACCGGTGCCGGAACTGGGCTTCTTCTTCAAGGACCCGGCCGCGAGCGACGTGCACGGGCTCTCCGAGCAGTGGCGGGCCCTGACCGCCTGGTGCGCCGAGGACGGGGGTGCTCGAAGATGAACGCGAAGGTCCGATCATTGGCCCGTCTCGTGCGCCTGCCCGCCGCCCTCTCCGTCCTGGGCGACACCCTGACCGGGGCGGCCGCCGCAGGACGGCTGCGCGAGCCGCGTACGTGGGCGTTGCCGCTCTCCTCGGTGTGTCTGTACTGGGCGGGGATGGCCCTCAACGACTACGCCGACCGCGAGTTGGACGCGGCCGAACGCCCCGAACGCCCCATCCCCTCCGGCGCGGTGGCTCCCGGCGAGGCCTTGGCGGTCGCGTCCGGGCTCACGGTGGCGGGTGTGGGTGTGGCGGCGCTGGCCGGCGGGCGGCGGACGGCACTGGTCGCCTCCGCCCTGGCCGCGACGGTGTGGACCTACGACCTGGTGCTCAAACCCACCCGGCTGTCGCCGTTGGGGATGGCGACGGCCCGCGGTCTGGACGTTCTGCTCGGCGCCGGCGACCGACCCGGGCGGGCGGTGCGGCCGGCCGTGGCGATGGCCGTGCACACCCTGGGTGTGACCGCGCTGAGCCGGGGCGAGGTGCACGGCACCCGCCCGGGGATCGCTGCGGGCTCGTTGGCCTGCACCCTGGCCGGGGCCGTCGTGGCGGCCCTTCCCGGCCGGACCGGACCCCAGACCCCGCGCGACGCGGTGGACGAGGTGATCGCCGGGATGTTCGCGGGGGCCTACGCCGGCACGGTCGGCCTCGCCCAGGGGCGGGCGCTGGCCGACCCCGCGGCCGAACACGCGCGGGAGGCGACCGGCGTGGGCATCCGCGGCATGATTCCGCTCCAGGCCGCGTTGCTGTCCCGCTATGGCGCACCCGTACCGGCCTGCGCGCTGGCGGTGGGAGCCCCCGTCGTCGCCCGTGCTTCGCGGAGGGTGGCGGTGACATGAGGTTCGGATACGGCACCAACGGGTTCTGGGACCACCGGATCGACGACGCGCTCTCGATCATCGCCGACCTCGGGTACGAGGGGGTCGGGCTGACCCTGGACCACCCGCACCTGGATCCGTTCTCCCTGGACGCCAAGGCCCGGGTGAGGGCGATCGGGCGCCGGCTGGACACCTTGGGTCTGGCGTCGGTGATCGAGACCGGTGCCCGCTACCTGCTGGATCCCCGACGCAAGCACGAGCCCACCCTGGTCTCCGACACCGGCCGGGACGTCCGGGTCGACCTGCTCAAACGCGCGGTGCGCGTCGCCGACGAGCTGGGAGCCGAGGCGGTGTCCTTCTGGTCCGGGATCCTGCCCGAGGGCGCCACCATCGGCCAGGGGTGGGACCGGCTCACCTCGGAGGTGGAGAAGGTCCTGGTCGTCGCGGACGAACTGGGCGTGGACTGCGCCTTCGAACCGGAACCGGGCATGTTCGCCGAACGGTTGGCGGACGTCCTGGAGCTACGGAGCAGGCTCGGCGACCCCGAGCGGCTGCGGGTGACCCTCGACGTGGGCCACGGGGTGTGCAACGAACCCGATGGCCCCGAGGGCGCGGTCGAGCGGGCGGGCCCGCTGATCGCCAACGTGCAACTGGACGACATGCGCCCCCACGTACACGAGCACCTGGAGTTCGGGGACGGCGAGATCGACCTGCCCGGGGTCCTGGGCGCCCTGCGCCGGGTGGGATACACCGGCATGGCGTCGGTGGAGCTGCCCCGGCACGGTCACGCCGCCCCGGTGGTCGCGGAGAGGTCCAAGCGCGCCCTGGACGCCGCCTGGGCCCGGGTCGAGGAGGAGGCTTGAGCGCGTTGGAGCCGTTGGACGACAAGGCCCGATCGGTGTTGGACTCCCTGTGCGCCCAGGTGGCGGAGCGGCCCTCCCGTGTCGCCGTTCTCTTCCCCGCGGTGGGGCGGCGGGTGGCCCGTGGGCCCGGACCTTCGGGCGACCCCACCGGAACACTCGGACCGACGGTGGAGGATTCGGCCCGGATCGAACTCCTACGGACCGTGGTGGGCTCCCTGCCGCCGGCGGACGCGGCCACGGAGATCACCGATCTGTACGAATACGGCGACGCCGACGAGAAACGCGCGGTGCTGCACGGCCTCCACCTGCTGGACGGCACGGTGCCCGAGGTCGCGGGGACGATGCGGAACCTGCTCGCCGACGGCCTGCGCACCAACGACACCCGGCTGATCGCGGCGGCGGCCGCGAATCCCGCCCAGTCCCTGTTGGACGACCACGCCTGGCGACAGACCGTGCTCAAGTGCCTGTTCGTCGGGGTGCCGCTGCGTCTGGTGGCGGGGCTGGACACCCGGGTCGACCTCGAACTGGCCCGCATGTGCGCGGACTTCGCCCACGAACGCGCGGCCGCGGGTCGGGCCGTACCGGCCGACGCCCGGTCGGTCCTGGACCGTTTCCCCGAACACCCCTTCCACGAACGGCCGCAGGAGGGCTGAATGCGCATCTTCGAACCTCACATCCACATGACCTCGCGCACCACCACCGACTACCGGGCGATGTACGACGCCGGGGTGCGAGCGCTGGTGGAACCCGCCTTCTGGACGGGGCAGCCGCGCACCGGCGTCGGTTCCTTCCGCGACTACTTCGACGGACTCATCGGTTGGGAGCGCTTCCGCGCCGCACAGTTCGGGATCGCCCACCACTGCACCATCGCGCTCAACCCCAAGGAGGCCAACGACCCCCGGCTGACCGGGGTGCTCGACGTCCTCCCCCGTTACCTGGCCAAGGACGGTGTGGTGGCGGTCGGCGAGGTCGGCTTCGACTCGCGCACCCCGGAGGAGGAGAAGGTCTTCCGCCGGCAGCTGGAGCTGGCCAAGGAGTTCGCCCTGCCGGTGTTGGTGCACACCCCGCACCGGGACAAGGCCGAGGGGACGCGGCACACGCTCCGGCTGGTCGCCGAGTCGGGTGTCTCCCCCGAGATGGTGCTGGTGGACCACCTCAACGAGACCACCGTGGCGATGGTGCACGACTCCGGGTGCGTCATGGGTTTCTCCATCTACCCCGACACCAAGATGGACCCGGACCGGATGGTGCGGATCCTCTCGGAGTGGGGCACCGACCGGATGGTGGTGAACTCGGCCGCCGATTGGGGGCACAGCGACCCGCTCTCGACCCTGTACACGGGGCGGGCCATGCTGGCCGCGGGTTTCACCGACGACGAGGTGGACCGGGTGCTGTGGCGCAACCCGGTGGACTTCTTCGCCCGAAGCGGTCGCCTGTCGTTGGAGGGCGCCTCGTCGGTCGGGGCGACCTTCGAGGGCAACTCGATCCTGCGCGGCGAACGCCCCGAGGGGGACGCCGGATGAGGTTCCGCCACCCCGACGGCACCGTCGTCCATCTGGCCTATTGCACCAATGTCCACCCGGCCGAGGACCTCGACGGTGTCCTGCGCCAGATCCGGGTGTTCGGCGGCGGGGTCCGCTCCGCCCTGGGCGTCGACCTGTTGGGGCTCGGGTTGTGGCTTCCCGCTCCCCTGGCCCGCGAGCTGGCCGCGGACCCCGCCCTGGTCGACCGGTTGCGCGAGGGCCTGGAGACGGCGGGGCTGGAGACCGTCACCCTCAACGCGTTCCCCTACACCGGCTTCCACGACCCGGTGGTCAAGCACGCCGTCTACAGTCCGGACTGGACCGACCGCGCCCGGTTGGACTACACGGTGGACTGCGCCCGGATCCTGGCCCGGCTGATGCCCGACGACGCCGCCCGGGGTAGCGTCTCCACCCTGCCCCTCGCCTGGCGGGAGCCCTGGTCGTCGGAGCGGCTGGTGGTCGCCCGCGGGCACCTGACCGAGCTGTCCGGGGCCCTGGCCGAACTCGCCGACGCGGGACGCCCGGTCCGGGTCGCCCTGGAACCCGAACCGGGGTGCGTGGTGGAGAGCACCCACGACGCCGCCCGGTTCCTCTCCGGATCGCCCGCGCACCTGGGCGTGTGCCTGGACACCTGCCACCTGGCGGTGGGGTTCGAGGAACCCGGACCGGCGCTCGCCCGCCTGGCCGACGCCGGGCTGCCGGTGGTCAAGACCCAGGTGTCGGCGGCCCTGGAGGTCCCCGACCCGTCCGCCCCTCGGGCCAGGGAGGCGCTCGCCGCCTTCGCCGAGGACCGGTTCCTGCACCAGACCCGTGAGCTCGTGGGCGGGCGCGCCCAGGGCCGCGACGACCTGCCCGACGCCCTCCACGGCCCTCGCCCGTTGCGCGGACGCGGCCCCTGGCGCACCCACTTCCACGCGCCCCTGCACTCCCCCGCGAACGAACCGTTGCGCGGCACCACCGACCACCTCACCGAGACCCTCGCCCACCTCCTGGGGCCCGAGGGCGCCCGCACCGACCACCTCGAAGTCGAGACCTACACCTGGACGGTGTTGCCCGAGGGCAGCAGGCCCGTGGGCGAGGACGGGCTGATCGAGGGGATCGCCGCCGAGCTCGCCTGGACCCGGGACCGGCTCCTCGACCTCGGACTGACCGCCCTGTGAACGCCCGATGGCCCGTGACCCCCGAAGGAAGGGACCGTTCCCCATGACCCAGGACCGCCGCCTCCTCGTCATCGACGCGGTCGGCCTCACCCCCCGGCTGCTTCGGCACGCGCCCCGTCTGCGGGCCCTGGCGGAACGGGGCCGGCAGGCCACCTTGGAGACCGTCCTGCCCGCCGTGACCTGCACCGTGCAGTCCACGTTCCTCACCGGCGCCACCCCGGCCGGCCACGGCGCCGTCGCCAACGGCTGGTACTTCCGTGACCTGGGAGAGGTGCACCTGTGGCGCCAGCACAACCGGCTGGTCCAGGGCGAGAAGGTGTGGGAGACCGCCCGCAGGCACCGCCCCGGTTTCCGGACCGCCAACGTGTGCTGGTGGTACGCCATGGGCGCCACCACCGACTGGACCATCACGCCCAGGCCCGTCTACCACGCGGACGGGCGCAAGTCCCCTGACTACTATGCCCGGCCGGTGGCGCTGCACGACGAACTCACCGATGAGCTGGGCCCCTTCCCCCTGTTCCACTACTGGGGGCCGACCGCCTCCCTCCGCTCCACCGAGTGGATCGTGGCCGCCACCCGTCGACTGTTGCCCAGGGCCGACCTGACCCTGTGTTACGTCCCGCACCTGGACTACGACCTACAACGCTTCGGCCCGGGATCCGAACAGGCCCTCAAGGCGGTCGGCGACCTCGACGCCGCGCTGGCGCCGCTGTTGGACGACGCCGAGGCGGCCGGTGTCACCGTGCTGGTGCTCAGCGAGTACGGCATCACCCCGGCCGACCGCCCCGTGCACGTCAACCGCGCGCTGCGCGAGGCCGGGCTGCTGGAGGTGTACACGCAGGAGGGCATGGAGTACCTGGACCCGTGGGCCTCGCGCGCCTTCGCGGTCGCCGACCACCAGTGCGCCCACGTCTACGTGGACGACCCCGCCGACCTGCCCGCGGTCACCGAGGTCGTGGCCGGCCTGGAGGGTGTGGACCTGGTCCTGGACCGGGCGGCGCAGGCCGGTCACGGACTCGACCACGACCGCTCCGGCGAACTGGTGCTGTTCGCCGATCCGGGCGCCTGGTTCACCTACTACTACTGGCTGGACGACGACCGCGCCCCCGACTTCGCGCGTGGCGTCGACATCCACCGCAAGCCCGGATACGACCCGGCCGAGCTGTTCCTCGACCCCGCCGACCCGATGGTCAAGGCGCGGGCCGCGGCGGGCCTGATCCGCAAGAAGGTCGGCCTGCGGTACGCGATGAACGTCGTCCCCCTGGATCCGGGCTGTGTGCGCGGAACCCACGGACGCCCCCACACCGATCCCGAGGACGGACCGCTGTTGTTGTGCGACGGCCCCATCCCGGACCGGGATCGTTTCGCGGCCACCGAGGTCCGCGATCTCATACTCGACCTCGTCGGTGTGCCGGCACCGACGAGGTCGACCCCGCTATGACGCAACCGGCCCCGACCCCCCGAACAACGGAGGATGCACGATGACCAGACCGGTCACCCTCTTCACCGGCCAGTGGGCCGACCTGCCCTTCGAGAAGGTGTGCGAACTCGCCTCTTCCTGGGGCTACGACGGACTGGAGATCGCCTGCTGGGGCGACCACCTGGACGTCACCCGCGCCGCCGTCGACGACTCCTACGTCCAGGGGCGCCGGGAGATCCTCGAACGGCACGGGCTCGGCGTGTGGGCCATCTCCAACCACCTGCTGGGCCAGGCGGTGTGCGACGACCCCATCGACCACCGCCACCGGGACATCCTGCCGTCCCGGGTCTGGGGCGACGGCGACCCCGAGGGCGTGCGGCGGCGCGCCGCCGAGGAGATGAAGCTGACCGCCCGGGCGGCCGCGAGGCTGGGCGTGTCCACGGTGGTGGGCTTCACCGGCTCCGCGATCTGGAAGTACGTGGCGATGTTCCCGCCGGTGGGCGACGACGTCATCCAGGCCGGTTACCGGGACTTCGCCGACCGGTGGAACCCGATCCTGGACGTGTTCGACGAGGTGGGCGTGCGCTTCGCCCACGAGGTGCATCCCTCGGAGATCGCCTACGACTACTGGTCGACACAGGCGGCCCTGGAGGCGGTGGGGCACCGGGAGGCGTTCGGGTTGAACTGGGATCCCAGCCACATGGTGTGGCAGGACATCGACCCGATCGGATTCCTGTGGGACTTCCGGGACCGGATCTACCACGTGGACTGCAAGGACGCCCGCAAGCGCGTGGGCGGCGGCCGTAACGGACGTCTGGGCTCACACCTGCCGTGGGGCGACCCGCGTCGGGGCTGGGACTTCGTGTCCACCGGCCGGGGCGACGTGCCATGGGAGGCGTGTTTCCGCGTGCTGAACTCGATCGGCTACGACGGGCCGATCTCCATCGAGTGGGAGGACGCCGGAATGGACCGTCTGACCGGTGCGGCGGAGGCGGTGAGGTTCGTGCGGGCCAACGTCTTCGACCCGCCCACGTCTTCCTTCGACTCCGCGTTCGGCTCCGGCTGACGGATCCGGCCGCGGCCCCCCACGTCGGCCCGTCACATCATGGGGGCGATGACGACGCGGAACTCCCCGCCGTCGGTCCCCACGTCGTGGCGGAAGTCGTTGACCCGGTTCACCGAGCGTTGGACGGCGTCACCGCCGAAGGCACTGGTGTCCACGCCGGGCAGCACCTCGCGCAGGGCGAGGACCGCCTCGTCGATGGACAGGGCCGTGCCCCGGTGTTCGGGGGTGATGCGTCGGCCGTCATCGGTGAGCCGACTGATCGCGATCCGGAACATCGCCGGTCTCCCTGCGGTTCGGGGGGATGGTCGACGACATTCTCTCCCATCCGTGGCGAGGTGGGAAAGCGCCTGGGGAGAGCCGACCGGGACGGTGGGGGCGGGCCCGGACCCACCCACCGTCCCGGGACCGGCCTCAGATCTCCAGGGTCTCCTCGATGCCCTTGAGCCGGTGCCTGGCCAGGGCGAGGTTCCCGCGGGCGCGGTCCATCGCCAGGTAGAGGAAGAGTCCCTGCCCCTTGCGGCTGGTGAGGGGCCGGATGACGTGGTATTGCCCGGACAGGGTGATGAGGATGTCCTCGATCGCGTCGTTCAGGCCCAGTTGGTCCATGGTCCGCATCTTGGCCCGGACGACCTCGGTGTTGCCCGCGGCGGCCACCGTGAGGTCCAGGGACTTGTTCGAACTGAGGGTGCCCAGGGCCATTCCGCTGCTGTAGTCGACCACCGCGGCCCCGACGGCGCCCTCGATCTCCATCATTTCCTTGAGTCCGGCTTCGATGTTGGGCATGTCCTTCTCTTTCCTTTGGTTGATTCGGCGCAGCTCTCTCCGGTCGGCGATCCAACGACGCAGTCCCGGACCCCGGTGGCGCGGGGGCGAACCACCGTTCACGCGACCACCGTTTCCGCTTCGGGCCGCTCCACCGAAAGGGCGCGCAGCCCGGATAGGACCCGTTCCAGCATCGGTCGGTCCAGGGTGACCAGGGCCCTGGGCCTGATCGGACGGCCGTGGCCACGGCGGGGCGGGTGGGTGTCGTGTTCGGGTGGTTCGACGTTGTCGGCCAGGTCCCGCAGTCTGCGCAGGGCGATCCCGAGATTGCCCTGGTCGCGCTCCACGCGGACCTGCACGCAGTAGTGCGAGCCGCGAAGGACCGCGTACAGCACGTGGTGGTCGACCTCGGTGACCACCACGTCCTCCACCGTCTGGGCGGCGCAGAGCGGCCCGCCGGCGATGGCCTGGAGCATCGCCGCCGCGCCCGAGGTCCCGTCGTCCTCTCCGACGTGGGACAGGGCGCGGTCGCCTCGCCAGTCGACGAGACAGACACTGCGTACGCCAGGGGTCTGGAGCATCTCCCGCATCTGTTGGTCGATGGCGTGCACGGCGTTCCTTTGTGAGGGCGGAGCCGATCCGGTCGGCCCACGGGCGGAATCGAACGATGTCCCGGTAGCGGACGATTCGAGAATAAGACGCCATCGTCCTTCTCGCAGGCTTTTCCGGCATTTAATATTTACGCACCTTCTGGCCTGCCATTTCGCGGAAAAGAAGTAAGTGGCGTTTGATTCTCAGAATGCGTTCTGTGGACTTTTCGGCCAGTGTCGGCGAATGAGGTCCGTTGTTCTGTTTCGGGACTTTCGCTCACGGAACGCAAGGCACACGAACAGGCCCTAGGGTGTGTTACCGACCGTTCGTTCAGTAGGCCGATCCGGTCGACACGTGGGAGGACCCGACCTTCCA
Source organism: Nocardiopsis sp. NPDC055551 (assembly GCF_053619415.1). NCBI lineage: Bacteria > Bacillati > Actinomycetota > Actinomycetes > Streptosporangiales > Nocardiopsidaceae > Nocardiopsis > Nocardiopsis sp. NPDC055551. The sequence goes on along the minus strand of NZ_JBSHJJ010000003.1, from coordinate 437,778 downwards.
CGCGCTCCAGCCCTCCGCCGCAAGGTAGGTTCGACAACCGTGGCCCGAACTTCCGCACCCGACGACCCCGCCGCACGCTCGACCGGACGGCGCCGCTCCGGCCGCCCGGGGCACGACGCCGACTCCGTGCTGCGCGTGGCCGCCCGCGTCTTCAACGAACGCGGGTATGACGGCACGAGCATGGAGGACCTGGCCCGCGCCCTGGGTGTGACCAAGTCCGCGATCTACCACCACGTCTCCGGCAAGACCGAACTGCTGCGTCGGTCGCTGGACCTGGCGATGGACGCGTTGTTCGAGGTGACCGGGGAAGAGGGCGCGACCACCGGGCGGGCCATCGACCGCCTGGAACACGTGATGCGCGGCAGCGTCCGGGTGCTGGTCGAGGAACTTCCGCACGTGACCCTGCTGCTGCGGGTGCGAGGCAACACCGACGTGGAGAAGCGGGCGTTGGAGCGCCGGCGTCGCTTCGACCACCTGATCGCCGATCTGGTACGCGAAGGCGTGGTCGACGGCGACATCCGCAGCGACGTGGACCCCGCGGTCGCCTCACGTCTGCTGTTCGGCATGGTCAACTCGATCGTCGAGTGGTACAAGCCCGACCGAGGACTGGCCTGCGAGGAGATCGCCGACGCCTTGATCCGCATCGCGTTCCAGGGGATGCGCGCGCCCAAGGATTGACGTCCTCCCCGCCGTGAACGACGGGGATTCCGACCCGCCCTTGTCGGGCAGGTGGCACTACGCGCCTCACAGCGCGCACTGGTTCCTGTTTCCCTGGGTCCTGCCAACCTCAAGCGGCTGGTCTTACAGTCCCTCCACAGGCGTTTGACCTGTCGGCCCGTCCGGCCGCCAGGACGATGCGGGCCGCGTTCACGTCCCGATCGTGGGTGGTTTCACACGCCTTGCACGTCCATTCCCGTACGTGCAAGGGTTTGGGTCCATCGATGGCCCAGCATTCTGAGCAGGTTTGTGAGGAGGCCAGGAACCGGTCGACCTTGGAGAAGGAGCGCCCGTACCTGGTGGCCTTGTACTGAAGCATGTTCACAAATGCCGACCAGCCGGCATCGTGCACGCTCTTGGCCATCCGGGTGCGTCCCAGCCCCTGCACCGACAGATCCTCCACGTGGATGGCTTGGTTCTCGCGTACCAGCGTGGCGGACAGCTTGTGGTGAAAGTTCCGACGGGCATCGGCCATCCGAACGTGAGCGCGGGCCACCTTCCGACGGGCCTTGGCCCTGTTGTTGGAGCCCTTGGTCTTGCGGGAGAGTGCTCTCTGGGTTCTCTTCAGCTTGCGTTCGGCACGGCGCAGGAACCGCGGGTTGGTGATCTTCGTTCCGTCCGACAGCACCGCGAAGTGCGACAATCCCAGATCGATCCCGACCTCCGGCGTGGTCTCGGGCAGTACCTCATCGGCGTTTGTCTGGACCACGAACGAGGCGAAGTACCGATCAGCGGCATCCTTGATCACGGTGACCGAGGTCGGAGTGGACGGCAGCTCGCGTGACCACACCACCTTGATCTGGCCGACCCTGGGCAGGGACAACTTCCCAGGGGCGGTGATCTTCCATTTGGCGTTGTTGGTGAACCGGGCCGACTGGGTGTTATCACGGCGCGATTTGAACCGAGGCGCCCCCACCTTCGCGCCTTTGCGCTTTCCGCTCTTGGAGTCCTCGTGCGCTTTCCACGCCTTGTCCAGGTCCCGCAACGCCTGCTGGAGCGGGACCGAGGACACCTGCGCAAGCCATTCCCGTTGCGGGGTCCGCTTCGCTTCGGTGATCAGCGCTTTGGACAACTCGGTGTTCTTGGGTACCCGCTGGTAGGGGCCCTGGGCGGTCCGTGCCTTGGGGGAACCGAGCAGCTTGTTCGACGCCTTCACGGGATTCTGGCGTTCCAGAGCGTCGTTGAACACCACTCGCACACACCCGAACAAGCGGGCGAGCGCGGCGCGCTGGTCCCTGTCCGGGTAAAGGCGGTAGGTGTATCGAAGCTACATGCTCGCATTCTATCATTGGTTTATGGCCAATGAGAGCAATGTCAGGGCTGGTAGACACTGTGTTTTCGCGATGCACGCGCACTTGGTTTTCGTGACGAAGTATCGGCATGAGGTCTTCGCCGACCGCCACCTGTGGCGGATGGAGGAGGTCATGCGGGCGGTGTGCGCCGACTTCGAATCAGAGTTGGTGGAGTTCAACGGCGAGGTGGACCATGTCCATCTGCTGGTGGACTTCCCACCCAAGGTCGCGGTATCCAAGCTGGTCAACAGCCTCAAGGGGGTGTCCTCGCGTAGGTTGCGTCAGGAGTTCCCTGAGCTTGAGCGCCACTACTGGCGAGCCAAGCGGTTGTGGTCGGGGTCCTATTTCGCCGGGTCGGTCGGGGGTGCGCCGATCAGCGTCCTTCGGCGGTACATCCAGGACCAGAAACGCCCGTCCTGACGGACCGGCGCAGGTTCGGATCCGATTCACCTCCGGCCTGAAGGCCGGAGCACTCTCGGATAAAACAGGTAGCCCTGGGGGTCAAGCGAACATTCGCCCCACAGCAACCCATTTGGTGATAAAAACCACATATTCCGAGTGAACCGAAAACGGCTCCCCCAACGGCCGCGCGCTTCCGTCGGCCCGCCGAGGCCCGGGCCACGACCCCTTACGCTCTCCGCGCCCGACGCCCCTGAACAGGCATTTTATCCTGAAGGCTAAGGATTCACCCTTTTACGCCCAGGGACGCGGAAATCATGATCGACCACTTCAACACCGGATTGCTGACGCCGATAGGCGCCTACGCGGTCTCCGTGATCGGATCCTTCATCGGTTTGATGTTCGCCCGCCGCCTCCGAACGTCCACCGGCGCGGCCCGGTGGTGGTGGCTGGCCCTGAGCGCGATCTGCCTCGGGGGTACCGCCATCTGGTCGATGCACTTCATCGCCATGCTGGGCTTCCAGGTGCACGGCACCCCGATCCGCTACGACGCCGGGCTCACCATAGCCAGCGGGTTGCTCGCGATCTTCGTCATGGCCGTGGCGCTGTTCCTGATGAGCACCGAACCGAACAACACCCGTCTCCTCATCAGCGGGGTGATCGCGGGCTCCGGGATCGTCTCCATGCACTACATCGGGATGGCCTCGATGCACATGCACGGCGAGATGCACCACGATCCCCTGTTCGTCGTCCTGGCGACGGCGATCGCCCTGGTCGCGGCCACGGTCGCCCTCTGGTTCTCCTGGCGGCTGCGCGGCACGCTCAGCATCCTGGCCGCCGCCCTGGTGATGGGTGTCGCGGTCTCGGCCATGCACTACACGGGCATGTTCGGCGTCGACGTCACCCTGACCGAACGCACCACCGACACCTTGGCCGGCTCGACCGGCATCGACCTGCTACTGCCGCTCGTGGTGGGCCTGTTCGTGTTCCTGCTGGTGTGCAGCCTGCTCCTGATGCTGGGGGTGGAGGACGGCGCGGATTCGAACAAACGCGGTTCCCATCGCCGGTCGATCGAAAACCACGGCTGACCAACTGGCCGAAAGTGGTCACGAAATCCGTCTTCACACCTCTGGCGGGGATTACGGTCGGTCTCTACCATCTGTGATTGCTGGTCACATTTGTGACTGGAGTCATAGAAAGTAGAGGCCTGCGGCCATGGCCGACATATTCCCCCAAGGTCTACTCACCCCCGCCCTCGCCTACGCGGTCTCCGTCATCGGTTCCTTCCTCGGGCTGGTCTTCACTGCGAGGGCCCGTCGTTCGGCCGGTCTGGTCCGTTGGCAGTGGCTGATCCTGGCGGCGCTGTCCCTCGGTGGTATCGCCGTGTGGTCGATGCACTTCATCGCCATGCTGGGACACACCATCCCCGGGACGATCATCAGGTACGACCCGCTCCTGACCCTGGTCAGCGGCGTCGTACCCATCCTCGTCATGGGTCTGGCCCTGCACCTGGTCATCCAGAACCAGAGCAACGGACGCCTGCTGCTGTCCGGAACCCTGCTCGGCGTCGGCGTCGTCTCGATGCACTACACCGGCATGGCGTCGATGAACCTGCACGGGGAGATGCACCACAACGCCCTCCCCGTCGTCGCCTCCTGCGTCATCGGCCTGGTGGCGTCCACCGTGGCCCTGTGGTTCGCCCGGAACCTGAAGCACAACGGCGCCATCTTCGGAGCATCCCTGGTGATGGGGCTCGCGGTGTCGGCCATGCACTACACCGGTATGGCCGGACTGCACGTCGACAGCCCGGAGATGACCCACTACGGAGCCCCGGAAGGCGTCAAGGCCACCGAGTTGGCCCTTCCCCTGATCGTGAGCCTGTTCGTCTTCATGCTGATCTGCAGCCTCTTCCTGCTGCTGAGCGGCGACGAGGACGACCGTCGGGACTACACGCGCCCCTCCCACCGCTCCACCGAGCACGCCGTGCTGCGAAGCCAGGAGGACTACGCGCCCCGGCACGGCTCCCCCGTCGCACCCCTGGACCAGGAAACCCCCCGCCCGGGTGACGACGTGTGGACCAGGAACCGCTGAACCGGTTCCGCACTCGCGTGGTGCCCCGGGACCGTGAAAACCACTGGCGTCCCGGGGGCACCACGGCCTAGGCTCGTCTCGAATCGAACCGGGCGCGCACCGCGCCGGCCACACCGGTTCCCGCCCCTTTCCGCGGGAGAAGAAGAGAGGAGCACACGATGCCCGTCCTCGTGTCCACCCCCCACAACGGCACCTCTTTCATCTCCCGCGAGTCCTGAGCCGCCGCACCTCGACGGCCCCGACTCGCGCCGTACCAAGAAGAGACGACGTGAGTCAGCACAGCGAACACACCGGCACGACCGGCCTGCCCGAACACCCTCTGACCCGGCTGGGATGGAACCCGCGGGTCTCCGCGGCCTTCGACGCCCTGACGTCCCCGCACCACCTGCGACCGGCCCGCGTCATCGAGGCCCGACGCGGCGCCGTCGCCGTCCACCTACCCGAGCCCGCCACCGCCGACCTGTCACCCGAGGTGCGCAGGGCCGCCGAGTCGGACCGTTCCACCGCGCCCACCGGCGGCGACTGGGTGGCGGTCCGCCGCTCCGGTGACACCTGGGTGGTCGAGGCCGTGCTGGCACGTACCGGGACCCTGGTCCGACAGGGCGTGGCCAAGGACTCGCACGACCAGGTCCTGGCCGCCAACATCGACGTCGTCCTCATCTGCGAGGCCGCCGACCAGGGCCCCAACGTGGGCCGACTGGAGCGGTTCCTCAGCCTCGCCTGGGCGAGCGGTGCCACCCCGGTCGTGGCCGTCACCAAGTCCGAACTGGCCGGGGATCGGCTTCCGGACGTCCTCGAACTGGTCCGGGCCGTCACCACCGGCGCGGACGTGTACGGCGTCAGCGCGCACACCGGCGACGGACTGCCCGACCTGGCCGCCCGACTGAGCGCCGGTGACACGTGGGTGCTGTTGGGCACCTCAGGAGCCGGCAAGTCCAGCCTGCTCAACGCACTGGCCGAGCGGGAGGTGATGGGGACCGGCGAGATCCGGCAGGACAGCCGAGGCCGGCACACCACCACCCACCGGCAACTGGTCACGATGCCCGGTGGCGCCCTGTTCCTGGACATTCCGGGGGTGCGTCGAATCGACGTTCCCGGGGGCGAGACCGGGGTCGATCGGACCTTCGCCGACATCCACGCCCTGGTCGAGCGGTGCCGGTTCCGGGACTGCTCACACGGAAACGAACCCGGTTGCGCGGTCAACGCCGCCGTCGACGAGGGCGAACTGGACGCGGCCCGGTTGGACCGCTGGTTCCGGCTGCGTCGGGAGGCCGAGTGGAACCGGAGCCGCAACGACTCCCGACTGCGCGCCGCCCGTCGTAAGGAATGGAAGCGGAAGGACCGTCAGGGCCGCGAGAACGCCTGGCGCAAACGAGGGTTCTAGAAATCGAAGGCGCGACGGGCGTTGTCCGCCACGATGGTGGCGAGCTCGTCCTCGTCCATCCCCTTGACCTCGGCGAGCACGCGCAGCGTCAGCGGAATCAGGTAGGGCGCGTTGGGTCGGCCCCGGTAGGGCTTGGGGGTGAGGAAGGGCGCGTCGGTCTCCACCAGGATCGACTCGGCGGGGGCCGCGCGCGCCGCCTCGCGGAGTGATTCGGCGCCGGCGAAGGTGACGTTGCCCGCGAAGCTCATGAAGTAGCCGTGCTCGGCGCACACCTTGGCCATCTCGGCGTCGCCGGAGAAGCAGTGGAAGACCACCCGTTCGGGGGCGCCCTCCTCCACCAGGATCCGCAGGACGTCCTCGTGCGCCTCACGGTCGTGGATCATGAGCGCCTTGCCGTGCCTCTTGGCGATGGCGATGTGTCGGCGAAAGGACTCCTCCTGGGCACGCGCGCCCTCGGGCCCGGTCCGGAAGGTGTCCATGCCGGTCTCCCCGACCGCGACCACCTCGGGGCGACCGGCCAGGGCGTCGATCTCGGCGAGTTCGGCCTCCAAGGCCTCGATGCCACCGGCGGGACGGGCCTTCTCCGTCCAGTCGGTGTCGTCGGCCTCCACACCCTCGGCGCCGTCGCCGTGCACCACGCGCGGGGCCTCATTGGGGTGCAGGGCCACCGCGGCCCACACCTTCCCGGGGTACCGCTCGGCGACCTCGACCGCCCAGCGCGAAGAGGACAGGTCCACGCCCACCTGCACCAGTGGGGTCACGCCCACGGCCTCGGCCGCGGCGATGATCTCGGGGACCTCGGGGGACTGCATGTCCATATGGGTGTGGCTGTCGGCCACCCGTACCCGCAACGCCTCGGGCGCCGCCGGAGGAGTCTGCGCGTTGCGCTCCTTGACCGCCTTGCCACTGCGCTTGCCCACGTCGACCTTCCTCCGTCGTCCCTCGGTCATTGGAGATTCCCCGCGGGCCCCGAGGTGTTCTCGGGGCCCGCGGGTACTCATGTGCTCGATTACTCGGTGTCGCCGGCCAGGCGCGCGAGTTCCTCGTCGACCACGGACGGGTCGAGCTTGGTGAACAGCGGCTCCGGGCGGCTCAGCGGGGTGCCCGGGACGATCGGCGTCGAGGCCCACCGGGCGTCGTTGTCGGCGTAGTCGCCGGTGATGACCGGGTAGTCCACCTTCTCCTCGGAGTCACCGATGGTGTCGTGACCCGACTCGATCCGGGGCATGCCGGTCCAGGTCCCGGTGCCACCCAGCATCGCGTACACCTTGTTGGCGGCGACGGGCAGGAACGGGGTGAGCAGGGTGTTGGCGTCCTGGACCAGCTGCAGCGCCACGTGCAGAACGGTGGCCATCCGCTCGGGGTCGGTCTTCTTCAGCGCCCACGGAGCCTGGTCGGAGATGTACTTGTTGGCCTCGGAGACGGTGCGCATCGCCTCCTGCAGGGCGGCCTTGAACTGTGAGCGCTCCAGGCGGGCTCCGACGGTGTCGAAGGCGGCCTTGGAGTCGGCCAGGACCCCGCGGTCCTCGTCGGTGAGCTCACCGGCGGCGGGGATCTCGCCCAGGTTCTTGGCGGCCATGGAGATGGACCGGTTGACCAGGTTGCCCCAGGCCGCGACCAGCTCGTCGTTGTTGCGGCGCACGAACTCGGCCCAGGTGAAGTCGGTGTCCTGGTTCTCCGGTCCGGCGGCCATGATGTAGTACCGCAGCGCGTCGGCGGAGTAGCGCTCCAGGAAGTCGCGCACGTAGATCACCACACGGCGCGAGGAGGAGAACTTCTGCCCCTCCATGGTGAGGAACTCGCTGGAGACCACCTCGTCGGGGACGTTCAGCTCGCCCAGCGTTCCGACCTCACCGCCCCGGTCGCCCTTGCCGCTCGCGCCTAGCAGGATGGACGGCCAGATGACCGAGTGGAAGACGATGTTGTCCTTGCCCATGAAGTAGAAGGACTCGCTGTCCTTCTCCTGCCACCAGCGCTTCCAGGCGTCGGGCTCGCCCACGCGCTCGGCCCACTCGATGGACGCGGACAGGTAGCCGATGACCGCGTCGAACCAGACGTACAGGCGCTTGTTGGCGTTCTCGCTCCACCCCTCCAGCGGGATCGGCACACCCCAGTTGAGGTCACGGGTGACCGCGCGCGGCTGGAGGTCCTCCAGCAGGTTCAGGGAGAACTTAAGGACGTTGGGCCGCCACCCCACCCGGCGCCCACCACCATCACCGGACGGCTCCGAGGCGGTCACTTCCTCTTCCTTGCCCTTGAGCCACTCGGTGAGGATCTCGGCGAAGGCGGGCAGGTCGAGCATGAAGTGCTCGGTGTCCGTGAACTCGGGGGTCTCCCCGTTGATCCGGGACCGCGGCGAGATCAGGTCGATCGGGTCGAGCTGGTTGCCGCAGTTGTCGCACTGGTCACCGCGGGCACCGTCGTAGGCACAGATGGGGCAGGTGCCCTCGATGTAGCGGTCCGGCAGGGTGCGGCCGGTGGAGGGGGAGATCGCGCCCTTGGTGGTGCGCGTGAAGACGTATCCGTTGTCGTGGAGCGTGGTGAACAGCCGCTGGACGACGGAGTAGTGGTTGCCGGTGGTGGTGCGGGTGAACAGGTCGTAGGACAGGCCGAGGGCGACGAGGTCCTCGGCGATGATCCGGTTGTAGCGGTCGGCCAGCTCGCGGGCGCTGACGCCCTCCTGGTCGGCCAGCACCTGGATGGGGGTGCCGTGTTCGTCGGTACCGCTGACCATCAGCACGTTGTTCCCCGACATTCGCTGGAAGCGCGAGAAGACGTCCGAGGGGACCCCGAAACCGGAGACGTGGCCGATGTGGCGCGGGCCGTTGGCGTAGGGCCAGGCGACCGCGGTCAGGATGTGGCGATTCGACGACATGACCCAAGCCTAAAGCCGGCCGGGGTGTACGCGGGCCGCCTCCCTGGCCACGGCGCCGATTCCCCGATGTGGCGGCGCTTCCCGCCCCTTCCCCCGCTCCTCCGCCCCGGGCTTCCCGGACGGTCGGCCGCATACGTTCCGGCAACGGTTGTCCACAGGGCGGCCGGCAGTGATTCCCCGGGGTGGGTCCCTGCCCTTATGCTCGGCTCAACGACGTCGAGTGTCACCGGAGCGCCGACGCGGAACGACAGAGAGCGACCCTCCAACCCGGTCCCGAGGCGGTGGTCACCACGGATACCCGTGCCATACCCCGTCCTGCCCGGAACACCGCGTCCCTGATCGCCGGCGTGGTGTTGATGGTCGTGCTGTCCTTCCCCTTGGCCGCCGCGCCGTCCGGTGATGGGGAGGCTCTCCCCTCCTCGGTCGGTTCGGCCGACGCCCCGGCGACCACCGCCGACTCCGGCCCCTCCCCCTCCGCCAAGGAGGCGGGCAAGGAGGTCGGACCCTACGTCGACCCACAGACGGTCGCGCTCGGGCCACCCGCCTCCACCTGCGATCAGCGGTTGGTACTGCGGGACCTGCCCGACGCGATCCCCTCTTGCGCCCTGCGCCTGGCGGTGTGGGACCAACCCTGGTGGCCGCTGCCCCTCCCCCTTCACGACCCCGTTCCCGAACAGGTCGACGCCGAGGGGCTGCCATCCACCCGGGCGCCCCCTCTCACCGCGCACACCACCGTCTGACCAACCCGGTCGGTCCTCACCCGTCTCGTACGGGTCCGGGCCCTCGCACCCCCCGTTCGGTCCCGGGCCTCGCGCCGCGCGCGAGCCGTCCGGTGCCCGGGCACGCGACCGGTTCCACCATCCGCAGTGAGAGGTTCACCCCTTGTCCAGTCAAACGGGAGCGGGAGCGCGCTGGACACGCGCGCTCATCTCCCTCCTCGTCATCCTCGTCGCGTTCGGCGCGGCGTGGTTCATCCCACCGCGCCTGGGTCTCGACCTGAGCGGCGGTACGCAGATCGTCCTCGAAACCCAGGACGGCCCCGACGGCACCGCCGCCGACTCGGAGAACACCGACAAGGTCGTCGAGGTGCTGCGTCAGCGCATCGACCGTCTCGGTGTGGCCGAGGCGAACATGTCGCGTTCCGGTGAGAACCGGATCATCGTCGAACTACCCGGCGTACAGGACCCGGCGGAGGCCGCGCAGATCGTCGGCCAGACCGCCCAGCTGTCCTTCCACCCGGTCCTCGGCGTGGGCGAGTCCGGCGGTGGCCAGGGCGTCCAGGCGCCCCAGGGTGGAGACTTCGCCAACCCGCCGGCCGACGAGGCCCGCGCCCCCTCCGACGGCGAGGGCGAGGCTCCCGCCGAGGGTGGGGGCGAAGCCCCCGCCGGTGGCGAGGGCGGCGAGATGACGCAGGAGGAGATGGAGGAGATCCTCGGCGGCATGGGCGGCGACCCCGGTGGTGGCGGCATGCCCCAGGCGCCCGCCGGTCCCCCCGCGGAGAACCCCGAGGACGTCGCGGTGACCCTGCCCGACTCCGAGGGCACCATGCTCCAGCTGGGCGAGGCCGCCATCCAGGGCGACCGCGTCTCCAGCGCCGAGGCCGGCCTCGACCAGGTCAACCGCGCCCAGTGGGTCGTCAACGTCGCCTTCCGCGGCGAAGGCCGTGACCAGTGGCAGGAACTGACCGGGCAGGCCGCCTGTTTCCAAGAGGGCGACCCACGTCGCCGCGTCGCGATCGTCCTGGACGACCAGGTCATCTCGTCCCCGCAGGTGACGGCGGAGACCGCCTGTGAGGTGGGCATGGCCGGCGGCCAGACCACCATCAGCGGCGACTTCAACAGCGAGACCGCCGAAGAGCTGGCCGTGCTGATCGAGGGTGGCTCGCTGCCGCTGCCGGTCACCGAGGTCCAGCGTCAGACCGTCGGTCCGACCCTCGGCGCCGCCGCCATCGAGGCCAGCGCCATCGCCGCCATCCTGGGCATCGCGTTCACCGCGCTGTACATCACGGTGGTGTACCGCATGGTCGGTTTCCTGGCCTCCCTGGCCCTGGCGTTCTACACCCTGATCGCCTACGGCGCGTTGGTGGCCATCAGCGCCACACTGACGTTGCCGGGTCTGGCCGGTTTCGTGTTGGCGATCGGTATGGCCATCGACGCCAACGTGCTGATCTTCGAACGGGCGCGTGAGGAGTACCAGCGCCAACAGCAGGTCTACGAGGCGAACAAGGCCTCCGGCATGAAGGAGTCCGACAAGGAGGGCAAGGAGGGCAAGGAGACCGGCGCCCTGGCCCGTCGCCGTCGCCGCGCGGTGCCGCCCAACCTGGAGAAGGCTTTCGTCCAGGGCACGCAGAAGGCCTGGAGCGCGGTCCTCGACACCAACGTCACCACGATCCTGGCCGCCGCCCTGCTGTTCTTCTTCGCCTCCGGCACCGTTCAGGGCTTCGGTGTGACCCTGAGCCTGGGCACCATCGCCTCCATGATCTCCGCGCTCGTCATCGCGCGCGTGTTCGTGGAGTGGGCGGTGCGTCGAACCGTCATCAAGAAGCACCCCTCGATCAGCGGCATCAACCGCATCGGCAAGGTCCGCAGCTGGTTGGTCGAGAAGAACCCGCAGCTGATGAACTTCCGCCGCGTCGGACTCATCGTCGCCGCGCTGATCGTGGTCACCGCGATCGCGGCACCGTTGGTCCGCGACACCAACCTCGGTGTCGAGTTCACCGGTGGTCGCGTCCTGGAGTACGAGATCACCGGCGAGCAGGACCTGTCCATCGACGAGGCCCGAGGTGTCATCTCCGCGCTCGACTTCGCGGGTTCGGACACCGCGGTGGTCCAGGAGTCCGGTGACGGCGACCTGTCCGTCCGCACCGGCGACATCTCCGACACGGAGGCCAACGGCATCACCGAGGCCATCGCCGAGGAGACCGGTGGCGTGGACCTGATCAGCGACGAGCTGATCGGTCCGAGCATGGGCGACGAGCTGCGCAACCGGGCCCTGATCGCGCTCGGCGCGGCCCTGGCCCTGCAGATGATCTACCTGGCCTGGCGTTTCCGCTGGTCCTTCGGTGTCTCCACCATGGTGTCGCTGGGCTTCAACATGCTGTTGGTCGTCGGCCTGTTCATCTGGCTCGGCAAGCCCATCGACGGGGTCTTCCTCGCCGCGATCCTGAGTGTCATCGGGTTCACCGTCAACGACTCGGTGGTGGTGTTCGACAGGGTGCGAGACGAGTGGGCGAAGGACGACAAGTCCTCGTTCACCGAGATCGCCAACCGCGCGATCCTCAACACCCTGCCGCGTACGGTGAACACGACCGTCGGTGCGTGGATCATCCTGATCTTCCTCACCTTCCTCGGTGGGTCCTCGCTCCAGGACTTCTCCATCGCCATGTTGGTCGGTCTGTCCACCGGTGTGGTCTCCACCGTGTTCGTCGCGGTACCGATCGCCATCTGGCTGCAGAAGTGGGACAAGACGCCCGCGCCGCACGTGATCAAGGAACGCAAGGCCAAGCAGAAGGTGGCGGCCAAGGCCGCCCGCGACGCGGACGACGGAGCGGTCGTCTAGGGCGCGCCTTCACCGGCCCGAGAAACGAGGGGCCCCGAACCGCCCAGGTCGTGCGGTTCGGGGCCCTTCTCCTGTGCGCGGTCCGCTCAGCCGTTGGTGGGGGTCGGTGCGCCCTCGGAGCCCTGGACGAGCACGAAGCCCTGCCCCTGCAGAGCGAGCTGGAAGGCCTCACCACTGCCGCGCCCGATGATCGCTCCGGCCTTGACCGTGCTGCGGATGTCGGCCTGCAGGGAAGTACTCCAGGCGACGGCGGCCTGGGTGTCGACGAAGGTCGGCTGATCCACGTTGAGCAGCACCGGGCTCCCGTGGCAGGCCACGGCGATCCGGCCCCGCCCGGTGAAGACCGTGTTGAAGAGTCCTCCGGCCACCATGCCGCCGAACCCCTGCACCTTCTGGATGTCCCAGTTCAGGGTGGGCTCGAAGGCCAGGACGTTGGCGCCGTTGACGGTGAGGGACTCCTCCTCCAGGTCGATCAGGTGCACGTCCCAGGCCTCGTGGGCCAAGAACACGTCCCCCCGCCCGGACACCTTCATCAGTGGCAGGCCCTCGCCCGTGAACGCCTTCTTCATGAACCGGCCGACGCTGCCCGCGCCCTGGTACGCGAACTCGACCTGCCCTTGGTAGGCGACCATCGCGCCCTGTCGGGCGTAGAACTCACCGTTGAGCCCCACTCTCAGCATCTTGCGGTTCTGCAGGTGCATCCCCGGCTGCTGGGTCTCCTGGGCTTGTTGGAAGAGCTCACTGCGCATGTGGGAATCCTCTTTCGTCACTTCGGTCTCAGTGCTGTTCGACGCACCGACCCGGGAGTTGGTTTCCCCGGCGGTCGTATCCGCCGGGGTCACTCCGCCTCGACGACACCGTGGACCAGGTCGTAGACACGGCGCTTGGGCACACCGGTCTCCTTGGCGACCCGGACGATGGCCTCCTTGCGGCGCATCCCCTCGTCCTCCAGCTCCCCCACGGCGACGATCAGGTCGGTGTCGCTCGTGCTCTCCGCGCGAGGCCGGGCGCCCTCCACCACCACCGAGATCTCGCCGCGCACACCGTCGGCGGCCCACTCGGCCAGCTCGCCCAGGCCGCCCCGGCGCACCTGTTCGTAGGTCTTGGTGAGCTCACGGCAGACCGCCGCCCGGCGTTGGGCGCCGAACGCCGCGGCCATCGTCCGCAGGGTGGCGGCGATCCGGTGCGGGCTCTCGAAGAAGACCATCGTCCGGCGCTCGTCGGCCAGCTCCTCCAGGTAAGGCCTCAGGCCCTTGCGCGGTGGGAACCCCTCGAAGCAGAATCGGTCGGTGGGAAGTCCGGAGACCACCAGTGCGGTGGTCACCGCCGACGGCCCCGGGATCGAGGTGACGGGGATCCCCTCCTCGGCGCAGGCCGCCGCCAGGCGGTAGCCGGGGTCGGACACCCCCGGCATCCCCGCGTCGGTGACGACCAGGACCTCCTCGCCCCGCCGCAGATCGGCGAGGAGTTCGTCTCCTCTGCGGCTCTCGTTCGCGTCGTAGTAGGACACGACGCGGGCACCGGACTCACCACCGAGGCGGATGCCCGCACGGGAGGCGAATTGACGCAATCGACGTGTGTCCTCCGCGGCGATCACGCGCGCCCCCTCCAGCGCGTGCAACAGCCGAGGTGGCGCGTCCTCCAGGTTCCCGATGGGCAACCCGGCCAGGACGAGCCTTCCGCCCGGCTGTGTTCTCTCGACACCCTCAACCACTGTGATCCCCGTCCTGTCGCGCTACGGTTGGCCATGATCGAACCATCCGAAACCCGGTTTCACGGCCCGCCCGCAACGGACCTCCATCTCTGACCCCAACCTACGAGCCGAGATGACCACCACCGCACTTCCCAGCGAGGCCGAGCCCTCGCCCCCTCCGGCCGCGGCCCGGCCCTCCGACCTCCGTTCCCGCTTCGTGCCCCGCATGCCCATACCCGCATGGCCGGGTTGGCTGGGCGCCGGCCTCGTCGCGTTGTTCGCGGGGGCGCTCAGGTTCTTCAACCTCGGGCAGCCGGAACGGATCTACTTCGACGAGACCTACTACGCCACGGACGCCTTCGCCCTGTGGCGTTTCGGATACGAGCACGAGACCCTCGACAACTCGGACACCATGTTGGCCGAGGGCAATCCGAACATCTTCACCGGCGCGGGCGACTTCATCGTCCATCCGCCCGTCGGCAAGTGGATGATCGCGCTCGGCGACTGGCTGTGGACGCTGATGCCGTTCGGGTCGGCGGTCAGCCCCGAAGGTTGGCGGGTGGCCTCCGCCCTGGCCGGGATGATCTCCGTTCTCATCCTGGTCCGGCTCGCCACCCGGATGACCCGCTCCGTCCTTCTCGGCTGCACCGCCGGGCTGATCCTGGCCTTGGACGGCCTGCACTTCACCCTGAGCCGCATCGCCATGGTGGACATCTTCCTCACCCTGTGGATCCTGGCGGGGTTCACCTGTCTGGTGATCGACCGGGACAAGACGAGGGAGCGCCTGGTCCGCCTGGCGGAGGCCGGGGTCGACCTGACCACGGTGGGTTGGTTGGGCATGCGCTGGTGGCGCCTGGCCGCCGGTCTGTGCTTCGGCCTGGCGGTCGGCACCAAGTGGTCGGCCCTGTTCTTCATCGCCGCCTTCGGTCTGCTCACCGTCGCCTGGGACTACGGTGCCCGGCGCAGCGTCGGCCAGCGTCGTGTCTTCGGCCGTTGGCTGGGCATCGACGCCGTACCCGCGTTCCTACAGACCGTGGTGGTCGCCGGGATCGTCTACCTGGTCTCCTGGTCCGGGTGGTTGTTCACCCGCGGTGGTTACAACCGGGACTTCGCCGATGGTCTGGCCCCCGACTGGCTGCCGAACATCGTGGCCACACCGTTGGAGGCCCTGTGGAGTCTGATCGACTACCACGGCCGGATGATGAACTTCCACTCCGGCCTCACCAGCGACCACACCTACATCTCCGCGCCGTGGGAGTGGCTGATCATGCGCACCCCGGTGATGTTCCACTACGACGGGCAGGCCGTCGGGTGCGACACCGGGAGCTGTGTGACCTCGGTGGTGTCCATCGGGACCCCGGTCATCTGGTGGGTGAGCATCATCGCCATGGTGGTGATGCTGGGCTGGTGGATCACCTTCCGCGACTGGCGGGCCGGCGCTGTGCTGCTCGCGGTCGCCGCCGGTTGGCTCCCCTGGTTCGCCTACCCGGACCGCCCGATGTTCCTGTTCTACGCGCTGCCGTTCCTGCCGTTCCTGGTGCTCGGCATCGTGCTGATGTTGGGGATGCTGATGGGCGCGGGAGAGGACAGTCCGCGCTTCGCTCCGTACACGCGCGCGCTCGGCGGAGTGGTCTTCGGTGTCGTGGTGTTGTTGACCATCGCGCACTTCGCCTACCTGTACCCGGTCCTATCGGCCTATCCATTGCCGGACGACACCTGGGGCGATCGGTTGTGGTTCGAGGTGTGGATCTACGGACGCGATGCCTCCTAACGAGTGGACCCGCCCGGGGAACGGCCGAAATCGTTCCCCGGGCACAACTCCATTAGTCGCACAAGGGCGGGAAATCAACCTTTTCGAGTAGCCGCAACAGGACACTCGGATATCGGGGATTCATGGCCGAAAGGTCTCGGCAAGGTCCCATCCTCCCTGGTACTGTCTGCAACTGGTTGCTGTTGTAGTTTCCATGGATGCCCGAGGCGCCTCGCGGAACTTCACGTGGGCGCTTGTCGATTCGGGTATGACCCTTCTTCGGTCCGGCGCCCGGCGACCCGGGACCAGCAGGGTGCGGTCCCGCCGTAGTCCCCAAGGGAGAGCACATGGCTCAGGGCACCGTGAAGTGGTTCAACTCTGAGAAGGGTTTCGGGTTCATCGCCGTCGAGGGTGGTCAGCCCGACGTGTTCGTTCACTACTCTGCGATCGCGGGCACCGGCTTCCGGAACCTGGAAGAGGACCAGAAGGTCGAGTTCGACATCATCCAGGGCCCGAAGGGCCCGCAGGCGGCGGACGTTCGCACGGTCTGACCGTCACACGTGCGTTTCCCCAGCCCTCCGCTCGCCGAGTGGAGGGCTGGTTCGCCTTCAAGACCCCGATGTGCTCCGAGAGCCACCGATGGGTGTTGGATGGGGACACGGTTACCCAAGCATGGCGATACCGGTTAACCTGCTTGAAGCCGGTCAGCACCCGAAGGCGAGGACCATACATGTTCGGCATCAGCGGTGGAGAGTTCGTCGTCCTCCTCCTTCTCGCGTTGCTGATCTTCGGGCCGGACCAGCTCCCGAAGGCCGCGCAACAGGTCGGCCGTGTCCTGCGCCAGCTCCGCACCATGGCCAACTCCGCCTCCAACGACATCAAGGAGGGGCTCGGCCCGGAGTACAAGGACTTCGACGTCCAGGACCTCAACCCGAAGAGATTCATTCAGAAGCACTTCTGGGAAGAAGAGGAGGAGACCGACAAGAAGCCGGTCTCCCGCCTGAACGGCAAGCGCCCGCCCTTCGACGACGAGGCCACCTGAGCCGTCCTTCCCCCTGCTCCACCGGCCCGGCGCTCAGCCCACCAGCATGAGGAAGAACGCCCCCAGCACGAGCAGGACGATCGATCCCACGATGATCGCGGGCGATCCCACCGCCAGGATGAGCACCTCCGCCGTCACCGCGCCGCCCAGCGCCGCGAGCAGCCACGGCCATCGGGGTCGCGGCGCCCAGTCGTGCCGGCGTTCTCGGGCCACCGTCAGCCCCAGACCCACCCCGATGAACAGCCAGAACGCGAGGTGGGCGATGACGCGTACCTGCGGGTCCACGTAGTCGGCCATACCCCCGACCACCATCACGTACAGGACCGTGGACGTCCCCAGGCGCCAGAACCCCCGGCCGCGTTCGGCTCGCATGGTCTTGTTGCGCGCTCTGGTGGTGCGCCGGAATCCCTCTCCGACGACCGCCGTGGACTCCTCCGGGATGGGCTCCACCCGGCTCTCGGGTGGGCGTCCGCTCGGCGCTCCCTCCGGGATGGGTGGGCGCGCGTACCCACCCGTGGGCTCCGGTTCCTTCGGGTATTCGTATCCGCCTGACTGCTGAGGGGAGTCGGACACTGCTACTGGTCGCCCCTTCACCTTCGTTTCGGCCCCGACCCGGACGGCCCGGACGACGTACCGGGCTCTTACCCGGTCGGGTGTTCGGTCAAATCCCCCTCGCGATCACGGAGCGGAGTGTCTTGGGCGGACATGGGTAAGGGCCCGTCGACGATGTCGAACGGGCCCTCCAAGCGTGACGGACGCCGCGTCGGCGCCGTCAAGCCGGCCTGGTTACCACCAGGTCCAGCCGTTGTTCTTACGAGAGCTCTGCGCGTGCACGGTCATGGCATCTACCTTTCTTGGTGTTTCCAGCCCATCCCGGAACCAAGATGTCCTATCGCGACAGAGTCCACAAGGTCCGAGGCCGAATATTCATCATTCCATGGCCGACGATCGACCAAAGGTTGTGGCACCGGTTCCGAAATGGCCATAGAAGACGGAATCGGCGCAGCTCAGACCGGTTTCCATACTCTTCATGGCGCGACAGCGTCTCCGATGACCTGCAGGGACAAGTCCCTCGAGAAGGGAAATCAGAAGGGACCGACATAACGGAGAGCGACGGTCTCGCTATTGCCACGAGGAGTATCGAAATCGACTCGCGGAACCCGACCCTCCTCGGGGTCGGGGCGTGTGACGACGTCACGGGCGGGCATCCGCATCCGCACATCAGCCCAGAAACCCCCACATAGCGGTACTTCCGCGACCCTTCACCAGAAGAGAGACATCACTTTCGGTGATCTTCTGAAAACCCGGTTCCATCCGGACTCGCGTCCCTGAGGCCCCGGGCATCCCCGTTTCGGACACGGCCAAAACCGAGTATGCGCCTGAACCCTTCTAGACACCGCTCCTCTCCGTGAAGAGGTTCGGACGAGCACGAGGACCCGGTGGTCGATCCAGAGGCCGAACCCATAGGCGTCCCGGTGCCTCGGTGGATAGGCTGGGGACCGCATCGGCACCACCCCGCCGCAGGGGATAGACGCTTCGCCGGTGACACTCGGGGCTCAGGTCCGGATGACCTCCCGCCGCAGGGAACAGCGAACACGGCGTCCGACCCCATCACGAGCACGAGAAAGGGCCCGATCCACGGATCGGGCCCTGCTCTTTCTCGGTCTTGAAAGACGAAGAAGCCGAGGGGAAGACGTACTTCCCCTCGGCTTCTTCTCTTCGGTGGAGCTGAGGGGATTTGAACCCCTGACCCCCTCGATGCGAACGAGGTGCGCTACCGGTCTGCGCCACAGCCCCGAAGACGTGACCAACTTTAGCAGGAAAGTTCGAGTGGTCCGAACGCCCGATCGGGCGTTCGGACCGGGGTCAGTCTCCGGCGGCCCGCAGGCGTGCGTCCGCGTACTGGTCGTAGACCTGACTGCGGCGCTCCTGGAGGGCGATCACCTTGGCCAGGCGCTGGGCCTCCCGGGCCTCGTGTTCCTGGCGGTCACGGTCCCGACGTGCGCGCAGGTAGGCCCGGCGACGTGCCTTGAGGCGGGCCCGACGCCGCTCGGCGTCGACCTTGGCCGCCTCCCGCAACAGTGCGAAGTGTCCGACGAGCAACAGGATCGGCGGCGCGATCACCCACCAGGGACCGAGACCGAAGGCGACGGCCACGATGGTGGCGACGTTGAGCAGGGTGAGCGCGCTGGTGCGCCGACGACGGCGGGCGATGACCCGGGCCCGGGATTCGGGTGCGGGCATCGGGCCCCGTTCGACGGGACGCGGCTCCTCGGCCTCCTCGGCCGCGTGTTCCCGGTGCGCCCGCGGCCGGGTGATGACCTGGGTCTCGGTGAGATCCGGGTCCTCCTCGTCCGCCTCTTCCTCCTCGAACGACTCGTCGACCTCGTCGGCGTCCGGCTCGGCGTCGTCGCGTCGGGTCTCCTCGTGGGTCGGCTCGACCGCGTCCTTGCGCAACAGCATCGGCACCAGGACGATGAGCCAGACCACCACGATGGCGAGGTACAGGGGAGAGCTGCTCATCACCCCTCCTCACGATGACGGCCACTGAACGTTGATCGACACTTCGTCGACACCGCGCCGCGTGTACATGAACACTGTCCCGGGAGTACCGACGCCCCCCGGCTCGGTACCGTTCCTACTCCGGGTCGGAGCCGGAACGAATCCCGTGTGCCATATCCACGTGTTGCCCGCATCGTCAATGCGTCTATGTTCCGCACGGTACGACCCCGTGTCCATAAATGCGCCGCATTCCGACCGGAGTGTCGCAAGATTGTGGACCCTCAGTTTCGGTCGCTCCACCCCTCCGGAAGAAATCGCAGGTCAGATGGTGACTGCGGAGCGCAGTGCCAATTCAACGCAAAGTAATGAATCAATGTGCTTAAAGTGAGGTTTAGGCTTCGGACGCACCCGTGATGCTGTCACGTTCAGTTCGGCCACGGGTTCGGACTCGCCGGATCACGTGGATCCTCGCCGCCGTTCGGGCCATCCGGCCCCAATGCCGAACCGGGGCCGGAACCACCCTCCGAGGTCGGACCGGAAGACCCCCCGTCGTACCAACGACGCAAAACCCCCCGGGGCACCTCCTCCGCGGTGAGTCCATAACAAATATGGTCCCGCCAGGCCCCGTCGATGTGCAGCTGTCTGCGTCGCACGCCCTCGTCCCGGAAACCGAGTTTGGTGACCACGCGTCTGCTGGCCCGGTTCTCGGGTCGGACATTGGCCTCGATCCGGTGCAGTCCGACGCTGAAGAAGGAGTGGTCGACGGCCAACGCGACCGCGGTCGGGGTGATGCCCCTCCCCGCGTAGGCGCTGTCGATCCAGTAACCGACCTGTGCCGATCTGGCCGAACCCCACACGATGGCGCCCACTGTGAGCTGTCCTACGAAACGGTCGTCGTAGGTGACCGCCCAGGGCATGGACAGCCCCTGGCGCGCCTCACCGCGGATGGCCTGGATCATCGCGACGTAGGGGGAGACCCCGGTGGTGCGCAACGGCATCTCCGGGTAGGTGGGCTCCCACGGCCGCAGCCACTCGGCGTTGCGCGCACGGGTATCACGCAGGGCGGGGGCGTCGCGCAGGCGCAGTGGGCGAAGCGCGATCGCCCCCTCCTTGAGGGTGACCGGCCACCTCTGTCTGCGTTTCACGTCGTCCCTCCGTGGCCCTGTGCACCACCCGGCGCGGATACACCACCGGCCCTCGGGGCGTGGCCACGCCCGGTACCGGTGAGCCCTTCCAGTATTCCACCCCTGGGGACACGCGGTAGCGGGTGTAACCTCCGCCACACAGGAATCGGATGATTCCAAACTCCATTCACTCCTGCACCAAAAACCGTACTAGGGTCAAGGAATTCTCTGCTTCCGGAATGCCCGGGATGTGATTGTGGTCATTACCGGGTCTCATTCCGACCGGGGGTGGTCACCGCCCCGCATCTGGTCGATCGCGTGCCCCAGAACGGGTGCCAGCACGTCCATTCCGTCGCCCACGCCGCCTCGGGAGCCGGGCAGGTTCACCACGAGCATGCTGTGTCCCTCCCGCTCCACGACCCCCGCCAGGCCTCGGGAGAGGATCGCGGTGGGCACTCCCTTGTCGCGCCCCGCGGCGCGCAGCGCCTCGGGGATGCCCGGGACCTCGAAGGCCAACAGCGGACGGGTGGCCTCGGGGGTGCGGTCCTGGGGGGTGAGACCGGTGCCACCCGTGGTCAGCACGGCGTCGGCGCCCTCGTGGTGCGCGCGCAACAGCGCCTGGGTCACCGGTGGACCATCCGGCACCACCCAGGGCCCCACCACCGTGAATCCCAGGCCGCGCAGGCGCTCCACGATCACCGGCCCGGAGCGATCCGGGTAGACCCCGGCGGCCGCCCGGTTCGAGGCGGTGACCACGGCGACCCGACGCGCGGAGCGTTCGTTCGGCTCAGTCGCCACGCTTCCAGTGCCCCTTCTTCCCGCCGAGCTTCTCCTCGACCCTGACCGCGGTGACCTCGGCCTCCGGGTCGATGGCCTTGACCATGTCGACCAAGCCGAGCGCCGCGGTCATCACGCAGGTGAGCGCCTCCATCTCGACGCCCGTGCGGTCCGCGGTACGGACCGTGGCGGAGATGTCCACGCCGTCGTCGAGGACCGTCAGGTCCACGTCGACACCGTGCACCGCGATGGGGTGGCACAGCGGCACCAGGTCGGGGGTGCGCTTGGCGCCCTGGATGCCGGCGATGCGCGCGACCGCGAGGGCGTCGCCCTTGGGGACCTCTCCGCCGCGCAGGGCGGCGACGGTCGCGGCGTTGAGCAGGACCCGGCCGGTGGCGGTCGCGCTGCGGGCGCTGACGTCCTTGCGGGAGACGTCCACCATGCGCGCGGCGCCGGATTCGTCGAGGTGGGTCAGGCCGGAGGGGTGCGCCTCCGGCTTCGGGGTGTCGGTCATCGGGGTCACCCGTCGTCTTCGCGTGTGGACCACGCGGCCCATCGGTGCGCCGGCCGCGTGGGGCGCGCGTCGGCGCGTCCCACGCATGACCGTACTCCTCCACGGTGACAACGGCGCGGAGACCGCCTCGGGTCAGTGCCCGGGCAGCGCCAGGACCTCCGCGATCGCACCCGCCGGCAGCTCCGTGACCTCCTCCGGGACGACGAGGAGGCCGTTGGCGTCGGCCAGCGCGGACAGCTGGTGCGAACCCTGTCGGACGGCGGGCGAGACGGTGTGCGCCGCTTCGGTGCCGGGGTCCGCCGGCGACAGCACGGCGCGCAGGTAGGAACGTCGACCCTTCGGCGAGGTGACCGCGGTGGACAGTCGGGCGCGCACGGTCGGTAGGGGCGTCGGGTCGAGACCGCGCAGCTTCCGCAGCACCGGCCGTACGAACATCTGGAAGGAGACGAAGGCGCTCACCGGGTTGCCCGGCAGCGTGATGATGGGGGTCTCGTCCGGGCCGATCGTGCCGTATCCCTGGGGCTTGCCGGGCTGCATCGCCACCGAGGTGAACTCGACGGTCCCCTGCCTGCCGAGCACCTCCTTGACCACGTCGTAGGCGCCCATGCTGACGCCACCGGTGGTGACGACGATGTCGGCGCGCAGCAGCAGCCCCTCCAGGGCGTCACGAACGCTGACCGGGTCGTCGCCGACGAAGCCGTGGCGGTGCGCCTCGCCCCCGGCCTCCTTCGCCGCGGCCGCGATCATGTAGCTGTTCGACTCGTAGATCTGGCCGGGGCCGAGCGGGCGCCCGGGTTCGACCAGTTCCTCACCGGTGGAGAGGACCACGACCCTGGGCCGGGGGACGGCCGGGACGGTCCGGCGGCCGACCGCGGCGAGCACACCCATCTCCCCCGCCCCGATGAGGGTCCCGGCGTTCAGCACACGCGCGCCCGCCTCGACGTCCTCTCCGCTCCTGCGCACGAACCCCCCGGGCGTGGCCGGACGCTCGACGAGGACCTCCACGCTCCCACCGTCGGTCCACTCGACCGGGACGACCGCGTCGGCGCCCGTGGGCATGGGTGCGCCGGTCATGATGCGCGCGCACAGGCCGGGGCGGATCGCGCTCGGGGACGGGTCGCCCGCCGGGATGTCGGCCACCACCGGCAGTCTGACCGGGGAGCCGGGCGAGGCGTGTTCCAGGTCGCCGGAGTGGACGGCGTAACCGTCCATCGAGGAGTTGTCGAAGCCCGGCAGGGACACCTCGGAGACCACCGGTTCGGCGAGTACCGTCCCGTGGGCCCGGAGCAGGTCGAGCTCCGTCGCCTCGGGCACGGCGACCAGCGCCAGCAGATCGGAGACGTGCTGTTCGACGCTCTTCATGGGGTCCCTCCGGTTCGTGGTGCGCGCTGGGAACGGTCCACTCGTGTGGTCCGCCCCCACCCCATTGTGACCACTGACACCGGTGGGACGCGCCGGGCGGGTCAGCTCCGGTCGGCGCGGTCGTGGCGGTCGACGAACTCGCGCAGCCAGGGCAGGAGCTCCTCGGCCAGGTCCGGGCGCCGGCAGGCGAAGTCGACCACGGTGCGGATGTAGTCGGCCTTGTTGCCGGTGTCGTAGCGCTGTCCCCGCAGCAGGACCCCGCGTACGCCACCGCCCTCCTCGGGCTTGGTGCGGGTGAGTTCGAGCAGGGCGTCCGTCAGCTGGATCTCACCGCCGCGCCCCGGCGGGGTGCGGTGCAGGACCTCGAAGACCGCGGGGTCGCAGACGTAGCGACCGATGATCGCCCAACGGCTCGGCGCCTCTTCCCGCGCGGGCTTCTCCACCAGGTCGGTGACCGTGACGACGTCCTCCTCCTCGGTGGGTTCCACCGCGGCGCAACCGTAGAGGGAGACCTGTTCGGGCTCGACCTCCATGAGCGCCACGACACTGCCTCCGTGTTCGCGACGCACCTCGATCATGCGTCGCAGCAGGTCGGCGGTCTCGATCAGGTCGTCGCCCAGCAGCACGGCGAAGGGGTTGTCGCCCACGTGCGCCTCCGCGCACAGCACAGCGTGCCCGAGCCCGCGGGGCTCACCCTGGCGGACGTAGTGGACCTGGGCGAGGTCGCTGGACTCACGGACCGAACGGAGCCGCTCCGCGTCGCCCTTGGCCTCAAGGGCGACCTCCAGCTCGTAGGCGCGGTCGAAGTGGTCCTCGATGGAACGCTTACTGCGTCCGGTGATCATGAGGACGTCGTGGAGACCCGACTCCACCGCCTCCTCCACGACGTACTGGATCGCGGGCTTGTCCACGATCGGCAGCATCTCCTTGGGAGTGGCCTTGGTCGCGGGCAGGAAGCGGGTGCCCAGACCCGCCGCGGGGACGACCGCCTTGGTCACGGAGGAGGTCGAGGGACGCGTCTGGTCGATGTCGGCGCTCATGGTCAGGCACTTTAGGGCAGAGCGAGCCGTTCTCGTGCTCGGTCCACGGACGTGGCGACGAGAAGTCCCCGTCCTTTCGGGAGGAGGCGGAGAAAACGCCACCCGGAGTTCACCCGGGTCGACGTACGAGCGTCCCTGGGACATCCGGGACGGCGGTGCCACACTGGGGCGCATGGGTGATCCGAACGGCCGCGAACGGGCCGACAAGCGCGCGCTGCGCGAGCGTCTCCTCGCCGAGCGTCGGAAGCGGGGACCGCGGGAGCGCGACCGGGTGGGATCGAGGGTCCGCGACGCCCTGATGGACCTGCCCTGGCTGGCGATGGGCGGAACCGTGGCCTGTTACTACTCGGTCGGCGGTGAGCCCGACACCCGCAGGCTCGTGCACGCGCTGTGGAAGCGCGGCACGTACGTCCTGCTACCGATCTTCCTTCCCGACCACACCCTGGACTGGGCGTCCTTCGACGGCCCCGACTCCCTCTCCCCGTCCGGGCGCGGGCTGGTGGAACCCACCGGGCACCGTTACGGGCCCGAGGTGTTGGGCCGCGCCGACGCGGTGATCTGTCCGGCCCTGGCGGTGGACCACCACGGTGTACGCATGGGACGAGGGGCGGGCTGCTACGACCGCGCCCTGGCGCACAAGGGCCCGCACACCCCGGCGATCGCGGTGGTCCACGACGAGGAGTTCGTCGTGGAGCTGCCCTCGGAGCCCCATGATCGGCCCGTGGACGCGGTGGTCACTCCGGGTGGCGGGCTGCACGCCTTCGACCCCGCCGCCACGGTCTGGCCCGACTGGGGCCGTGGCCGGAGAGGGTCCGGGTCGGGGTCGGCCGAGGACTGACCGGGGATTAAGCGGTCACATCGCGACGTTGTCGCTTTCGGTGCCCCTCCCCATCGGTGATCCCTCCGGATGAGGGGCGGTCGCGGCCGTGGTCGGCGAACGCGTACTATTTAGCAGTCAACGGGTGAGAGTGCCAGCAAGGAGGACCCGGAACAGTGCCTACGTATCAGTATGCGTGCACCGAGTGCGACGCCCAGATGGAGGTCGTGCAGAGCTTCAGCGACGACTCGCTGACGGTCTGCCCCGAGTGCGAGGGGCGCCTGCGCAAGGTGTACTCGGCCGTGGGGATCGTCTTCAAGGGCTCCGGTTTCTACCGCACCGACAGCAGCTCCAGCACCTCCAACAGCTCGGCCATGACCGGTTCGGGCTCCGCCGAGGGCAAGGACTCCAAGCCCTCCGGCTCCGGAGACTCGGCCAAGTCCGGCGACTCCACCGCCAAGAGCGCCTCCTCCGGCGGCGACTCCTCCGGCGGCAAGAGCACCGGCAACACCACCACCGCGAGCACGAGCAAGAGCTGAGCCGCCCCACCCTCCGTTGACCTGTCCGCGCCGCCGGGATCCTCCGGCGGCGCTTTCGCGTGTCGGTGACCGGAGCCGCCCGAGCGTTCCGTGGTCTTCCACGGCCCGGGGAGGATCAGGGGAATCCGGCCTGTGGATAACCGGTCCGGCCCTCTTCCGCCGTTCTAGCGTTGAAGGCATGACCACCACCCCCTACCGTCACCGACGTGGGCTCCTGCGCCTCCTGGACCGGTACCGACGCGCCGTGGCGGCCCTCCTGGCCGCCTGCGCGGCGATCGGCGCCGTCTTGGTCCTGCGACCCCCTCCCGAACCCTCCACGGAAGTACTGGTCGCCGCACGCGACCTGGACGCCACCGGGCCGGTGACCGAGGCCGACCTCGCCGGTCGGACCCTGCCGGACCGACTGCTTCCCGAAGGCGCCCTCTCCCCCGAGGATCCACCCACCGGCCTCGTTCCGAACGCACCCGTGCGCGCGGGCGAGGTTCTGACCGACGCCCGCCTGGGCGACCCACCCGCCGCCCCCTACGGCCCCGACATGGTGGCGGTGCCGGTCCGAGTCTCCGATCCCGGGGCGGTGGCCCTTCTCTCCCCCGGCAGCAGGGTCGACGTACTGGCCGCCCGGGCCATGGACGAACTCGGTGGCCCACCCGCCCGCGCGGGTCCCGCCATCGAGGTGGTCGGCGACCGTCCGGTGCTCGACGTACCGGCGGAGGAGGGCACCACCGGTGAGGGCGGTGCGCTGATCCTCATCGCCGCCACCACGGAGGAGGCCCGCGTGCTGGCCGGGCACGCGACCGTTTCGCGACTGTCCGTCATCATCCGTGGTTGACCCATCTCCGGAGCTGGTGAAAGCTATTCGAGGCGCCGCGCCGCGGCGCCTTCCCGAACAACTCCGAACACGTAGGGCAGTACCCCATGGAAGGCTTCAAGAAGTTCCTGCTCCAGGGAAACCTGGTGCAGCTCGCCGTCGCGGTAGTCATCGGCTCCGTCTTCGCCAGTCTCATCACGGCGTTCACCGAAGGGTTCATCACCCCGCTGCTCGGCATCTTCGGGGGTGTTCCCACCTTCGGCGACCTCTACTTCGAGATCAACGGCAGCAGGTTCCTCTACGGCTCCTTCATCGACGCCCTCATCTCCTTCCTGATGACCGCGGCGATCCTGTACTTCCTCGTGGTGTTGCCGCTCGGCAAGCTCATGGAGAAGTTCATCAAGGCGGAGGAGGCGACCACCCGCGAGTGCCCGCACTGCTTCTCCGACATCGACAAGAGGGCCGGTAGGTGCGCCCACTGCACCGGTGAGGTCACCCCGGAGATCGCCGCGACCCCGGAGAGCACGGCCTGACCCACACGGGTCCCCGCACACGCGTAAGGGCGGCCCCGCGGGGCCGCCCTACGGGTTCACGGGCCGATCAGCCCTCGTACTCCCAGTGCCAGGGCTCGAACGGACTGGACTTGGCCCAGGCCGGGTGGACCCAGCCGTGGTCGCCTCCGTTGGTCTCCATCCAGTTCCATTTCTCGGAACGGAAGTTCTGGATGCCACAGCCCAGGTCGATCGCCTGCCCCAGACCGTGGTTACTCGTGCCCGGGACCGCCGCGAAACCGGGTGCCACCTCGCCGTACACACGGTGCTGGTTGGGCAGGTCACGGTAGGAGCTGGTGATGCAGATGTTCTCGCCGTACTGCTCGACGTGCTTCATGTTGAGTTCGAGGAAGGACTTGGCGGCGTCCGCTCTCAGGAAATGTCCGTCGTACATCTCACACAGGGAATCCTTCGGCAGCAGCCCGTTGGGGTAGCCGTCCGCCTTGGAACCCGCCGAGGCGTCGCACTCCGAGGCGGCCATGAAGGTGTCGGGGTCCAGACCACGCGACTCCAGTTCGTCGGTGAGCGCGTTGGTGCTCTCCTCGGACTGGGCGCGCAGATCATCCACCTGGGCGGCGAGTTCCGCCTGCTCAAGCTGGGTGAAGGTCTGTAGTTCCTGCGCCTCGCTCGCCAGCCCGACCTGCTCCTCACGCAGGTCCGTGGCGTCCTGGATCAGCGCCTGGTTGTCCTCGGACAGCTTGGCGGCGTAGGACTGGGTCTGGAGGTCCTCGTCGAGGTCACCGGTGGCGAGGATGCCGAGTACGCCCGCGTCGGGCTGCTGGTACATGGTGCTGGCCAGCTGGGCGAGCGGTTCGCGCATCTCACCGAGGTCGACCTCGATCTGCTGCAGGTCGTGGAGCGTCCCGACCAGATCCTCCTGAGCGGCCTCCACGGCCTCTTGACGCTCGACGTACTCGTCGGTGGCGTCCTCCAGCTCCTGAGTCGCCTCTTCCGCGTTGTTCCTCAGGTCCTCAAGGTCGGCCTCTGCGGAAGCGGGTGCCAGTGCGGCTTGCGGCATGGGAACGACGAGCAGCGCGGTGACCAGAACGAGCGTCAGCGCCTGCGTCATCCGGACCCGCTGCGACAGGCTCAGGGCGGACAGCGCCCCGCCACCCGACACGCGGAACCTGCGCCGCGCCGAATCAGAATTGAACGGCACGAATGATCCTCCGGCTGCTTTTCCTCGAACATCTACTCGTGGCCGCATGGCAACGTACTACATGTCCACATGCGGACACACTGGGCAGTTCCATCCGGCGGCCACGGCCGCGGACAGCGAGCCGCTCCCCTGCGGGGCGTCCCACTCGACCCCCGGCGGAAGGCCTGGTCATCGGGTCACCGATGGAGGTCACATCCATCAACCCACAGTGACCGTAACGCTCAAGCCGCCATAATCACGACACGCGACATGAACAACATCACACCGTCACCAGGACAACCAATCGTAGGTCAGCGTACTCCGCCACGCACACAGCGTGCTCCCGCGGCACCGCAGGAACATCAATCGACATCCCATGCACGCCCATCCTGGGTTAGGCTTGACCCCGCGACGGGGTAACCTCCGTCAAAATCATGGCTCCGTAGCTCAGGGGATAGAGCACCGCTCTCCTAAAGCGGGTGCCGCAGGTTCGAATCCTGCCGGGGCCGCCACACAAGGCGTGGGCGCCGTCCTCCATCGGGGATGGTGCCCACGCCTTTTCGCTCCCCCATGGTTTCCCCCACGGACGGTCAAGTCCCCACAAGTATCGCGGACAGCGCGTTCGGCACCGACTCTTTGGTTCCGTGAAGGCCCCGTTCTCGGGAGAACTCTGGACGGAATCGTCCGGCCACGTCGTGTCGGGACGGGCTTCCCGAGGCTCCGACCTCGATCATGGAGACCCGGCCGACCAGGCCGGACACGCGTGATCCAGGGCGAGCGGGGGTGAGCCGGGTGGCGAACGGAGACTACGAGACCGAACGCGACACCGAGCGGGGGAACGGTCGGTCACGAGGGCGGCAACGAGGTGGGTCGCCCTCGGCGATCGCGTCCGCGCTCAGCAGGGATCCCCATCCGGGGCCCCAGCACTGGGGTGGACCGCGGCCACGTCGCGCGGAGCCCGAGGTGTTCTTTCCGCGCAGGTTCCCCCGGTTCTCCCCCGAGGAGTGATCCCACGTGAGTCGGCGCGGCCTTGAGCGAGGGGGCGTCGAAATCGGGTCCCACGGCGGAACCTCCCTGCTCCGGTCACCACGCCCCCGAGAGCCCTCAGAGAAAGCTACGCCACGGGGCCAGGACGATCTCGCTGAACTTGGCCATGATGGGGCGGCCTCGCCACTCCTCCTCGGTCAGCTCGCGGGCGTTGGTGAGGTCGACGTCGAAGACCCGCTCCAGGTGCTTGGCCACACCCTCGTCGAAGAGCTCCACGTTGATCTCGTAGTTGCCGATGAGGCTGAGCCGGTCCACGTTGGCGGTGCCGATGGTGCTCCACCGGCTGTCCACCGTGGCGGTCTTGGCGTGCACCATCGTGCCCTGGTACAGCCACAGCCGCACCCCACCGCGGAGCAGTTCGGAGTAGCGGCCGCGCGCCAACCAGTCCGCGACGACGTGGTTGGAGTTCTCCGGGACGAGGACGTTGACGTCCACTCCCCGGCCGGCGGCATCGATGAGCGCGTTCGCGAGCTCCTGGTCGGGGATGAAGTACGCCTGGGTGAAGAGGACCCTGTCCCTGGCACGGTCCAGCGCCTCCAGGAGCATCGCCCGGATCGGATAGATGAGCTGTTCGGGAACGTTGCGATGGACGCGGATGTGGGGGTCCCATTCGGCCTCGCCCAACCCGTCCAGTTCGGGTTCGCCCTCGGCCTTGTTGCTGTTCCAGAAGTCGACGAAGGCGTTCTCCAGCTCCCACACCACCGGGCCGGCCACCCGCAGGTGGGTGTCGCGCCACTCCATCGCGTAGGTGGAGCCGATGTTGAACCCGCCGACGAAGCCGATCTCGCCGTCGACGGTGAGGATCTTGCGGTGGTCCCGGCCGGACTTGCGCATGTCCAGGAGGAGCATCCCGAGCCGGAACACCGGGTAGCGCAGAACCCGTACCGAGGGTGGGAACTCGAAGAACCGACGGGGCACCACCAGGTTCGCGAAACCGTCGTAGACGACGTACACCTCGACACCGCGTTCGGCCGCCTCGATCAGGGCGGCCTTGAACTCTTGGCCCACGGCGTCGGACTTGATGATGAAGGACTCGAAGAGGACGCGACGGCGGGCACCACGGATGGCCCCGAGCATGTCCTCGAACAGGTCGGCGCCATAGGTGTAGACGGTGGTGGTGTTGCCCCCGAGCGGCAGGGACGTGGGTTCGGTACGGGGGAAGTTCACCCGGTGCGGGCGCACCTTCTTTCGCCAGTGGTCGATCCCGACAAGGGTCGCCACCACGGCGATCTGAGTGGCGAGGAGCCCCAAGAGCCCTCGCCGAACCCAGGTCATGACGGTCGAACGTCTCAGCATACGGTCGCCTCCCCGGAACAGGCCGTCTGCCGTGGGTCGCCCTGGGGCGCGGCCCGGCACGGTTTGTGTCCCAACCGTATCCGGCCGTGCACGGTGGACCTCGGACGAACCGCCTCGCCGCGGGCCGGGTCAGTCCCGTTCGCGCCTGCGCAGCACGAGCAGTTCGGTGGTGGGTCCTTCCCATCGGCCACGGACCAGCCGACGGTCCACCCGGTAGAGGAGGGCGCCGGCCAGCCGACCGGTGAACGAGGTGACGGTGACCGCCCGCAGGAACCCGCCCCAGAGCTTGCGCCAGGGCAGTGCGGCGTCGACCTGGGCGTTCATCAGCACGAGCATGGGCACCCGCCGGACCACGTCGAACCCGGCCTTGTCGGCGAGTGAGGTGATGGTCTCCAGGGTGCGATTGACCTGGTGTTCCCCACGTTGTTCGGGCCGTTGCAGGCAGTTCTCGGAGATGACGAGCGCTCCGCCGGGACGTACCACCCGGCCCAGGCCCTCCAGGGCCGCCGCGTAGCGATCGTCGTCGGTGATGTGGAAGAGCACGTCCATGCACGAGGCGGCGTCGAAGCTCGCGTCCTCGAAGGCGTCCAGGGCGGACACGTCCTGGCGGACGAAACGGTGTTGGGGGAAGCGTCCGCGCAGACGTTCCACCGCTGCGTGGGCCATGTCGCAACCGGTGACCACGTCGGCCCCGAGTCGATCCCATAGGTCCACGTAGAAGCCGGTTCCGCTGCCCGCGTCGAGAACGCGCGCCCCGCGCGGCTCCAGTCGGCCCACCTCACGGAGGAAGACCTCCTCCCGCACCCGGTACATCCACCTGTTGAAGGGCCGCCCGAGCGCTCGGTATCCCACCCCGCTCTCGGTCCAGTCCTCTTCCAGGCGGTGCTCCCAGAAGTCCCGGAGTTCACTGTGAGTAGCCATTGCCCCACTCTCACACCGGCCCGTGGAGTTGTCCCGCCGCAGCGCCGCGCCCGGAGGCGGTTCGACCGGCCCCGGCCGCCATCACCGGGCCACGGCACAGCCTCGATCGTCTCCGGCCACTGCTAGAAATAGCGCATCCCCTGACAGCGGCTCCGGACCTGAGAAGAAGGCGAACCGATGAACAGCGAACACCTCACCGAGTACGCGGGACTGCCCGTGGTGGACTTCCTGTCGGAGGGCGCCGAGGATCAGCTGCTACGCCAAGCCGCCCGGCAGGCCCGCAGGAACGACGAGGAGGCGCCGACGTCCGTTCCGCAACGGGAGCGGATGGACAAGGCCATGACCGCCCCCGGCGACGTGGCCTGGCGACTGCGGGTCGCCGAGGACGGTGAGGAACTCGCCGATTACTTGACCCGGTTCGTCCGCGACGTGGACACCACCCGGGTCGTCGCACTGGTCATCGGTGACTGGGGCTTGTACGACGACCCCGAGGTCTCCTCCGCCGGGGTGCGGGACCTGCTCGTCGAACACGCCGCCGCCTTTCCGGCTTTGCGCTCGCTGTTCTTCGGTGACATCACGTTCGAGGAGACCGAGATCTCCTGGATCCAGCAGTCCGATCTGGCGCCGCTCCTGGCCGCCTACCCTCGCCTGGCGGAACTGACGGTCCGTGGCACGGGCGACGGCGGCGGTTTCCCGGACGCGAGCACGCTGGCCCTGCGGGTGGACGAGCACACCGGTCTGCGGTCCCTGACCCTGCAGAGCGGTGGTCTTCCCGGCCCCGTCGTACGCCAGGTCCTCTCCTCCGGACTACCGAACCTGGAGCACCTGGAGCTGTGGCTGGGCGTCGACCAGTACGGGGGTGACGCCATCCCCGAGGACCTGGCCCCGGTCCTGTCCGGCGACGCCCTCCCGAACCTGCGCCACCTGGGCCTGCGCAACGCCCAGGACACCGGCCGGTGGCTGCGCGCCCTGGTCGAGGCGCCCGTGCTCGCCCGGCTGACCTCCGTGGACCTCTCCGAGGGTTCGTTGCGCGGCCGGGACGTGGACCACCTGCTCGCCTCGGTGCCGGCGATGGCCCACCTGGAGAGACTGGACCTGCGTCACCACTACCTGTCGGAGGAGGACACGGAGCGGGTGCGCGCCGCCTTCGCGTCCGCGGGCCTGGAGGTGGATCTCTCCGAGCGGGAGGTTCCCGACAGCGACGACCCCGACGACGAGTACGCCTACTACCCCTCCGTCACCGAGTGAGCACTCCCCTGGCCGGGCGGCCACTGGTCGTGGTGTGCGTGCCCGGAAACCGGCGCCGCGCGCTGTTCGTGGCGGCCGCGCGGGAGGCGGGGTGGCCCGAGCCGATGGTGCTGCCCTGGCACGAGCTGGCCGACCCGACCGGGTCGCCGTCGCTGCCTCCCGGTGCGTTGGTACGGGTGGACTCACCCGGCGAGGACGTCACCACTGCCCGTCTGCTTCGCGGATGGGCGGCGGACCCCGACCCGTACCGGGCCGAGGGCACGGCCGACCAGCACCGTGGGTTCGTCCGCGCGTTGGACCGCCTGTCCGCCCTGGTGGCCGCGACCCCCGGCGCACACCTGGTGCAGGACCTCACCGACCTGGTCGACATGTGCGACAAACGCCGCGCTCACGCGCGTCTGGCGTCGGCCGGGGTCGCGGTGGCGGACGCTCTGCCCGGACCGATCACCGACTACGCGGCCCTGCGCGAACGCATGGACGAGCACCACGCGCGTCGGGTGTTCGTCAAACCCGCGCACGGTTCCTCGGCCTCCGGGGTGATCGCGCTGGCCACCGGTGGGGCGGGCAGGGTCAAGGCGGTCACCTCCGCCGACCTCACCCGGGCGCGGGACGGATCGGTGGAGTTGTTCAACTCGCTACGACTGCGCACCTACACCACCGAGGCGGAGGTGGCGGCCGTGGTGGACGCCCTGGCCCCGGACGGCCTGCACGTGGAACGTTGGCTGCCCAAGGCCGGCTTCGACGGCCGTGTGGTGGACCTGCGGGTCCTGGTGGTCGCCGGACGCGCCACCCACGTCGTGGTGCGCTCCTCACGCTCCCCGTTGACCAACCTGCACCTGGGCAACACTCGTGGTGACGTGGACGCGCTCCGCGAGGCCATGGGACCGCACGCGTGGCGGGAGGCCATGGCCACCGCCGAGGCGGCCGCCGAGGTGTTCGATTCGACTCTGCACGTGGGAGTGGACCTGATGCTCTCCCCGGGATGGCACCGTTTCACGATCTGCGAGGTGAACGCCTTCGGCGACCTGCTCCCGCGGGTACTGCACGAGGGCCGCGGCACCCACGCCGAGCAGTTGCACGCGCTCACGACCGGCCGCTTCCCTGTGCCGCCCCTTCACCCCGACCCGTCACCCTCGACACCCACCTTGGAACACCGTTGAACACCAGTACCCCCGGGCCGTTCCTGCCGGGAGCCACCCCGGACATGAACACCGTGGTGGGCACGCACGACCTTCTGCTGCTCACCCTGGACACGCTGCGATACGACGTGGCGGTCGAACTCGCCGCCGCCGGGCGCACGCCCCACCTGGCCCGGTTGCTGCCCGCGGGCGGTTGGCAGGAGCGGCACGCGCCGGGGAGCTTCACCTACGCCTCCCACCTGGCGATGCTGTCCGGGTTCCTGCCCACCCCCGCCTCGCCCGGGCCCCATCCGCGCCTGTTCGCGGCGTCGTTCCCCGGCAGCGTGTCCACCGCCCCCGGCACCTGGACGTTCGAGACCGCCGATCTGGCCTCCGGGCTGGCGGCCGAGGGCTATCACACCGCCTGCGTGGGCGGCACGGGCTTCTTCAACCGTCGGTCGGCGCTGGGGTCGGTGCTGCCGAACCTGTTCGCCGAGAGCCACTGGGAGGAGTCGTTCGGGGTCGCCGACCCCCACTCCTTCGAGAACCAGGTCGAATGCGCCGTGCGGATCAGCGAGGACGTCCCCGCCGACCGCCCCCTGTTCCTGCTGTTGAACGTGGCCGCCCTGCACCAGCCCAACTGGTTCCACCTGCCCGGTGCGACCCGGGAGGCCGGGGACACCCGCGCCAGCCACGCGGCCGCGCTGGAGTACGTGGACCGGCACCTGCCACCGTTGTTGGCGGCCATGAGTGCCCGGCGCCCCTGCTTCGCGATCGTGTGCTCCGACCACGGCACCGCCTACGGCGAGGACGGCCATACCGGGCACCGGATCGGTCACGAGGTCGTGTGGACCGTTCCCTACACCCACGCGGTCCTGCCGCACGGCTACCGTTCCGAGGCCCCGGCACCCGACGAGAAGAAGGAGAAGGCGTGAGCCTCGTCCCCATGACCGAACCCGTGCGCGCGGACTCCCCGTACCGCTCGTACGTGTACGCCTACCCGCACAAGACCGCCTACCGCCCCTTCGACGACCGGCCCCACCTGGCCGACCTGTGGCGGGGCGAGGACGTGAGCGCGCTGTCGCTGTACGCGCACATCCCGTTCTGCGAGATGCGGTGCGGGTTCTGCAACCTGTTCACCCGCTCCACTCCCCCGGCCGAGCAGGTGACCGCCTTCCTCGACGCCCTTGAGCGGCAGGCCGACGTGGTCGCCTCCTGTCTGCCCGAGGACGCGTCGTTCGCCCGCGCGGCCCTGGGCGGAGGCACCCCCACCTACCTGACCGCCACGGAACTGGTCCGCGTCTACGACCTGCTCGAACGCACCCTGGGCGTGGATCTGACCGCGATCCCCACCTCGGTGGAGACCTCGCCCGCCACCGCGACCCCGGATCGGCTGGCGGTGTTGGCCGAGCGCGGCGCCACCCGGATCAGCATGGGGGTGCAGAGCTTCATCGACAGTGAGGCGCACGCCGCCGGACGGCCGCAAAAACGCGCGGAGGTGGACCGCGCCCTGGCCGACATCCGGGCGTGCACCGACGCCGACCTCAACGTCGACCTCATCTACGGCATCGAGCGGCAGACCCCGGACACCTGGCGGTACTCGTTGGACACGGCGCTGTCCTGGTCGCCGGAGGAGGTCTACCTGTACCCGCTGTACGTGCGGCCGCTGACCGGGTTGGGCCGTCGTGCCCGAGAGTGGGACGACCACCGGCTGTCCCTGTATCGGCGGGGCCGCGACCACCTGCGCGAGCACGGCTACGAGCAGGTGTCTATGCGCATGTTCCGACGGGCCGACGCCGCCGAGACGACCGCCCCCGACCACTGCTGCCAGACCGACGGCATGGTGGGGCTGGGCTGTGGGGCGCGCTCCTACACCTCGGGCACCCATTACTCGTTCGACTACGCGGTGGGCGTGGGCAAGGTGCGGTCGATCATCGAGGACTACGTGGGGCGCGACGCCGGGGACTTCGCCCGTGCCGAGGTGGGATTCCACCTGGACGAGGAGGAACGTCGGCGCCGCCACGTCCTGCAGTCGCTGTTGCGGGTGGAGGGCCTGGACGCGCGGGCCTACGCCGAACGGTTCGGCGGCCACCCGGTGGCGGATCTCGCCGAGGAATTCGGCGCGCTGGCCGCGCGCGGGTGGCTGGTCGCCGGGGAGGACTCCGTCGACGCCGCGACGATCCGGCTCACCGAGGAGGGGCTGGCCCACTCCGACTCGATCGGGCCGGACCTGTTCTCGGCTCGGGTGAACCGGCTCATGGCCGAGTACGAGGCGGGGTGAGGCCGGTGCCGTCCGACTCCGCCGTGCCGCTCCCGGACCCGACCATGGGTCCCCCCGCGCGCGCCGCCCTGCCCGCTCACTTGACCCTGCTCTACCGGGGCCCGCTGGCCAGCTGCGACTACGACTGCCCGTACTGCCCGTTCGCCAAGCGTCGGGACTCCCCCGACACCCTGCGAGTGGACCGGGCGGCGCTGGAGCGTTTCACCGACTGGGTGGCCGAACGCGCCGAGCACGATCCCGGGACCCGGATCTCGGTGCTGTTCACCCCGTGGGGCGAGGGTCTGGTCCGGTCCTGGTACCGGCGGGCGATCGTCCGGCTCAGCCGACTGCCGCACGTGGACCGGGTCGCGATCCAGACCAACCTGGGCGGACGCCTGGGCTGGCTCGCCGACTGCGACCTCGACTCGGCGGCGCTGTGGACCACCTACCACCCCGGTGAGGTCGCCCACGAGCGGTTCCTGGCCAAGGCTCGCGAGCTCATCGACCTCGGGGTGCGGTTCAGCGTCGGCGTAGTGGGGCTGCCCGAGCACGTGGAGGCGGCCACTCGGATGCGCGCCGCCCTGCCCGACGAGGTGTACCTGTGGGTGAACGCGGCCGAGGGACGTTCCTACACCGACGCCGAAGCCGCGACCTGGCAGCGGATCGACCCGCACTTCCACTACAGTCGGCTGCCCCATCCCAGCCGTGACCTTCCCTGTCGCACCGGTGAGAGTGTGCTGTCCGTTGACGGGGACGGAAACGTGCGGCGCTGTCACTTCGTGGACCTCCCCCTGGGCAACCTCTACGACGGGTCCTTCCGCGAACGACTCGGGCCCTCGGGTTGCCCGCTGACCACCTGCGACTGCCACATCGGCTACGTCCACCTGGAGTCCCTGGACCTGTACGACGTGTTCCGGGGCGGGGTGGTCGAGCGGATCCCGGCGATCCGCGGCTCCTGACACATCCACGTGAGAAGTACCGACGCCCCCTTCGAAACCGTCACCGGGGACGGCCATAATTCGTCCCATGGTCCTTCCCCGTGTCATCGCCACCGACCTCGACGGCACCCTCCTGGGCCGATCAGGTGAGGTCTCCGAACGCAACCTCAGGGCTCTGAACGACGCCGTCGACGCCGGAATCCGGGTGGTCATCGTGACCGCCCGACCACCCCGCGACACCGCCGCCATCGCCGAACTGTTCGAGTGCGCCGCGGTGGTCTGCGGCAATGGTGCCCACGCCCAGGTGCCCGGCCGCGAACCACTGGTCAGGGCGATCGACCGCGACACCTCCGGAACCCTCGTGGACAAGCTCCGGGGCGCTCTGCCCGAGGTCGGGTTCGCGGTGGAGACCGGCGTCGGCTTCTACCACGACGCCGACTACACGCTGGAGTCCTGGATGCCCCGGGACTGGGTGACCGAGGTGTTGGAGGACACCGACGCCCTGCTGGCGGCCGCGAACCCCGTCACCAAACTCCTCGCCCGGTCCACCGCCATGCCCGTGCACCTGATGCTCGACGCCGCCTCCGAGTCCATCGGCCCCCTGGCGGAGGTGACCTACTCCGGTTCGTCCGGGTTGGTCGAGGTGAGCGCGACCGGGGTGAACAAGGGCAGCACTTTGGCACTGCTCTGCGAGGAATGGGGGGTCTCCCGCGAGGAGGTCGTGGCCTTCGGCGACATGCCCAACGACCGGTCCTCGCTCACCTGGGCCGGCGCCGGCTACGCGATGCGCAGCGGCCACCCCGAACTGCTCGACCCGGAACTGGGGCTGCTGGTGGCCCCGCCCAGCCACGAGGACGGCGTGGGACGTGTGGTGGAGCAACTGTTGCGAGGGTGAGGAACCACCGGCCGAAACGACCGTGGCCCCGGCGGAGCGTCCGCCGGGGCCACGTCGGTTCGACGGCCGTGCGCACGGGGATCCTGCGGGGTGAGGGGGCCGATCATCCCGGAAGACGAGTCCCAACGACCCTGGACACGACCACCCGGCGACCGTTCGTCGTGGATGGCGACCGTTCACCGCACGGTGGGCGACCGCTCGACGCTTCGCACCCGCGTTCGGCGCGCGCCCGGGCGCGCCCCCTGCTCAATGTGGGGTGTCGCTCCTTACAGTGCCGAGTAACGCAGGTCACACCTTTGAGATGTGTCCTGACCAGCGTCACCGTCCCGCCCATCCCCCCGGAGGTACCGACACCATGGCAACCGACAGGCCCGCGCAGGACCCGGCTCCCCCACCCGAGAACGGGGGTGGAGACGAGCCCATCAAGGATTCCGCCTACGTGACCATGCACGCGGATCCACGGTTCATCGACCTGAAGCACCGGCTGTACCGCTTCATCTTCCCGATGAGTATCGCCTTCATGGCCTGGTACCTGCTCTACGTGCTGATGTCCGCCTTCGGCCGCGGCGTGATGGGCATCGAACTGTTCGGCGGCGTCAACGTCGCACTGGTCTTCGGGATCCTCCAGTTCGTCTCGACCTTCGGCATCGCGATCCTCTACACGAGGTACGCGAACCGGAACTTCGACACGCGCGCCACCGAGCTGCGCACCGAGCTTCAGAACGGCGCCAACGGCGGCAACGACCAGGAGGCGGGCCGATGATCCTCGCACAGGAAGCGGCCATGAGTGACAGCAGCCGTCTGGTCACCCTGGTCCTCTTCGGCCTGATGGTGGCGGCCACGATCGGCATCACGATCTGGGCCAGCCGCAACACCCGTTCGGCCACCGACTTCCACTCCGGCGGTCGCGGTTTCTCTCCGTTGCAGAACGGCCTCGCGATCGGCAGTGACTACATGT
The DNA here is from genome assembly GCF_053619415.1 of Nocardiopsis sp. NPDC055551. NCBI lineage: Bacteria > Bacillati > Actinomycetota > Actinomycetes > Streptosporangiales > Nocardiopsidaceae > Nocardiopsis > Nocardiopsis sp. NPDC055551. The sequence goes on along the minus strand of NZ_JBSHJJ010000003.1, from coordinate 399,124 downwards.
CCGCCGCGTCGTTCCTGGGCATCGCCGGCATGATCGCCCTGTTCGGCTACGACGGTTTCCTCTACTCCATCGGTTTCCTCGTCGCCTGGCTGGTGGCCCTGCTGCTGGTCGCCGAGCTGCTGCGCAACTCCGGCCGCTACACCATGGGCGACGTTCTCTCCTACCGCATGCAGCAGCGCCCCGTGCGGACGGCCGCCGCGATCTCGACCGTCGTCGTGTCGATCTTCTACCTTCTCGCGCAGATGGTCGGCGCGGGCGCCCTGATCGCCCTGCTCCTGGGCATCCAGGAGGGTCAGACCTTCCTCGGCATGGACGCGCCGACCGCGAAGATCGTCGGCATCGTCGTCATCGGTCTGTTGATGACCATCTACGTGGCCTTCGGCGGCATGAAGGGCACCACCTGGGTGCAGATCGTCAAGGCCGTCATCCTGATGGCCGGCGCCGCGCTGCTCACGCTTTTGACCCTCTCGCTGTACGGCTTCAACCTCGGCGCCCTGATGACCGACGCCGCCAACTCCAGCCAGGCGGCGGCGGACGGTAACGCGGCCGGGTTCCTGGAGCCCGGCCTGCGCTACGGGGTCGAGGTCGCCGGCGACCCGATCCAGACCCTGTGGAACAAGCTGGACCTGATCAGCCTCGGACTGGCGTTGGTCCTGGGCACCGCGGGTCTGCCGCACATCCTCATCCGCTTCTACACCGTTCCCGACTCGCAGAGCGCCCGCAAGTCCGTCAACTGGGGCATCGGCCTCATCGGCACCTTCTACGTCATGACCCTGGTGCTGGGCTTCGGCGCCGCCGCCCTGGTCGGACACGAGGCCATCACGGCCCAGGACGCGGCCGGTAACACGGCGGCACCTCAGTTGGCCACCGTCGTGGGTGAGCGCATCGGCGGCGAGATGGCCGGTGCGATCCTGCTGGCGGTCATCGCGTCGGCCGCGTTCGCGGCGATCCTGTCGACCGTCGCGGGTCTGGTCATCGCCTCGTCGTCCTCGCTGGCACACGACTTCTACAACTCGGTCCTGCGCAAGGGCAAGGCCACCGGCGCCGAAGAGGTCAGGGTCGCCCGCTTCGCCGCCATCGGCGTCGGCGTGGTGGCGATCGTTCTGGCGATCTTCGCGCAGAACCTCAACGTGGCCTTCCTGGTCTCGCTGGCGTTCGCGATGGCGGCCTCGGCCAACCTGCCGACCCTGCTGCTGAGCCTGTTCTGGAAGCGCTTCAACACCTCCGGCGCCCTGGCCGGTATCTACGGTGGTCTGATCAGCGCCGTCGGTCTGGTGTTCTTCTCCCCGGTGGTGTCCGGTTCGGAGACCGCGCTCATGCCGAACGTGGACTTCGCCTGGTTCCCGCTGCCCAACCCGGCCCTGGTGTCGGTGCCGATCAGCCTCCTGTGCGCCATCGTCGGCACGTACATGTCCAAGGAGCAGGACTTCGACAAGTTCGCGATGCTCCAGGTTCGTGCCCTCACCGGTGCGGGCTCCGAGAAGGCCGTCGACCACTAGGCGGGGCCCTCAGAGCCTCCGCCGGCGCTTCGGCGTGATTCACGGAACAGCCCCGAGGTCCTTCCCCGGCCCCCGGTCAGCCGCTTACGGGGGCCACGCACGGAACGTGGCCATCTCCCGACCGCGTACCGTGCGTCCCGGCCCGTCACCCCTCCTCCCGGGGGTGGCGGGCCATTCCACGTGAATTCGGAAAGGCACCCCTTCGACGTGACCGTTGACACACTATGCGGGGATAAGATCGGTGCGTGTCGTATCGGTGGCTGTCGTGGCTTTCCCCCTCCCGGCGCCCCTCCTCTTCGGATCGTCGGGCGAGCGTCGAGTTGATGCGCCAGGTCCACGCCCTGGGAGTCGACCTCCAGGACGGGTTGCATGGTCGCAGCGTGGGCGCGGCCGCAAGAAGGCTGCGTCGGATCCTCTCCGTGGAGGGTGTCCTGCTGGCCGACCTGGACGGGCCGGTCACCGCGAGCGGGGTCCGTCCCGGGCCCGAGGAGATCGAGGCCGTCCTGGCCCAGGTCTTCGAGTACGGCGGCAGTGCCCGTACCCGCCTGGCGGACGGCACCTCGGTCTGCGCGGTCCCGCTGCACGTGGCCGACGAACTCGCCGGCGCGTTGGTGGCCATCGGCGAACCGGTGGAGTCGGACGTCGAGGCGGCCGCGGCGCTGGTCTCGGACAGCCTGGACCACGCGGCGCTGCGCCGGGCCCGGGCCCGGATCGCCGCCGCCGATCTGCGTACCCTGCGCGCCCAGATCTCCCCGCACTTCATGCACAACTCCCTCGCCGTGATCGCGGCGTTGGTACGCACCGACCCCGACCGGTCCCGCCAACTGCTGTCGGACTTCGCCGACTACCTGCGGTACGGGTTCTCCGACAAGGGCGACTACGCCACGGTCTCCGACGAGTTGGAGGCCACGCAGACCTACCTCGAACTACAGCGCGCCCGTTTCCACGACCGGTTGGACATCACCGTGCGGATGGCGCCCGAGGTGTTGCCGATCGCCATCCCGTTCCTGGTGGTGCAACCGATCGTGGAGAACGCGATCCGGCACGGACTGGAACGCAAGGAGGGACGTGGTCACATCAGCGTGTCCGGTTTCGGTGAGGGTCCGCTCTGCGTCATCGAGATCGAGGACGACGGGGTGGGCATGCACCCGGAACTGGCACGCGCCCTCCTCGCGGGCACCGGGCCCGAGGCCCGTAGCGTCGGTCTGGCCAACGTGGACCAGCGGCTGCGAGCGGTCTACGGACCGGAGTACGGTCTGATGATCGAAACCGCACTGGGGGAGGGAACGAAGGTGACCGTGCGCGTACCGAGGTTCGCACCCGGGGTGGTCGTGCGATGAACCCCGAACTCCGTGTGCTGGTGGTGGAGGACGAGGCGTCCACCCGCCAGGAGATGGCCTCGCTCCTGGGCGACATGACCGAGGTGTCGGAGGTCCTGGTGGCCTCGAACGGGGCCTCGGCGGTGCGGCTGTTGGGTACGACCAACATCGACGCCGCCTTCCTCGACATCCTCATGCCCGGGTTGGACGGTATGGACGTGGCCCGGGTGCTGAGCGTGATGTCGGAGCCGCCGTCGATCGTGTTCGTGACCGCGTCGGAGGCGCACGCCGTGGAGGCGTTCGGGATCGGCGCGGTGGACTACCTGCTCAAACCGATCCGTCCCGAGCGCCTGGCCGAGGCCGTGGGCCGGATCGCGCAACTGCGCGACTCCAACGCCACCTCCTCCCCGGCGGAGGATCTGCACGTGGTGCAGATCGACACCGGCCGGCGCACCGTGTTCGTCAAGCGCGACGACGTGCAGTTCGTGGAGGCCCAAGGTGACTACGTGCGGTTGCACACCGCCGAGGGCACCCACCTGATCCGGCTGTCGCTGTCGTACCTGGAGGAGGTGTGGGCCTCGGCCGGGTTCGTCCGGGTGCACCGGGGCTTCCTCATCGCCATCCCCTGGGTCCGGGACCTTCGGGTGACCTCCTCCTCCGGTCTGGTGGCCGGGACCCCGGCCGGGGACGTGCCCGTGAGTCGCCGCCACGGACGCCATCTGCGCGCCCAACTCTTGGAGGCGGCCAAGCGCGACCAGCTCGGCCGTTCGGCGACCGGGCGCCCGGGGACGGCCAAGGAGCAGTAGTTGAGTCCACGCCGTGAGAAGCTCACCAGCCCGCAGACGAGGATCGCGTTGGCCAGGGGCAACCGGCCGGTGCAGCACCTGCAGCCGGTACCCGAACCCGTGGACACCGAGGCCGCCCGAGCGCTGTTCCGCGCGCAGCGACGCAAGGCCGTGCGCACCGTGACGTTGCTGGGGCTGGTGCTGTTCGGGCTGAGCGGCGCCTTCTCCCTGTTCCCCTCGCTCGGAGACCTCCGGGTGATGGAGGTACCGATCTCCTGGCTGCTGCTGACCGTGGCGATCTACCCGTCGTTGTTCGGCCTGGCGCTGTGGCACGTGCGGTCGGCCGAACGTCTGGAGGACCGGGCCGAGGCCGTCGCTCGGGACGGGGCCGTCGACCGGTCGCCCCGTGACGACGAACCGCCCCCTCTCGATGACGGGACCTCATGACCTCCGCCGTCCTGGCCATCGGCCTGGTGCTCGTCGCGAGCCTGGTCATCGGGATCTACGGGGTGCGGGCCGCGCGGTCCACCTCCGACTTCCTGGTCGCCTCACGGCGGGTGTCGCCGAACTGGAACGCCCTGGCGATCGCCGGTGAGTACCTGTCCGCCGCCTCCGTGCTCGGCCTGGCCGGACTGCTGCTCAAGAACGGGTTGGGCACCATGTGGTACGCGGCGGGGTTCACCGCCGGGTACGTGGCCGTGGTCGCGCTGGTGGCCGGACCGATGCGACGTTCGGGCGCCTTCACCGTGCCGGACTTCGCCGAGTACCGACTGGGCGCGCCCCGTCTGCGGAAGCTGTGCGGCTGCGTGGTGCTGATCATCATGCTGCTGTACCTGGTCCCCCAGTTCAAGGGGGCCGGGGTGGTGTTGAGCCTGGTCAGCGGAACCCCCTACTGGGTCGGGGTGCTGCTGGCCGGGTTGGTGGTGAGTGGTTCCATCGCGGCGGGCGGCATGCGTTCGGCCACCTACGTGCAGGCCTTCCACTACGTCATCAAGTTGACGTTCCTGGCGGTGCCGGCGATCTACCTGGTGGTGCACGCCGGTGCCGACACCCGCTCCGAGGCGCTGCACCCCGAATGGGGTACGCACTTCCCACAGGCCACGCCGGTGGAGTTCACCATCGGTACCGAGTTCACGTTGGACGAACCGGTCACCGTGGTCACCGCCGACGGCGAGGAGTTGGAGCTCGCCGCGGGAGGGCACTCCGTGGAGCAGGGCACGGAGTACGTGTTCCCGGAGGGCGCCACCATCCCGCACCCCGAGGGCCTGCCGGAGCTGGGCGGTGAACGGTGGAGCACTCCCCTGCTGGACCTGGGCGGCTACCCGCTGTTCGAGACCTGGTCGACGCTGCTCGCCATCACCCTGGGTTGTATGGGTCTGCCGCACGTGATCATGCGTTTCCACACCAGTCCGACCGCGCGGATCGCCCGCCGGGTGGCCGTGGGCGTGATCGCGCTGCTGGGACTGTTCTACCTGTTCCCCACCGTGTACGGGCTGTTGGGCCGCGTGCTCACCCCACAGCTGGTGATGTTGCAGGGCACCGACACCGTGACGGTCGTGCTGCCGGCACAGGCGGTCCCGGGCTCGGTGGGGACCCTCCTGACGGCGATGGTCGCCGCGGGTGCCTTCGGCGCCTTCCTGTCCACTTCCTCCGGGCTGTTACTGGCCCTGGCCGGCGGGCTGTCGCACGACCTCTTCCAAGGCAGTGTGCCCCGCCTGCGGCTGGCCGTGGTGATCGGCGCCTGCGTGTCCGTCCTGTTGGCGCTGCCCGCGCAGATGATCGACATCAACGCACTGGTGGTGTGGGCGTTCACCGTCGCCGCGTCCACCTTCTGTCCCCTGCTGGTGTTGGGGATCTGGTGGCGCCGGCTGACCCTGCCGGGCGCCGCCGCCGGACTGATCGTGGGCGGGGCCACCGCCACCGGGGCGGTGGGGTGGTCGATCCTGCTGCCCACGCTCCCGGGGTGGGGGACCGTGTTGTTGGCCCAACCGGCGGCTTGGACCATCCCCTTGGCGTTCCTGACGATGATGGTCGTCTCACGTTTCACCCGGCCCCCGGAATGGGCCGAACACGCGGTCCTGCGCCTGCACTCGCCCTGACCACCCCGTTCGCGGGACGGGAGGGGACCCGGCGGAGTACGATTACCCCGTGTCCATGACCAGCCACGAGGAGTAGCGTGCCTCGCCCGCCGCGTGCGTTTCCCTTCCTGTTCGCCGCCGGAGTCGTGCTGTGCTCCTGCGCGGCGGCCCAGGCCGACGAGTCCGGGTACGCCCCGCCCCCCGACACGAGTGTCACGGCCGGGCCCCAGGACGTCCGTGTGGACACCCCCGACACCTATGTGGAGTCCGGCCCGGACCGGGTGATCGTGTGCGCGGGTGAGGTGACGGTCGTGATCGGTCCGGGCGACTGCCCGCTGTCACCGCCGGCCTTCCTGCCCGAGCCCGTGCCCGAACCGGGCCGGCTCGTCCCCGAGGTTCCCGTCCCCGAAACCACGACCGCGCCGACACCGACGCCGGCCACCGCGGAACCGGCCGCACCGCGATCGCCCGAGCCCGAGACACCACCGGCGCCCGAACCCGCCGAACCCGCGGAGCCCCGCACACCGGCGGAGGCGGCCCGAGTGGTCGAGACCGCCCATCAGGAACCCCTCGTCGCCGCCGACCGAACCACCGCCGACGCCGCGTCCGGGGTCTTCACACCGATGCGCACCATGGTCCTCATCGCCGTGGTGGGCGCCGTCGCCGCCGCCGGTGCCGGCCGCGCCGGCGCCACCCGGCAAAGGTAAGGAGGTCAGGGCGTGACGATCGTCGAGTCGACGCGTTCGAAGGTGGCCAGCACCGCCGTCAACCCCTCGGCGTCGGCCTTCAACGCCGACGCGTAGGGATCACCGATGTAGAAGAGCAGCGCGATGGTGGCGAACACGAACAGCAGGTTGACGGCGGCCCACAGGTAGGCCACCCGGGCACCGCGCTTGATCATCGCGAACGGCATCACCGCGACCACCGCGCCGGACGCGGCGGTCAGCACCAGCAACAGCGTCGGAATGTCGTCCCCGGCGGTGTCGGACCTGGCCACGCGCGCGTCGCTGAGGTTGCCGAGTTCCTGGCGCGCGGTCAATCGGTCGAGACCGTCACCGGAGTCGGACGCCGAGAGCGTGCGCACCGACGTGGTCAGTTCGGCCATCGCCTCGTCCCCCTCGGTGCTGAGTTCCCCCTCGGCCACCATGCGCGGCCAATCGTCCTCGACCACGGTCGTCAGGTAGGCGCGAAGGTTCTCGCGAACCACGGTGGCCTCGTCCTCGGGCAGGGCGGTGGTGCTCCAGTACAAGGATTGCGCCGCGCCGGCCTCGGCGACGATCCCGTCCTCCGCGGTGGTGAAGTTCTCCCAGGCGATCACCGCGCCCATGGCGGCGGCCACGAGGTAGAGGGCGAGCACGCAGGGAGCGATGGTGGCGCCCAGGGCACCGCCGGAGAACTCATCGTCGACCTGGAGGCGTCGGGAGATCAGTACGGCGCCGGCGACCATGACGATCAAGAGGGCGGCAAGCAGCAGCAGGGTGGACAATCGGGGCTCCCAGCAGGAGAAACGGGTATCGACTGGTCATCGTTAACACGCCCCGACCGGCCCCGCCCCCGGAACGGATGAACGCCCGCATTTGTCCCCCGCCCCGTCCGCCGAGACCTCGCCCCTTGGACCCCGACGTACCGGTTGGTACGTTCTCAGCGCCGCTCTCCCCACTCCAGCGTCCTCGGAAGGACCACCCGTGCCCACCCTCCTCTCCCCCCGTGGACCCTTGTCCCGACTCACCGCGCTCGCCGCCGTGACCACCGCCTCGGTCCTCCTCGCCCCTTCCGCCGCGGTCGCCGAGGACGATCGCGCGCAGCGCTCCTCCGTGGAGGTCATCATCACCGACGATGGCTTCTACGAGGTCGGTGATGATGTGGAGAGCCTGGAGACCTTCCTGGCCGAGAACCCCGAGTACGCCGACACCGTGGAGAATCCCGACGAGGTCGGCACCCTGGCCGCCGACTCGGCCGCGCTCACCCACGGGACCCTCACCATCCGGACCACCGACTGCACCACCGCGAGGGTGAGCTACTCCAAGGCCTCCGGAAGCCGGATCACCGTGGAGCTGCGCGTCGGCCAGATCGGTCGGCTGGAACGCAAGGGCGGGCCCCAGGTGATCTCCGCGGGCCGGTCCGCGTCCTTCACCACCGGCATCGCCTCGATCGGCAACGTCCAGGGACGGATGCACGTCTCTGAGCAGGACACGACGTTCCGCACCGGCCACGTCTCCTGTCGCTGACCCACGACGAGGGGGCGCGGGCACCGTCGTGCCCGCGCCCCCTCGCAGTCGGTCGACCCCCGATGCGCGGAAAGGGAGGGGACGACCTGGATGGTCACCCTTCCAGGCGGTTCACCAGCGCGTGGTACTCGTCCCAGAGCTCGTTGGGGAGGTTGTCACCGAAGGTCTTGAAGAACTCGGGGACCAGCGCGGCCTCCTGCTTCCAGACGTCGGTGTCGACGTCGAGGACGAACCTCATGTCCTCGTCGGAGATGTCCAGCCCCTCGGTGTCGATGCCGTCGGCGGTCGGCACCAGACCGATCGGGGTCTCCACGGCCTCGGCCTCGCCTTCGAGCCGGTCGACGATCCACTTGATGACGCGGCTGTTCTCACCGAAGCCCGGCCAGACGATCTTGCCGTCGGCGTCCTTCTTGAACCAGTTGACGTAGAAGATCTTGGGCAGCGCGGCCTGGTCGGCGCCGGCACCGATCTTCAGCCAGTGGGCGAAGTAGTCGCCCATGTTGTAGCCGCAGAACGGCAGCATCGCGAACGGGTCGCGACGCAGCTCACCGACGGAGCCCTCCTGGGCGGCGGTCTTCTCGGAGGAGACGTTGGCGCCGAGGTAGACGCCGTGCTGCCAGCTGAGGGACTCGCTCACCAGCGGCACCGCGGTGGCGCGACGGCCACCGAACAGGATGGCCGAGATCGGCACACCCGCGGGGTCCTCCCACTCGTCGGCGATCGTCGGGGCCTGCCCGGCCGGGGTGGTGAAGCGGGAGTTGGGGTGGGCGGCGGGCTCACCGGACTCGGGGGTCCAGGGACGACCCTTCCAGTCGGTCAGGCCGGCCGGGGGCTCCTCGGTGAGGCCCTCCCACCACACGTCGCCGTCCTCGGTGAGGGCGACGTTGGTGAAGATGCTGTTGCCCCACAGTGTCTCGACCGCGTTGGCGTTGGTCTTGGCGCCGGTGCCGGGCGCGACGCCGAAAAAGCCGGCCTCGGGGTTGATGGCGCGCAGCCGTCCGTCGGCGCCGAAGCGCATCCAGGCGATGTCGTCACCGACGGTCTCGACCTTCCAGCCGGGGATGGTCGGCTGGAGCATGGCGAGGTTGGTCTTGCCGCAGGCGCTCGGGAAGGCGGCGGCGACGTAGTGGGACTCGCCCCGCGGCGAGGTCACCTTGAGGATCAGCATGTGCTCGGCGAGCCAGCCCTGGTCACGGGCCATGACCGAGGCGATGCGCAGCGCGTAGCACTTCTTGCCGAGCAGGGCGTTGCCGCCGTAGCCGGAGCCGTAGGACCAGATCTCACGGGTCTCGGGGAAGTGCGAGATGTACTTGGTGGTGTTGCAGGGCCAGGCGACGTCCTGCTGTCCGAGCTCCAGCGGGGCGCCGACGGAGTGGATGGCCTTGACGAAATCGCCGCGCTCCTCGATGAGGCGCAGGGCGGCGGTGCCCATGCGGGCCATGATGCGCATGGAGACGACGACGTAGGGGGAGTCGGTGATCTCGACGCCGAGCTGGGAGATGTCACCGCCGAGGGGGCCCATGCAGAAGGGCACCACGTACATGGTGCGACCGCGCATGGCGCCCTTGAAGACCTCGCCGAAGGTGTCGCGCATCTCGTCCGGGGCGATCCAGTTGTTGGTGGGGCCCGCGTCCTCTTCGCGCTCGGAGCAGATGAAGGTGCGGTCCTCCACTCGGGCGACGTCGCTCGGGTCGGACTTGCAGTAGAAGCTGTTGGGCCGTTTCTCGGAGTTGAGGCGGGTGAACGTGCCCTGCTCGACCAGTAGGTCGGTGAGGCGGGTCCATTCCTCCTCGGAGCCGTCACACCACACGACCTCGTCCGGCCTGGTCAGCTCCGCGACGTCACGAACCCAGGAGATGAGTTCTTCGTTGTCGGTCAGGGCGGTGCCCACGTCAATACCCACGTCAGCAGTCACAACGGCTCCTCTTCGAATGACGAGATCTCTCGAATGATGAACGACGAGGAGCAGAACTGACCAATTGGTCTAGGCCAGTGGTCTAATAATGGCCGCGCGAGATATCGGATTCCGCTGCATGGCAAGGGATTCGGGCACTCGACCACGGTGCGCCCACACGCGCTCGACGGGCTCGCCCCGGCACGACTCGGGGCCGCTTTTCCCTGCACTGCGGGCCGGAGGCGTATCCACGACGACACACCGTGCTGTTCGTCACACGGGGGTCGCCGAACCCCCGACAAGGCTGCGCCGAAGGCGTCCGTTGAGGGTTGGCGGCGGGCGACGGGTGGGACGAAGCGCCGGCGGAGGCCCGAAAAAACACCGCCTAGACCACTGTCGGGTCTTCGCAGATCAACGAAGTATGGCCACCGGGCCCCGGGCGCCGTGCAGGACCGAGTGGCTCACCGAGCCCAGCAGCAGGCCGCGGAACCCGCCGCGGCCGCGCGAGCCCACCACGATCAGGTCGGCGGGGGTGGCCTCTTCGAGAAGGGCCACCACCGGGTGCGCGCGGACCACCCGTGTGCGCACCCGGACGTTGGACCGCGCCAACCGCAGGTCCATCAGTTCCTCGTCCAGGGCCTGCCTGGCGGCCTCCGCGGCCGTCGCGTCGTCGAACAGTTCCGGCGGGATGGGTCCGGTCGCGGCGGCGAACGCCACCAACGGCTGCCAGGCGCTGACCGCCACCAGGTCGGCGTCGGCGAACTCCGCCTGGTCGAAGGCGAACTTCAACGCCCGACGGCTTGGCTCGGAACCGTCCACCCCCACGATGACCCGGCTGCGCACCCCGTGCGCGGCGGCGTGGTCCCGGGGCAGCACTATGACCGGCACAGGTGAACGAGCGGCCAGTTCGATGCCCACCGACCCCACGAACGCCGCGGCGATCCCGCTCAGTCCGCGCGAGCCCACCACGACCGCCGCCACCCCCGGTTCGTGGGACTCCGTGATCAGGGCCTGGGCGGGCCGGTCGAACGACATCCGGGTACGCACGGACAGTTCGGGGAACAGCCGTGACACCCAGTCCTGCGCGTGGTCGAGCAGAGTTCGTGCCCCCGAGCCCTCCGTCGCCCGAGCCTGTTCCTCGACGCTCGACCACACGTCGAAACCGTCCGTGGCCAGCGGGCGCGCGGCGGCGACGATCAACACGCCCAGACCACGAAGCATGGCCTGGTGCGCCGACCATTCCAACGCGTGCCTGCTGGAGTCGCTGCCGTCCACCCCCACGACGATCCATCGTGTCGTGGTAGCGCCGTTCATCTGCGTGCGCCCTTTCCGTAGGTATCGGCGGCCATGGGAACTTCGTCCCCCGCCGGTGTTTCCATGCTCTTCCCGATGATGACGCCTGAACACGCACCCGCGGATAACAGTGCCGCCGCGAGTTGGGTGACGTAAGGTCCCAGGACGACCAGTGTCCCCGCAGGAACGGAACGCGCGGACGTCAGGTCGCGTCCGAGAGACATAAGCGAGTCATCGGCGGATGGGGAACGCGATGTCCCACTCGAACACCGGACACCTGCACTGGGACCACCGTGACGGCCGTGTGGCCGCGGTGGTGGCCGCCGTGGTCTACAGCATGTGGGCACTGGAGGTCGTCTTTCCTGTCGGGCTCGGCTCCGACACCGGCGCGTTGGCCGACCCCGACTCCACATTCGGGCGGATGTTGGACAGCGCCCATCGGACCGCCGCGATCCTGGTCGTGCTCGCAGCCGGCCTCGGGCTGGCACTGGGCGCCGAGCGACCGCGCCGGTGGCTGACGATCTCGTGGTGGTCCATGGTCGTGTTCGGCGTCACGTCCCTGATCTCGTCCCTGCTGCCCGGGCGGTGTGTGGTGTCCACCGACGCGGCGTGCGCGGTGGAGTCCGTGGTGGAGGGGATGGGCGGCGTGAGCGTCCTCCAACCGCCGCTGGCCGTGGTAGCGACCCTCGCGGCGTTGGTGGCCTCGGCCGCGCTCACCAGGGACCGGCACGTGGCGGGCGAACGCTCCTGGATCGTGTTGGCGCTGATCACCGCCGCGCAGGCGGTGGCCGCCGTGGTCGTCCTGGTGCTCGCCGCCGGCGTGTACCTCTCGTCCGGGGACGGCTCCCCGGGGGTCGCGTTGGGGATGGCGGAACGCCTCCACCTGGTGACGGTCGCCCTGTGGCTGCTGGCCGTGGGGTTGGTCCCCGGCCATTGGAAGCGACGTGGCGACCGGGTCCGCGCGCCCGAGCGGCTGAGCTGACCCGCCGTCACGCCTGCCGCCCGACACCCTCCGGAACCTCGGGGGTGTCGGGGCCTTCCAGGCCGCTCTCCCGACCTACGACGTGCCCCAGCCACTCGGTGTAGGCCTCCAACGCGGCCCGGGTGCCGGGGGCGTCGGTCCCCAGGTTCTCCACGCACCGCCGGTAAAGCTCGCCCAACTCGGACAGGGACGTGACCTCGTCCTCCTCCAGGGTGATGAGCAGCGCCCGGAACATGACGGTCAGCCCGTGGGTCGGTCCCAACGCCGTGCGGAACTCCTCGAACAGGGCGGTGAGCGCGCGCCGCTCGACCTCCTCGGACAGGTCGCCCTCGGTGGCCAGCCGGAGCCGGACGAGCAGGGTGTTGGGGTGGGTGGGGCCCAGGGCTCGCTCCCACTCGGCACGCAGTTCCCCGTAGACATCGAGTGCGGCCGGGTCGCCGCGTCCCTCCAGGACATGCGCCCGAGCGAACAGGGTCGTGTGGTGGCGCGGACCGTACCGGTCGCGTAGCCGCGGCAGAAGCGCCTCGGCCTCGATGAGCGCCTCCTCCGATTCGCCCGTGGTGACCATGGAGGCAGCCAGCAGGAACCACGCGTCCAGTACGTCCTCGTGGTCCTCCCCCAACACCCGCCGCAGGCCGGGGAGGGTCTGGGCCAGTTCGGTCCTGGTCAGGTCGGTCTCGCCCAACAGGAACAGCAGGCGGGCACGGCCGAACCGGGCCAGCAGGGTGATGCGGTGGTCCGACGGCAGGGAGGATTCCAGGTCCGGAAGGAGCTCCTCGTAGTCGTGTTCGGCCCGCAGCAGGTCCCCGGCCTCGACCCGGTGATGGGCGAGCATCCGACGGGTGTTGAGGACCTCACGGTCTCGGAGCGGCTTCGTCGTCAGCCGGGCACGGAGTAGCGCGGCGCAGGCCCGCGCCGCGCCGGCCGGATCCCCGGCCTCCGAGTGCAGTCTCGTCGATTGGAGGAGGGCGGCGAGGGTGTCGGGGTGGGAGAGGCCTTGGACGCGCTCTCGGGCGGCGACCTGGTCCGCGCAGACCCGTGCCGCCCTCGCCCGGTCGCCGGCGGCGGAGTACCAGCGCACCAGTTCCCCACGACTCTCCAGGACGTCGGCGTGGTTGGGGCCCAGAGCGCGGCGCTGTCGGTCCAGCAGGTCGGCGTAGGCGAGCGCGGCCTTTTCCGGTTGTCCGGTCTTCCCGGTCCACCAGGCCTGCCGTTCCCGGGCGGCGAGGGAGTCGGGGTCGTCGACGCCACGGGCCTGTTCGAGCAGGTCCACGAGGCGGCCATAGCCATCGGCCGCCAGGTCGACGAGGTCGGATTCTCCCCACAGCCGGGCGATCTCGGCCTGCAGGGCGAGCATGTGGGGATGCAGGGGGCCGACGCTCACGGACAGTTCTCCCCATAGTCCGCTGAGGTCGACGGCGGCCCCCACCGGGTCGCCCCTCCGTTCCAGGCACAGCGCCGCGTGGACCCGAACGGACAGGGTGTCGGGATGGTCGGCGCCCAGCCGCTCGCCGAGTTCCCGGTGCAGTTCGCGCAGATCCTCGCCGGCGCGTTCCGGTTCATCGGCCCCGGCCTGTTCCAACGCCCGCCACAGCCGTCGGTCCAGGGCCGGGTCCCCCGTCCCCTCCGGATACCTGAGATCGTCGAGGACGACTCCCCGCATCACCGCTCCCCCTTCACACGTGTCCTCGCCCCTGTCGGACGTGGAAAGTGGCGGCGAGGTTTCGCCCGGGCCGACCATTTCCGGTCGAAGGTCCCCTCGCGGCCGGACGCGTGTCCGAATTCAGGTGAGTTCGGGTGGCAGGGCACGGCCGTGGACCACGTGCAGCGAACTCACCGCTCGGGTCAGGACCACGTACAGGCGGTTGGCTCCCCGTTCCTCGGCCTCGACGATCGCGGCGGGCTCGACCACCACCACGGCGTCGAACTCCAGGCCCTTGGCCAGGCTCGCCGGAACCGCGATCAGTCGCGCGTCGTCCAGACCGGCCTCGCCCAACAAGGGCGCCTCCACCCCTTCGGCGGCCAGGGCCGACCTCAGTTCGGCGATCTGGTGGTCGGCGGCGATCAGGCCCACCGACCCCTCACCCTTGAGCGCGGCGCGGCAGGCCTTCGCCACCGTGGGGGCCAGGTCGCCCACGGCCGGGGAGAGACGCAGCGCCCCCGGCGACCGGCGCACCGCGGACGGAACCCCCAGCCCCGGGGCGATGGTGGGCAGCAGTCGGGCGGCGAAGTCGATGATCTGCGCGGGCACCCGGTAGCCACGGTCCAGCACGTGCAGGTGGCCGGTGGGCTTTCCCAGGTGTTCCAGGAGCGTCGACCAGTTTCGCGCGGCCGAGGGGCTCGTGCCCTGGGCGATGTCCCCGAGGACCGTGAGCGACCCGGAACCACTGCGTCGCGCGATCGCCCGGCACTGCATCGGGCTCAGGTCCTGGGCCTCGTCCACCACGACGTGCCCCATCCCGGAAGGGCGTTCGATCAGCGCCGCCGCCTCGTCCACCAGCGCCAGGTCCTCTTCCGACCACTTCGCGGACTTGGGGCCGCGCGGGTTGCCCGGCAGCCGCAGCAGGGCCTGTTCCTCGGCGGTGAGCAGGCCCTCCGCCGCGCGGGCCAGGCGTTCGGGGTCGGTGAACAGCCCCAGCACCATCTTCAGTGGGTCGACCTTGGGCCACAGCGCGGTGACCGCCGTACGGATCGCCGGGTCCCTGCGTACCCGTGTGTGGGTGCGGTCGTCACAGGTCCGGCCCTCGGCCTCCATTCGGGTGAGGATCACGTGCGCCATGCGGTGCGAGAGCAGTTCACGCCCCGAACCGTAGGCCACCCCGCGTTCGGCCAGTTCGGTGACGAGCGGGCGCACGTCCTCCGGGTACAGCCGCCACCGGCGCGAGCCCTCGCGCACCATCACCGTCTCCTCCGGTTCGCGCAGGTTCGCCCACAGGTCGCGCCGGAGCACCTCGGCCATGACCGCGGAACCCTTGACCCGCGCGGCATCCGGGGTCTCCATCCGGCGGATCCATCCCTGGGCGTGCCTGGCCCGTTCGGGCAGGTCCCGGGTGAGCAGGTCGACGACGGTGGTCTGGTGGACGTCCACCTCGCCGAGGGCGGGCAGGACGTCGCGGATGTAGGACAGGAAGGAGCGGTTGGGCCCGATGATCGCCACCCCGGTGCGGGAGAGCCGTGCGCGCTCGGTGTAGAGCAGGTAGGCGATGCGGTGCAGGCCCACGACGGTCTTGCCGGTGCCGGGAGCGCCCTGGACGCACAGGGTGGTCTCCAGCGGTGCTCGGACCAGATCGTCCTGCTCGGGCTGGATGGTGGCGACGATGTCGCGCATGGGTCCGGTGCGCGGCCGTTCGATCTCCGTGGTGAGGAGCTCACTGGCGGGGGCCGGTGCGTCCGGGTCGGCCAGGAGGTCCTCGTCCTCGAAGGCGGTGAGGAGCGTCCGAGGCTCACCGTCGGCGTCGGGCGTGGTGGTGAACCCGTAGCGGCGCCGGATGCGCACCAGCATCCGGTCCGCGGGCGAGGCCCGGTAGTAGGCGATGCTGATGGGCGCGCGCCAGTCCAGGACCATGGGGCGGCCGTCGGCGTCGTACACGTGGCGTCGGCCGATGTGGATCCGGTCGGGCTCGTCGGCGGCCCGGGGTCCGGACCCGCCCTCTTCGTCCTCCTCCAGGAAGACGGTGCCGTGGTCGAAGTCCAGGCGTCCGAAGTACAGGGGCGCGTCGGGGATGTCGGTCAGCTCCGCGAGTCGACGCTCACGGCCGCGGCGCAGGGCGGCGTCGGTGACCTTGTCCTTGACCACGTCACCGAAGAGCAGCTCGGTGGCGTCGACGTGCTCGCGCATGCGGTTCAGGGCGGCGCGGGCCGCCGCGAGATGACGGCGTTCGGATGCGAGTTCGGGATCGGGTTCGGACTCGGGAGGCATGGTCGTGGGATCGGCTGTGGTCATGGGCGGACCTCTGGTCGGCGGGACAGGACGCGGCTTCGCGCGTGCGCGGGGTCCCGCCCCGGTCACCGATGAGGTCCGGTTCGTTCCGATCCATTGAGCGCGCACAGACGACCCCGTGGGGTCGCGAGACCGAACGATCCAATCTACCCGAACGGGCGAACCCCGCCCTTTTGTGCAGCCTTTGGCCGGTTTCGTCCCTCAGGTCTTACGCAGGCGGACCCGGCTGACGCGGTGATCCTCGCCTTTGAACAGCACGAGCGTGGCGCGGCCACGGGTCGGGCGGATGTTCTCCAGGAGGTTGACCTCGTTGACGGTGCGCCAGGTGTTGGCCGCGAAATCCACGGCCTCGTCCTCGCCGATGGTGGTGGCCATGTGGTGGAAGTAGGAACGCGGGTCGGAGAAGGCGGTCCGGCGCAGTTCCCGGAACCGGTCCAGGTACCAGTTGCGGACGTTCTCCACCTTGGCGTCGACGTAGATGGAGTAGTCGAAGAAGTCGGCGACGGCCAGGCGTCCGGCGGTGGCGGGCTGCAGGACGTTGATGCCCTCCACGATGAGGATGTCGGGCCGGTGAACCGTCTGGCGTTCGTCGGGCACCACGTCGTAGTGCAGGTGGGAGTACACCGGAATGTCGAGGCGCTCGGCACCGGCCTTCATCTCCGAGACGAACCTGACCAGGGCGCGCCGGTCGTAGCTCTCCGGGAACCCCTTGCGCCGCATGAGTCCGCGGGACTGAAGGACGGCGTTGGGGTACAGGAAGTTGTCGGTGCTGACCAGTTCGACGTCGGGATGGTTGGGCCACTGGGCGAGCAGGGAGCGCAAGAGCCGCGCGGTGGTGGACTTGCCCACGGCGACGCTGCCGGCGACCCCGATGATGAACGGGGCCGGGCGATCGGACTCGCCGAGGAACGCGCGCACCGCCGCGTGCCGCTGCTGGGTGGCGCCGACGTACAGGTTGAGCAACCTGGACAGGGGCAGGTAGATGTCGCGCACCTCCTCAAGGGAGGTGGGGTCGTTGGTCCCGCGAAGCTCGTTGAGGTCGGCTTCGGTCAGGGACAGGGGCGTGGAGGCGCGGAGCGCGGCCCAGGCCGGGCGGTCCAACTCCACGTACGGTGAGGAGAAGCCGTTCTTCGTCACGTGAGACACGGTTGACCACCCTAGAGCAGCCGCTCCGCCGTCCCGGGCGGCCGGCCCCCTCATTGGCCGACCTGGTGCGCGATCGTTCCCGAAACCACACGTTCACCACGCCGACTCCGAAGGTTTTTTGTCCTGATCCGGACGGAGTGGAACCGGTTCCACTCGTGGACCAGACCAGTCCCCCCACCTGCGCGATCCACTCCGCATACACCAAATGGTCTATACCGAGACCTGCGAAAACAGTGAGTGGTATGGACCTCTCACTGGTCGAACCAGCCCACCTTTTCACTTACGCTGGCGGCCATGTGCGGAATCGTTGGCTACGTCGGGCCGCAACCGGCGCTTGAGGTCGTTGTGAACGGCCTCGCGAGGTTGGAGTACCGCGGATATGACTCCGCGGGTGTCGCCGTGCTGGGCGAGGGCGCCCTGCACACGGACAAGCGAGCCGGTAAGCTCGCCAACCTGCGTCAGGCCCTTGAAGAGCGACCCATCTCCGGGGACGGCGCCGGGATCGGGCACACCCGTTGGGCCACCCATGGTGCCCCCAACGACGTGAACGCCCACCCCCACGTCGACAACGACAACCGGGTCGCGATCGTCCACAACGGCATCATCGAGAACTTCGCCACCCTCCGGGTGGAGCTGGAGGAGCAGGGCTGCAAGTTCCTGTCCGAGACCGACACCGAGGTCGCCTCCCACCTGCTCAGCACCACGCTGGCGAGCCGGGGCGACGGTGACCTGGCCGGCGCCATGCGCGACGTCTGCAAGCGTCTGGAGGGCGCCTTCACCCTGGTCGCGGTCTCCACCGACGACCCCGACCTGGTCGTCGCGGCCCGCCGCAACTCCCCGCTGGTCGTCGGCCGTGGCGAGGGCGAGAACTTCCTGGCCAGCGACGTGGCGGCGTTCATCGCCCACACCCGCGAGGCCGTGGAACTGGGCCAGGACCAGGTCGTGGAACTGCGCGCCGACTCCGTGGTCGTCACCGACTACGACGGCGTCCCCGTGGACGTCAACGAGTACCACGTGGACTGGGACGCCTCCGCCGCCGAGAAGGACGGCTACGACTACTTCATGCTCAAGGAGATCGTCGAGCAGCCGCGCGCGGTGGCCGACACCCTCCTGGGCCGGGTGACCGTCGACGGCCAGCTCACTCTGGACGAGATGCGTCTGAGCCCCGCCGACCTGCGCGGCGTCGAGAAGATCGTCATCATCGCCTGCGGTACCTCCTACCACGCGGGTCTGATCGCCAAGTACGCCGTCGAGCACTGGTGCCGGATCCCCTGCGAGGTGGAGGTCGCCAGCGAGTTCCGCTACCGCGACCCGATCCTGGACCAGCAGACCCTGGTCATCGCCATCTCCCAGTCCGGCGAGAGCATGGACACCCTGATGGCGGTCCGTTACGCCCGGGAGCAGCGCGCCAAGGTCCTGGCGATCTGCAACGTCAACGGGTCCACCATCCCGCGCGAATCCGACGGTGTGCTGTACACACACGCCGGTCCGGAGGTCGGGGTGGCCGCCACCAAGACCTTCCTCACCCAGCTGGCCGCCTGCTACCTGGTCGGTCTCTACCTGGCGCAGGTCCGCGGGATGAAGTTCGGCGACGAGATCAACGCCGTCATCGCCCAGCTCGCCACGATGCCCGAGCAGATCGAGAAGGTCCTGGACACGATCCAGCCGGTCCGTGAGCTGGCCCACTCGCTGGCGGACGCGGACACGGTCCTGTTCCTGGGCCGCCACGTGGGCTACCCCGTGGCGATGGAGGGTGCTCTCAAGCTCAAGGAATTGGCGTACATGCACGCCGAGGCGTTCGCCGCCGGTGAGCTCAAGCACGGCCCGATCGCGTTGATCGAGGAGGGCCTGCCGGTCGTCGTGGTGGTCCCCTCCCCCAAGGGCCGCAGCGTGCTGCACGACAAGATCGTGTCGAACATCCAGGAGGTGCGCGCCCGTGGCGCCCGCACCATCGTGATCGCCGAGGAGGGCGACGAGTCGGTCCGACCGTACTCGGACGTGCTCATCGAGATCCCCGCGGTGCCGACCCTGCTGCAGCCGATCGTCTCGACGATCCCCATGCAGGTGTTCGCCTGTGAGCTGGCCCTGGCCAAGGGCAACGACGTCGACCAGCCGCGCAATCTCGCCAAGAGCGTGACCGTGGAGTAGGAACGTCCCTCGCGGGGCGTGTCGAACGGGGGTGTTCCCCCGGGCGGCACGCCCCGTCCCTTTCGGGTACCGCTCAGTGGGCCGCCCATGCGGCGTGGGTGGCGCGGGCCGCCAGGGTATCCGGGTGGGTCGGCAGCACGGAGCGCAGTTCGAGTACGTCGAGGATCCGATGGAGCTGCCGGGGGGCGCCCGCGATCAGCAGGTGCCGCTGACGGCCGGAGGCCAGTCGGGCCGCTCCGATGAGGACGTTGACCCCGGAGGCGTCGATGAAGCCGACGTCGGACAGGTCGACGATCGCGCACGCCTCCAGGACGGCGGCGCTCAACCGGGAGTAGGCCTCCTCGGCGGTGGCGATGTCGATCTCGCCATCCAAGCGCACGATGGTCGTGCCATCGCAGGGGAAGTGCTCACGGTCGGGGTCCAGTACGGCCACGCCTCACTCCCACGGTTCGGGGTCTGTGGGGTTGTTCGTCTATCGCTGCCGGTCGAATACCGACATGCGTTGACAGCCTACTCGCCCAGAGGAGTCGTAACCGCTCTCCCGCGTTCCCTTCCGCTTTTTCCGTTCCGGAGTGGGCCAGGGAGATGCCCGATGATGCCTTTCGAGGTCAGAAGGGGTCCGGGCCGCACTCCGCCCAGACGACCTTTCCGTGTCCGGTGATGGGATTCCATCCCCATTCACGCGCGAAAGCGGCGACGAGGCCGAGGCCCCGGCCGGATTCGGCGAATTGGTGCGCGGAGACCCGCATCGGCCCTCGCGCCTCGGGGTCGGCGACCATGCAGACCACGGCGTCGACGGAGGGCAGTGGTCGGAGTTGGAGGAGGACACGGGTGTCCTCGGGGACGCGTCCGGAGACGGCGTGGCGACAGGAGTTGCCGACGAGTTCGGAGACGATCAGGCAGAGGTTCTCGGTGACCTCGGACATCCCCCACTCGTTCAGGCACTTGACGGCGAATCGTCGGGCCGCGCCGACCGAGGTGGGCACCGCGGCGTAGGCGTGCGCGGCCGCGCCCAGCCCGAGCGTGCCCTGTCCGATCCTCAGGTCGCCGAGCCCGACGTCCCACCGACCCCGCGGTAGTGCCGGGTGGCCCCAGGATGCCCTGGTCTGCAGCTCCGAGGGCATCAGCTCTGCGTTCATCACTGTCCTCACGGGTGATGTCGGTTCGCGAGTCCGCTTCCGCAGTGTCCTGTATGTCGCTTACAGACGTAAGACACAGATGCACGTGCAGATCAACGTTCGGCAACCCTATAGGAAGCTTCGGCCTTATTGGTAGGGGCCTGGCGAAGAATTCACCCTCATCGCCGTTGATTCGTAGAACGGGACCTTGGTCCCACTCCGAATCCACGTCGAGACCTGTCGAGGCGAGAACAGCATCGGTATACTGAGCGGTCGCTCGCGCCAATACCACTCCTAGGGAGGCGAAGTGGTAGCCGATCCCGTCGAGAACCACCAGGCCACACAGGATTTCCTGGCCAATTCCAGTGGTGGGCCCACAGTGCTGCGCATTCTGTTGGGCACCCAGCTCAGACGGCTGCGCCAGGAGAAGGACATTTCCCGGCACGACGCCGGATACGCCATCCGCGCGTCCCACGCCAAGATCAGCCGAATGGAGCTCGGTCAGGTCAGTTTCAAGCGTCGTGACGTCGACGACCTGCTGAAGCTCTACGGAGTGGACGAGCGTGAGCAGCGCGAGGCCCTCCTGGGGCTGATCTCCAGCGCCAACGCCCAGGGGTGGTGGCACAAGTACGGTGACGTGCTGCCCCACTGGTTCGGGGTCTACGTCGGTTTGGAGGAGGCCGCGTCGGTGATCCGTACCTTCGAGGTGCAGTTCGTCCCCGGACTGCTGCAGACCGAGGGGTACGCGCGCTCCGTCATCCGCCTCTCCCGCACGGCCACCTCCGACGACGACGTGAACAGTCGCGTGAAGATGCGCATGCATCGGCAGCGTCGTCTGTCCGACGGACCCGACGCGGAGATCCCCGCCCCGCGGCTGTGGGCGGTGATCGACGAGGCGGTGCTGCACCGGCCCTACGGCGACTCGAAGGTGATGCGCGAGCAGATCGAACACCTCATCGAGATGGCCCGGCGACCCAACATCACCATCCAGATCGCCACGTTCGACATGGGCGGTCACCCCGCGGCGGGCGGCCCGTTCAGCATCATGCGCTTCCCCACGCCGCAACTGCCCGACGTGGTGTATCTGGAACAGTTGAACAGCGCGCTGTACTTCGACAAGTACGACGACACGAGCGGCTACGCCCAGACCATGGACCACCTCGCCACCCAGGCCCCGCTACCGGCGCAGACCGAGGGCATCCTCAAAGGCTTCCTGGAGCGCTACGGCGACTGACCACCACCTTCCCCCCGTTTCCCCACCCGCCCCGGTCGTCTCACGCCCGGGGCTTCGTCCTTTCCCCGCGTGTCCTACTTCGGCCACGAGTGAAGAACGATCCGAAAACGGCGAACCATCGGCGCCCGTCACGCGTTAGGCCTGACATGCGGTTCCTCCACCGGGGTTCTACGCGCGGACCCATGAGTGCTTGCCGATGCAATCACGGATGCACGTGCATGCACTACGCTTTGGCCTCGCAAGGGGACATCAGGACCATCCGGTGGCGCGGCCGACCCGATCGGCGGGACCGTGGCGGCCCGATCCGATGAGTGCGGCGCGCTGGAGCCGCCTGTGGACCACCCGCGAGTCCCCCGAAGTTCCAGGAGGTTGAGGATGTATCCGATCTACAACGGCGTTCCCGCGGACCGGCTACGGGTCGATTGGACCAAGAGCAGCTGGAGCAACCCGGACGGGAACTGCGTAGAGGTCGCCACCCTCCCCGACGGCGACATCGCCGTACGGAACTCCCGAGATCCCGAGGGTCCCGCCCTCGTCTACACCCCCGAGGAGATCAAGGCCTTCGTTCGAGGCGCCAAGACCGGTGACTTCGACGCCCTCTTGAGCTGACCCTCGCCCCACCCCGGGCACCCCACCCCCCCACGAAGAGCCAGCCCGGGAACGTGTGTACGTCGAGGTCCGCGTGGTCCACTCCCGTGCCACGCGGACCGACATCCGTCCACGACGTACACACGAGCGGAGCCCGGCCCCAAACCAGGTGCCGGGCTCCGTCTGTTCATCGGAGGTCGTTCCGGTGCGTGGCACGTTCGGCGGTAAGGGACCGCCGACCTCGCCCGGTCCCGCCCGCCCCAAGGGATGGGCCGACGGGACCGCTTGAACCTCACGCGTCCGACGCTCCGTGTCAGATGCGAGTGGGGTCGACCAGACCGTTGGCGCCGACCGGGGCCTGTTCCCACGGCAGGTGGGTGGCGCCCAGGGCGGGCTTGAGGTCGAACAACCAGGCCGCGTTCTCGTCGTACTGGGCGAAGAACGGCTTGCCGACCAGCTCCGGGTCGCGCGCCTGGATGAAGTGGAGGACGAAGACCTTCTCTCCCGCGATCTCCGTCACCCCGTCCACGCACACCTTGCCCGGGGTCGCCGACATGGACGGTCCACGGACCGTCCGGGCCAGACCCGAGACCTTCTGGTAGGCACCACGGAAGATGTCGTAGGCCTCGGCCAGCGGCACCGCGAAGTAGTCCTGCGGGCCGGTGTCACGCTCCACGAACATGTAATAGGGCACCATGCCGTGCCGCACGTGCGTCCGCCACATGCTCTCCCAGGTGGCGGAGTCGTCGTTGATCGTGCGGATCAGCGGAGCCTGCGTGCGGATGACGGCGCCGGTCGCGCGGATGCGGCGCACGGCCTCCTGCACGAGCTCCGGACGCATCTCGTTCGGGTGCGAGAAGTGCGCCATGAACGCGAGGTTCTTGCCCGAGGCGACGACCTTCTCGAACAGGCGCAGCGTGTCGTCGGCGTCCGGGTCGGTGGTGAAGCGCTGCGGCCAGTAGGCCAGGGCCTTCGTACCGATCCGGATCGCTTCGAGGTGCTCGATCTCCAGCAGCGGCTCGATGTAGCGGGAGATGACCCCCTCGCCCATGATCATCGGGTCGCCACCGGTGAACAGGACGCTGGTGACCTCGGGGTGCGAACGCACGTACTCGACCATCTGGTCGATCTCGCCCGACGCGAACTTCAGGTCGGCGTCACCGACGAACTGTGCCCAACGGAAGCAGTAGGTGCAGTACGCGTGGCACGTCTGCCCCTGCTTCGGGAAGAAGAGCACCGTCTCCTTGTACTTGTGCTGAATGCCGGGGATGGGCTCCTCGTTGCCCATGGTGGGCACGTTGAGGTCCATCTGTCCGGCGGGGTGCGGGTTGAGCTTGGCGCGGACCTGGTTGGCGGCCTCGTTGAGCTCCTTTCGCCCGGCACCGGCGCTCAGCAGGTCGGCGATGCGGGCGACGTCCTCTTTCGGAAGCATGTCCGACTGGGGGAAGACCAGTCGGTAGATCGGATCGTCTGGAGCGGCGTCCCAATCGATGAGCTCGTCGATGACGTAGCTGTTGACGCGGAACGGCAGCACGTGTGCCACCGCCTTGACCGCGAGCCGCTCATCGGTCGAGAGACCGGCTCGCGCCGTGAACTCGTCGAGGTGTTTCGTCGTGTAGGCACGAAACCGACGTCCGGCGGACGGGGACTGTGCCGCGTCAGGCGTAACGCTCACGCCTCTCCTCTCCTGCGGTAGGCAGGGTGCCCGGAAGGCAGCCCTGAGCGGGTGGCTCCGGCATTACGGGTACCGGTGGACCACCTCTGGATGAAAATTCGGTTGTCTCCCGTGCACGGAGTGTTCCGAGCAGGGGAGCCGGCGAGCGGATATACCCCCGCAGGGGGTCTTGTACCCACCCCACGTTAAATCCAGCCCTGACCTGGACATTCTGGAAGTATCCTCGCATGAGTGTACGAACGCGCCCGATAAAGGCGTGACGAGGGTGACGCGGTAGCATCCCCGGACTGTGAGGAACCAACCGACGATGAGTGGCACACCCGACGCGGAATCCCCCGCTCCGCGAACGTCACCGCCGATCATCGCGGTGGACGCCATGGGTGGCGACAACGCACCCCGAGAGATCGTGCGCGGGGCCGTGACGGCCGTCCGCGACCTGGGCCTTCGCGTGCTTCTGGTGGGCCGACGCACCGAGATCGCGGCGATGCTCGCCGAGGAGGGCGCCCTGCGCGACATCCCGGTCGTACACGCCGAGGACAGCATCGCGATGGACGAGGGCGCCCTGGCCAGCTGGCGGCGCCCCCGGTCCAGCGCCGCCGTCGCCTGCCGACTCATCCGACGCGGCGACGCCGACGCCCTGGTCTCGGCGGGTTCCACCGGAGGGATCGTGGCCACCTCCACCGTCCGCCTGCGCACCCGACCGGGGGTCCTACGACCCGCGCTGGCGGTGACCCTTCCCACCCTGCCCACGCCCACGATCCTGGTGGACGCCGGCGCCAACGCCGACGCCAAGCCGGAGATGCTCGTGCAGTTCGCGCACCTGGGTTGCGCGTACGCGCAGACGGCGTTCGGCGTCGAGAACCCGCGGGTGGGCATGCTGACCATCGGTTCCGAACCGGGGAAGGGCAACAAGCTGGTCCGCCGCACGGTGGAGCTGCTGGCCGAGGTTCCGGACCTGGACTTCCAGGGCAACGTCGAGGGCCACGACCTGCTCACCGGGAAGGTGGACGTGGTGGTCACCGACGGGCACACCGGCAACGTGGCGCTCAAGACCGTCGAGGGGACCGCCGGGTTCACCCTCAACGCCATGAAGGAGGCGATCACCTCCTCCACCATCGCCAAGGCCGGGGCCGTGCTGCAACGAGGCGCGTTGCGCCGACTGCGCGAGCGCTTCGACAGCGAGACCTACGGGGGCGCCGCCCTGCTCGGCCTGAACGGCACGGTGGTGATCGCCCACGGCGACAGCAACCGCACGAGCGTGGCCCACGCCTGTCGGCTCGCCAACGACCTGGCGGGCGGGCGGATGGACGAGCGGATACGCCGACGGGTGCACCACCGTTCACCGGTCTGGCTCCACCGGCGCCCACAGGACGAACGCTGATCGGCCCCCCGCCGAGGGCGCAGAACTACACGGCGAGGCCGCGGACGTACTCCTCCTGTTCGGTGGTCTCCACGGCGAGCGTCGAGTAGTGCTCGCGCACGTAACCCACCGTGTCCTTCGCGGGCACGCCGTCGAGGACCGTCAGACAGGCCAGCGCCGTCCCCGTACGTCCCCGGCCGCCGAGACAGGCCAGTTCCACCCGCTGCTCCCCCGAACGCTCCAGCGCCTCCCGCAGGCGCTCCAGGGTGTCCGTGTCGTCCGTGGGTAGCCCGAAGTCCTCCCAGCGCACCCACCTGGCCACCCACTGGACCGTGGGCGGTTCATGGTCGAGCAGGTACACCGCGAACTCCGGGCGCGGGCCGGCCGGCAGCGGCAGGGCGAGTCCGCGACCGCGCACCAGGCGTCCGGAGGGCAGTCGCATGACTCCGGGGGAGGCCGGATCCCACAGTTGGTTCCTGTCTCTCATGTCTTCAAGCCTAGGGAGGGGTCGGGGTTCCGCACAGCCCCCGAAAGTCCTGGATGTGGCCTGGGCCATATCAGTAGGGACGGGTGTGGCCGGTCGGTAGGCTTGGAGCCATGGCCGACCCGCAGGAAGTACTCTCGCGACGGGTCCAGTCCGCCCTCGGCGCCGCCTTCGGTCCCGAGTTCGCCGACACCGACCCCGTCATCCGCCCGTCCCAGTTCGCTGACTACCAGGCGAACGCCGCACTCGCGCTCGCAAAGCGTCTGGGCCGAAAGCCCCGCGAGGTCTCCGCGGCGATCATGGAGCACCTGGACGTCTCCGACGTCTGCCGTGACGTCGAGGTCAGCGGCCCGGGCTTCATCAACCTCACGCTTCGCGAGGACTGGATCGCCGACCAGGCGCGCCTGCTCCTCGACGACGACCGCGTCGGCGTGCCCCTGCAGGAGCGGAAGAACATCCCGCTCGACTACTCCGCGCCCAACGTGGCCAAGGAGATGCACGTCGGGCACCTGCGCACCACGGTCGTGGGCGACTCCTTGGCCCGCACCCTGGAGTTCCTGGGTCACAACGTCATCCGGCAGAACCACATCGGCGACTGGGGCACCCCCTTCGGCATGCTCATCGAGCACCTGCTGGAGGTCGGGGAGGACTCCCCCGAGTCCGACCTGCTCACCACCGACCCCAACGCCTTCTACCAGGCGGCCCGCACCAAGTTCGACTCCTCCGGCGAGGACCACGGCGACTTCGCCGCGCGCGCCCGCCGTCGGGTGGTCGCCCTCCAGGGCGGCGACGAGGAGACGCTGCGGTTGTGGCGCAAGCTGGTGGGCCTCTCCAAGGTCTACTTCAACAAGGTGTACGCCCGGCTCGGCGTGACCCTCACCGACGACGACCTGGCCGGTGAGAGCAGCTACAACGACATGCTCGCCGACGTGTGCGCGGAGCTGGAGTCCAAGGGCATCGCCGAGGTCAGCGACGGCGCCCTGTGCGTGTTCCTGGACGGCTTCACCGGCCGCGAGGACAAGCCGGTGCCACTGATCATCCGCAAGAGCGACGGCGGCTACGGCTACGCCACCACGGACCTGGCGACCATCCGTTACCGGGTGGACGACCTCAAGGCCGACCGCGTCCTGTACGTGGTGGGCGCTCCGCAGGCCATGCACTTCAAGATGGTGTGGTCCACCGCCCGCAAGGCCGGGTGGCTGCCGGCGGACGTGGAGACCACGCACGTGCAGATCGGCAACGTGCTGGGGTCGGACGGCAAGATCCTGCGTACCCGCAGCGGCCAACCGGTCCGGCTCATGCAGCTGCTGGACGAGGCGGTCGACCGGGCCGCCGCCGTGGTCGCCGAGACCCGCCCCGACCTGGACGAGGAGAGCCGGGCCGAGATCGCCCGCAAGGTCGGCATCGGCGCGGTGAAGTACGCGGACCTGTCGGTCTCGCACGACACCGAGTACGTGTTCGACTTCGACCGGATGCTGGCGCTGACCGGCAACACCGGCCCGTACCTGCAGTACGCGCAGGCGCGGATCCGTTCGATCTTCCGTAAGGGCGAGGTGGACCCGACCGGGATCGAGGGTCGGATCACCGTGTCCGAGAGCGCCGAGCGCGATCTGGCGCTGAAGCTGCTGGGCTTCGGCCCCGTGGTGGAACAGACCGGCGACCTGCTACAGCCGCACCGTCTGTCCTCGTACCTGTTCGAGCTGGCTCAGACGCTCACGGCGTTCTACGAGCACTGCCCGGTGCTGACCGCCGCGACCGACGCCGAGCGCGAGTCGCGACTGGCCCTGGTCGCGGTGGCGCTGCGGGTGCTGGTGCGTGGCCTGGACCTGCTCGGTGTGGAGTCCCCCGAGTACATGTAGTCGCGAGTGGACGAAGGGCCGGGGTGAACGCCCCGGCCCTTTCTCGTTCTCCGGCCCCTCCCGTCCCGCGATGGCCGGAACCGGTCGGGGCCGCCCTGGACCGACCGTCCGAGAGCCCCTCCCAGGGGGTTCGATGTCGCTGGTCATGGTCGCTTTCGAGGACTTCCCGGACAGAGCGAGTCGAATCTCTCGTGGTGACTCGAACCGGAACTCCACGTTGCGGTGGAACATCACACTTACAGTATGTGGACAAAAGCCCCATACCAGACAAGCGGGAGATATCGTCTATGACAGCCGCCGCGGGCTTCGGCCCCGGTCCGGGTACCTGGTACCTGGATCCACTGCACTCGAGCCTGATCTTCGTCGCCCACTACCTGCGCTTCGGTCGGGTTCAGGGAACCTTCGGCGACGCGTACGGTCAGCTGCACGTGACCGATAACCCCACCCTCTCCTCCGTCGAGGTGGAGATCGCCACCGCCAGCGTCAACACCGGGGTGCGGGCCCGGGACGACCACCTGCGCTCGGCCGACTTCCTGGACGTCACGAACCACCCGAAGCTGCGCTTCACCTCGACCTCCTTGGAGCCCGGCCGCCGGCAGAACTCCTTCCGGGTCCACGGAGACCTGGAACTGCACGGCCGCTCACGTCCCGTCAGCCTGGCCGCGGAATGGGTCGGTGAGGCACCCGACTACGTGTCCCCGAACGACACCTACGGACACTTCTTCTCCGCCACCACCCAGCTGCACCTGTCCGAGTTCGGCGTGGGAGACGGCGGCCCGCTCCCCTGGGGCGGCCGGATGGTCGGCGACCTGGTCGACGTCGTGCTGGAGGTCCGCGTCCAGAACCAGGACCCCGCGCCCTTCCTCAAGCAGATCGGGCACACGCCCTGAACCGTCCGGGTGCCGTACCCACCCGGGCCCTCAAGTCGTGCGCCCGACAGAGCGACGCTCGCGTCCTCGGTTCAGCCCTTGAGCAGGGCCTCCACCTCATCGCGCGTGGCCATCGATGAGCTCGCTCCGTGCCGTCCCACGGAGATCGCGGCCGCGGTCGCGGCGAACTCCATCGCCTCTCGCGGAGAACGCCCCTCGGCCCGGGCCACCGCGAAGGACCCGCAGAAGGTGTCACCCGCGGCGGTGGTGTCCACCGCCTTCACCCGCCGCGCCGGGACCGCCACCGGCTCCTCACCGCGACGCCCGTACAGCGACCCGGCCGAACCCAGGGTCAGCAACACCTCCGGAACACGCTCCAGCAGCGCGGCCAGCGCGGCGACCGGTTCGTCGTGTCCGGTGATCGCCGCCGCCTCGTGCTGGTTGGGGACCAGCACGTCCACGTCGGCCAGGAGCTCGTCGGGGAGCTCACGCGCGGGCGCGGGGGTCAGGTAGACCGGCACACCCGTCTCACGACCCATCCGCGCCCCGGCCACCACGGCCTCCATGGGCAACTCCAACTGGAGCAGCAGCGCGTCGACGCCCTCCAGCAGCCCGCGGTCGGACTCCGGTACCCCGGAGACCTCACCGTTGGCACCGGGGACCACGATGATGCGGTTGCCGCCGTCCCCCTCCACCACGATGTGGGCGATGCCGGAGACGCCCGGCACGGTGCGCAGTCCCTTGACGTCGATCCCCTCCGCCTCCAGGTTGGCGCGCAACTCCGACCCGAAGGTGTCCTCACCGACGGCGCCGAGGAAGGCCACCCGAGCACCCGCCCGCGCCGCGGCCACGGCCTGGTTGGCGCCCTTGCCGCCGGGAACCTGCCGGAAGTCGGTACCGGTGACGGTCTCGCCACCGCCCGGCATCCGTCCCACGTAGGCGACCAGGTCCATGTTGACGCTGCCGAAGACCGCCAGGCGGGGCACTCTGGAATTCACGTCGTCGCTCACTTCTTCTCCCGGTCGACGGGCCGACTGTCGGCCCCGTCCAACGCCACGATGACGGGCGCGTGGTCCGAGGCGCCCTTGCCCTTGCGTTCCTCGCGGTCGATGCTCGCGCCGGTCACCCGGGCCTTGAGCGCCGGCGAGGCGAGCACGAAGTCGATGCGCATGCCCCTGCGCTTGGGGAACGCCAGCCCCTTGTAGTCCCAGTAGGTGTACACGCCCGGGCCCGGCGTGTACTCGCGCACGACCTCCTCGAACCCGGCCTCGACCAGCCCGGTGAAGGCGGCGCGCTCGGGTTCGGTGACGTGGGTGAGCCCCTCGAAGGCGGCGACGTCCCACACGTCGTCGTCCTGGGGGGCGATGTTGAAGTCGCCCACGTAGGCGATCTGCGCCTGGGGGTCCTCGGCCAGGCGGGCGGTGCCGGCCTGACGCAGGGCCTCCAACCAGCGCAGCTTGTAGTCGTAGTGGGGGTGGCCGATCTCGCGCCCGTTGGGCACGTACAGGCTCCACACCTGGACACCATCGCAGGTGGCGGCGATGGCGCGGGCCTCGCGTTCCTCGGGGTCGCCGAAGCCGGGCTGGCCGGGGAAGCCGATCCGGACGTCGTCGAGACCCACCCGCGAGGCGATCGCGACCCCGTTCCACTGGGAGAGGCCGTGATGGGCGACCTCGTAGCCGCGGTCGGTGAAGACCGACGCCGGGAACTGGTCGTCGCGGGCCTTGGTCTCCTGGATGGCGACGACGTCGACGTCGCTGCGGTCCAACCAGTCACCGATCCGCTCGGCCCTGGCCCGGGCACTGTTCACATTCCATGTCGCGATACGCACAGCAGAAGGCTAAGTCATCCCGCCGACGTCCCGGCCCCGGGCAGGCCCCTGACATGAGGAAACCCCGGTGCGGCCGTCCTCCGCACCGGGGTCGTGCGACTCCCGGCACATGCTCGGTTGTTTTCCGTCGCGCTTCCTTGGACGGCCGAGTCTTCCCTACGGTTCGCATTGTGCGCAAGGTTTTTTCGTCGATCGGCCGGAAAGCCCTCCGAAACCGAGAAGACCTCGGATCGTCGGTGCCGGAGGTTAGGTTGGGTCGCATGGTCGAACCGCACCCCCGTCGCGACGCCGAGTTCTCCCCATCCCAGGCCCGCCGCATAGCCTTGGCCGCCCAGGGTTTCGCCGATCCACGTCCCAAGGGCGAACCCACCCTCGCCCACCTGGCACGGGTGCTGCGCCGGATCGGGATCCTACAGATCGACAGCGTGAACGTGCTCGCCCGCAGCCAGTACCTGCCGGTCTTCGCCCGCCTGGGCGCCTACGACCCCGCCCTGCTGGACCGGGCGACCACCACCGCCGTCGGGTCCGGCCCGGCCCGGCTGGTCGAGTGCTGGGCCCATGAGGCCAGCCTGGTGCCACCCGGAACCCACCGGCTCATGCGGCACCGGATGGAACGCAACCGCGCCCAGGAACGCGTCGGCTGGTTGAACGGCATCCGCGAGGAGAAGCCGCACCTGGTCAAGGCCGTCTACGAAGAGGTGGCCCGGGTCGGTCCGGCCACCGCCCGCGAGGTCGAGGGCTCACTGGCCCAGGACGCGCCTCGCACCAAGGAGCACTGGGGGTGGAACTGGTCCGAGGTCAAGAAGTGCCTGGAATACCTGTTCTGGATCGGCGACCTCACCACCAACGGACGCAACGTCCAGTTCGAACGCCGCTACGACCTGCCCGAACGCGTGCTGCCCTCCGCGGTGCACGGTCTCGCCCACCCCACCCCGCAGGAGGCGCACCGGGAGCTGGTGGCCATCGCCGCCCGGGCCCACGGCATCGCCACCGAACCCGATCTGCGCGACTACTTCCGGCTCAAGGGCGCCGAGACCCGCGCCGCCATCGGCGACCTGGTGGAGGCCGGTGAACTGGTCCCGGTGTCCGTACGCGGCCGGGAGCGCACCGCCTACCTGCACAAGGACGCCCGAATCCCCCGCAAGGTCGAGGCCCGTGCCCTGCTGAGCCCCTTCGACTCCCTGGTGTGGACACGCGACCGGGCCGAGGAGCTGTTCGGGTTCCGCTACCGACTGGAGATCTACGTGCCCGCCGCCAAGCGCGTGCACGGCTACTACGTGCTGCCGTTCCTGCTGGGAGAGGACCTGGTCGCCCGGGTCGACCTCAAGGCCGACCGCGCGTCGGGAACCCTCCTGGCCCGCCGGATCACCCTGGAGGAGGACGCCCCGGCCGACACCATGCCGGCGCTCATGGAACAGCTGGCCGAGATGGCCGACTGGCTCGGCCTGGACAACGGCGTGGGCGGCGAGGCGCTCCCCACCCCACGCCGGCCGGGACGCCCGACCTGAGGGGGCTCTTCGGACGCCGGTGTGAACCGCTCCAGAGCACGAACCGCACGATTTCCGTGCTCGTCCGCGTAGAGCTTGGTCATCGCGGACGTGTCGGCGAATACGCTCACTCGCGGCCTTCCGTCACCAGACCCTCCAAAGGGGTTCCCCCTCCAGCGGCACGGCGAGCCCTCTCGACGGCCTCCCGACTCGGCCGAGAGCGCGGGGTACCCGATTCATCCAGGAGGCCTGCCCGCGCGAGTTTGGCTCGGACCGTCCGAGCCTCGTCATCCTCCAGGCCCGGGTCGGTGACCGCGCGCATCATCCGGGTGGGGTGCTCGCTCTGACTCATACCTGAATCGTGACCGCCTGCATGCCTGCTATCAAGCGGCTTCCTGGATCCGATACGAGAACGGGCCGCGCACCGTGGGTGCGCGGCCCGTTCGGGGGCGCGGGTCAGACGCGTTCGATGATGGTGACGTTGGCCTGGCCACCGCCCTCGCACATGGTCTGCAGGCCGTAGCGACCGCCGGTGCGGTGCAGTTCGTTGACCAGTTTGGTCATCAGGACCGAACCGGTGGCGCCCAGCGGGTGGCCCAGGGCGATGGCGCCACCGTTGGGGTTGACCTTGGCCGGGTCGGCGCCCAGTTCGTCGATCCACGACATCGGCACCGGCGCGAACGCCTCGTTGATCTCGGTGACGTCGATGTCGTCGATGCTCAGACCGGCCTTCTCCAAGGCGATCTTGGTCGCGGGGATGGGCGCGGTGAGCATGTAGACCGGGTCGTCGCCGATCAGCGACAGCTGGACGATGCGGGCGAGCGGGGTCAGGCCGTGCTGCTTCACCGCGCGTTCGGAGGCGATGAGCAGGGCGCCGGCGCCGACGGAGATCTGGCTGGCGATCGCGGCGGTGAGCTCCCAACCCTCGCGCAGCGGCTTGAGTCCGGCCATCTTCTCCATGGTGGTGTCGGGGCGCACGCCCTCGTCCTGGGAGACGCCGGCGATCGGCGCGATCTGGGAGTCGAAGTGGCCCGCCTCCAGAGCGGCGGCGGCGCGACGGTGGCTTTCCAGGGCGAACCGCTCCAGCTGCTCGCGCTTGTAGCCCCACTTCTCACACATGAGCTGGGCGCCGCGGAACTGGGAGATCTCCTGGGTCCCGTAACGCTCGATCCAGCCCTCGCCGTACAGCGAGATGCCGTTCTCGATGGCGTGCTGGACGTTGGAGCCCATCGGCACCATGCCCATGTTCTCCACACCGGACGCCACGACGAGGTCCTGGGTCCCGGACATGACGCCCTGGGCGGCGAAGTGGATGGACTGCTGGGAGGAGCCGCACTGGCGGTCGATGGTGACACCGGCGACGGTCTCGGGTAGTCCCGCGGAGAGCCACGCGGTGCGGGCCAGGTCCAGGGCCTGCGGTCCGGCCTGGCTGACCACGCCCATGATGACGTCCTCGACGGCGGAGGGGTCGACCCCGGTGCGCTCGATGAGTTCCTTGAGGACGTGCGCCCCCAGGTCCGCCGGGTGCACCGCGGCGAGCGCGCCCTTCTTGGTGCCGACGGGGGTACGAACTGCGCCGACGATGTATGCCTCGGCCACGGGGTCCTCCAAGGGGCTGGGATGTGACGTCCTATTGAACCGAACTGTATTCGGTTTCACCTCCCTGGCAAGCCCCCGCCCCCGACTTCCCGCCCTCGGCCCAGCTCAGCCGCGCTCTCGATCCGGGCCCCCGTCGGCGTCACCCAGGCGGCCCGCGTCGCGTTGATCGCCCAGGGTGTCCCCGGTGACCTTCTCCAGGACCTCGAACACGTCGGGATGCTCGTCCGGGTCGAAGTCCGAGAGCAGGGAGCGCAACGCGGTGCGCTGCGCCTCGTAGAGTCTGCGGACGGCGTCCTCACCGCGCCAGTTCAACTCCCACGGCTCGCTGTCGGAGACCAGGTAGCCGTTCTCCAAGAGTTCTTGGTGCACGTTCCTCCACCGGGACACCGCCAGGCCGGAGAACCGATGCAGTTGGTCCACCGAGAGCGGACCCTTGACGCCCAGGTGGCTGAGCGCCCAGCAGCCCTCGATGGACACGTCCAGACCGGCGGCCTCCCGCAACCTTCCGTACATCGTCTCGGCGCCCTCGGCCCCGGTGGCCTGGTAGATCTCGTGCTCGACCTGAGCGATCGTGGTCCGGCTCGGCGCCGCCACCGGGGAGAAGGTCTCGTCCAGGTCCGGGGTGGTGATGGTGGTGCGCAACGGGATCTGCTTCAGGAACACCGCCAGCACGAACCCGATGATCGCCACGGGAACGGCCGTCAGGAAGACGACGTCGATGGCGTCGGCGTAGGCCTCCAGGAAGCCCGCCTGTTCGCCGGGCGACAGTTGATCCAGCGCCCTGGGGTCGGACTCCAGATCCATGGGTTTCACCCCGGGCGGCAGACGGATCTCCTCCGCGCGCTCGGCCAGGTTCGAGGCGAGTTGTCCGGCGAAGACCGCGCCGAACACGGCCGTGCCGAACGAACCCCCGATCGACCGGAAGAAGGTGGCCGTCGACGTGGCCACGCCCAGGTCCTCGTAGGCCACGGCGTTCTGCACCACCACGACCACCACCTGCATCACCAGGCCCAGGCCGACGCCCAGGACGAAGAAGTACAGGCTCATCTCCAGCAGCGAACTGTCCGGCCCCATCCCCGACATCAGGAACAGGCCGGTCGCGGTGAGCGCCATTCCCGCGATCGGATAGGGCTTGTA
Organism: Nocardiopsis sp. NPDC055551; assembly: GCF_053619415.1. Taxonomy (NCBI): domain Bacteria; kingdom Bacillati; phylum Actinomycetota; class Actinomycetes; order Streptosporangiales; family Nocardiopsidaceae; genus Nocardiopsis; species Nocardiopsis sp. NPDC055551. Next base: position 364,571 of record NZ_JBSHJJ010000003.1, on the reverse strand, counting down.
CCTTCCGGTGTGCGTCACCAGGCGACCGCTCGTGACGGAGGTGATCAGCATGCCCACGACCATCGGCAGCAGATGCAGACCGGACGCCGTCGGAGACAGTCCGTGCACGATCTGGAGGAACAACGGCAGGAACGCCATCGACCCCATCATCGCGAAGCCCACGCAGAAGCCGATGGCCATGGCCACCACGGCGGTGGAATCACGGAACAGACCCAGCGGTATGACCGGGTCGGTGGCCCGACGGGCGGTGAGCCACCAGCCCAGGCCGAGGACCACCGCGCCCGCCGACAGGCCGATGATCTGCCAGGACAGCCAGCCGTACACGCTCCCGCCCCAGGAGGCGACCAGGGTGAGGCACACGGCGGTGGCGGCGAGCAGGACGATGCCCGCGTAGTCGATGTTCTGCCGTCCGTAGGGCGAACGGCCGGGCAGGAAGCGCAGGACCGTCACGAACGCCAGCAGCCCCAGTGGGAGGTTCACGTAGAACACCCACCGCCACGACAGGTGGTCCACGAACAACCCGCCCAGGAGAGGGCCCGCGACACTGGATACGCCGAAGACCGCTCCGAAGAGCCCTTGGTACTTGCCGCGCTCGCGTGGTGAGACCACGTCGCCGATGAGGGCCGAGGCCAACACCATGAGACCGCCGCCACCGATCCCCTGGAAGCCGCGGGAGAGGATCAGTTGGAGCATGTTCTGGGCGATCCCGCACAGCATCGAGCCCACGAGGAACACGGCGATGCAGGTGAGGAACAGCTTCTTGCGGCCGAACTGGTCGCCGAGCTTGCCCCACAGCGGGGTGCTGGCGGTGACGGCCAGGAGGTAGGCGGTGATCACCCAGGACAGGTGGTTGAGCCCGCCCAGGTCGGCGACGATCGTCGGCAGCGCGGTCGACACGATCGTTTGGTCGAGCGCGGACAACAGGACCGTGAGCATCAGGGCGGTCATGATCAACGCGATCCGCGCACCTTGGTGCTCGCGCCGATCCTCCGCGCCCTGGTCGGCGCCGCCGCCACGGGCCATCGAATCGCCTCCCCGATCGTGGCAGGCGACGCTCACCGTCCGGCGCCCCCGCTGCGGCCACACTAGGAAGCCCCTTCCTCCTCGGGTCGGGGAACCGCCAGGGGGAACGGGAACTTTGCCCCCACTTGCCTCCCGACCTTCATAACCGAACGTGATTCGGTTACCGTGTGGGAACACAGTGATCCCCGACACCCTCGGAGCAGCACATGAAGCGGGAACTCTTCGACGCCGACCAGGAACTCTTCCGCGAATCGGTCGCGGAGTTCCTCAAGCGGGAGGTCCAGCCCTTCCACGGCCAGTGGGAGAAGGACGGCGTCGTCCCCCGTCAGGTGTGGGTCGGGGCGGGCCGGGTCGGGCTGCTCGGTCACGGCGTGCCCGAGGAGTACGGGGGTACCGGCGTCCACGACTACCGCTACAACCAGATCGTCAACGAGGAGATCTGCCGTGCCCACGCCACAGGCCTCGGCGTCACCCTCCAGAACGACGTCATGGCCCCCTACCTGGTGGGCCTGACCAACGACGAGCAGAAGAAGCGCTGGCTGCCGGGCTTCGCCTCCGGTGAGCTGATCACCGCCATCGCCATGACCGAGCCCGGGACCGGCAGCGACCTCCAAGGGATCAAGACCTCCGCGGTACGCGACGGCGACGAGTTCGTGCTCAACGGCGCCAAGACCTTCATCACCAACGGCATCAACGCCGACCTGGTGGTCGTGGTCGCCCAGACCGACCCCGAGGCGGGTGCGCAGGGCTTCTCCCTGATCTGCGTCGAACGCGATACGCCCGGCTTCGACCGTGGCCGCAACCTCGACAAGGTCGGCATGAAGGCGCAGGACACCGCCGAACTGTTCTTCGACGACGTGCGCGTGCCCGCGGCCAACCTCATCGGCACCGAGGGCCAGGGCTTCATCCACCTGATGCGGAACCTGCCGCAGGAGCGATTGTCCATCGCCACCTGCGCGGTGGCCTCGGCCGACTTCATGCTCCAGCACACCATCGAGTACTGCCGTGACCGCACCGCCTTCGGTCGACCTATCGGACGCTTCCAGAACACCCGTTTCGTCCTGGCCGAGTCGGCCACCGAGGTGGACCTGGGCCGCACCTACGTGGACCGGGCGGTCCAGCTGCTCAACCGGGGTGAGCTCACCGTCGAGGACGCCGCGAAGGCCAAGTGGTGGACCACCGAGATGTGCAACCGGGTCATGGACCGTTGCCTCCAGCTTCACGGTGGGTACGGGTACATGATGGAATACCCCGTGGCACGGGCTTGGCAGGACTCACGCGTCCAGACGATCTTCGGTGGCACCACCGAGATCATGAAGGAGATCGTGGGCCGGGGCCTGGGTCTGTAGGGCGTATTCCGTGGATGCTGCCCGTCGCGAGCGGCGCATCCAGTGGTGCCGGCACAAGGCCGAAGAAGGAGTGCCCCTACTGTGCACGGCCTCGCAAGCTCGGCAGTGTCGCACAGCGGGGGCCCGCCCGGGTTTGGCTGTCGACTGATGAGAACGCAGTGACGGTGCCGCTGGGGCGCCGCGCAGCAGGGTATGTATTCGCGGAACATGCCCTAAACCCCCGTTCGGAAGGGTCCCGGTCATGAGCGGAGCGTGGGACGGCCTCATCGTGATGGGGCTGTTGGTCATCCTGTTGGTCCTCGGCGTCCGCAAGCTCCGTCCGAAGGTCCACATTCCGTGGAAGACCGGTGCCATCGTCCTGGTCTTCATCTTCGTCTGCATGCTGCTGTGGGCCTGGTCCTGGCGCTGACCGACGTCGAACACACCAAGGGCCCGCCTCACGAGGCGGGCCCTTCGGCGTCCGGAGAATCGGCGAGGCACGAACGAACGATCCCATAGGCGGGTGGGGACCGGCCGCCCGAGCCTCGGCCTCGATGGTTCAGGCGTACGGGTCGAAGTCGATCCCGTCGGGAACGGCCTTGGCGAGCGAGTCACCGAACCGCTCGTCCTTGAGGTCGAGCTGCGCGGAGCCGTAGTCGGCCCTCACGAGGATGTCCCTGATCCCCTCGGGGTAGCCGTCCCAGCCCACCAGGTCCGGGTACTGCCAGACCCCGTAGTGGTTCTCGGGTGGGTCGTCGTGGTCGGCGGCGAACCGGAAGGCGTGGGTGGAGGCGCCGTCCTTGTGGTAGACGATCTTGGGGTGGGTGCCCTCCCAGAGGAGGTCCTCCGCCGCCCGGGTGTCGTAGTCTCCGTGCGCCGAGGCCGACACGTGGCGCGCCTCGTCGTCGAGGACCCACACCACGACGTGTTCCAGGTCGTGCCGATGCCCACAGCATCCGGGCAGGACCTGGTCCTTTTCGAAGTAGAGGGCGTACATGTAGGCGCACCAACCACTGTCATCACACTTGGCGCGAGAATAAGAATTGGTGTTGTCCAGGTCGGACTGGTCGCGACAGTTTCCGTTCAGTGCCCCCGAGGTGTTCAACCCTTCGGCGACACTGCCATCGGGTCCGATCGCGGGCGTCGAATAACAACCGTCCGTGTCGTAGTCGAAGGCCGGTTGCCATTTCGCTTCGGCCTCGGAGGAATTCGCGGGCAGGGAGGTCGGGGGCTCGGCGAACGCCGGAGCCGCGAGGGCAAGCACGATCGCGAAGGCCCCGAGGAGGGACACACCACCCCTCTTGGCGAACACCCAGGGTCGCCGAAGGGGGCCGGCGATCCCATCGGGGCTTTCTCCCCCGAAATCACCGGTGGAACTCAGGACCAGTTTTCCCGCCCCGGACGACAATGCACACACCACCATTTCCGCAGCGGGATGTCCGTTTACCACTGGATAAAGTAACCATCCGACTACAGTAAGGCAAGGTGTTCTGACGGCCTTTTTTCAGCGACCCGGAACAGGTTTAACGGGGCACGTTACCCCACCTGGGAAAAGAGGGTGAATCATCGAATCGGCACTTCGAGATCCCCGTGGCCGATGGTGGTGGTCGCAGACCGGAAGGACCGGGTCGGTCGGGGCGGCGGTGTGCGGCGGTGACCCGCCCGGCACACCGCCGCACGCCGGCTCAGACGTCCTCGTCGACCTTCTCCGCCTCGTCGGCCGCCACGTCCTCGGCCTCTTCGGGGGCGTGCATCGGCATCTCGAACCACACGGCCTTGCCGTCCGGTGTGGGACGCGAACCCCACCGGCTGGCGAGCTGCTCCACCAGGTACAGGCCACGTCCGCCCTCGTCGTCGGCGGCGGCGCTGCGGATCCGGGGAAGTCGCAGGTCGTGGTCGAAGACCTCCACCCACACGGCGTTGGCGCCACGGCGCAACCGGAGCAGGAACTCCTTGTCGCCGGAGTCGTCGCTGGACTCGTCCTCCTCCGCGACGGCCTCCAAGAGGTCGCTCCAGTCCTCGTCGAACTCGTCGGGCGCTCCGCCGCCCTCCAGCGGGGTCTCCGAGTCCAGCACCCCGCCGCCGGTGAACTCACGGTGCACGGGGCGAGGGGTGGCGTGGATGACCACGTTGGTGACGATCTCCGAGACGAGGAGGCAGGCCAGTTCGGCCTGGTCCCGATCGACGCCCCACTCCTTGAAGGTGTCCGCGGCCAGGTGTCGGGCCTCGCCCACGGTGGAGGCCTCGGACGGGAACCAGCCCTCGCGCAGCGCCAACTCCTCGGAGTGCGTGCGCACGACCAACAGCGCGGTGTCGTCGTCCAGCTCGCCCGGCACGCTGTACACGGCCGCCTCGGCGATCTGTTCGACGTCCTTGTCCGCGACCTCGGCGACGCGTTCGGTCAGCTGCGCCAGGGCACGTTCGGGGTCGGACTTGCCGCCCACGGGTTTGCGATCCACCAGACCGTCGGTGTACATCACCAGGGTCGCGCCGGTGGGCAGGCGCAGGTCGGCCTGGTGGTAGACGATGTCCTCCCCCGACCCGCCCTTGGCGCGAACGCCGAGCATGCGGTCGGTGACCTCCAGGTCCAGGGTCTCCACGGTGTCGGAGTTGATGAGGAGGGGCGACGCGTGCCCGGCGTTGGCGTAGGACAACTCCCGGGACCAGGCGTCGTAGACCATGTACAGGCAACTGACGCTGGGGATCCAGACCCCGCCCTTGTCGTCGGGGGTGCCCAGCTGGCGCACCCACTCGTCCAGCTCGCGCAGGATGTCGGCGGGTTCGCGGTCGGCCTGGGCGAAGGCGCGCAGGGCGGCGCGCAGCTGGCCCATGACGGCGGCGGCGTGCGGGCCGCGGCCCTCCACGTCACCGATGACCAGGCCCACCCGTCCGGCGGACAGGGGGATGGCGTCGTAGAAGTCTCCGCCCACCTGGGTCTGCACCCCGTGGCCGTGCGCCTCCAGCGGACCGGCCGGCAGGTACTGCTTGGCGACCGTCAGCCCGTCCAGGGGAGGGAAGTCACCGGGCAACAGGCTGTTCTGGAAGGCCAGCGCCGTGGAGCGTTCCTGCTCGAACAGACGGGCGTTGTCGATGGCCAGGGCGACCCGGGAGGCGATGGCGCCGACCAGGTCGCGGTCGAAGCCGCCGTAGCTGCTCTTCTGTCGAGGGGAGAGGCCGGACAGGGCCAGGGTGAGCACGCCCAGCACCTCACCACGGGCACGGAGCGGCGCGGCGATCGCGGAGGTGACGCCGACCTGGCGGGAGACCCGGTCGGAGCGGTCGTTGGGCGAGTTCTCGTACAGGTAGTCGCTGCTGACCACGGTTTCGAGTCGACGCAGCGCCTGGGTGACGAAGTGGCGTTCGGGGTAGCGGACCTCGTCCCCGACGTCGAACCAGGTGCGGGGCGGGGGCGTCCAGCCCTCGGCGTGCACGGAGACCTGCCGGACCAACCGTTCGTGGTCGTAGAGGTCGATGAAGCAGTGGTCGGCGAACTGGGGGACGAGGATCCCGGCCACGCCCTTGACGGTGGAGTCGAACTCCAGGGAGCCGGCCAGGCGGCTGCCGATCCGTTCGAGCAGCCCGTACTGTTCCTCGACCCGACCACTGCGCAGGGCCTCGCGGGCGATGAGGGTTATGCCGTCGATCTCGCCCGAGTCGTCGCGCATGGGCACGGCCTGCGCTCGCACGTGGATCCAGGTGGAGTCGCCCTTGAGCACCGCGAAGGTGCCCTCCCACGGTTCGCCGCGAAGGACGCGGCGGGCCAGTTGGGAGGCGTGTTCGCGGTCGGACTCGTGGATGCCGATGTCCAGTAGGGACAGGCCGATGTGGTCACGACCGCCCATGAACCCGAACAGCTCGCGAGCGTAGGGGTTCCAGTACCGAAGGAGGCTGAACCGGTCGATGACGACGATGGCGATCTCGGCCTGATCCACGACCTCTGCCGTGGCGAGCGCGTCACTCTCCCGGAAGGGCTCACCCCACCGTGTCATCTAGCCGCCACCTCGCCGTCATGAGCTGCATACATGCCCGCTCCGGGTACCCCGAACGACCGCACCTTGGGGCGAGCGTAGCAACACCGTCAACGTTCCCGCAGCGCAATGAGACAATCCCGATGAACAACCAATCAACGTGTACGGACGTTTCACGGCTTGGCGACGAAGATGTGCCCGGCGACATCCGCGGGGAGGTCGCTGTGACCGTCCTCGCCGATGATCCGCACTCCGCCGTCCGAAGCCCGAAGGACCACTTCCTGTCCGGGTTGTACCCCGGATTCGCGCAAGGTGAGCATGATGTCGGCGTCCGGCTGGAGCTGTTCACTGATGCGACGCACGGTGACGGTGGTGTCCGTGTTCGAGGCCGCGTCCACCATCGGCACGATGGAGTCGTCGGTGAACGGTTCGGGGGCGTACCCCTCCAGGCCCAGCTCGTCGAGGCCGGGGATCGGGTTGCCGTGCGGGCACACCGAGGGGGCGTTGAGCAGCGTCACCAGGCGCTTCTCGACCTCCTCGGAGATGACGTGCTCCCAGCGACAGGCCTCGATGTGGACGTCCTCCCAGGGCAGCCCGATGACGTCGACCAGAAGGCGCTCGGCGAGCCGGTGCTTGCGCATGACGTGGGTGGCCAGCCTGCGCCCCTCCTCGGTCATCACCAGGTGACGGTCGTTCTCGACCCGCAGCAGTCCGTCGCGCTCCATACGGGCGACCGTCTGGCTCACCGTTGGTCCGCTCTGGTGCAGGCGCTCGGCGATACGCGCTCGAAGCGGGACGATGCCCTCTTCCTCGAGCTCGAAGACCGTACGGAGATACATCTCCGTGGTGTCGATCAGCCCGTGTGCGGTCAAGACTCCCCTCCCAAGGCTCTGTGCTCGTCGCGCGGTCACGACAAGCACGGCAGGTCTCTCTCAACACAGGCCGGGACCACGTGATTCCCTGGGGCCGGGTGGGACCGGGACGTCCGAGGTACCGCTGGAGCGACCACCGATGCACCAAGCATATCCTGGCGCGCCGAGCCTGATTTTCCCCTTCGTCTCACGATGCGGACACGAACGACCCGTGAGACTCATGTGACGCAAGGGACCGAGGTCACAGGTGTGCAGGCCATTCGGTTGAAAAATGAACTACTTAAGACCCCTGCCCACGTCCCGAATCGTGACTCGACGACTCCCGAACTCATGTACGAAGCGACCAACATCACCCCGTAGCGGCCCGGCCACCCGGTTCCCTTAGGGAGCGAGGCGGTCGATCGTCCATTCCCCGTCCGCGCCGAGCAGGTAGCGGAACCGGTCGTGCATGCGGTCCGGACCACCCTGCCAGAATTCCACCTCCTGCGGGATCAGCCGATACCCGCCCCAGTACTCGGGCCGCGGGATGGCCTCGTCCTCGCCCCACACCGAGTCGAACTCGTGGAACAGGTGATCCAACTCCTCGCGATCGGCGACCGGCCGCGATTGCCGTTCACTCGCCCAGGCGCCCAGCTGGGAGCCGCGTGGTCGGGACGCGAAGTAGCGGTCGTTCTCCTCGTCGTCGAGGCGTTCCACCACACCCGCGAACAGCACTTGGCGGCGGATCGCGTGCCAGGGGAACACCACCGACGCCCGCGGATCGGCGGCCAGGGCACGACCCTTGCGCGAGGTGTAGTTGGTGAAGAAGCGCAGTCCCGAGCCGTCATAGCCCTTCATGAGCACCGTGCGCGACCGGGGAAGGCCCGACGGTTCCACCGACGACAGCACCATGGCGTTGGGTTCGGCCAGACCCGCCTCGCAGGCCTGGTCGAACCACAGGTGGAACTGGGCCATCGGCGATTCCGCCAGATCCGATCGACGCAAGGGCTCACCCATGTACGGTTTCCGCAGCTCGGCGGGGTTCTGGTGGTCCACACCCGGCATGATCTCGCGTCGGGGCCGGGCGGCGCCGGCCGCCCCCCGCCTCCCGCGTGTCCACGGGTCCTCCCCCGCCGCCCGTCATCACCCCACGTCCACCGGCAGGCACTGCGGGCCCGGCTCGACGGTGGTGGAATTGCGCGTACCGCAGCGTTGGAGGACGTGCTGACGTTGCACGTCGCCGGTCTGGTCGGTGACCCTGGGGCCGACGAGCACCAGTTGGACCATGCGCCCGCCGAGCCAGTTGCCGTCGTTGTCGTTGTCGAAGTTGATGTACCCGGAGACCCCGGTTAGCCCTTCGAACTCCTCGACCTGGCCGTACAGTTCGTCCCGCTTCTCCTCGTAGTCGTCATCGGTGCGCAGAAAGGGCTGCTGGTCGAGACCGAGCCGCTGCCGCAACCCGTCGTTCGCCGGTTCCCCCTTGGTCGGTCCGGTGGGAGGCAGGGCGTCGGCGATAACCAGGAGGGCGTCGTTGCCGATGGCCGCGTGGGCAATGGAGGGCAACCAGTCCGCGGACAGCAGATTCTTATCCCACAACTCCTTATCGGCGCAGTCCTGCTGGGACCCTCTCCCGTAGTGCTCGCACACGAGTCGACTCATAGCGGAGTAGAAGCCCTGGCCGCTACCGCTGAGACCTTCCTCTTCCTCTTCGGTTCCCCAGGGGCCGCTGGGTGCCAGCGGCGTGTAGAAGACCGGATGGGTTTCGGCAGAATCCTCGATGGTCTGCTCCTCGTCGGAGAGGTGCTTGGATATGTCGTCACCACCGAGGATGGTCACTTCACCGCTGCTGCACTTCGCTCCCTTGGAATGAATGAGTGCGTTGTAGAACCCGGAGAAGTCCTCCGAGCGACCGGCGTAGTAGATCAGGTCGGGCGGGTCATCCGAGCAGATTCCCCTCAGTTGTTCGCGGAGGGTCGTTTTGTCCTGGTAAAGCAGAACCCCCTGGCTGTCGTACTCGTCGGAGTCGAGGACCTCCGAGCTGCGCCAGGCCTCTCCATTTATCTCACCGTCTTTTGTCTCACTGCCCTTGACGAAGGCCTCCATGAACTCCTGCGCCAAGTGCCGACCGTACTGTTCGTGCTCATTATTTTTGGCGTCGGTCTCGGCGTCAGCGAGCGCCACGGCCGTCTTATGCTCGGGTAGGCCGTGTTCCGCCCCCTCGGGGTCGGTCCAAGAGACACCCTCTAAGGCCCATTGGGCGGCCTGCGCCGCGATGCGACTGTTGGACGGCGCCACCGGAAAGAAGAAGCGATTGTGCCCTCCGGCCCCGGAACGAGCGACGTCGTCGAAGGTGGCGGTGGTCCCCATCATCGTCAGGGACGCTTTGCCGACCTCCCTGATGGCCAAGCTGTTGTTGACCACGCTGTGCCCGAAGCCGATGGCGGCGATCGGTCGATCCATGGCGAGGCTCTCGTCCTTCGCCATATCGACGATCTCCTTGGCCGTCTCCTTGGAGTACGTCCAGTCCTCCCCCACGTTGCCGAGGAGGATTTTGATGTTGGGCCGATCCTTTCCCCGTTCATCGTTTTGTAGTTCCTGCTGGTAGGCGAGACCAAGCAGTTCGCCCTGGACCCCTGCCAGCTCGGAGCCGTCGTTTTCGACCGGAGAGGAGTCCTCGGAGTCCTTGGTGTCCTTCTTGAAGGCCTTAACGTCCTCGACGTACTTAGCGTCCTTGGAATCCGCAGCGCTCAGTTCCCCGACATAGGCGATCGTCACGTAGGGCTTCCCCGAGTCGTCCACCGCGTCGTTCTGGTCCCCGATCAGCTCGGTGACCTCCCGCAGCCGTTCGTCGAATACGAAGTCGCCGAAGGTCACCCCATAGCATTCCTTCCGATCCTTGCCCTTGACCCTGGTAATGCCCTGGGGCACCCAGGACCCCTCATCGATACACGGATGGAGCGCCTGTGCTTGCTCCGGGATCAGGACCAGACCGGCCAGTACGAGGAAGCCGGTCACCGCGACCGCGCCCGTGCTCACCGCAGCGGCCTTGACGGGGCGGGTCATCACCCACGTGGGTTCGGTCCGCCAGCTCCTCTCCCGCGACTCCGGTGGCCGCCCGGCGACGTGCAGGGTAAGGGTGCGTCGGGCGCCGAGCGCGCCGGACAGGTGGCGTTCACGGTGCCAGCCACGGATCTCCTTGGGGACCGAGTCGGTCCCGTCGAACTCCGGCAGATTCTTGTACCTGGCGACGGCGATCTCACCGCCGATCAGCGGCTTCTCCCCGTCACGATCCCGGATCTGCACCAGCAGCAGGGGGTCGGGCAGAGCGCGCCGCAGCCGTTCGTCCTCGATCAATCGGATGAGGTAGCGGCCCACGCGGCCCAGGCCCCGCTGGTCGTAGACGAGGACGGGGCGGGAGGCACGGGCCCGCCCGCGACTTCGGTTCGCGCCGTAGACCTGGTGGAGGTCGTCGAGTAGCGCGTTCACCGCGATGCGATGGGTGCCGGGTGGGTGGGCCCCCTTCCGCGGATCGGCGCCGCCGATCCGCCCCTTGTTGCGTTGGGGGTGGTGGAGCTCGTTGAGCAGGTGCACACCGCGTGCGCGGTGCCGCCCGACCCTTCCCTGGCCCTCGGGCGCGGGTTCCTGTGCTTGCCGGGAGTCGTCCTCGACCGGGTCCATGACGTACCGGTGGTGGTTGAGCCACCGGTAGGGGCGCCACGGCAGGAAGAAGAAGAAAACGGTGAGCAGGTACACGACCGCCAGGAACACGCCGGTCAGCAGTGACACGATCTCACCGAGCTGCTGGGCGGCCAGACCCACGAAGGCGAAGGGGGTGGCGGTGACGACGAGCGAGACGATGAAGGCCAGCGGGGTGAGGATCTTCTCGTCCGCCAGCCCGAAGGTGGCCTTGCCCGAGATCCGTGTGACCCAACGTGAGGTGACGGCGGCGACCCGCGCGAGTCTGCGCCAGTGGACGAGCGCGGTGGCGCTGAAGATCTCGCCACGCGAGGGTGGTTCTTCCTCGCTCGAACCGTGTCCGGCCTGTTCGACGCGGTCCAGGAGGTCCGCCCGATACTGGATCGCGTAGTTCAGGCGAGCCTCGCGCAACCCGTTGATGACCGCGGTCTGCCCCTGGCTGGTGTTCTCCAGACGGCCGTGTTCGGGGGTCTTCTCGGATCGGTCACCGCTCGCCCTGCTCCTGATCTCGATGAGATCGCAGCGGCGCAGCCACAGCAGGGAGTTCAGACGCGGCAGACGTGGCGGAGGTGGAGGTCTGCGACCCCTCTTCGGTTTCGGTGGGGAGTCCTTCCAGGCGAACCCGTCGTTCACCAGGTGTTCGATGTAGTCGTAGAGCTCGTCGGTGGTGACGTCGGTGTCGGAGTCGAGTGCCTCGTAGCGCCCCCGGGGCAGGCCGCGCGGCACGGTGTCGGCCAGTTCGGGGCGGGCCTGGGGACCCAGGGGACGCGTTCCTTGATCCTTGAACCATTCACGCGGATCGTGGGCGGGGTCGGCCATTCGCGCCTTTCCCGGCTCCCTGGTCTCCTCCGGCTTCTCGGTGGACCGAGGTGGGAGAAGCCAAACGGGATCTACGGCGCACTGTTGGACGAGCATGCGCCGGACCTCGGCGTGATCGGTGGCGTCGTCCAGCACCAGGTCGAGCACGGGCGGGGGTTCGGCCAGATCGCCGCGTTGGACCTTGCCCTTGCCGGCGGGGCGCCGATGGGCGACGCGGGCCTCCATACGACGCAGCCTTCGATGCAGGCCCCATCGCGGACGTGACCTCAACGCCTCGAAGACCTGAAGGAAACCGGGCAGGTCACCGGCCCTCCGGGGCGTGCCATCCGATCGATCGCTGCCGTTCCGGTCCGTCACGAAGCGCCTCCCTTCCACCGTTCGTATCGCTCATCACCCCTGGGAAGCGCCCCATTAGACAACAAGGTGAACGGTTTTTCACCGGGCGAAGCGAAATCGTCGCTGTCCAATACCGGACACCGAACAATCGTGTGAAGGCACCTACCGACGTTCACGTGATTTCACGCGACCAATCGCCGCCCTGACCGGCGGCGTCACCGGGTCCACCACTACGCTGTGCGGTGTGACCGAGATTCAGATTCCCGCGAACCTGCTGCCCGCCGACGGTCGTTTCGGGAGCGGCCCGTCCAAAGTCCGAGCCGCGCAACTCGACGCCCTCGCCGCCTCCGGTTCCCATTACATGGGCACCTCCCACCGCAAGAAGCCGGTGAAGTCCCTCGTGGGTCGGGTCCGTGCCGGGGTGCGCGGCCTGTTCTCCCTGCCCGACGGCTACGAGGTGGTCCTGGGCAACGGCGGCACCACCGCCTTCTGGGACATCGCCGCGCACGGACTGCTGCGCTCCAAGTCGCAGCACCTGTCCTTCGGTGAGTTCTCGAGCAAGTTCGCCAAGGTCGCCCAGGGCGCTCCGTGGTTGGCGGAGCCCACGATCATCAGCACCGCCCCCGGCACCCACGGCGAGGCCGTCGCCGAGGCCGGCGTGGACGTGTACGCCCTCACCCACAACGAGACCTCGACCGGTGTGGCCGCGCCGATCAAGCGTGTGGCCGGCGCCGACGAGGACGCCCTCGTGCTCGTGGACGCCACCAGTGGCGCGGGTGGTCTGCCGGTGGACATCGCCGAGACCGACGTCTACTACTTCGCCCCACAGAAGAGCTTCGCCGCCGACGGTGGGCTGTGGATCGCGATCATGTCGCCCAAGGCCCTGGCCCGGGTCGAGGAGATCGCCGCGAGCGGACGCTACGTCCCCGAGTTCTTCTCCCTGCCCACCGCGATCTCCAACTCCGCCAAGGACCAGACCTACAACACCCCGGCCGTGGCCACCCTGCTGCTCCTGGCCGAGCAGCTGGAGTGGATGAACGAGCAGGGTGGGCTGAAGTGGACCGTGGCGCGCACCCACGAGTCCTCCTCGATCCTCTACAACTGGGCGGACCGCACCTCGGTCACCTCGCCCTTCGTGGCGGACCCGGCCCAGCGTTCCCAGGTGGTCGGCACCATCGACTTCTCCGAGGACGTCGACGCCGCCAGGATCGCCGAGGTGCTGCGCGCCAACGGCGTCGTGGACACCGAGCCCTACCGCAAGCTCGGCCGTAACCAGCTGCGTGTGGCGATGTTCCCGGCCGTGGAGCCCAGCGACGTCAACGCACTCACCGAGTGCATCGACCACGTGCTGACCAAGCTGTCCTGACCCGGTCCGACGACCTTGGAGAATGGAAGCCGACCCGCCGTGCGTGGGTCGGCCTCCTCCTCTTACTACCGCTCATCGTTTCTCAGGACGGTTCGACTGTGCGCAGGAACAAGCAAGAAATCCCCATCAAGATCATTTCGCACCGGGGAGCCTCGGGTCACCGGCCCGAGCACACCCTGGCCTCCTATGAGCTGGCGGCCAGGCACGGCGGCGACTTCATCGAGATGGACCTGGTCGCCACCAAGGACGGCCACCTGATCTGCCGGCACGAACAGGAGATCGGCGAGACCACGGACGTGGCCGGCCGTCCCGAGTTCGCCGATCGGAGGGTCACCCGGACCATCGACGGGCGCACGGTGGAGGGGTTCTTCGCCCAGGACTTCACCCTGGCCGAGATCAAGACCCTGCGCGCGATCGAGCGTATGGCGAAGGTGCGGCCGGACAACGCGGTGATGGACGGCACCTACGAGATCCCCACGCTCCAGGAGGTCATCGAGCTGGCCCTGACCCTCACCCAGGAGCTGGGTCGCCCGGTCGGGATCTACCCCGAGACCAAGCACCCCGCCCACCACGTCGAGCAGGGTCTGGACCTGGAGCCGAAGCTGATCGCGGCGCTGCGTGAGGCGGAGTTGGTCGGCGAGGAGCCCCGGGTCCCGGTGTTCCTCCAGTCCTTCGAGGCCGAGAGCCTGCGCAAGCTCGCCGAGACCGGGCTGCCGCTGGTGTACCTGATGGGCACCGAGGAGCACTGGCTGCACTACACGACGCCGGAGGGGTTGGCCGAGGTGGCGACGTTCGCGCACGCCATCGGACCGCACAAGAGCCTGGTCATCACCACCAACGAGGACGGTTCGCTGGGTCAGCCCACCACCCTGGTCGACGACGCCCACGAGGCCGGGCTGCTGGTGCACCCGTTCACTTTCCGCAGCGAGAACCACTTCCTGCCCACCGACCTGCGTTCGGACGGTGACCCCAAGGACTACGGGGGTTTCGCCGCCGAGTACGAGGCGTTCTTCGAGGTCGGCGTGGACGGCGTGTTCAGTGATTTCTCTCGGCACGCCTTCTTGTGTCGAGAGCACTTCCTGGACCCCCAGCCGACCGACTAGACCGTCCCGGCACCGGGCCCTGATCCCCCGTGGTCTTGTACTTGTGGTCGACTCCGGCGCCGGAGTCGACCACAAGTACAAGACCACCGTTGCGGGTGGGGCCTCTGCGCCCCACCCGCGACGGTTGTGGGGGCTTCGTCAGCCGAGGTCGCGCTTGGCGGTGTGGAGGAAGGACTCCCACTCGCCGCTGGAGAAGAAGAGCGCTCCGAGTTCACGGTGCTTGGTGTCGCGAACCCCGGTGATCGGCCCCTCCGCGACCTCGACACATTCTCCACGGTCGTTCGTGTAACTCGCCTTGTGCCAAGGGACGGCGGGGATGAAGGATTCGTCGGTGGTCGTATTCGGAGTCATGACGGCCTTCTATATTCGTCGATCAGCGTCTTGAGGAGGGTCTGCGACTCGGAGGTGGAGAGCGCGGACGCCTGTAGTTGGTCAAAAGCTATCTCGTGTTCCACGATGTCCGCTTGGTCCTCGAAGAACAACCCGTTCGGGGGAACATCGACGAACAACGCGCGGTCGTTCTCCTCGAAGGTGAGCAGCGAGAACCCATAGGTGCGGGACATGCCCACGGATGCCGGTAGCACCTGGATATTGGTCGAGGCGCGCGCTGAGAGGGTCAACAGGTGGTCGAGCTGGACGGCCATGACCTCGGGTCCGCCGATGACGCAGCGCAGACAGGATTCGTCCAAGATCATCCAGATGCGTGGAGGCGCTTCCCGTTGCAGGACATTCGTATGGCGCTGCATACGCGCCTCCACCCGCCGACTGCGCTCTTCCTGATCTGGGACGAAGCCCCGGGCCATCATCGCCTCGATGTAGTCCGGGTGCTGGAGCAGGCCGGGGATCAGGCCGACTGTGTAGTGCTGGATCTTGGCCGCCTCATGCTCCAGGCCGTAGAAGGCTCCGATGCTGACGTCCTTGTACTGGAACCACCAGGGCTTCTGCGTGCGCGAGGCTTTGGCGATGTCGACCAGGTCCTCGCGTAGTTCATCGGTGGAGCCGTAGAGGCGGCACAGCTCGGAGACGTCGGCCGAGTTCAGGCGGATGAACTTGCCGGTCTCGATTCTGATGATCTTTCCGGGGTCCCAGCCCATGCGTTTGGAGACTTCCTCCTGCGACAGCTTCGCATGTGCGCGGAGCCGCTTGAGCTGGCTGACCAGATGACGGCGGCGAACGGGGGAACCCTGGGCCACGGCTGTCTCCTCGTGCATGTAGTGGACCTGCCCCATTATTCCAGCAATCGCAAAATACACTTTTCGGATATACGACTCTTGTTTTTTCCAATACATGGATTTTTTGTCTCTGGTGTATCACCATAGAGCTAGTGGAGCTGGCGACCGGTTCCGCACACGAAAAGGGCTCTGGCAGGTGCTGATGACACCCGCCAGAGCCGGGCCGACAACCAACCCTTCAAGCAGGAGTTGCCGACATGTCCATTGTCCCTGAAATCCCCACGCCCGCCTACCCGGGGCGGCGCTGGCAAGCCCGCCACTACCCCGGAACCCGCTCCACCTGCACCCGCTTCCGGGCGGAACTGCGCTCTGACCTGCATGCCCTGGCCGGGGTACCCCGCTCCCTGTGCGAGGACATCGAGCTGTGCGGCAGCGAGGCCTTCGCCAACGCCGTCACGCACTCCCGCTCTCAGCGTCCTGGCGGCACAGTGGTCCGCCTGCTCTCCACCCCGATCGTCATGGGCCGCGAGACCACCGTGCGCCTATCGGTCATCGACGACGGACCCCTGGACACCCAGCCCTTGTGCCCGCCGGTCCGGGGTTCGGTGGAGGAATGGGAAGAGGCCGAGTCCGGGCGCGGCTTGCTGCTCATCCACCAACTGGCGAGCGAGTGGGGCACCCAGCGCTGGACCGACCCGTCTCTGCCCGCCGCGCTCGGCACCGTGCTGTGGGCCGAGTTCACCTACCCCACGCCCGCGTCCACCACCACTTGCGTCTGCGGGGGTGGGCGATGAGCAACGCGACCATCCCCATGGACCTGCGCCGGGTGCTGGACGCACCCCGGGGTCGACGCTTCAGCCACACCCCACACCGCCCGGGAAGCCGCCCGGCAACGACATCGGCACCACGACCGGCACCGATCGACACCCCCCAGAGCAACGAAACCGGCCCCACGTCACTCCCGCCGCTGGTCTCGCTGGGCCGTACCCCCAGGGAACGTGCCCTCCTGGCCCACATGCCCGACACCCCCGGACTCCGCCGCCGACTCGAACGCGGAGACCTACCCGAATGGATGCGGATCGCCGCCACACGACGGGCCGAAGAACCCGACCGGCCCCAACCGCTCCCTTGGTGGCATGACCAGGTGCCCGACCGAGCCCCGGCCCCGGACCCGGACCGCGAGCCCGCCCATCCGCTACCGATCCCGCGCCCCCGCCGAGAACAAGTGCCGCCCCCGCCGCTCCCACGCAGGTCGGACCGGCCGCACCGTCCGGCGAGCCACCGCAAACCCCGCCGCCGGATCGGCCACCTGCTGACCGGCTACGCCCTGGCCGCACTGGCCGGCGCCATGGCCCAACCCTTGATCACCCTCCTGAGCTGACCCACCAGAACCCACTTCCAAAGGCCGCACCGGCGCACGGAGAGCGGTGCGGCCGGGGTTCGGGAGGAAAACAGGACACGACCAGGCATGAGAACCACTTCACGGCCTCTCAGCCGAGCAGGTGAGGACTACTGCACGTCGAACTCGTTGCCCTCTGGGTCCCTCATGCTCACGTGTGAGGCCCCGGGTTCCTCGACGACGGCGACGGAGACGGCGCCCAGTCCCTCCAGACGAGCCACTTCGACGTCACGCTCCCCCGGCGCCGTCCGTAGGTCCAGGTGCATCCGGTTCTTGACCGTCTTGGGTTCGGGCACCTGCTGGAACAGGATGCGTCGCCCCAGGCCGGCACCGGTGAACTCGTGCACGGGGTCCTCCGGATGACGGATGACCGCGATCGTGCGCCAGGCCTTGCGCCCGTCGACGACCGTGTAGTCGTCCTCCCCTGCCAACCCTTGAGCGAGCACGTGTTCGATGAGGGCGCTGTTGTCCTCCGGTTCGTAACCCATCGCCGCCGCCCAGAAGCGGGAGAGCGTGAGCGGCGCGGCACAGTCCACGACGATCTGGTAGTCGAGAGCCATCGTCCAACTCCTCCGATCAGGGACGGGACCCTACCCCGACCTCTGATTCCAGTTATACTGGTTACGTGAGACAGAGCACAACCGGCTTGCCGATGACACCGTCCGATGGTTCCGCCTACCTCTTCGACCCGGGGAGCCTGTGCCTGGAGCTGCTGGTCACCGGCGGCCCCGGTGATTTCGCCAGGTGGGAGGCCTTGCGCGAACCCGACGACCTGGCGCGCTGGCTGGCCGACTGCGGCCTGCGCCTCGACCCCGCCCGGGTCCGGGTCACCGAGGCCGAGCTCCGCGACGCCCGGGAGCTGCGCGACACCCTCCACCGCGCGCTGCGCGCCCTGCCGGAGCCTCCCGACGAAGCGGACGTCGCACGGATCAACGCGGCCGCGGAGCATCCGCCGCTCGCGCCCCGGTTGCTCGGTGACGGGAACACCACCTGGGTTCTGCCCTGCGACGCCGCACAGGCCCTGTCGGAGTTCGCCCGCGACGCCATCGACCTACTCACCGGTGACCACGCCCACCGTGTCCGGGAGTGTTCCGCGCACGACTGTCGACTGCTGTTCGTGGACACCTCACGGCCGGGCAAGCGCCGCTGGTGTTCCATGGAACGCTGCGGGAACCGGGCCAAGGTCCGCGCCCTGCGCGAACGGCGGGCCGAGGCCCCGTGAATCCGACTCAGCCTCGGCGGGCGAGCCAGGTGATGGCGCCGATCAACACGACCGCGACGGCGACGCCCCCGAGGATGAGCGGGGTGGAGCCGATGGCCGCGCCCTGTTCCTCCTCGACGTCCTCGGTCGCCCCCTCCGGGGTGTCCGGGGACGACTCCGCCGGTTCGTCCACCACCGCGTGTTCGGGCCGTTGGTCCCCTTCCAACGGCACCCGCCAGACCGGGGCGTGTTCGCCCTCGGTGCCGGCCATGAGCCCGGTTCCCTCCGGGGTGAAGGCGATCGACTCGCCCTGGTCGCTCTCCGGCAGGTCGAAGGAGCCCACGGAAGTACCCGGGACACCGTCCGCGGAGTCGTAGATCGTCACGCCCCAGTAGGTACGGATGGCGTAACGGGTGCCGTCGGCGCTGAACGCGGCGTCGGTGGCGAACAGGGGCGCGGAGTCGACCCGCTCCAGCACGTTCTCCCCCTCGGGGTCCATGTTCTCGGGGGCCGCGTACACACCGCCGGAGAACTCCTTGGAGACCACGTACAGATGCCCGTCGCGCGGGTCGATCATCATGCCCTCGGCGTCGCGACCGCCGTCCTCGTAGGTGAAGGTCAGCACCGCCGGATCCAGGACCATGTCGCCCAGGACCTCGGGTTCGGCGAAGTGGTACACCCGGATGTTCGGCCAGCCGCCGCCGAAGTTGTCGCCGATGTCGCCGACGAACACCGTCGGTTCCCCCTCCGGCCCCTCGGCGACGCTGACGGCCTCCCAGTCACGACGTTCCAGGTTCAGGGTGACCGTGGCGACGGTCTCCCCGTCCTCGTTCACGGCGTACACCTCGCTGGGGTGGTCACCGCTGTCGTTGTGCGTCCACCACACGCCCTCGTGGCGCAGCGACGGGGCCAACCCGCTGGACTCGGAGATGCGCGGGTCCTCGAACTCGAAGGCGATCTCCGACCCCTCCGGCCCCTCCCCACCGCGCGGGTAGTCCGTCCCCCCGTCCCCGTCCTCGGGAAGCTCCGTCTCAGCCGCGGCGGGCACCGCGGAGGCGAGGAGGAACAGGGCAGCCGCGCAGAGGGCCAGAGGAGTTCTCATACCGGCCATCCTGCCAGGGGCGGGCACAAGTGGCTTGCACCCGGGCGCGAACGGGCACATTCGGCTTACAGAGCGCCGTAAGGAGAGTCCTATGAGGATCGTCGCCTGTCTCAACGGTGATCGCCGCCCGGGTGCCCACCCCTCCCTGCCCGTGTCCGTCGACCAACTCGTCGCCGACGCCCACTCCGTGGTGGAAGCGGGTGCGACCGCCCTCCACGTTCACCCACGCGATCCGAGTGGAGCCGAGTCGCTGGAGCCGTCCGTGGTGTCGGCGCTGATGGAGCGGTTACGGGCCGACGGCCCCGACGTCCCGGTGTCCCTGACCACGTCCCTCTCCGCCGAGTCGGACCCGTGGAGACGTTACGACCTGGTGCAGAGGTGGGCGTCACCCACCCTGCCCGACTCGGTTTCGGTGAACCTGCACGAGGCGGGGTCGGTGGACCTGATCCACCTGTTGGGCGATCGCCGCGTGGAGGTGGAGGCCGGGGTGTGGACGGTGGACGCGGCCCGGATCCTGGTGGCCACCGGGATCGAGGTCGCCACCGTGCTGGTGGAGCCCACCCAGGTGGCCATCGAGGACGCGCGGCGCAACGCGGACGCGATCAACACCCTGCTGGACCGTGCGAGGGTGCGCACGCCGCGGTTGCTGCACGGAGCGGACGCCACGGCGTGGCCGATGTTGGAGGCCGCCCTGGACGCCGGGTACGACGTCCGGATGGGCCTGGAGGACACGATGCGGCTGCCGGACGGCACGGAGGCCTACGACAACGCCGCGCTCGTCGCCCACGCGGTCGGTCTGGCCACCACCACCGCCTGAGTCCGATCGCGC
The DNA here is from genome assembly GCF_053619415.1 of Nocardiopsis sp. NPDC055551. Taxonomy (NCBI): domain Bacteria; kingdom Bacillati; phylum Actinomycetota; class Actinomycetes; order Streptosporangiales; family Nocardiopsidaceae; genus Nocardiopsis; species Nocardiopsis sp. NPDC055551. Next base: position 344,378 of record NZ_JBSHJJ010000003.1, on the reverse strand, counting down.
CCTCCCACGTTCCGCGCCTCTACGCCCCGCGGTTCTCGGCCAGTCGACGTTCGAGACGTTCCTCGGTCGCCGAGAGCGCGTCGATGCGTTCGCGGACCGCCCGGAGCCTTTGCTCGTAGAGGGCGACGGCCGCGGCGCAGTCGGGTTCGCGGATCAGGTCCAGTTCGAGGCAGGCCCGCAGTTCCCCGATGTCCTCGGAGGTCAGCCCGGACTCCAGGAGCAACCGAATGTTGCGGACCCGGTCGACCGCGTCCGGTCCGTATTCGCGGTAGCCGTTCTCGGCCCGTTCGGAGGCCAGGAGTCCTCGCTTCTCGTAGTAACGCAGGGAGCGCACGCTGGCGCCGCTGAGTTCGGCGAGTTCTCCGATGCGCATGGATCCTCCGTGTCCCGTCGCCGTCACCATCCGTCCCAGACTAGGCTCCGCTCCCCTGGCGGACCAGGGGCTCGGGAACCTCGGTGGGGTATCGGCGAACGGACAGGACCATCACCACCAGGGCCACGAGTCCGATGACCGCGGCGGCCGCGGGCACCGCCGCGCCCCCGGAGGAGGCCACCACCGCCCCACCGACCATGCTCGCAACCGCGGTGCCCACGTAGAGTCCGCCGGTGTTGAGGGCGAGGGCCTCGGTGCCGGCGTCCCCGGCCAGGCGGAGCAGTCGGGCGCTCATGGGCGCGGCGAAACCCCAGGCGGCGAAACCCCACACCGCGAAGACCCCGCCCAGGGCCCACACCGGGAGCCCTCCATCGGTCAGCGGGGCGAGGAGCGCCAGGACGACACTGGTGGCCACCATCCCGACGAAGGTGACCAACAGGACCCGGTCGGCGCCCCACCGGTCGGTGGCCCGCCCGCACGCCAGGGTGCCGAGCGCGCCGGCCACACCGATCGTGGCGATCAGGGGAGCCAGGACCACGCCCGAGGAACCGGTGAGGTCCACGGTGACCGGAGCGACGTAGGTGTAGGTCATGAACCCGCAGCTCGCGCCCAGGACGGTCCCGGTGACGCAGAACAGGATCGCGGGACGGGCCAACACCCTGAACTGCTCACGCGGGCCCGTCTGCGAGGATCCGGGGAGCGAGGGCAACAGAACGGCCGAAGCGAGCAGGACCAGGAAGGTGAGGGCGGCCACGGCGACGAAGGCCGCGCGCCAGCCGAAGGCGGCCCCGAGCAAGGTGCCGGCCGGTACCCCCAGGAACAGCGACACGGTGAGGCCCGCCGCCACCATTCCGACCGCGCGACCGGTGCGTTCGGGCGCGGACAGCCCCGCCGCCATGGCGAAGGCCACCGGGGTGATGAGGGCCGCCACCAGCGCGGCGCAGACCCGCAGCGCCATCAGCGCGACGTACCCGGGGGCCAGGGCGGTGATCAGGTTGACCAGCGCGAACAGGGCGAGCGCGCCGAGCAGCAGGGCGCGTCGGGGCAGGCGGGCCGTGGCCACGGCCAACGGCGGCGCCGCGACGGCGTAGGTGATCGAGAAGACCGTGACCAGCTGTCCGGCCGCGGCCGTGCCCACGTGGAGGTCCTGGGCGATGACGGGGAGGAGTCCGGCGATGAGCAGGTCGTCGGTACCGACGGCGAAGGCGGCCAGGGTCAGGCAGAGCAGCCACCCCGGACGTGGTGTGCGTGAGGACATGCCGGAACGCTAAAACCCTGACACAGGTGTCAGGGTCAAGTCGCGCCTCGGTCGGGCCCGGCCCGGTCAGCCGAGGAGGGCGCCCAGGATCACGATCGCCATGATCGAGGCGAGCACCACTGGCAGCAGCCAGCGCTGCTTGCGGTTGTTGGTCAGCATGCTCATGACGTGCCGCGCTCCGGTGCTCGTTGGGATTCGCCATCCCAGGGTAGTCGCCAGGTCCGGGCGGTCCGGTAGCGGTCCGCCCTTCCGGGCCGGCTCTCCACCAGGTCGATTCGATCGGCCCGCCAACCGATCCGAGGCGGGTGTCCCAGCGCGTGCAGGATCTGGGCGGGGGAACGCGGTGGGCGGGCGCGGGCGAGGGTGAGGTGCGGCACGAAGGGACGTGACGCGACGGGCACCTCGTTCGTGCGCGCGACCGCGGTCAGGTCGTGGACGAGCCCTTCCAGTGGGCCGGTCACTCCCGCCCAGAACACCGAGGCGGGACCGTCGCTTCGGGGAAAGGCGCCCCAACCGTCGAGCGCCAGGTCGGGTGCGGGGTGGCCGTGGACGGCGCGCTCCAGCGCGTCGGCGAGCCCGGGGGCGCGTTCGTCGGCCACCTCACCGAGGAACAGCAGGGTGAGGTGCCACTCCTCGCGTCGGGTCCAGCGCAACCCCGGTTCGTGCCCACGTCCTCGGCGCACGGCCTCGCCCAGTGCGTCCAGGACCTCCCGGGGAGGCCACAGCGCGACGAACAACCTCATGGGGTCATCCCCTCCTCTCGTAGGCGAAACGTCCTGCTCGGGTTAGGGTCGCCGGGTCCCCTCCGAACTCTTCCCCGTGAGCCGCCCCATGTTCGTCCTCGCCGGTGTGTTCGTCGTGCTCACCTTGGCGGCGCTGGTCCGGATCGCCGCCGGGTTCGGCTTCGCCCTGGTGTCCGTCCCCTTGCTGGCGCTGCTGTTGGACCCGGTGACCTCGGTGGTGCTCGCCGCGACCTTGTCGGTTCCGCTGAACCTGTGGGTGGCGATCGGCGACCGGGCGCACGTGGACCGCAAGGGTTCTGTGTTGTTGTCGGGGTGTGTGCTCGTCGGGGTCCCGTTCGGTCTGTGGGCGCTCAACGTCGTGCCCGAGTCGACGTTGTTGCTGCTGATCGCGCTCTCGGTGGTCGTGGGGACCCTGCTGGTGGGGCTGCGGGTACGGGTGCCCGGTGGGATGGGCGCGGTGGCGGGGATGAGCGTGCTCTCCGGTGCGTCCTTCGCCGCGACCGCGATCGACGGGCCGCTCCTGGTGGCCGGCCTCCAGGGGTCCCGGCTGGCCGATCTCCCACCGAGGATCCAACGCGCCACGCTGGCGGTGGCGTTCTCCGTCACGAGTGCGGCGACGCTGGTGGGGTTCGGGTTCGGCGGTCAGCTGACCCCGCAGGTGGGCGGCCTGGTGGCGGTGGGTGTTCCGGCCCTGCTGCTCGGCACCTTCGCCGGGGAACGGTTGTTCCGGAGGTTGGACGCCGAACTCTTCCGCCGCACCGTCCTGGTGCTGTTGGTGGTGAGTTCGGTGTCCATGGTCACGCGGGTGGTCACCGCCTGACTCCCCGCGCCCCCTCCGGTGCCGCGACGCGGTCCGCCTCGGGAACACCCCGTCGATCCGTCTCGGGAACCTCCGGCGAACCGGACGCCGTACCTGATTCGGGGTCGGCCGCGACTCCGGTGGAGCCGCGCCGGCGGGCCGGCAGCAGTTCGCGCGCGTGGACGCCCTTGATCCGCAGGAGCATGGCCGAGAGCACGGCGACCACGACCATGGTGACCGCACCGCCCACGATGAGGCTGACCCTGGGGCCGAACGCGTCGGCGAGCATGCCCACCACCGGGGCGCCGATCGGGGCCACGCCCATGAACACCAACAGGAACATGCTCATCGCCCGTCCTCGCATCCGAGGGTCGACGCTGAGCTGGAAGGTGGCGTTGAGGGTGGTCACGTAGGTCATGAAGAGCACGCCCATGGGGACCAGGACCACGACGAACGCCACGTAGCCGGGCATGAACCCGGCGATCAACTGGGTGACCCCGAAGCCCATCGAACCGATGAGCACCAGTCGCAGCCGTGGGTGTTCGCGTCGGGCGGCCAACAGCGCGCCCGCGAGCGCGCCCACCGCGAGGGCCGCGGCGGCCACTCCGAACGCCTCGGCTCCGCTCTCGAACACGTTGTTGACCATGAGCGCGATCTGGTTCTGGCTGTTGGCGCCGAAGAACTGCACCGAAGCCGCCAAGGCCAACAGCACGACGAGGTCGCGTCTGCCACCGATGTAGCGCAGCCCCTCCCTGATCTGGCCCTTGCCGCGCGGCACGCGGTCGGTGGAGTTGAGCTCACCGGCGCGGATCATCAGCAGCGCCACGATCGTGAAACCGAACGAGGCGCCGTTGATCATGAACACGGGGCCGCTGCCGATGAGGCCGATCAACAGACCGGCGATGGCGGGCCCGGTGACCCGTCCGAGCTGGAAGCTGGCGCTGTTCAGGGCGATCGCGTTGGGCAGCAGGTCGCGGTCGACCATCTCCGGGACGAACGCCTGCCGCCCCGGGTTGTCGAGCACGGTGATCATGCCGAGGCCGAAGGCGAAGAGGTACACGTGCCAGACCTCGGCGGCGCCGAGGGTGGCCAGCACACCGAGCGCCACGGCCAATACGCCCATGGCGGCCTGGGTCAGGACCAGCAGGCGACGCTTGTCGAAACGGTCGACCATGGCGCCGCCCCAGAGCCCGAAGAAGAGCATGGGCAGGAACTGTAGGGCGGTGGTCATGCCCAGCGCGATACCGCTTCCGCCGCTGAGCTGGAGCACCAGCCAGTCCTGGGCGATGCGCTGCATCCAGGTGCCGGGGTTGGACACGAGCTGGCCCAAGGCGTAGATCCGGTAGTTGCGCACGCCCAGCGAACGGAACATCGCGATACGTCGCATCATCCCCTCCCCTGTCGGGCGAACCCGTGGAGGGGGGCTGAAACCAGCATCGTGGCGGAGGTACGGGAACAAAGAAGTAAACGGCGTTGACTCATCACTCGGGTCAACGCCGTTCACCGCCGCTTCCATTCCCCGTCACCCGTGGGACGACCCCACGTGTGACGGGGAACGCGGTTCGATCCGCGGCGGGATCAGCCGATCAGGGCGTAGATCGCCGGTTCCGCGAAGTGGATCAGGAAGACCACCGAGATGAGCCAGAGCAGCGGGTGCACTCGGCGCGCGCGCCCCGTGACCAACATGACGAAGGCGAAGCCGAGCAGACCGAACCCGATGCCGTTCGCGATCGAGTAGGTGAACGGCATCATGATGATCGCCAGGAAGGAGCCGATGCCGATCGCCGGGTCCTTGAAGTCGATGTTGGTGACCTGGGTGAGCATCATGAAGCCCACGATCACCAGCACCGGTGTGGCGGCCTCGAAGGGCACCAGGCTCACCAGCGGGGTGAAGAGCGTCGCGATCATGAACATCGCACCGGTGACGATCGGCGCGATACCGGTACGGGCGCCCTCACCGACACCCGCGGCGGACTCGGCGTACAGGGTCGCGACCGACGCCGAACCCAGACCACCGAGGATGGTGCCCACGGAGTCGGCGACCAGGACCTCACGGGTGCCCTCGATGTTGCCGTCGTCGTCGGCCAGGCCACCCTGGTGCGCGACGCCCACCATGGTGCCCATGGTGTCGAAGAAGTCCGCCAGGAGCAGCGTGAAGATCAGCATGATCACGGTGGCGACACCGACGTCGGACCACCGCTCGGCGATGTTGAACCCGCCTTCGGTGAAGAGGCCGAGAAGGGAGACGTCGGGCACCGCCACGAGGTCGTCCACGCTGGTGGGAATGCTGGGAACGGTGAGCGCCCAGCCGAGGCCCTCGGCGCCGTCACCGAGCAGGGTCTCCACCAGGATGGCGAGGGCCGTGGCGACCACGATGCCCAGGAGCAGGGCGCCTCGGACGTTGCGCACGTAGAGGGCGATGCTGACCAGGAGACCGATGACGAAGATCAGGATGGGCCAGCCGTTGAGACCGCCGTTGCCCAGCTGGACCAGGGTGCCGTCACCGGCCTGGATGAAGCCGGCGTTCACCAGGCCGATCAGGGCGAGGAAGAGGCCCACACCGACGGCGATCGCGACCTTGAGGCCGGGCGGGATCGCGGCGAACACGGCGGTACGGAACCCGGTGAGTACCAGGATCAAGAGCAGGACGCCCTCGACGATGATCAGCAGGAAGACGTCCGCCCAGGACATCAGGGGAGCGATCCCGTAAGCGACGACCGCGTTGAGGCCCATACCCGCGGCGATGGCGAACGGGTAGCGGCTGACCACACCCATGAGGACACAGGAGAGGGCCGCCACCAGCGCGGTCATGGCGGCGACGCCCGGGAGCCCCAGGGTGTCCCCGTTGACGTCCTCGGCGGTGCCGATGATCAGTGGGTTGAGGACCACGATGTAGGCCATGGCGAAGAAGGTCGCCATGCCGCCTCGGATCTCGGTTCCGAGGGTCGAACCACGTTCCGTGATCTTGAAGTAGCGGTCGATCGGCCCCGTGGGCCGTCTGGTGTGTTCGTCGGTGGGGGATGGATTCGATGCGTTCACGTCGTCAGCCTGACCTGCTCGTGTTACGGGACATCAAGGATTGTGCGCCAGATTAGTTGCATATTCGTACAACAGCATCCTCTGGAGTCACTCCAGTTTTGTACAAATCGCCATGTGATCGGATGATCGGATCTCCAAATGTGAGCAACGCATCTCCGCTCCGACCTCCCACGACGCATCCTCCCCCTCGGACCGGCGGCACCGGATAGCCTGAACCCGTGCGCAAACCTCGCCGACCAGACCCGGAAGTTCACGAGACCGACTACCGAGTGCCGGCCGCCATCGGTACCGGCGCGTGGGCGGTCGCGCTCATCGTGCTGCTCGTCATGGGCGACTCCTTGCCCGACTCCGAACGCTGGTGGATCGGTGTCTGTGTGACCGGAATCGCCCTCGGCGTCTTCGGTTTCCTCTACATCCCCCATCTCCTCCGCAAGCGCGGAGAGACGGTCGAACACGCCGACGGAAGGATCGAGGACCGTTCCGAAACCCCCTGACCTGTGCCGGCCGCACCGTGAACCTGCCCGATAATGGGCGAGTGTCTGAGACAGAATTCCCGCGCGGTCTCGCCGACCGTCTTCGCGGCATCCTCATCGACGCCGACTACACGGTGTCCGGGGTCCGCGACCGGCTCGGCGACGCCGCCGCAAAGGCCTTGGCCCGCGAACAGCTGGTGCCCGCCCTGCGCGCCACCGGCGGAGAGGAACGCCTCGGACTGCTGCTGCGCCTGTGGTGGCTGCGCGGCGCCGTCCCGCTCCGCGCCGCCCGCGGCATCCTTCCCGTGGACGAACTCGCCGAAGCCGGCCTGGTGCGCGTCGACGACGGACCCGAGGGTCAGGTGGTCCGAGCACTGGTGCACCTGGGCCCCTGGGAACTGGAGGACGGCCGCCCGGGCTTCGTGGTGTCCGACCCCAAGGTGCGTCCCGGCAGCGGTGACGTCCCCGGCCACGACCACGTCGTGGGCACGGGCGGGGCCTCCGCGAACCTGTCCCGGTTGATGGTCGACGGGCCCTTCGAACGCGCACTGGACCTGGGCACCGGCTGTGGGGTCCAGGCCCTGCACTTGGCTTCCAGGGCACGTGAGGTGGTGGCCACCGACCTCAACCCGCGCGCCGTCCACCTGGCGGGGATCAGCCTCGCGCTGTCCGGGGTCCACGACGCCCGTCTGCTCCAGGGTTCGCTGTTCGAACCGGTCAAGGACGAACGCTTCGACCTGATCGTGTCCAACCCGCCCTTCGTCATCACCCCCGACGCGGCCCGATACACCTACCGCGAGTCCGACCTGCCGGGCGACACCGTCTGCGCCGAACTGGTCAGACAGGCCCCCGCCCATCTCACCGACGGCGGCTGGGCCCAGTTCCTGGCCAACTGGACCCACACCGACGGCGACGACTGGGAGGACCGGGTCGGTGGATGGATCACCGGCACCGGCTGTTCTGGCTGGGTGGTCCAGCGCGACGTCCAGGACCCGGCCGAGTACGTGGAACTGTGGCTACGAGACTCCTGCGAGCACGGGACCCCCGAGTACACGCGGCGCTACGACGCCTGGCTGGACTACTTCGAGCGCGAGGGCATCAAGGGCATCGGGTTCGGCTGGATCAGTCTGCGCAACGACGTCGCCCAGGACGCCACGGTCCGGGTCGAGGAACTGCGACACGACATCGAGCAGCCCGTGGGGCGCTACCTGCCGGACGTGGTGGACGGATCGATGACCGCGCGACGGCTCACCGACGCCGCCCTGTTGGCGGCGCACGTGGCGCTCGCACCCGGTGTGGTCGAGGAGCGAGTGGGCGTGCCGGGCGCGCCCGACCCGGAGAAGATCCTGCTCCGGCAGCGGGAGGGCCTGCACCGGGTGGCCCGGATCGGCACCGTGGAGGCGGCCCTGGCCAGCGTCTGCGACGGCACCATGCCGGTCGGTCCGCTGTTGGACGCGATCGCCGAGCTCATGGGCGAGGACCAGGAGACCGTCCGCGAACGCACCCCGGACGCGCTGCGCACCCTCATCTCCGAGGGTTTCTTCCGCGTCACCCGCTGATCCGACGGGGGCGGCTCACCCTTGCGCGGGGGTCGTCTCCGAGGCGCTCCCCCGCTTGTACAGGAATCCGAACAGGCCGCTCGCCGTCAGTACGACGACGGCGATGAGCAGGGTCGCCCGGTAGCCGTTGTCGAAGGCGTGGACGGCCTCCGCCAGCAGTGCGGCCGCGGCGTCCTCCTCCATCCCCGCGGCGACCCCGCGGGCCTCGTCCAGCCCGCCGGCCGCCTCGGCGGGGGCGCCCTCGGGCAGGGCGACGGTCCGGGCGTAGACGGCGGAGAGCAGGCTGCCCAGGATCGCCACGCCGGTCAGGCTGCCGAGTTCGTAGGAGACCTCCTCCACAGAGGAGGCCATCCCGGCCCGGTGTTCGGGCGCGTACCCCACGATCGCGGCGGAGGCGGCGGTCATCGCGGCCCCGGTGCCGGCGCCCGCAACCAGCAACCCGGTGACCGTCCAGGCGAGCGGGAGGTTCGAGGTGAACAGGACCAACGCCGTGCCCGCCGCGGTCACCAACAGGCCGGTGCCGATCACCGGTCGCGTGCCCAGACGGGACAGGAGCGCCCCGGCGGTGACACCGACCGGTAGCGCGCCCAGGGCCATGGCGGCCACCACCGCCCCCGCGTGGAACGGGGTCAGGTCCAGCACCAGTTGAAGGCGTTGGGTCAGCACCAGCTGTACCCCGGCGACGGCGAACATCGCCATGGCCGCGGCCAGCACCCCGATGAGGATGCGCGGGTCGCGCAGCAGCGCGAAGTCGATCAACGGGTAGGGGCGTCCTCGTTGGCGACGTACGAAGGTCCACCAACCCGCCACCGAGACCACCAGCGCCGCGAGCACCGCCGTGGCCCGGGGTTCCGGCCCGGTGACCTCCTTGATCGCGTACACCGCGCCCGCCAGACCGGCCATCACCTGGACCGAACCGATCAGGTCCCAGGGGTGGTCGGAACCGCCCGAGCCACCCGGCGCGACCACGGCCGCCAGCACCAGGGCCACCAGCACGATCGGCACGTTCACCAGGAAGACCGAGCCCCACCAGAAGTACGCCAGCAGGAGCCCGCCGACGATCGGTCCGATGGCGGCGCCCACCATGGCCATGGTCCCCCACACGCCGATCGCGATGCCGCGCTCGTGTTCGTCGGTGAAGGTGATCCGGATCAGCGACAGGGTGGCGGGCATCATCGCGGCGGCGCCCACCGCGAGGAAGGCGCGCCCGGCGACCAGGATCTCCGGGATCGTGGCGTAGGCGGCCACCAGGGACGCCGACCCGAACAGGACCAGCCCGATCAGGTACATGCGTTTGTGCCCGACCCGGTCGCCGAGGGTCCCGGCGCCCAGCAACAGCCCCGCCATGACCAGGGGATAGGCGTTGATGATCCACAGACGCTGGGAGGCGTTCGCGCCGAGGTCGGCGCTCAAGGTGGGCAGCGCCGTGTACAGCACCGTCATGTCCACCGAGATCAGCAGCAGCCCGGCGGAGACCGCGGCCAGGACCAGCCACCTTCGGGCCGGACCCAGGACCGGTGCTTCGGTCCCATTCCTCACGTCGCTCACGAACGCCCCTTTCGCCACTCCCCATCCTGCCGGTCCGGTCGACGGAACGCACCATCAGGGCGGTCACGACGCCCAGGGCGATCGGGTCGGAGTGGTCGGAGCGGTCGGAGCGGTGGTTCCACTAACTTGGTCGCATGGCCCCTGAACCCATCGCCCGTGTGAGCGTGCTCGTCACCTACCCCGTGAAGGGGTGCGCGGGCGTCCCGCTGTCGACCTCCAAGGTCACCGCCGCCGGTCTCGCCCACGACCGCTCCTTCATGGTGGTCGACGACTCCGGCACCTTCCGCAGCCAGCGGAGGGACCCTCGGATGGCGCGGCTCGTCCCGGAGATCGACGCCGACGCCACCCGTCTGACGCTGCGGACCCCCGGGGCCGAACCACTCGAACTCAAGACCACCCTCGACGGCCCGCGCCTGGACGTCACCGTGCACGGGAACCCCTTTCAGGGCGTTGACCAGGGCGAGGAGGCCGCCGCGTGGTTGACGGAGGTGCTCGGTTCGTCCAGCAGGCTCGTGCGGGTGCCCGACGACCACCGGCGCGAGACCAGGGGCCTGACCACCGGCACCGCGGGGTTCGCCGACGGCCACGCCGCCGTGTTGGCCTCGCTGTCCTCACTGGACCTGCTCAACGAACGCATCCTCGCCACCGGGGGCGAGCCCGTACCGATCTCGCGGTTCCGACCCAACGTCATCGTGTCCGGCTGGCCGGAGGCGCACACCGAGGACCGGGTGCGCAGGGTCCGCCTGGGCACCGCGGAGCTCGGTTACGCGAAGGTGTGCATCCGGTGCGCGGTGACCACCGTCGACCAGGAGACCGGTGACAAGCGCGGACCCGAACCGTTGCGCGCCCTGGCCGGATACCGACGCGCGGACGACGGCGGCGTGGCGTTCTGCTCGAAGTTCGCAGTGACCGCCCCCGGCGCCGTGTCCGTCGGCGACCCGTTGGAGGTCACCGAGTGGGCCGAGCCGGAGCAGGGTCTGGGCCCGCGCCTGGCGGACGCCCTCGCCTGAGCCGTGATCTCGCCACCGGTAGCGGGCCGGTGGCGAGATCCTCGGGGAGGTGGGAGGGGCCTAATCCAGGTCGGACTCGGCGAGCAGGTGCGCCGCGGCCGACGGATCGCGCAGCACCGCCGCCAACAGGTGGCGGCGCGACCACTGCCCGGCACGCCAGCACAGCGCCCGGGCCAGCCCCTCCGTGCCGGAGGCGTGCACCGTCCCGTCACCCGCGTACCAGTCCACCTCGACCCCGTCCACGGTGAGGGTCTGATGGTGCAGGTAGGTACGGTCCAAACCCTCCGACCCGTCGAGGAACAGCGCCGCCTCGTCCGGCACGGCGCGGATCCGCCCCGTGGAGTTCACCTTCCCGGTGACGACCTCGGAGGCCAGATCCAGGTCGAGGACGTCGGCCAACCGTTCGGCGGCGTCGGCCGCGGCCAACACCAGCGGCCGGTCCTCCAACAGGGGCAGCAGGTCCGGTGAGTCCACCACCACGGCGTCATCCGAGTCGGCGACCACGATCGAGCCGGCCCGGACGGCCCGCACCAGGTCGGGCGGGGCGACTCGGTCGGCGTCCAGATCCGCCAGGGCGGTCCACAGACGCCGCAGCGCGGAACGGTCGACGTGCCGGGCCGGATCGGCCAGTCGCCCCAGGAGGTCGTCGGGGCCATCGGGGTCGGCGAGCAGGTCGGGAAGGCTCCTGCGCACCCCCAGGGCCCGGGCGAACTCGGGGTCGATCTCGGCGGGCACCTCGTCGTAGAGGCCCAGGAGCCCGGGGTCGGCGTCGGCGGTGCGCAGCTCCACCGGCGCGCGATCGTTCAGCAGGGCACGGGTGCGCAACCACCAGGCGGTATAGGAGGGCGTGTCCACGACCCGGCCGTCCGACGTCAACAACCGCGCCGGTTCGGTGACGGCCGCACGCAGGGACCCGGAGGAGAGCATCGTCAAGGCCTTGGGCCAGGCGTCGTCGGCGATGTAGTCGAGGTCGGCCACGCACACCAGCTCGGGGACGACCGGAGGCAGCTCCGGATCGCCGAGACGTTCCAGGAGCTCGTCGGACCAGTCCTCCAGCCCTTCCGGACCGTCCTCCCCCGCGGCCCCGTCGAAGATCGAACCCGGGTCCTCCCCCAGGGCGACCTCCTCTGCGCGCACCACGGTGAGCCCCCACAGGGCGCCCACGGCCCGCAGCGCGTCGGATCCGTGCCTGCGGACGAGGTCCTCGTGCACGGTCCCGAACGGGGCGTCGTGGACCAGCAGTTCGGCCAACGGCGCGCCGGGGACCAGGAGTTCGGCGGCGACGGAGTAACCGTCCTCGTCGTCGCGCAGTGCGAGCTCGGACAGCCAGGGCAGGTCCTCGACGGTGACACCGGCGGCGGCGACCAGGTCCAGGACGGCCTCGGCGATCGGTTCGGGGTCCTCGGCGTCCAGGGACGTACGGACGGCGCCCTCGGTGTTGGGGTCGGCCAGTACCGTGGCGGCCTCCGCCTCGACCGCGCCCAGGCGCAACAGGAGCGGGTGGACGGCCTCGGGGTGGACCACGCGCACGCCCAGGGTCGCCAGGACGGCGGGGTCGAGCCGGTTGCCCTCGGCGTCGACCACCCGGGCCCAGTCGTCGGTGGGCAACAGCAGGGAGCGGGGACCGCGGACGAGCCGGTCGTCGGCCAAGGGCACCGGTAGGGACCCGAGTTCGTCGAGGTCGGCGCCGGCGGTGCCCGCGGTGGCCAGGGCCTTGTAAAGCGAGGCCCACCAGGAGGGCGGCCGTTGGGCGTCCCCGAGAAGGTCGGCGAGGTCGGCCAGGCCCAAGCGGCGCACGCGAAGCGAGACGAGTGCGGGGTGGCGAGGACTCCACGTGCCGGGCAGCAGCGGTGGGGCCGACTCCGCGAGCAGGTCGACGAGTTCGGGGACCCCGCTGGAACCGCCCGTGTCCAGGAGGACGGCGTCGCGCGGTGCGACGGGGTGTCCGACGGCGGTGACCAGGAACGCGGTGTCCAGGAGCGGTTCGGCGACATGGGCCCGGAAGACCGCGTCGATGGCACCGCCGCCCACCCGGGTGGCGGGCACCAGGTCGAGGGCGTCGCGGGGGTCGAATCGGCGCAGCAACGCGCAGTAGGCGTCGGCCGCCTCCGTGAGCAGCAGGTCGGTGGTGCCTCCGGGTTGCACCGAACGACGGTCCGAACCCAAGGGGAACGTTCCGATGAGCACCGCCGACAGGTCGAGTTCGGTGTCGGTGGGGGTCGGCGCGTGCACGACGCTCTCGACGTCGGCGGGCAGCGCCCCGACCCGGCCCTCCTCGTCGATCGGTACGGCCCAGGTCAGCGACCACGCGGTGCGTTCGCGGTCCTCGGTGGGCCGGTCCGAGAGCAGGTGGGGGTCGAACTCGCCGGAGCGGGACAGGGTCCGCCAACGGGTGACCCGGGTGCCGTCGTCGCTGTGGCCGGTGGTGACCAGGTCGATCCCGGCGGCCTCGTCACCCTCGGATCGGGTGAGCAGTCGTTCGGCGCCGTCGACCACGACGCGCACCTCGGACAGGCCCTCCAAGGCGAGCAGCAGCGCTTCACCGGTGCGCTCCAGCAGTTCCCGCACCCGTTCGCGGGCCCGCTCGTCCCGGAGCACCAAGGTGACGACCGTGTCGAAGTCGCCCTCGGGACGCTCCGGCAGCACGTCGGCGGGGAAGGGCAGCCTCAGCATCGGTACGTGCCCGGAGCGCCGCGCCACCTCGTCCGCGAGGTCGGCGTGGGTGCCGTTGACGTCCAGCAGGTCGGTGACCACGGCGCGGGCGCGTTCGGCGGAGAAGTGCACGGCCCCGTGCCCTGAGTCCACGACGACGTTGTCGCTGAGCGCCGCCACCGCGGAGAAACCGACCCCGAACCGGCCCACGGAGTCTTCGTCACCGCGTTTGGTGGAGGCTCGCAGGGTGGCGAGCGATTCCACCCCGTCCGAGGTCAGGTGGGCGCCGGTGTTGGCCGCGGTGAGACGGTCGCCGGCCAGTTCCAGGCGGAGCCGCCCGGGCACCCCGGCGCGTCGTGCGGCGTCGGCGGCGTTCTGCGCCAGTTCCACCACCACCCGGTCCCGGTAGCCGCCCAGCGCGAAGTCCTCTTCGGCGTTGGCGTCCTCCCGGAAGCGGGCGGGCGCGTCCGCCCACGCCGACAGCACGCGTCTGCGTAGTTCGGCGGTGTCGTAAGGATCGGTCACCGACGCGGTCACCGGCTCGGCCATGATGGTCTCCTCCTGCGCGGGGCACACGGTGCGATCGGTTCGGCGCGTGGGCGCGCACGATCCGGGCGAGGTGAGCCAATGGGTCGGCTCGACCCTAGCCCACCTCCCTCCCCCCGTCCCCCGGCCGTGGAGGCGGCGCGGCGCGTGGTGCCCGGGGTGTGAGGGGCGAACGGGGTCGGGACGTGCGAGGGCCCCGCCGCGGTGTGCGACGGGGCCCTCGTTTCGTGTTTTCCGGGTGGATCCGTGCCCGTGGTGGGACTCTCAGGAGTCGGAGGAGACCAGTTCCAGTTCCGTGGTGTCGTCGAAGACGATGTGGTCGTAACCCATCTCGTCGACGACCGGTCCGACCGGCTCGTTCTGCGGGCCGGGTCGACGGACCTCGGAGTGGGCGCCACAGCCGTGGTCGAGCGAGACGACCTTGCCGTCGTCGGGGGCGAACTCGTTGGTGCACACCCCGAACATCTGGCGCAGCTCACCGGCCAGCGGGGTCATGAAGCCGCAGGTGCCGCAGCGGGCCGGCGCGGCCGTGGCGACGGGGCTGCGCGGTCCGGCGTCGCCGTTGTACCAGCGCTCCGCGGCCTGTTCACGGCCGGTTTCGGAGAGTACCTGGCGACGGCCCAGTCCGAGCTCCCACACCATCTGCTTGTCCATGCCCTCGGCGTCGAGTTCGCTGTCGGGCACCTGCGCGTAACCGGGGACGAGTCGTTCGTCGCCTTCCTCGGTGGGCAGGAGGTCTCCCGCGCCGAGGTCGCCGGGGCGCACTCGTTCCTTCCATGGAACCCACTCGGGTGCAATGAGCGCACCCTCTCCGGGAAGCTGGACCACCTCGTTGACCGTGACGTTCCTGGCACGCGAAGCGCGCACCACGGTGACCGCGTAGGTCCATCCCGGGTATGAGGGGTCCAGGCACTCGAAGTAGTGGGTGACCAGGCGTGTGTCCTCGACCTGGGCGGTGAGGTGCTCACCCACCCATTCGGGTCGCCCGACCTCCGCCGCCACCGAGCGGGCCAGATCCACCGCGTCGATACATGCCTTGTCCGGTACAGGAGAACGTCGAGAAGGGCTCACGTCCCCCATTCTCACTGATCGCGGGCACCGATTTGACCACAAGGCCGGTCAAGGTTCGTCCGATTGCGACCTCTTGGTCATCTCTTGTCACACCGTCTGCCTGGAAGGTCGTTGCGGCCGGCCGGAACCGGCCGCTCTCCACCCCTCCCCCGCGTCTTCCGGTAACGATCGTCTCCTGATTCGTCACATGCGGGGAACCCGAGTGGCCCGGGACTCGGTCGTGGTGGCCGGCCTCGACGGCCACCACGACCCCTCACCGGTCAGGCCTCCAGGTCGTCCGCCACCACACGTAGTACCTGGGCGACCCTGCCCGCCTCGCGCTTGTCGGGGTGTCGGCCCCGCCGGTAGTTGTTGGAGACGTTCTCCAGGAGTTTGATGAGGTCCTCGGTGATGACCACCATCTCGTCGGGCTTCTTGCGCCGCGCCTTGGCCACGGAGTGCTGGGTCTCCAGTAGCTGCACCTGCAGCGCCTGCGCGCCCTTACGCCCCTCCGCCACACCGAACTCGACCCGTTGACCGGGGCGCAGTGAGGTGGTGCCGGAGGGCAGGGCTGTGGAATGGACGAAGACCTCACCGCCGTCGTCCCGGGTGAGAAAGCCGAAACCCTTGTCGCCGTCGTACCACTTGACCTTGCCGGTGGGCACGGTAGTGACCTCATGCTTTCACTGGCGGGCGACGCGAGGGCGTGGAAAGCGGTGCCGTCCACCCTTTCCCCACCCCGGCGACCCCTGGTTTCCATAGTTGGGGTCAAGGCTAGTACCCGCGTACTCGCCAAGGCGAGAGGGAATTGTGCGTGGCCGGAGTAGGGGGAGGAAGTGGCGGCCGGACATGAGAACGAGGCCCGGATACGGCTCACCCGGGCCTCGTGGATGTCGACGTCGCCCCCGTCACCGCTGGGTGCGGAGTGTGGGACGGGACTCGGCGGAATCGGGGACTCCGTCGACGGGTCGGTGCCCGAGCTGGCGGCCGGACCACCCGACGTGACCGCCATGTAGCGAAAACGGCGGTATATGGACCTGACTACCCGAGATGTCGACCGTGGATGCTCCGTAACGGGCCGACCGGAAAAGGTATTCCCCAGGATTTGCCAAGCGATGACCGGCGGGGACGAGTCCGGGGCGATGGCTCCCGGCTCGGTCGGTCGCCCGGTTCGGTCAGCCTCCGGCCCGGTCGGCGGCCCGAGCGGAGCGGGCGGCCTTGGGGAAGAGGTAGAGCACGCATACGAGGGAGGCGATGCCCAGGGCCGGAACCCCGGTCGAGGGCAGGGCCTGCTGGATGTAGAGGTCGACGAACTTCGCGTCACCGTCCCACAGGGCCACCCCGACCACACAGGCCAGGAGCGGAAACCCCACCCCGACCCACTTCTCACGGGCCCCCCACACATGGCTGAGCAGCAGGAGCGCGGCTCCGAGCACCCACACGAAGGCCGCGTCCCACCACACGCCGGCGAGCACGAACACGCCGAGCGCGACCGCTTCGGGGGTGTGGTGGCGGACCAGGAGAAGGCCGTTGCGCATCGTCCCGGACCTGCGGCGCCTGGTCCGACCGTCCATCCGCAACTCGGTCTGACCGGGGCCCTCCAGCAGGGACATGAAGCCTTGGCTGGGGCCACCGCGCCAGGGCGGCGGGGGTCGATCCGCGTGCCTGGGTCTGGCCGGGATCATTTCGTCGTCCTCAAGGTCGAAGGCCTCCCCGGTCAACTCCTCCCGAACGAGGTGTTCCGGGGCTCCGAAGCCACGAAGGATCCGCCGCACGGTGTCGACGTCGTCGCCGGCCGCCCCTCTGCGCTCGTCGATACGCGCGCGCAGAGCCGTCAGATAGGCGGTCCGTTCCTTCGCCGAGACACGACCGTACAGCGCGAGTCCGACCTCGGAGAGATAGTCGAGTACCAATTGTTCCGAGCGCTGGGTCATGGCCCCATATTGGCCCACATTGACCTGCCTTTTAACCCCTCCCCACCGATTTTCGGCCGGCGAATTCCCCCTGGAATCGGCCCGAGGCGGTGTGATCACGGTGTCGCGGGGGCCTGTTGGTGAGGCGGTGCGATCCAAGGAGCAAGATCGCTTAGCGTTGAAACCGATGACGCACAACGCACGGCCAGAGTCCTCAAGCGACAGCCCCGACGATTCGACGTCGGGGCGTCCCCCCACGTTCACGTCCTGGCTGCGATCCCGCTCCGACGAGGAACTCACCGCCCTCCTGCGGGGCCGCCCCGACCTGGGTCGCCCGGTCCCGGCGGACATCGGGGCGCTGGCCCACCGTGCGACCTCGCGCAACGCGACGCTGCGCGCCCTGGAACGACTGGACCGGTTCACGCTCCAGGTGTTGGAGTCCGTGGTCGCCCTGGGCGACGACCGCCTGTCGGAACCGGTCGGCGCGCTCCCCTCCGACCTCGCGCACGGACTCGGGTTCACCCCCGCCGACACGCTCGGAACGGAACCTCTCGACACCGCCCTGGACGCCCTACGGTCCCTGGCCCTGATCTGGCCCGACCGGGGCCGACTGCGCCCGGTGCAGGTCCTGCGCGAGCTACTGCCGCACCCCGCACGCTTGGGCCCGCCCGCGCGGGTTCCGCTGGCGGCCCTGCCGCACGGGGCGGTCAAACGTCTGGCCGACGACCTGGTCCCCCACTCCACCGCCGGGTCGCCGGTGGAGTCGGTCGCCACCGCCCTGTCCGACCCCGACCGGGTACGCGCCCTCGTCGAACAGGTCGACGCCTCCGCCCGTCGACTGCTGGACAGTCTCACCTGGGGGCCGCCCAACGGCACCGTCACGGACGCCCGACGAGAGGTCTCCCTCGCCACGGCGTCCTCACCGGTGGATTCCCTCATCGCCCGTGGCCTGCTCCTGCCCACCGGCGACGACACGCTGACGCTGCCGCGCGAGGTCGGGCTGTTCCTTCGTTCGGGGGTGCTGTTCCAGGACGTCGGCACCGCACCGCCCGACTTCGAAGGGCGTTCCGTCGATCCCGACACGGTCTCCCGCGCCGCCGCGGGGCAGGCCTTCGTGGTGCTGCGCGCCATCGAGGAGCTCTTGGAACGCTGGTCCCAGGAACCCGCCGCGGTGCTGCGTAACGGGGGGTTGGGCGTGCGCGACCTGCGCCGCGCCGCCCAGGGCATGGACACCGACGACACGACCGCCGCCCTGTTCCTGGAGACGGCCCACGCCGCCGGGCTGCTCGCCACCGACGACCGACTGTCCGGGGAATGGTTGCCCACCCGCGAGTACGACCTGTGGCGGGAGAGTCCTCCGGAACGTCGCTGGTCGCGTTTGGCGCGGGCCTGGGCGGATTCGGACCGGGTGCCCTCCCTGGCCGGATCGCAGGACTCCGGTGGGCGCTCGCACAACGTGCTCGGCCCGGGACTCGCACGCCCGGCCGCGCCGCAGGTTCGCCGTGACGTGCTGACCGAACTCGCGTCGGCCGCTCCGGGGAGCGTCCCGGAGGCCGACTCCCTGAGGGCCCGTCTGGCCTGGCGGTATCCCCGCCGCCAGTCGCCCCTGTACACCGAACTGGTCGAGGCGACGGTGGCCGAGGCGGCCACTCTGGGCCTGACCGGAATGGGCGCCCTCGCCGCCCACACCCGCCCGTGGCTCTCCGGCGACGAGGACGCCTCCGCGGCACTCCTGGCCACCGAGTTGCCCCAGCCGCTGGACTACGTGCTGGTGCAGGGCGACATGACCGCGGTGGCCCCGGGTCCGTTGGTGACCCAACTGGCGCGCGAACTCGCCTTGACCGCGGACGTGGAGTCCACCGGCGGTGCCACGGTCTACCGCTTCACCGAGTCATCCGTGCGCCGGGCGCTGGACGCCGGACGCGGGGTCGCCGACCTCACCGCGATGCTGGAACGCCACTCGCGTACGCCCTTGCCCCAGGCACTGCGTTACCTGATCTCGGACGTGGGGCGCAGGCACGGCAGACTGCGCGCCGGGTCCGCCACCAGCTATCTGCGTTGCGACGAGCCCGCCCTGCTCACCGAACTGGTCGGCGACCGTCGGGCCACCGATCTGGAACTGGTGCTCCTGGCCCCCACCGTCGTGGTCAGCGGGCTCACCCGCGCCGCCCTGACGGAGCGCTTGGACCGACTCGGTTACCACCCGGTGGCCGAGAGCGGAGACGGGACCATCCGATTGAGTCGGCCCGAGGTACGCCGCGCCGAACCGGACGGGCTCCCCGTCCGCGAGCACGCGGGCGATCCGGAACTCGCCCGCGCCGCCGTCCGCGCGCTGCGCGCCGGGGACGAGGCCACGAACGTCGCACGGATTCCGGTGGAGCTGCCGGAGAACGACGGCCCGGCGGCGCGCGTGAACGCGCTCGTCGAGGTGCTCGAACGGGTCCTGGCCGATGAGCGACGGGTGTGGATCGGCTACACCGACACCGACGGCCGCCAGGTCAGCCGGATCGTCGTGCCCACCCGCGTGGACGGGGGTTTCCTCACCGCCTACGACACCACCCGTGACGCCGTGCACCGGTTCGCGCTCCACCGGGTCACCGGCGTCGCCGAACTCTCCCCCGACCCCTGACCCCTGACCCCCATCCCACTCACGCTCCGAACCACACGGACTAGAGTGGCCCTGTCGACCACCAACGGCGAGAGACACCCCGAATGAGCAACGCTTCGCTGCCCCCCGGAGCCTCTTCCCCCCGTGACCGGGGGCGGGAGGACCGCGAACACGTGGGACGGGACCGGGCGCCCGAAAGGGAACGCGACGAGGACCGCTCCACGTCCTCCTCGCCCGTCGCGGGCGGAGGCGCCAACAGTTCCACCATGGCGCTGATCCTGCACCTGGTGACGGCGTTGTGCTGCGCCAACTGGATCTTCGGCATCGCGGGGATCACCTTCGCGGTCCGAGCGGCGCACGCCCGGGACCGGGGCCGTCCGGACCAGGCCGAGGTCCTGACCCGCTACTCCTGGTACTGCCTGGGCGCCGCGGCGGTGATGTTCTTCGTGATGGCGGTGTTGACGTTCGTCATGTTCACGCAGGCGGGCGACTGGATCCAGGGCATCGTCGATGTGACGCAGTACTGACCGCCGGTTGGCGGAACCGAGAGCCTGCGTTCCGCGTCCGAACCGATGAGGGCGGGTATGCGAGCAAGGGACCGGACCCGACATTTCCGCCTTTGGACCAGGGAGGCACGGTAGGCCTTGCGCAGCGACCGGAGCGA
The DNA here is from genome assembly GCF_053619415.1 of Nocardiopsis sp. NPDC055551. Taxonomy (NCBI): domain Bacteria; kingdom Bacillati; phylum Actinomycetota; class Actinomycetes; order Streptosporangiales; family Nocardiopsidaceae; genus Nocardiopsis; species Nocardiopsis sp. NPDC055551. The sequence goes on along the minus strand of NZ_JBSHJJ010000003.1, from coordinate 324,143 downwards.
TCCTCGCGCCTTCTGGGAACGAGGACAGGGCACCACGTCCCACGTGGCGGCCACACGCCGACGCCCCATGCGTCCCGTGGGCGCCGCGCCCACGGGGACCTCACCCTCACCGACGACGCCTCCCGCCACCGGCTCGCCGAACGTCTCGGAGCCACTATCGGCCCCGGCGGCCCCGGGCCCTTCCGGCCCCCCTGCCAGGGTCGGCGGAGCCGTCGCCGCGCTGGTCGTCGCCGGGCTCACACTGATCGTCCCGGCGCTCGGTCTCTCACTCGGGTTGTGGTTCTTCGTGCTCGTCGCCAACGTCCCGGGCATCGTGCTCGGGATCATGGCCCTGCGCAAGATCCCCGACGCGGTCCAGGTGGAGAGGTACATCCGCTACACCTGGGCCTGTAACTTCGCTTACGTGGCGCTGTCCGTGGTCTTCGTGGTCCCCGTGATCGTCTTCGCGGCCCTGGCCATGCTTCTCGGATTCTGACCGCCCCTTCCCCCGGCTCCCGGCATGGAGCCCGAACCCCTAAGGCACGGCATGTACGACGACAGGAACCAGGGCCCGCCGGAAGGCGACAACACGGGTGGTTACTCCGCTTCCGATCCGTACGGCGGTCCAGGGTACGGACCGGGTTACGGGCCGCCCCCGCCCGGCCCGTACCAGGCCCCTTACCAGGACCCCTACATGGCGCAGCAGCCCGCCTATCCGCCCCCGCCGCCGCAGGCGTACCCGGCCTACCCGATGTACCCGGTGCCGTTGGCGAAGGGCGGCGCGATCGGCGCGCTGGTCACGTCGATCCTCCTGGTGATCTCCTGCTACGGGATCTTCGCCGCGATCGGACTCATCTTCTCGATCATGGCGGTCAGTGAGACGGTCGACCAGGAGAGGGTCTCCCGTTTCACCCGCTACGCCTGGATCGCCAACGGCGTGGTCATAGGTCTCCTGGTGCTGTTCTTCGGGTTCATCATCACCGTGATCGCCATCGATGCCTGACGGGCATGTTCGGGCGGTCTCCGGTGTTGCACCGGAGGCCACCCCTCTCACCGCGCTTCGGAAGGTCCCTGCGTGTCCTGTTTGATCGTCCAGTCCGACAAGACCCTCCTCCTCGAAATCGACCACGAACAGGCCGGCGAGTGCCGCCGGACCATCGCCCCGTTCGCGGAGCTGGAGCGTGCGCCCGAGCACGTGCACACCTACCGGATCACCCCGCTGGCCCTGTGGAACGCGCGGGCCGCCGGGCACGACGCCGAGCAGGTCGTGGACGCCCTCATCCGATTCTCCAAGTTCCCGGTGCCGCATTCGCTGCTCGTGGACATCGCCGAGACGATGGGGCGGTACGGGCGTCTGAAGCTGGTCGGAGACCCTCGGAACGGTCTGGTCCTGGAGTCCTCCGATCGCGCGGTCCTGGAGGAGGTCGTCCGGGCCAAGAAGCTCAAGGGGATGCTGGGCGAACGACTGAGCGAGGACTCCGTCTCGGTGCACCCGAGCGAGCGCGGCAACCTCAAGCAGGCGCTGCTGAAGATCGGTTGGCCCGCCGAGGACCTGGCCGGATACGTCGACGGGGAGAAGCACCCGATCGACCTGGCCGACGGCGACTGGGACCTGCGCGGCTACCAGCGGGAGGCCGCCGAGAGCTTCCACGCCGGCGGATCCGGTGTGGTGGTGCTGCCATGCGGAGCGGGCAAGACGATCGTGGGCGCGGCGGCCATGGCGATGACCGGCAAGACCACGCTCATCCTGGTGACGAACACGGTCTCGGTGCACCAGTGGAAGGCGGAGCTGCTGCGCCGCACCTCCCTCACCGAGGACGAGATCGGCGAGTACTCGGGCACCAAGAAGGAGATCCGCCCGGTCACCATCGCCACCTACCAGGTGATGGCCTCGCGCAAGAAGGGCGTGTACACGCACCTGGAGCTGTTCGACGCTCGCGACTGGGGCCTGGTCGTCTACGACGAGGTGCACCTGTTGCCCGCGCCGATCTTCCGGATGACCGCCGACCTGCAGGCCCGGCGGCGCCTCGGACTGACCGCGACCCTGGTCCGTGAGGACGGCCGCGAGGGTGACGTGTTCTCCCTGATCGGCCCCAAGCGCTACGACGCCCCATGGAAGGACATGGAGAACCAGGGGTGGATCGCCCCGGCGGACTGCGTGGAGGTCCGGGTGGACCTGACCGAGTCCGAGCGGCTGGCGTACGCGACCGCCGAACCGGAGGACCGGTACCGGTTCTGCGCCTCCACGGAGTCCAAGACGTCGGTCGTGCGCGAGATCGTGGATCGCCACCCCGAGGACCAGGTGTTGGTGATCGGCTCCTACATCGACCAGTTGGACGAACTCGGGGAGCGGTTGGGCGCCCCGGTGATCAAGGGCGAGACCCGCAACAAGGAACGCGAGCGGCTGTACGACGCGTTCCGCTCCGGTGAGCTGCGCACCCTGGTGGTGTCCAAGGTCGCGAACTTCTCGATCGACCTGCCCGAGGCGGGTGTGGCGGTACAGGTGTCGGGTTCCTTCGGTTCCCGGCAGGAGGAGGCCCAGCGGCTGGGCCGGGTCCTGCGCCCCAAGACGGACGGCCGGACCGCCCGCTTCTACGCGGTGGTCGCCCGCGACACCCTGGATCAGGACTACGCCGCCCACCGGCAGCGGTTCCTGGCCGAGCAAGGGTACGCCTACCGGATCGCCGACGCCGGTGACCTGCTCGCCGGCGAGGAGATCTGATCACGCCACCGGCGAGGCGGAAGGCGCAGGACTACAGGGAGGGCAGGCCGCCCATCACGTAGGTTCCCGCGGCGATCCCCCAGGCCACGAGGGAGTAGCTGAGGGTTCGGGTGCGCAGCAGTCGGTCCCCGCGCACGGAGGGCGCCGTGAAGGCGGCCACCAGCAGGGCCAGGCCGAGCAGCGCGGGGATCACCGAGGCCAGCGCGAAGAGCTGGGACTGGGCGGCGCACGCGGAGTAGCCGGCACTGCCGGGATCACCACAGAACACGTCGTCCCCCGATCGGATCGTTCAAGCGAGCGTATTCCTTCGACCGTACCGTTTCGGCGATGTCGGATCGCCGCCGACTCCGACCGGATCCCGCCCCCATCAGGCGATGCGCGTGGAACCCGGGTCTCCGGTGACCTGGACCACCCCCAGGGGTTTACACGGAAGGTCCTCGTGTCCAATCATGAGTGCGACCCCACCCCCCACGGAGGTATGCGACATGGCCACGACGATCCCCGACAGACCCCGGCGCGACGGCTTCCACTCACTGCGCGGCGGCGGCCTGAACTGGGACTCGCTTCCCCTCAAGCTGTTCGTCAAGGGCAACGCGAAGTTCTGGAACCCGACCGACATCGACCTGGAACAGGACGCCGAGGACTGGAAGAGGCTCGACGACGAGGCCAGGACCCGGATCCTACGGCTGTGCTCGCTCTTCGTCGCCGGAGAGGAGGCCGTCACCGAGGACATCCAGCCGTTCCTGCGCGCCATGGCCGCGGAGGGCCGTCTGGGCGACGAGATGTACCTGACCCAGTTCGCGTTCGAGGAGGCCAAGCACGTCCAGGCCTTCCGCCTGTGGTTGGACGCGCTCGGGGTCCACGACGACCTGCACGGGTTCGTCGACAAGAATCCCGGCTACCGGGCGCTGTTCTACGAGGAACTCCCCCGGTCCCTGGAGGCGCTCCTGGACGACCCGAGCCCGCGCAACCAGGTGCGCGCCTCGGTCACCTACAACCACATCATCGAGGGTTCCCTCGCGCTGACCGGCTACTACGCCTGGAACCACGTGTGCACCGTGCGCGGGATCTTCCCGGGGATGCGGCGGATCATCCGCCGGATCGGCGACGACGAGCGCCGCCACATGGCTTGGGGAACCTTCACCTGTCGGCGCCACGTGGCCGCCGACGACCGCAATTGGGACGTGGTGAGCGAACGCCTCGAAGAACTGTTGCCCCACGTGCTGGGCACCGTCGAACGGGGCGACACCCCCTCCGACGATCCTGAGACGCAGCGGTACGAGCTGCCTCCCGGCAAACTGCTCGACTACGCCGCCGACCGGGCGACCCGACGATTGGGCGCCATCGAGTCCGCCCGGGGGATCCCGGTGGCCCGAATCGACCTGGACGCCTCCCCCGAAGCCCTGGAGGAACGCTTCGGCGAGGAGGACCGCGCCGCCATGGCCGCCCTGGAGGGGTGAACGGCCTGGGCCGCGCGGGGCGGGTGGGCCCGAGGCCGGGCCCGCCGGGTCACTTGCCCTCCTTCAGGACCAGGTCGATGACGATGGCGGCGGCCACCACCAGCGTGCCCAGGGGCTGGGGCAGCGACGGGTAGCGCTGGTGCAGCGCGTAGCTGTCGGCCGAGGTGAACATCTCCCCCAGGTCGGGCATACGACGGTCCACACGGGCGATCTCGTGGTCGGCGTGGTCCTTGAGCCGGAAGTCCATACCGATGAAGTCGCCCTCGATACCGCCGACCACCCGCTTCCAGGGGTCCATCAGGGTGAACTTGGAGCCGAAGAACTTCAGGTCCTGTTCGATGGTCCCCACCGGCCGGCCGTCCGGCAGGTTCACGCTGGTGGAGGCGGTCATCCAGGACCAGTGCTTCTGGATGACGAGCCCGGTCCGTCCGTACATGTCGTTGACGTGCACGCGCCGTTCGAACCCACCGGTGTCGCGGGACAGGGCCCGGAGCACCTGCATGCCGCCGTCGGCTCCCTGTTCGCGCACCTGCGCGATGGGGCGGCCGTAGGCGTCGTACACCTCGTAGTCGGAGACGTCGACCATGAAGCGCTTGGGCTGGCGTACCACCAGGGGGTTCGCGTTGAAGATGTCCATGGGCAGGGATCCTAGACGTCGTCCTCGACGCGCCAGAGTTCGCGTCGGCCCCTTTCGGCCTCCAACGCGATCCGGCCGAACGGCTCTCGGTACCACTCTCCGCCGTCCTGGTGGTCGGCGTAGAGCACCTCGCCCTCGCGGGACATCACGTACATCGAGTCGACCAGACGGTGGGTCTCCAGGAACTCGATGCTGTTGGGAACACCAAGGTAGAAGCGGTCATGGTGGATCTTCGGCAACCATCGGCCGAAACCCTGGTCGCGGGTGGCACGGGCATGCCGGTCCACGATCGCGAAACCGCTGTTGGAGGAATGGGTGGCCACGAACGCCACCTCGACCCGGTAACCGGCCTCCTTGAAGCCCGAGACCCAGGAGGCGGCCCAGTCGGCGCGACCCAAGGGGTGGCTGCACACGACGTCGTAGCGTCCGCGTCGAACGTGTTCCATGGCCCGCCGGTGCAGGGCGCCGACCTGCTTGGACACGGAGTTGGAGGCGACCTTGTCGTCGGCGCTCATGGCCCATTCGTAGTCGGGCGACAGGCGCAGCAGGTCGTCCCCGTCGTAGCCGACCGTGCCCTCCGGCAGGACCGGCAGGAGCAGGCGTTGGAGGGTGGACTTGCCCGAGCCCGGCTGGCCGCCGAACAGCAGCAGTCGCGGGTGCTCGCGCGGGGTCCCGGTAAGCCGATCCCGCAGGGCCAGGTCGAACAGGGAATCCAGCGTTTCCTCGGACAGCTCACGCAGGTCGTCCGGGGTGGAACCGGCGGGCGCTCGCACCGGTGCGCCGCGCAGCTCGGCGATGGCACCGGGCAGGACGGCACAGGCCCGGTCGACCTCCTCCGACGTCAGGAACGGCAGGCGTGCTTCCTCCGCCAGGAGAAGGGCGGCGCGTTCGACCAGTCCCGGGTCGTCCTCCCCCCGGGCCAGGCAGGCGCCGATGGCCGCGCTGTAGAGGTTGTAGGCGCGTTCGACGGCCTGACGTCGCTCGGCGGACTGGGGTGGGACGCCGCCGCTGGAGCTCTCCGAGAGCAGTGGAGCGACCCGCGTCAGGGGAGTCCCACCGACGGGGTCGGGGCCGAGGCCGGGTTCGGTTCCAGTGCTGGAGGGGGTCATGTACGTCCGATCTCTGCCGTGGCACGCCTCCGTGGGACGCGCGAGTGGGCTACCGCCGGCACCCCGGATTTTAGTGCTTCGCGTCACCTCGGGTCGGCGAACGGCCCGGTTCCCGTCCGGCCTAAAGTGGCCACATGTCTTCGACCTCCTTCACCGCCGAAGCGCCCGTCGTCATCGAGGCGCTCTCTTGGGTCCACGTACGTGACGGACGCCTGTTGTGCGTTCGCCCGGAGGACCGGGACCGGCTGTACCTGCCCGGCGGCAAGCGCGATCCGGGTGAGACGGATGAGCAGGCCGTGGCGCGCGAGGCGTTGGAGGAGGTCGGCGCGGTGTTGCGCCCCGGCACGTTCCAACGCGTGGCGGTGATCGACCAGGAGGCGCACGGTCAGGCACCGGGGACCCGCGTGGAACTGGTGTGCTACACCGCCGAGCACGACGGGGAGCTCGTCGCCGACAACGAGATCACCGAGCTGGAGTGGATCGGCCACGCCGAACGTGAGCGGTGCGCCCCCGCCGTCCGCGACCTGGTGGGACTGCTCCACGCCCGCGGCCTGGTCACCTGACCGTTTCCGCCACGGGGTCGGGGGCCCTCCCCGACCAGGAACCGGTGTCGCGCAGCAGCAGCATCGCGACGGTCACCCCGAGCACGAACGGGAGCAGGAAGACGGTCCCCATGACCGTGTCCAGGCCCCGCACCTCGAACAGTTCCCAGCTCAACAGGGCCTGGGCCGCGATCTGGAAGGCCAGGTGGAATCCCACACAGGCCCAGACGTTCGCGGCGACCACCCGGATGCAGCCGAGCACCAGGCCCATGCCCAGGAACAGCGGCAGACGTTCGGCCAACACCTCCCAGCCACCGCCGAGCACCCACAGACCCGTGCCGAACAGGGTGAACAGCGCCGCCTGGGCCACCACCGCGAGCCAGGCGGGCATCGCGGTCTCCAGGTTGCGGAACAGGTATCCCCGGAAGATCAGTTCCTCCGGCAGGGCCTCGTAGAGCAGCACCAGGACCGTCAGTACGGCCAGGGAGAACACGATCTCGCCGGCGGGGGCGCTGGGGCTGATCGAAGCACCCAGGGCGAGGGCGACCCCCAGCCCCACCGACGCGGGCAGCAGCCAGGAGAGCGCGCCCACGAGCAACGGCCGCCAGGCCTCACGGACCCCGGTCAGACCCAGACCGCTCCACGGGCGTCGGTCCAGGAAACGGCGGGCCGCCCAGACCATGGGCAGCGCCAGGACGGTGACGAACAAGGCGTTCATCCAGTGGGCGAGGTTGCCGCCACCGCCGGGTCGCAAGGGCAGTAGCTCGTTGAGCGCCGAGAGCGAGTACCAGATCAGCACGGACCCCGCCATGACGGCGAGGATCCGCAGGGGGAGGTTCGGGCGAGGGATGTCGTCGACACGGACTTCCTGGGGGCTGGTTTCGTCCATGTCCGCATCCTTCCCCTCCCACCGCGGCCGGCGACATCCGGAATCACCCGGAAACCTCCCTGACCCCGCCGGCGTGACGCATTCCCTGGTCCACACGTACCGAAGGGACCAGGTGTACCATTGGTTCCATGAGCGAAATGCAGGTGGAGACCATCCGTCAAGTACGCGATCACATCGCCGACGTCGTTGACCGAGCGGATCGCGAAGACTCGCCGACAGTGATCACCAGACGCGGAAGAGAGGTGGCAGCGGTTGTACCCATCGACCTCCTGCGTCGATACCAGCAATTCGAAGAGCAGGAAATCATGCGCATGGTCCGGGAACGTATGAGCAATCCTGCGCAGGGGATCCCGATGGAAGAAGTCATGGCGGAGATCTTGGACGGTCCCGAGTGAACTATCGGACGATCTTTCGCCCGGAAGCCCGTTCAGAACTTCGCAAACTTCCGCGCAATATAGCCATGGCGGTATTCCGTAAGCTCACTGAACTAGAGCACGACCCCCTGGGTTACGGAACCACGGCATTGGTCGGAAACCCGGAGGTGCGGCGTCTCAGGGTGGGCGACTATCGAGTCGTCTACACGGTGGAAGACGAAGAACTCGTCGTCTGGGTGGTGCACGTCGGGCACCGGTCCACGGTGTACGACTGATCTAGCGCGGGCCACTCATCCTGGACGCGAAAAATCGGTGGCCGCCTTCGGTTCCCCTGGTTAGAGTCCTTGAACGTGCGCCACTTGCCTCAGCCCCCGGGCACCCCCGACCACCGCTCGGCCGACCACTACCTGCTCTGGCTGGCCCGGCGGGAGTGGGGTTCCCTGCTGTGGTCCTCGTCGATCGCCTCGGTCTACGTCCTGGGCACGATCCTGGTTTCCTACCTGCTCGGTGCCGCCCTGGACTCGGACCTGGCCGCCGGTGACCTCGGTTCCCTGCTGTACTGGTTCACCCTCATCGCGCTGTGCTCCCTGGTGACAGCCGCCTTGGTCGCCCCCCTGTTCGAACGGGCCGCCTGCTTCAACTGGTACGCCTCCGCCTACCGCACGGTGCAGTCGGTCACCCGCCACTCCTCCCGACTCGGCCCGACCCTCACCCGCCGTCTTCCCACCGGCGAGGTCGTGGCGGTCGGCACCGACGACATCGATCACATCGGCGGCTTCTTCGAACGCTCCAACCTGATGGTCTCCTCCGTGGTCTCGGTGCTGATGGTCGGTTTCCTGATGTTGACCTCGCACGTCACCTTCGGGCTGATCTCGCTGATCGCGGTACCGGTGATCGTCGTCGGCATGAGCCCGCTGCTACGGCCGCTCAACCGTCGTACGCGCACCCACCGGGATCGGCAGGCCGACCTGACCACCAGGGCCACCGACCTGGTCGCCGGACTACGGGTCCTGCGCGGAGTGGGCGGCGAACGTTCGGTGGGCGAACGCTACCGGGCCGAGTCCCAGCGGGTGCGCGCCGCCGGGGTCCGTGTCGGATGGATGGACGCGGCCCTGGAGGCCGTCCGCACCCTCTATCCGGGGCTGCTGTTGGTGGGGATCGTCTGGTACGGCGCGCGACTGGCGTTGGTCGGCGAGATCACCGTGGGACAACTCGTCGCCTTCTACGGATACACCGGTGCCCTGGCCACGGCCGTGCGCTTCTTCATGCGCTTCTTCTCCGACCTGGTGACCGCCCGGGTGGCGGCCTCGCGGGTGGTCCGGGTCCTGAGCCTGGACCACGACCTGCCCGATCCCCGGACCCCCGCGCCGTTCCCCGACGGCCCCTGCGACCTGTACGACCCCGACAGTGGGGTACGGCTCGTCCACGGACGTGTCACCGGGGTCGTCTGCGCCGACCACTCCGACACGGCCACCCTCGTCGAACGGTTGGGGCGCTACCGCGACGACGGCGAGGGAGCCGTCTTGGTCGGCGATCGTTCCGTCCGGCTGCGCGACCTCCCACTGCGGGAGGTACGCCATCGCGTCCTGGTCGCCGGCAACGACGCCCACCTGTTCTCCGGCCGGTTGCGCGACGAACTCGACCCCCGAGGTGCCCGCACCGACGAGGAACTGACCGCGATGATCCGGGCCGCCGCGGCCGAGGACGTGCTCGCCCAGTCCCCGAGGGGCTTCGACGCGAAGCTCACCGAACGCGGCCGTGAGTACTCCGGCGGCCAACAGCAACGGCTTCGGCTCACCCGCGCCCTGCTCATGGACCCCGAGGTGTTGTTGCTGGTCGAACCCACCTCCGCGGTCGACGCCCATTCCCAGGCGGCCATCGCCGAACGTCTCGTCGAGGCCCGCCTCGGTCGCACCACCGGGGTGGTCACCACCAACCCGCTGCTGCTCGACCGCACCGACCACGTCCAGTTCGTCGAGGCCGGCCGCGTGGTGGCCGAGGGATCCCACCGGGACCTTCTCCACCTGGACGCCTACGCCGCGACCGTCCTGCGCGCGACGGGGGAGACGACGGAGGAGAAGGTATGACCCGCATCGACGAACCCCCGTCCTCACCCGGGCCGATGTTCGATGGGCCGCCCACCGCGCCGATCGAACCGACGGCGCTGCCCGTCGCACCCGTTTCGGCGGTATGGGTGCGGTTGCGCCGAGCCGGCCGCGAACACGGCCCGCTGCTGTTCCTCGTGGTGGTTCTGTACGCCCTGGCCACCGCTTCGGCGCTGGTCGCCCCCTGGATGCTCGGGATGATCGTGGACGCCGTTCGCGAGGGCGCCGCACCGGCGCACGTGGACGTCATGGCCCTGCTGATCGTGGTCTCCCTCCTGGTCAACGCCGCTCTGCTGCTCGGAGCGGTGTCACAGTCGATCCGTTTCGGTGAGGGGCTGCTGGCCGAACTGCGCGAGGAGTTCGTGCACGCGGTCTTGAGGCTGCCGCTCGGCACCGTGGAACGCGCCGGCACCGGTGACCTGGTCTCCCGTACGGGGCGCGACATCAACTCGCTCAGCACCATGGTGCGCCGATCGGTACCGGTGATCGCCACCGGTCTGACGACGGTGCTGGTCATCCTGGCGGCCCAGGCCGTGTTGCACCCGGCCCTCCTCCTCGCGTGGGTTCCGTCCGCCCTGCTCATCTGGATGTCCTCCCGTTGGTACGCCCGCCGGGCGGCGGACGGCTACCTCGCCGAGATGGGTACGTACTCGCGGCTGACCCAGGGTGTGTCCGACACGGTGGAGGGCGCGCACACCCTGGAGGCGCTGGGCCGCCAGGAGTGGCAGGACCTGCGCACCGACGCCGACGTTCGACGCGCCTACGCCGCCGAGAGGTACACGCTGTGGCTGCGCTGCGTGTGGTACCCGCCGCTGGAGTTCTCCTATCTGTTCGCCGCGGCCACGACGTTCCTGGTCTCGGGGTTGCTGTTCACCCAGGGCGAACTGTCCCTGGGGCAGATCGCCACGGCCGTCTTCCTGACCGTGCAGATGTCCAGGCCCCTGGAACACATGATCGACCAGGTCGACAACGTGATGGTGGGCTTCACCGCGCTACGTCGGCTGTTGGGCGTACGGTTCGCCACCGAGGAGACCTGTCCCGGGGCGGGGACCGAGCCCCGCGATCCCGGAACCGTGTCGATCCGCGACGTCCGGTTCGGCTACGCCTCCGGTACCGACGTGCTGCACGGCGTGGACCTGGACCTGCGTCCGGGCGAGAGGTTGGCCATGGTGGGGCCCAGTGGCGCGGGCAAGTCCACCCTCGGCAAGCTGCTGGCCGGGACGTATCTCCCGGGTTCGGGCAGTGTGCGCGTCGGCGGGGTGGACCTGGCGTCCCTGACCCCCGAGGAACGTCGCGAGCGGGTGATCCTGCTCAGCCAGGAGAGCCACGTGTTCCGCGGCACCATCGCCGACAACCTCGCGTTGGCCCTCGACGAGAAGGACACCGACCGCGCCCGTCTGTGGCACGCCCTGGAGGCGGTCGACGCCGACGCCTGGGTGCGTTCCCTACCGGAGGGCCTGGACACGAGGGTGGGTTCGGGGCAGGACGCCCTCGACCCGGCCCACGTGCAACAACTCGCCCTGGCCCGGGTCATGCTCGCCGATCCTCAGGTCCTGGTGCTGGATGAGGCCACGTCCCTGATCGACCCCCGCTCCGCCCGCGACCTGGAGCGTTCCCTGGCCGTTGTGCTGTCCGGCCGCACCGTGGTCGCGATCGCCCACCGCCTGTACACCGCCCACGACGCCGATCGCGTCGCGGTGGTCGAACACGGAACGGTCGCCGAACTCGGATCCCACGAGGAGTTGCTGGATCGAGGAGGTTCGTACGCCCGGCTGTGGCACGCCTGGCACGGCGATACCTAGACCGGCGACCTCACGAAGGCCACTGGTCCGGGCGAGGGAACCGGGAGGTGTCGATCTCCAGGTCGAAGGGCTCCGGAAGCCGGATCTTCTCGCCGAAGTCCACGGTGGTGGCGTGGTTGTAGCGACCGTTTCCAGGTTGTTCGTACAACGTGACAGAAGGTCCGGTCTCGTCCCAGGCGTCGACCAGCAGGTAGAGCGGAACAGGGGCGTGCGCGTAGCCCCACAGCTTCTTCTTACGGTCGATGTCCATACTGCTCTTGGAGACGATCTCGACCACCAGTTCGGCCCCGTCGGCCGGGTTGGGGGTCTGTCCGGGATCGAGAACGACCGATTCCGGCATAACCACCAGATCAGGCACGTAGAGCCGCTCAATGGCGGGGATCTGGATTCCCAGCGTCTGATACACGTCCCAGTCATCCGGAAGAACCCCGTTCAGCGCACGAGTGATCCGAACCGCGATGAAGTTGTGGGGGTCGGATGGGGGTGCCACGAGCAAGACTCCGTTGTCATCAACGATCTCGGCCCGCCAGCCGTCGGGCACGTCCAATTCCTTCCAGGTGCTCAGGGCGTGGTCCCATCGCGACATCCCCGTCGCCGGAACGGTCTCCGTCATCGTCAGACTCATTTCCTCGCACCTCCGGACAGGAACCTAGCGCCTTGCGCGCCTGTCCACCCGACACTTCGCACGATAACCCCGACGGGCGCGGAAAAACATTGGACGAGCCCGTCGGGGCGAAGGACACTGCTCGGATGACCTCCCCGGCGTTCCCTCCCATGCACCGCGACCTCGATTTCAACGGTCCCCTCTCCGACGAGCGGGCCACGCGTCTGATCCACTCACTCGGCCCCTTGGAGGGGCGCCACGTCGTGGACCTGGGCTGTGGCTGGGCCGAACTCCTCCTTCGCACCCTGGCCACCGAGCCGGAGGCCACCGGCTTCGGTATCGACCTCGGGGAGGAGAACATCCGGCATGGTCGGGCCGGCGCCGAGGCCAGGGGGCTGGCCGGCCGGGTGGAACTGGAGGTCGGGGACGTCGGTGCGTGGAAGGGCGAAGCCTCCGACGTGGTGTTCAACGTGGGCGCCACCCATGTGTGGGGTGGTGACCCCATCACGCACACCGGGAACGCGCTCTCCGCCCTGGCCGACCTGACGCGTCCGGGCGGCCGGGTGCTGTTCGGTGAGTGCTACTGGAAGCGTCCGCCCACCGAGGAGGAGATCACCGCGATGGCGGTGGTCCCCCGTGACCAGTACCGGTCATTGCCCGACCTGGTCGACTTCGCGCTCTCCCATGGTTTCCGGCTGTACTCCCTGTCGGAGGCCACGGTGGACGAGTGGGACCACTTCGAGAACGGCAACGCGTGGGGCATGGAGGACTGGATCCGGGACAACCCCCACTCCCCCGACTTCGACGAGGTCGTCCGGCGCACCGACGCCCACCGGCGACTCCGTCTGCATGGTCGGGCTGTGCTCGGCTTCGCCTACCTGACCCTCCTGCGGGTCTGAGAAGGGTTGTCCACGGGTTCTCCGGGCGCCGGTTGCGCGCGCGTCCCGGCGCACGCATGATCGTTTCCGGGGGCCGGCCGGTTCCCCGGGGGAGGAGGCTTATGGACACGCGGGCACTCGCCGACGACGCCCGACGGTCGGGGATCGAGGGGTTCTCGGCGGGCGCGATCGTCCACCGGGACTTCGGGCGGGAGATCCTCCTGCTGCGCCGTCGCGACGACGAGACCTCCTTCCCAGGGGCGGAGAGTCTGCCCTCGGGTGGAGTGGAACCGGGCGAGACCCTCCTCGGCGGGTTGGCCCGGGAACTGCACGAGGAGATCGGCACGCCCGTGGGCGCCCCACTCCTGTTGGAGCCCTTCGTGAGCTGGTTCGACTACGACTCACGGCACGGCGAGCGCAAACGCCAGTTCACGTTCGCGCGACCACATGACGGCACACCCGTGCGGTTGTCGCAGGAGCACACGGACTTTCGGTGGTTCCCGGCCGAGAAGCACTCCGACAGCGATCTCACCCCGCAGGTGAAGGCCGCGGTCCGGGAGTGGCTCGACCACCGCGACACTCTCACCTGAGGCCCCGGAAACAGCGAAACCGGGCGGCCCCGTGAAGGGCCGCCCGGTCGTCGCGGGCGAGGTCGCGTATCCGGACCTCGGACTCCTGAACCTCTTAGAAGTCCATGCCGCCCATGCCACCGGTCGGGTCGCCGGCGGGAGCCGCGGCCTTCTCCGGCTTCTCGGCGATGACGGCCTCGGTCGTCAGGAACAGACCGGCGATCGAGGACGCGTTCTGCAGAGCGGAACGGGTGACCTTGGTCGGGTCGATGACGCCGTCCTTGAACAGGTCGGTGTACTCACCGGAAGCGGCGTTCAGACCGAAGCCGGGCTCCAGGTTCCTGACCTTCTCGGCCACGACGCCGCCCTCAAGGCCGGCGTTGATCGCGATCTGCTTGAGCGGCTCGGCGATGGCGCGGCGGACGATGTCGGCGCCGATGGCCTCGTCACCCTCCAGCTCCAGCTTCTCGAAGGCGGGGACACTGGCCTGCAGCAGCGCGACGCCACCACCGGGCAGGATGCCCTCTTCGACGGCCGCCTTGGCGTTGCGGACGGCGTCCTCGATGCGGTGCTTGCGCTCCTTGAGCTCCACCTCGGTGGCGGCACCGGCCTTGATGACGGCCACGCCGCCGGCCAGACGGGCGAGACGCTCCTGGAGCTTCTCGCGGTCGTAGTCGGAGTCGGTGCGCTCGATCTCGTTGCGGATCTCGTTCACGCGACCGGCGATGGCGGTGGCGTCACCGGCACCGTCGACGATGGTGGTCTCGTCCTTGGTGACGACGACCTTGCGGGCGCGACCCAGCATGTCGAGCTCGGTGCTCTCCAGCTTGAGGCCGACCTCCTCGGTGACGACCTGGCCGCCGGTCAGGACGGCGATGTCGCCGAGCTGAGCCTTGCGACGGTCACCGAAGCCCGGAGCCTTGACGGCGACGGACTTGAAGGTGCCGCGGATCTTGTTGACCACCAGGGTCTGCAGGGCGCCGTCGGCGACGTCCTCGGCGATGACCATCAGCGGACGACCGGCCTGCAGGACCTTCTCGACAACGGGCAGGAACTCGTTGTTGTTGGAGATCTTGGAGTTGACGATGAGGATGTAGGGGTCCTCAAGGACCGTCTCCATGCGCTCAAGGTCGGTGGCGAAGTAGGGCGAGATGTAGCCCTTGTCGAAGCGCATGCCCTCGGCGAGCTCCAGCTCGAGCCCGAAGGTCTGCCCCTCCTCGACGGTGATGACGCCTTCCTTGCCGACCTTGTCCATGGCCTCGGCGATGCTCTCGCCGATCTGGTCGTCGCCGGCGGAGATCGAGGCGGTGGAGGCGATCTGCTCCTTGGTCTCGATGTCCTTGGAGAGGTTGCCGAGCTCCTCGTTGATGCGAGCCACGGCGACCTCGATGCCGCGCTTGAGGCCGACCGGGTTGGCGCCGGCGGCGACGTTGCGCAGACCCTCGCGTACGAGGGCCTGGGCCAGGACGGTGGCGGTGGTCGTACCGTCACCGGCGACGTCGTCCGTCTTCTTGGCGACCTCCTTGACCAGCTCGGCCCCGATCTTCTCCCAGGGGTCCTCGAGCTCGATCTCCTTGGCGATGGAGACACCGTCGTTGGTGATCGTGGGGGCGCCCCACTTCTTCTCCAGGACGACGTTGCGGCCCTTCGGGCCGAGGGTGACCTTCACGGCGTCCGCGAGCTGGTTCATGCCACGCTCGAGGCCGCGACGGGCCTCCTCGTCGAACGCGATCAGTTTGGCTGCCATTGAGTTCTTGTCCTCCCGTGACCGGGCTGATACGCGATGGGACGAGGCGTGCGCCCGCGACGGACGACCGTGGTCGATCCGGCAACCCTGCTGCCGGAGGCCCACGATCTCGCAGCCTCGATCCGATTAGCACTCGGCCATGCTGAGTGCTAACCACTCATCTTTTTAGCACTCGGCCTTGGAGAGTGCAAACGATGTGGTCACGATTTCCATGACCTCGAAAACACCCATCACCTGCGATGACGTGCCCGAACCGGGGCATTTGAGCGTTGGGCGAACAGATGGTGACACCTGGACCCGGTGGCGACTCCGTCGCTCCCTCATCCGGGAAGGTCCGGGTGAGCACCCACCGTCACCGATCGGTTCGGCTCAGGTGTTCATCCGTCGCATCGCACGCGATCCCACGGCCAGGGCCAGGACGGTCATCGCGAGCGCCATGGCCCAACCGACCAGGACCGGGGTGTCCCAGGGACCACCGCCGAACAGCACCCGGGCGGCGTCCACCACGTGCGCGATCGGGTTGAGCCTGGACAGCGTGTACAGCCACCCGGGCGCCAGTTCCATCGGCAACAGCACCCCGGACAGCAGGAGCAGCGGCATCATCACGGTCTGGATGATCGGCGCGAACACGTAGGTCTGCTTGGCCGCCAGCGCCGCCAGGTAGGACAGCGTGGACAGCCCGATGCCGAGGACCGCCAACAGGGCGACACCGGACAGGGCCCCGACCGGTGTGGTGCGGAAGCCCAACGGCACCACCACCACGAGGATCAGCAGGATCTGTGCCACCACGACCACCATCTCCCGCAGGACCCGGCCGAGCAGCAGGGGCACCCGGCCCGCCGGCGTGGCCAGGAGGCGTTCATGCGCCCCCGACGCCATCTCCGGAAGCAGCCCGAACCCGGAGAACCCGGCCGAGAACAGCGCCATCATCACCAGCAGCCCGGGGACGAACCACTGCCAGGGATTCTCGCCCTCGACCCCGGCCAGCCCGCCCAACAGGGGTGCGAACAGCACCAGGTAGAGCAGGGGTTGCAGCATCCCGAAGGCGATCAGGTGGGGCCGGTACAGCATCGGGCGGATCTGGCGGGCGAACACGATCCCGGTGTCGCGCACGAATCCGGGCACGGCGGGTCGCCGGATCGCCGATCCGGTGGTGGCCCGGCTCATCGCCCCTCCTCGCGCAGACTGCGGCCGGTCAGCGTCAGGAAGACGTCGTCCAGGGTGGGCCGCTGCACTTGGACGCTGCTCGGCTGGACACCGGACTCGTCGAGTGCGCGCAGCAACCCGGGCAGGAAGGCGTCCCCGCGTTCGACCCGTAGGGCCACCTCCGCGCCGCTCGCTTCCACCTCGGTGACCTCGGGCACCGCTCCGTCGCTCAGGGTCGCGGCCACTTCCGCGGCCTTCTCCGCCAGGTGCGTCTCGTCGAGGGTGAACCGGATCAGGTCCCCGGAGACGCGCCCCTTGAGTTCGTCGGGGGTGCCGTCGGCGATCAGGCGACCGTGGTCGATGACCAGCACCCGTTCCGCCGCGTTGTCGGCCTCCTCCAGGTAGTGGGTGGTGAGCACGACGGTGGTGCCGTACTCCGACCGAAGCCGGGCCACGTGTTCCCACAGGTCGGCGCGGCTCTGCGGGTCCAGCCCGGTGGAGGGCTCGTCGAGGAAGAGCAGGCCGGGTCGGTGGATGAGTCCCATGGCGATGTCGAGCCTGCGTCGTTGACCGCCGGAGAGGGTGGTCGTCTCACGGTCGGCGACCGCGGTGAGGTCGAGCATCTCCAGGAGTTCGTCGGTGCGGGACCGGGCGGTGCGTCGGTCCAGGCCGTAGAGCCGCCCTTGGTAGTGGAGTTCGTCGCGGGCGCGCTGGTCATCGGCCCCGCTGTGTCCCTGCCCGACGAAGCCGATCCGGCGTCGCACCTCGGCGGGCTCGGCGCGCACGTCGTGTCCGGCGACCACGGCGGTACCCGAGGTGGGTTCGAGCAGTGTGGTGAGCATGCGCAGGGTGGTGCTCTTGCCGGCTCCGTTGGGTCCCAGGAGCGCCACGAGTTCTCCTTCGACCACTTCCATGTCGACTCCGCGTACGGCTTCGACGGTGTCCTTGCCGACCCGGAAGTCCCGGGTCAGCTCGTGTGTTCGGATCACGCGATCCTCCTATTAAAATTTGAATACACGGATCAGGATGCACTACCGAAGCCAGATACTCAAGTTTTAATACTCAGGCCCGAGTGGCCCGAGGCGAAGCCGCATGGGGCCGGCGGTCAGGAGGGCCGAGCGGGCCCGGTGGCCGGATTGCCGAAGGCGTCGGGCGATTCGTCGGCCATCACGTACTCCCCCGCCTCCAGTTCCCCGAGGAGCCGTCGGGTCCACTCGGCCCCCGCCTCGACGGTGATGTGCCACAGCCGGAAGAGTTCACGCACGTGGGCGGGCTTGCCCCATTCCGCCGCCGAGGAGTCGATCGCCGCCGCCGTCTCGACGTTGCTCTTCTCCAACGCGATCAACCGCTCTCGCAGGGCCTCGATCACCTCCGCCCGGGGCAGGCAGGGCATCAGAGTGACCCCGGCGTACAACAGGGCGTGGTCGTCGCCGGCGTGGCGCAGTGCCCCCCGCAACAGCCGGCGGAACTCCACCTCGCCCTCCTCGGTGAGCTCGTAGGAGGTGCGGTCGGTGATCTCATCGCCCGGGGACACGAACTCACGGAGTTTTCCCTGTTCGGACAGCTTGCGCAGGGCGTGGTAGATCGACCCCCACTTCACGTTGGCCCATTCCTTGGCTCCCCAGTCCATGAGGTCACGGCCCACGCGGTAGCCGTGCGTCCCCCCGTGGACGCGCACCACACCGAGCACCAACAACCGTGTCGCCGACATCGCCACCCTCGTCCCGGAAGAAACCTCCTCCCAGGTTATGAGGCCCGCGGAGAAGAAGTGAGGGGGCGGACGCGTCGAGCGCCCGCCCCCTCATCGTTCCTACGGTCAGCAGCCCCCGGCGACCGCGGGGATGATCGACACCTGCTGACCGGCCCTGACCTCGGTCTGCAGGCCCTTCTCGAAACGCACGTCCTCGTCACCGACGTAGACGTTCACGAAACGGCGCACCTTGCCGTTGTCGTCGAGGATGCGGGCCCGGATACCCGGGTGGTTGGCCTCCAGGTCGTCGAGGATCTCGGCGAGGGTGGCGCCCTCGGCGGTGACCTCGGAGGCGTCGTCGGTGTAGGTGCGCAGGATGGTGGGGACGCGGACGCTGGCGCTCATGTGCGGATCTCCTGGTGAGTGCGGTGGTGGGTGGTGGCGCGTGGCCGGACGATCAGACCAGGCCCTGGGCCTTGAACGCGTCGAGGGAGGGCTTGATGGTGGCCGTGACGCCGGAGTCGACGGCGTTGAGGGTCTTGAGCCCGTCACCGGTGTTGACGATGACGGTCTCGGCCTCGGGGTCGATCCGGCCCTCGCGGACCAGCTTGCGCAGGACGCCGGTGGTCACACCGCCCGCTGTCTCGGCGAAGATGCCCTCGGTACGGGCCAGCAGCTTGATGGCGTCGACGATCTCGTCGTCGCCCACGTGCTCCACCGAACCACCGGTGCGCTCGGCGATGTCCAGGACGTATGGCCCGTCCGCCGGGTTGCCGATGGCCAGGGACTTGGCGATCGTGTCCGGCTTGACCGGCTGGATGACGTCGTGGCCGTTCTCCCACGCCTTGGCGACCGGGGAGCAGCCCGTGGCCTGCGCCCCGAACACCTTGTAGGGGCGGTCCTCGACCAGGCCGACCTTGATGAGCTCCTGGAAGCCCTTGTCGATCTTGGTGAGCTGGGAGCCGGAGGCGATCGGGACGACGATCTGCTCGGGCAGTCGCCAGCCGAGCTGCTCGGCGATCTCGTAGGCCAGCGTCTTGGAACCCTCGGCGTAGTAGGGCCGCAGGTTGACGTTGGTGAAACCCCAGCTCTCACCGGCCTCGTCGCCGATGAGTTCGGAGCAGAAGCGGTTGACGTCGTCGTAGTTGCCGTCGATGGCCACGACCTTGCCGCCGTAGACGGCCGCCATGACGACCTTGCCCTCCTCCAGCCCGGCGGGGATGAACACGCACGACTCGAAGCCGGCCCGCGCGGCCGCGGCACCGACCGCGCCGGCGAGGTTCCCGGTGGAGGAACAGGACAGGGTGGTGAATCCGAATGTGCGGGCGGCCTCGACGGCGATCGCGACCACGCGGTCCTTGAAGGAGTGCGTGGGGTTGGCGGAGTCGTCCTTGACGTGCAGGGACTTCAGCCCGAGTTCGGCGGCGAGGCGGTCGGCCCCGACCAGGGGCGTGAAGCCGGGGTTCATGTTGGGCAGCTCGGCCACGTTCGTGGGGACCGGCAGGAGGGAGCGGTAGCGCCAGATGTTCTTGGGGCCGCTCTCGATCTCCTCGCGGGTGACGGTCCCGAAGTCGTAGGCGATCTCCAGGGGGCCGAAACAGAACTGACAGGCGAAGCTCGGCGAAAGTTCATAACGCTCGCCGCACTCTCGACAGGAAAGGGCGGTTCCGGGGCCGAAGGCGCGGACAGCGGTGGGTTCAGCGGCGGCGATCGCCATGGCGAGGTGTCTCCCCTCATCTTCCCTGGTGGCCACCTTGGCCCCAGGCCGGAGTTGGCACCTGCCTCGACCGGTACGCGATGGTGCGTCCACATGTCGAGATGGTTGCCGGGGCTTCGTAGGGCCGGTCCCTCCACCCCTCTGGATGAGCAATATGAAGTTGTGGCTTCTCCGCTCGGAGAACGCACCGTCACTGTAACCGACGCCCTGACCGGTTTTCCATGCCGGGTGATCCGGATTACACCAAGCGTCTCGCTATTCGACACAGGATGAGACGACCCCGATCGGCGCCGCGTCGCGCGCGTGTCGTGCCCGTGGAGCGTGATGATCCTCCCCGTTGACCAGGGGTGGGTTTGGGGCCCGGGCGCTCCGGCGAGACCTAGGGTGCGCCTCCGGATCGCCGGGGGTGCATCCACGACTTCCCCACCTTCCCACCGCGACACTCGTTCGCGCACTTGAGAGGACCTCACACGTGGACAAGGCACAGATCCTCATCGCCTCCAACAGAGGACCGGTCTCCTTCTCCACGACGGCCGACGGCTCCCTGGAGCACCGCAGGGGCGGCGGTGGACTGGTGTCGGGGATGAGTTCGGTGGCGACCGAGATCGACGCCCTGTGGGTGTGCGCGGGCCTGTCCGACGCCGACCGGCGCGCCGCGGCCGAGGCCCCGGAGGCCCGACTGGACCGGACGCACGACCTCGACGGCATGCGCGTCCACATGCTGGACATTCCGGAGGAGACCCTGGCCGGCGCCTACACCGAAGTGGCCAACTCGATCCTGTGGTTCGTGCAGCACATGTTGTACGACACCCCGAACAAGCCCTCCTTCGGTTCGGACTTCCGCAGGCGTTGGGAGGACTACTCCGCCTACAACAACGCCTTCGCCGAGGCCCTGGTGAGCGGGGCCTCGGACAACGCCCGCGTGGCCGTGCAGGACTACCACCTGGCCCTGGTGCCGCGCATTCTGCGCACCCGCCGCCCCGACCTGCGGATCGCGCACTTCTCGCACACCCCCTGGGCTCCCCCGGAGTACTTCCGGATGCTGCCGACCCATGTGGCCCGGGAACTGCTGGAGGGCATGCTCGGCGCCGACCGGCTCGGTTTCCACAGCCCTCGATGGGCCGAGGCCTTCCTGCGTTGCTGCGCCGAGATCCTGCGCGCCGACGTCGACCTCGGGCAGCGCACGGTGGAGTACGGCGGCCGCGTGGTCGAGGTGGGTGTGCACGCCTTGGGCGCGGACGCCGACGGGCTGCGGGAGAGCGCCTCGGAACCGGCCGTGGCCGAGCGCCGGCGGACACTGATCGACCTGGTCGGCGACACCAGGCTGATCGTGCGAGTGGACCGCACCGAGTTGTCCAAGAACATCGTGCGCGGCCTGGAGGCCTATCGGGAGCTCTTGAGGGCGCACCCGGAGTGGCGTGGGCGGGTCACGCACCTGGCGTTCGCCTACCCGAGCCGGGGCGACGTGCCCGAGTACCGGACCTACACCGACTCGGTGCTGCGGACGGCCAAGGAGATCAACGAGGAGTTCGCCACCCCCGAGTGGACGCCGGTGGTGCTGGAGGTCAACGACGACTACCCGCGGTCGCTGGCCTCGTTCCAGATCGCGGACGTGCTGCTGGTCAACCCGATCCGGGACGGGATGAACCTGGTCGCCAAGGAGGGCCCGGTGTTGTCCGAGCGCGACTCCGTCCTGGTGCTGTCCCGGGAGGCGGGCGCGGCCGACGAGTTGGGCGAGGACGCGCTGCTGGTCAACCCCTATGACACGGTGGAGACGGCGGAGGCGCTGCACGCGGCGTTGACGATGCCGGAGGCGGAGCGGAGCAAGCGTCGGGAGCGGCTGGCGGAGGCGGCGGTGGCGCTGCCGCCTCGTCGCTGGTTCCAGGACCAGATCCGTTCCCTGGGCTGAGCGGAACGGAGGTCAGTTCGGACTCCGGGACGCCTTCCAGGACTCGGCCTCGGCCATGAGTTCGGTGATGATCTCCCCCTTGGCCCCGGTGTAGTCCTGGAGGTGTTCCCATTCCCGCTCGCCCAACTCGCGTTTGACGGCGGCGTAGCGTTCGCGCGCGCCGGCGTCGGCGATCAGGTGGTCGCGGAACAGGCTCATGCGTTCGAGCGCCGGGCACTCCCTCGTACCGACGTAGAGGTTCACGTTGACGCGTGAGCCCTTGAGGAGTCGGTGGTCGTGCTCGCCCTCGAAGCCAACGCGGACGCTGTACCCGATCTCCTCCAGTTCCGGCAGGTAGGCGGGCTCGTCCGTGGGGTCGGCCACCCCCAGGCGGATGTCGATGCAGGCCTTGGCGTCCAGACCGGGAACGGCGGTGGACCCGATGTGCTCGATCACCAGGACACGCTCGCCGAGGGCCTGACGGACGCGATCGGCCTCCCGTTGGAACAGGTAGGGCCACTTGGGGTCGTAGGGGACGACGTTGACCCGACCGTTGACCAGGTTGTGGTCGTGCGAATCGGTCCGGGTGGCGCCGCGCGAGGGCAGGGACGGGGATTCCAGGGAGGACATTTTCAAAGCCTTGCCGTCCGCGCTGTTCGAGTCAAGGGCCTTCGCGTGGCTTACATATGCACGCGCATTTGTGACGTGACCATACGTCGACCTGCGGTGACGTTCGGCGATGGTGCTTTCCTTCGCCTTTCCCCTGGTACCGGGAACCGGACTACACCACACCCGGCGAAGGTACCCGGACGGTCGCCCGAAAGCCCCTGGAAGCAAAGTCGAACGGCCCCCGGACGACCACCCGGCTCATTCGGGAACGGAGACCAGCAGGACGAGGGAACCCTCCAGTTCCGGGGTCGATCGAAGGTGACCGTGGTCTCGGTCCCATGTGCCATCGTCCAGGGCTCGGGACAGGTCCGCGTGGAAGCGTTCGTGGACCTCCTCCGAGACGAAGCTCCACGCCGAACAGGCCTGCCGGGCCGTGGAGTCCAGCAGCGCCTCCGGCCGCCCGTAGTAGGCCTCGTTGAAACCGTCCGAGCAGTCGAGGGGGATCGGCACCCGGGTGACCGTGGTGCGCCCGCCCAGACCCTCGGACAGGTCGGACATGGACGGGTAGCGTCGCGCCTCGGTGTCCAGGACTTCCGGGGCGTATTCGTACAGCCAGAAACGGCGCACCAGGTCCGGGTCACAGGTGAGCACCGCGACCGGTCCATCGGTGACCCGTCGTACCTCGGCCAGTCCGGCCGTGGGATCCGACCACTGGTGGACGCTGAACGTGGTCATGGCGGCGTCGAAGGAACCGTCGGGGAAGGGCAGGGACTCGGCGGTGGCGTTCACCGCCTTCGGGAGGTCGTCGGGTCTGCGGGCCCGCATGCTGGACGAGGGTTCCACCGGGGTGACCTTCCGGTCCGCCGGCTCGTAGGAGCCCGCGCCGGCCCCGACGTTGAGCACCGTGCGCGCGTCGCCCAGGGCCGCGTGCACGAAGGAGGCGATCCGGGGGTCGGGCCGACGGTGGTCGGTGTAGGTCCTGGCGATCACGCCGTAGTCGGCGTCACCCGCGCTTCCGTCCGCCTTACGCGCCATGCGGCTTCTCCCGTCGTGGAAGGGGTGGGGGGCGGTGCCACCCTAAACCGTGCCCCCTTCCCGCCCCCAGGGGTTTTCCACAGGCTCCGGGTCCGCCGCTGTTCCAGGGCCCGCGTGAGCCGTAACGTCGTATTCGGGGGGCTCTGGGCCCCGCCCACCTCGTGCTGCCCATGACCCACCCCGCACACACGAGGGGGCGCTCCCCACCCGGGAACGCCCCCACACCACACGTCATCGTCCTCCAGCGACCGGCCACGCGACCCCACCATCACCCGGTCACGCGGTCACCCGGTCACCCGGCCTCACCGCTACTTGGCCTTGCGGCGACGGCCGCCCTTCTTGCGCCGGGACGGGCGTTCCTCGGCCTTGGCCTGCTCGGCCCGGGCCGCCGCCAACTCCGCGTCCTCGGCCTCCCGTTCGGCCTTCACCCCGTACGGGTCGGCGCTGCTGCGGCGCACCCACAGCACCAGCACGAGCACGACGATCGCGAACACCACACCGACCAGGGCGAACCACACCCACACCGGGACGCCCTCGTCCTCCTCCTGGACCAGGTTCTCGTCGACGAGGGGGACGTCCTCGGCCGTACCCGAGGCCTGGGCCACCGCATCGCCCACCTGCAACGACGGCAGGCCGTCGGGACCCGGCTGAGCCCCATCGACCAAGGCTTCGCGCACCTGGGCCGGGCTCAGCTGCGGGTACTCGGCGGCCAGCAGCGCGGCCGCGCCGGCGACGACGGCGGCCGCGTAGGGCGTCCCGGTCACGTCGGCCTGGCGCAGGTCTTGGCCGGCGGTCCGCAGTTCGGCGCCGGGTGCCACGAGGTCGATCGCGGAGGCGTCGGGCGAGTCCGGGATGAGCGCGCCGTCCTCGTCCACCCCCGCCACCGTCAGGACGTTCTCGTCCGTGTTCCCACCCGCGGGGCCCACCACCAGGGCTCCCCCGCCGGCGGCCGCCGCGATGGCCTCGGTCAGGTCCTCGTCGTCACCGACCTCATCGGGCAGCAGGACGATCTGAACGTCCTCGTCCACGGCGTGACGGATGGCACCGGGCAGGTCGTCCTCGGTGGGCAGCACCAGGACGTTCGCTTCGGGGGCGACCCCGAGCACCCCACCGTCGGCGTCCATGCCGTGGCCGTGCGCCGCCACCAGGCCGGCCGCCGCGGTCCCCTGCTCGTCGTCGGCCCCGTTGGAGCCGAACCCGTCGTCGATCTCCACGTTGTCGCGCAGGTCGGGATGTTCCTCATCGACCGACACCCCGGGCAACGCCACGGTGATGCCCTGTCCCTGGGTCTCCTCCCAAACGTCCTGCGCCCCGATGGACGTCAAGGCCCACTGATCGGGACGGAAGTCGGGGATCTCCGAGGAGGCGGCGGGCGCCACCGTCAACCCCAGTACGACCAAGGACGCGCAGGTCCCGGCCGTGGCGCCCAACAGATGGCGCGAATGTGTCCTGCTACGGCTGTTGCCCCCGAGCACGTCAGGCTCCCTCGAACGTTGCGGTCGGCGTTCCGCCGGGCCCTCCCCGGACCCTCGCGATTCTGTCACGAGCACAGGTTCCAAGCTTGGACAAGTGACCACCCGGGTAGGGAAGGCAACTGTAGCCCTGGTGCCACTCCTGAGTTTTCCGCTCCTCATCCGGCATGTCGAGTCGCTAGCATGAGTCGCGCCGATCCGGACAAACCAATTACCCGTCCAGGGGGTGTCCCATGCCGAATATCGGTCCGTCCAAGGACGGTCAGTCGGCCCTCGCCGAACGCGAACAGCGCATCCTCGCCTTCGAACGCCAGTGGTGGAAGTTCGAGGGCTCCAAGGAACAGGCGATCCGCGATGAGTTCGGGTTCTCCGCGACCCGGTACTACCAACTGCTCAACGGTCTGGTCGAGCGCCCGGAGGCGCTCGCCTTCGACCCCATGACCGTCAAGCGTCTGCGCCGTCTGCGCGCCGACCGTCGACGACAACGCAACGCCCGCCGCCTGGGCATTCAGATCTGACCCACCGGGCCGGTACGTGCGCCAGGGACGATCCCCGCATCCGCACGAAGCCGAACCTGCGCGCTCTCCCCTCGGCGGAGACCACACGTCCACGCCAGGGCCCGCGCCGCGCGGCCCATCGACGACTACGACGAGGTCTTCCGCATGTCCCCGATCGAGCCCGGTAACCCGCTCGCACCCGGCACCGAGGCCGGACGCGCCGGCCTGCGGGCGCTACTCGACCAACCCTCCACCGCGCTGACCGGCTTCGACTTCGACGGCACACTCGCCCCCATCGTCGCCGACCCCCGCGCCTCCGCACCCCAACCCGGGGTCGTGGAGGCGCTGGCCGCGCTGTCCGCACTGGTCGGAACCGTCGCGGTGATCACCGGCCGCCCCGCGGCCACCGCGGTGCGTCTGGGCGGTCTGGACCAGGTGCCCGGCATCGTCGTCCTCGGCCACTACGGGGCCGAACGCTGGGTGGACGGCCGTGTGATCGCCGCGGATCCACCGCCGGGGGTGGCCCTGGTCCGCGCCGAACTCCCCGCGCTGGTCGACGCGTCCGGGGCTCCCGCGGGTACCTGGATCGAGGACAAGGGCCGTTCGCTGGCCGTGCACACCCGCCGCGCCGACGACCCCGACCGGGCGTTGGAACTGCTGTCCGGACCACTGGCCGACCTGGCCGAACGCGCCGACCTCAAACTGGAGCCCGGGAGGATGGTGATCGAGCTCCGCCCCCAGGGCGTGGACAAGGGCGCGGCCCTCACCTCCCTGGTGGAGGAGAGGGCCGCGCGTTCGATCCTCTACGCCGGTGACGACCTCGGTGACCTGCCGGCCTTCGCGGCCGTCACGGCCCTGCGCGAACGCGGGACACCCGGGCTCACCGTTTGTTCGTCCTCCGACGAGGTCACCGCGGTGGCCGAGGCCGCCGACCTGACCGTCCCCGGTCCCGCCGGGCTCGCCGTGTTCCTTGGGGAGATCACGGAGAGGATTCGTGGGCCT
This sequence comes from Nocardiopsis sp. NPDC055551, assembly GCF_053619415.1. Lineage (NCBI taxonomy): Bacteria > Bacillati > Actinomycetota > Actinomycetes > Streptosporangiales > Nocardiopsidaceae > Nocardiopsis > Nocardiopsis sp. NPDC055551. The sequence goes on along the minus strand of NZ_JBSHJJ010000003.1, from coordinate 297,670 downwards.
GTGGCGTGAGCGCCGACCGGGCGGCGCCGCGCAGGTCCACCAGGCCGGTGCGGTCTCGCCCGTGGTGGACGGCGTTGGTGAGCACGCCCACGTACCGTCCGCTCTCGGGGTGCATGAACAGGCTCGTCCCCGTGAACCCGTTGTGGTAGACCACCCCTTCCGGTGTGACCAGCCAACCCAACCCGCGGGAGAGCCGCCCTCCCGCGTCCACCTGCGGGGTCCAGCTCTCCCGCACGTACGAACCGGGGATCTCCCCCTCCGCCCCGATCTCGTGCAGGCGCAGCATCTCCCGAGCGAAGGTGCCCAGGTCGATGGCGGTGGTGAACGCCCCGGCGTGCCCGGCCACACCGCCCATCAGCGCCGCGGCCTCGTCGTGCACCACGCCCCAGGTGGGAGCGGTTCCGACGAGTCGACGCTCGGTGGGGGCCACGCCGGGCGAGCGTGGCAGCGGACCGAAGGTGGTCGAGCGCATGCCCAAGCCGGCCCAGAAGTCGGCGGCCAATCGGTCCAGGCCCTTGCCGTACAGGCGTTCCAGCAGCAACCCCAGCAGGATGAACCCACGGTCGATGTACAGGTAGCCGGGATCCTCCAAAGGATCGGACAGGATGGCCTCGGCCAGGTCCTGGTCGGTGCCCACGTACCGTTCCAACCAGGTCACCTGGTTGAGTCTGCTGGTGTGCGTGAGGATCTGTCTGGTGGTCACCCAGGCCCCGGGAAGGTCCTCCCCCTCGAAGTATTCGGACATCGGAGCGTTGAGGTCCAAAACCCCCTCGGCGACCGCCCTACCGACCAGCGGCCAGGTCGCCATCACCTTCGTCAGGCTCGCGACGTCGTAGGAGACGTCCGGCGCGGTGTCGTGTTCGTCGTCGATCCGACCGACCGCGACGAACTCCCACATGCCACCGGTACCGACCACCGCGGCCCCACCGGGTAGCCAGTCGGCGTCCACCATCACCTTCAGGACCCCACGGATCCGTGCCCCCGTCTCCGTGAGCCAGTCACCATCGTGCACCACACGCCTCCCCCCGAGCGGTCTTCCCCCACTCTCGGCGGATACCCCGTTCGATCCGGCTTGTCACACCCGTGTCGTCAACGAACAGTACGAAACCCGCGCAGGTGGAGGCCGTAATCGAGGGGGTCGGGCGTGGCGAAGTAGGCTGGCGTTCAGGAGTTTCCCGAGGAGGACGATGAGCAGCCAGACCCCCGTTCCCGCCGGTTTCGTCGGCGTGGCCGGAAACATGGGGATCAAGGACCCCGACGACGATTTCTTCGCCGTCGTCTCCCAGACCCCGGCGGTGGTGTCCGCCGTGTTCACCAGGTCCCGGTTCGCCGGGCCCAGTGTGCGCCTGAGCCGGGAGGCGGCCTCGGCCGGCCGTGCCCGCGGAGTCACCGTGATAGCCCGCAACGCCAACGTGGCCACCGGACAGGTCGGCACCCGGGACGCGCGCGAGGTGCGGGACCGGGTGGCCCGGGCCGCCGGCGTCGACCCCGACGAACTCCTGATCGCTTCCACCGGCGTCATCGGACGCCCCTACCCGATGGAACGGGTCCGCGCCTACCTGGACGGGCTGCCGGCCGAGTTCCCGCCGGCCGACCTGGACCGCGCCGCGTCGGCGATGATGACCACCGACACCCACCCCAAGATCGTCGGCGCGAAGGTGGGCGGGGCGACCCTCACCGGCATGGCCAAGGGTGTGGGCATGATCGAGCCGAACATGGCGACCATGCTGGCCTGGTTCTTCACCGACGCCGAGCTGGAGCAACCGGTTCTGGACGAGGTGTTCCGCCGGGTGGTGGACCGCACCTTCAACGCGCTCAGCATCGACACCGACACCTCCACGAGCGACTCCGCCGCGATCATCGCCAACGGTGTGGCCGGCCCGGTGGACGTCGCCGAGTTCGAGGAAGCGCTGTACGAGACGGCGCTGAGGCTGGTCCGGATGATCGCCTCCGACGGCGAGGGCGCGGGCAAGCTCATCGAGGTGCGGGTCACCGGAGCTCGCGACGACGCGCAGGCCAAGCGCGTGGGCAAGGCCGTGGTGAACTCTCCGCTGGTCAAGACCGCCGTGCACGGGGCCGACCCCAACTGGGGCCGGGTCGCGATGGCCGTGGGCAAGTGCTCGGACGAGACCGACGTGCTGCCGGAGAACGTGCGCATCGTCTTCGGTGACGTGGAGACCTTCCCCGCAGAGGCCACCGAGGAGACCCTGGAGCGCGCCGCCCGGCACATGAAGGGCCAGGAGGTGCTGATCGGGGTCGACCTGGGTATCGCCGACGGTGACTTCACCGTCTACGGCTGTGACCTGACCGAGGGCTACATCCGGATCAACGCCGACTACACGACCTGAGCCACCCCCACGAACGACGACGTGGCCCCGGAGGAACGGATTCCTCCGGGGCCACGGTGTTTCGGGGGCACGCCGCTCTCGGGACCGCGCCGCGGTCAGATGTGCACGGCGGGGCCGTCGGTCATCCTCCCCCCGCGCATGAACAGCGACAGGATCGCGCCCGCGAACAGCAGCCCCGCGGCGATGAGGAAGGCCAGGTGCAGGCCGTCCAGGAAGGCCAGGTTGCTCGCCGTGGTGATCGCGGAGACGGTGTCGGCGTCGGCCCCTTCGGGCAGGACGGCGCCGCCCTGGGCGATGACGCTCTGCATGGAGCTCAGTTCACCACCGGAGGGCGCGTCCTGGCCGAAGGCGCCGTAGTGGTCCGGCAGCCTCGTGACGATGGTCGCGGACATGACCGCGCCCAGGACCGCCGTGCCCAGCGAACCGCCGAGCTGCATCGCCGCCTGTTGCACGGCGGAGGCGACACCGGCGAAGCGCACCGGCGCGTTCCCGATGATCGCGGCGGTGGCACCGGTCATCACCAGGCTCAGCCCCACTCCCAGCAGGACGAACCCGATCGACAGGTACACCACCGAGGTGTCCAGGGTCAGTCGGGAGAGCAGGAACATGCCCGCCGCCGCGGACAGCAGGCCGATGGTGGTGGGCAACCGTGCGCCGACCCGGTCGAGGATCCGTCCCGCGATCGGAGAGACGATGGCCATGGTCGCGGTCATCGAGATGAGCTGCGTTCCGGTCTGGGCGGGGCTCATCCCTCGCACGCCCTGTAGGTAGAAGGTGATGAAGAACAGCGAGCCCATCAGGCTCACGGCCATGAACACCATCAGCACCACACCGATGGCCAGGGAGGGGTTGGCGAACAGCGCGAGCGGGATGAGCGGCTGTTCGGGCTTGCGCTCCCAGAGCACGAAGGCGAGGGCGAACAGGATCGCCCCACCCAGGGAACCCAGGGTGACGGGGTGGCCCCAGCCGATGCTCGGCGCCTCCACCAGTGCCCACACCAGGGCGAAGACTGCGATGCTGATGAGGACGATGCCGGGCAGGTCCATGCGGCTTCCCGGGTCGGTGGGCCGGTTGGCGGCCAGTAGCCACAGGCCCAGGACCAGGGCGATCACGCCCACCGGGACGTTGATGTAGAAGACCGCCTCCCAGCTGAGCGCGTCGACGAGGACGCCGCCCAGGATGGGACCGCCGGCGGTGGCCGCGCCGATCAGGCTGCCGAACACCCCGAAGGCCCGGCCGAGCTTGCTGGGCGGGAAGCTCGCGCGCATCAGGCCCATGGCCGACGGCAGCAGGAGCGCCCCGAAAACGCCTTGGACGATCCGGAAGGCGACCAACATGAGGACCCCGGAGGACAGGGCGATGGCCACCGAGGCCACGACGAAGCCGACCACGCCCACCAGGTAGGTGTTCCGGTGGCCGAAGCGGTCGCCGAGCTTGCCCGCGGTGATGAGGAAGACGGCGAGGCCCAGCAGGTAGCCGTGGGTGACCCACTGCAACTCGGCCAGGGACGCCCCGAGGCTCGCGCCGATCGCCGGGTTCGCGACGGCCACGATGGTCCCGTCCAAGGCCACCATCATCACGCCGAAGGCGATGGCGACCAGCGTCGCCCAGGGGCTCCGGGTGAGGCGTTCGGCCACCCGTGTCGGTGGTGCGGCGGTCTGTGCGGTCATGGCTCCCCCGATGGTTCCCCGTTGGCTACCGGGCGAGATTATGACAGCCACTGACACTTCGCAATCCATGCAAGAAGTCAGTGACTGACGTCATACTGGCCCGCATGTATCCTCGCAGTGGGTGCGAGATCCGAGGCCACCGAGGAAGGAGGCCGTCCATGACCGTGACGAGCTCCGAACCGACCGGTCTACGTGAGCGCAAGAAGGCGCGCATGCGCAGGGACCTCATCGACGCGGCGATCCGCCTGTTCCACGAGCGCGGGTTCGAGGGGACCACCACGGAGGAGATCGCCGCAGCCGTCGACGTATCCCAGCGCACGTTCTTCCGGTACTTCGCCTCCAAGGAGGACGTGGTCCTGGAGGCCGCGGAGGGCGTGGACCAGAGTCTGTTCGACTCCCTGCGCGAACGCCCCGCCGACGAGGCACCGTTCCGTGCCCTGCGCAACGCGATGCGCGACCACTGGGAGTACCTGGAGCGCGAGGACCTGCACCTCCAGGGCAGCGCGAGCAACCTCATCGCCCGCAGTCCCGAGCTGATCGAGGCGAACATGCGCTACCACCATCGGCGCCAGGCACGCCTCGCCAAGGTCCTGGGGGAACGCGCGGGGGTGGACCCGACCACCGACCACCGCCCGTCACTGGTCGCCTCGGTGTTCTTCGCCGCCCTGAGCAACGGCCACCAGATCTGGTGCGCCTCCGGATGCGAGGACCTCGGCCGCCTGCTCGCCTGCTTCCTGGAACAGCTGGACCTGGTCCCCGAAGCCGTCGGCGGCGGCTGGGGCACCCCCACCGGCACCTGACCGGGCCCACCACCCGACGAGCCCGGAGGCGATGGGGCCGCGTGTGGTGAGGGCGCTCGTGGTGAGGCGCCGCTCCGGGGGCCCGGACGGTGGGTCCCCCGGAGCGTCCCGGTGTGGCTCGGCACGTGGGTCGGGTCCGTCGGCGAAGTCACCGCACGTCCTCACGGTCGGCCCGGGTTCGGCCGTCGACCGATGAGGACGCCGTGACGGTGCCGCCGGGGCTCCGGGGCCCCGCGCGGCAGGGTCGTGTTCGCGGAACACGACCCCTCGGATCAGAGCCGTAGGGCCTCCGGATGCGCCGCCTCGCGCACCACCTTCCTGGCCCGCTCCGGGTCCTCCGCCGCCAGGGCCAGCTCGGCCAGGCGTCGGCATTGGGCGTGCGAGTGCCGGGACAGGACGTAGCGCACCGCGGGCAGCGCCGGGGACGCCATGGACAGGCTGGTCGCCCCGAGACCCACCAGCACCACGGCGAGCAGTGGGTCGGCCGCGGCCTCACCGCACACCCCCACGGGTTGGCCCAGCGCCTCCCCCGCCCGCCCCACCTTGGCCAGCAGGTGCAACAGCGACGGCTGCCATGGGTCCAGCAGCTCCGGCAGGCTCTCCAGAGTCCGGTCGGCCCCCATGGTGTACTGCGCCAGGTCGTTGGTGCCGATCGACACGAAGTCCACACGGCGCAGCAGCCGGTCGGCCAACAGCGCGGCGGCCGGCACCTCCACCATCACACCGACCTCGGTGATCCCGGCCGATCTCGCCAGTTCGGCGAACTCGCCCGCCTCCGCCGGGGTGGAGACCATCGGAGCCATCACCCGGACCCGGGCGGAGGCCCCGTCGGCGGCGGCCGCGTGTTCGGCCGCGGAGATCGCGGTGAGCTGGTCGGTGAGCAGCCGTGGGTGAAGCCTCGACGTACGGAACCCGCGCACGCCCAGGGCCGGGTTGGCCTCCTCACCCGTCGGCGCGAACTCCAGGGGCTTGTCCGAACCCGCGTCCAGGGTCCGCACCGTCACCACCCGACCGGCGAAGGCCCGGAACAACCGGGTGTAGGCCTCGGTCTGCTCGGCCACCGTGGGTGGCTCCGCCCGGTCGAGGAAGAGGAACTCGGTGCGCAACAGCCCGATCCCCTCGCTGTCGTGCGCGCCGGCCTCGTCCGGGTCGCCCTCGCCCGCGTTGAGCAGCAACGCGATCGGCACACCGTCGGCGGTACGGCCCGGCCCACCGGACTCGGCCAGCAGGATCCGGCGGCGTTCGGCCCGCCCCTGGATACGCTCGACGACCTCGGTGTCCGGGTCCACCTCGACGGTGCCCGCGTCGCCGTCCACCGCCACCGTCACACCGTCCACCAGGTGTTCCGCTCCCGAGCAGCCCACCACCGCGGGCAGACCCAGGGAGCGGGCCAGGATCACGGTGTGGCTGGTGGGACCGCCCAGTCGGGTGACGATGGCCTTCACCCTCGCCGGGTCGAGCCGCACCGTATCGGCCGGCGCGAGGTCCCGGGCGACCAACACGTACGGATGTCCGGGATCGGGCAGGCCCGGCATCGGGAGTCCGAGCAACACCGCCACCGCCCTGTCCCGGATGTCGGCCAGGTCGGCGGCGCGTTCGGCCAGGTACCCTCCGGCCGCGAGCAGAAGCTCCTGGTAGCGGCCGCACGCCGTATGGACCGCCCAGGCCGCCGGGCGACCTCCCCGGGCGAGCTCGCCGATCTGCCTACGCAGGTCGGGGTCTCGGGCCATCATCGCCAGGGTGGTCAGCACCGCGGCGGCCTCGCCCTCGACGTCGGCCGCCCGCGCGTCCAGTTCCGCGCCCACCTCGTCCAGGGCGGCGAGGGCGGCGCCCTCCTCCGCCGCCGGATCGTCGACCACGGGTTCGTGCGCGGGCAGGGCGGGCGGGTCGGCCATCCGGGCGACGGGCGCCACCGCGGCGCCCGGCCCGGCGGCGATGCCCTTGAGCGGGCCCTCGGGGGCGGGGCCGGAGGCCGGGTTCTGGACGGGTTCCGTCTGCGCCATGTGTGCTCTCCTGCGACTGATGGGGGCCAGCTGTGATGGTGGGGACGATGATCCGTCGGGTCCAGCCAACCCCGAAAACGGCGCCGGCGCCGGCCCCGATCCCGAATCTGTGGATAACCGGGCAGGGGCCGGCGTGCGCGCCTACCGGGGCCGGGCGTGGGTGTCTCCCGGAACGGTCAGGGCTCGATGGTCACCTTGACCGCGGTGCCCGCCGCGACCGTCTCGATCGCCTTGTGCACGTCGGCCAGCGGCATCCGTTCGGTGATGAGGTCGGCGACCGGCACCGCCCCGGTGGAGATGAGGTCGAGGGCGCGCTTGTTGTGTTCGGGGCTGGAGCCGTTGGCCCCGAAGATCGAGAGCTCCCGGTAGTGGACCGCGTTGGCGTCCAGCGCGATGATCGGCGCGTCCTTGGGCAGCCCACCGAAGAGGCTGATCCGGCCGCTGCGCGCCACCATCCGCACCGCGTCCTCCTGGGCCTTGCCGGACGCGGCCGCGGTGATGACCAGGTCCGCGCCCCGGTCGCCGGTCAGCTTCAGCACCTCGGCGACGGCGTCGGTGTCCGACCCGCAGATCGCGGCGTCGGGACGCACCAGTTCGGCGGACATGTCCAGGCGACCCCGGTTCAGGTCCACCAGGTACACCTCGGAGGCGCCCTTGGCCCGGGCCAGACGGACGTGCAGACAGCCGATGGGTCCGGCGCCGATCACCACCACCTTGTCGCCCTCGCCGACCCCGGCGATCTCCTGACCGTTGAGCACGCAGGCGAGGGGTTCGGCCACGGAAGCCTCGGCGAGGGAGACGTTGTCGGGCACCCGGTTGACGCCGTCCACGGCCAGCACCGCCTCGGGGATGATCATGTACTCGGCGAACCCGCCGTCGTAGTGGTAGCCCATGGACTCCTGGCGCGAGCACACCGTGAACCGGCCGTCGGCGCACTCCACGCAGGTGCCGCACGGGATGGCGGCGATGACCTGTACCCGGTCCCCCTCCGACCAGCCGGTGACCCCCTCGCCGACCTCCACGATCCGACCGGAGATCTCGTGTCCGATCACCCGGGGCGGACGGATGTGGTGGTGACCGTGTCGGGAGATCTTGACGTCGGTGCCGCAAGTGGAGCAGTTGGCGACGGCGATCTTGAGCTGCCCCGCCCCCGGCGTGGGTTCGGGCGCCTGTTCCAGGCGGATGTCCCCGGGGGCGTAGAAACGGGCGACGAGCATGGTGGGGCCTTTCTTGTGGGGTCGGGGGCGGGGTGTCCGCCCCCGACCGTTCGAGGAAGCGGTGGCACGGGTCCACCGGGGGTACGCGGTGATCAGCCCGCGGCGGGGGCGAGCAGTTCGAGGACCTCGTCGGGGTCCTCCGCCGACCGGAGCCGCGCCGCCCTTTCGGGGTCGGTGAGGACCCCGGCCAGGGAGGACAGCACCCGCAGGTGTTCCTCGCCCGACGCGGCGATGCCGATGGCCACGTGCACGGTGGGACCGCCCCAGTCGACCCCCTCGGGGAACTGGACGACGGCGAGCGCCGCCTTGCGCACGAGGACGCGGGAGGCGTCGGTGCCGTGCGGGATGGCCACGCCCTCGCCCACGAAGGTGGGGATGGAGGCCTCCCGTTCGTGCATCGCGCTCACGTATCCGGGGTCGACCGCGCCCAACTCCACCAGCAGGGCGCCGCACTGGTCGATGGCGTCGGCGCGGTCGCGGGCGGTGCGGCCGAGCCGGACGGCGTCCGCGTTGAGGACGAGATCAGTCGCCAAGGGTCCCACCGTCCCGGATGGCCGCCTCCACCTTGGTGAACACGGGGTCGCCGAGGAACATCTGGAAACCGATGACGACGGTGTCGGGCACGCGGGTCCGGGCCCGGGCGACCAGGCCGGAGTGGCAGAGCACGAGGTCGGCGTCGTCGGGGACGCGGTCCACCGGGGAGTGCTCCACGGTGACGTCGTAGGGGGCGAGGGTCTTCTTGAGCTGGGTGGTGAGCAGGACGCTGCTGCCCATGCCGGCGTCGCAGGCGACGACGACCTTCTTGACGGCGGATCCTTCGATGGTGGCCATGTGGCCCTCCTGTGCTGAACCTGGACTGGGGGTGGTCTTGCGGCCCGGATGGGCCCGGACGGCTAGGCGTCCTTGGTCTCCGCCACCGCGGCGGCCTCGCGTTCGGCCTTGCGTTCGGCGCGCCCGAAGCCGAGTAGGGCCGAGGCGATGAGGAACGAGACGACCGTACCGATGAGGACACCGGCGAGGACCGCGATGTGGTCGCCGCGCGGGGTGACCGCCATCAGGGCGATGATGCTGCCCGGTGCCGGGGTGGCGACGAGTCCGGCGTCGAGGAGCATGAAGGTGGTCACGCCGGACATGCCTCCGCCGATCACGGCCAGGAGGAGCTTGGGCTGGGCGAGGATGTACGGGAAGTAGATCTCGTGGATGCCGCCGAGGAAGTGGATGACGATCGCGCCCGGGGCGGTGGCCCGGCTGAGCTTGGGGCCGAACAGCATGCAGGCCAACAGGATGCCCAGGCCGGGGCCGGGACTGGTCTCGACGAGGAACTCGATCGCCTTGCCCTGCTCGGCCACTCGGGCCACGCCCAAGGGGCCGAGGACACCATGGTTGATGGCGTTGTTCAGGAAGAGGATCTTGGCGGGTTCCACGATCAACGACACCAGCGGCAGCAGTGACATGTCGATGAGGAACTGGACCCCGGAGCCCAGCCAGCCGGCGACGGCGGTCACGACCGGGCCGATGGCGTACAGCCCCAGGCCCGCCATGACACCGCCGAGGATTCCGGCGCTGAAGTTGTTGACGAGCATCTCGAAGCCGGACGGCGTGCGCGGCTGGGCGACACGGTCGAACTGCTTCATCAGGTAGGCGGTGAGCGGTCCGACGACCATGGCGCCGAGGAACATCGGGATGTCCGCGGAGACGATGACACCGATGGTCGCGATCGCGCCGACGACACCACCGCGCTTGTCGTAGACCAGGTGACCGCCGGTGTAGCCGATGAGCAGCGGCAACAGGTAGGCGATCATCGGGTCGACGAGCTGGGCGAGGTGTTCGTTGGGCCACCAGCCGTCGGGGATGAACAGCGCGGTGATCAGGCCCCAGGCGATGAAGGCGCCGATGTTGGGCATGACCATGCCCGCGAGGAAGCCGCCGAAGCGTTGGACTCCGGAGCGGACCGAGGCGAATCGGCTCTCGCTCTGCTGGGTGGACATGGGGGGAACCTCCTGAGAGGTGCGGCGGTGGTGGCCCGCCGAGGAGTGGACGGTGTGGGGTCAGACCACTTGGACCGCCGGTCCCGCCGACTCCAGTTCGTCGGCCAGACCATCGGCGAGTTTGTCGTCGGTGACGATCAGGTCGAGGTCCTCGACGTTGGCGAAACGGGCGAAGTGGTCGTTGCCGACCTTGGTGTGGTCGGCGAGCAGGACTGCGCGTCGGGCGGAGGCGATCATGGCCCGCTTGACCTCGGCCTCGGCCGGGTCGGGGGTGGTGAGCCCGCGTTCGACGGACACTCCGTTGGCGGCCATGAAGGCGACGTCGACGTAGGACTCGGCGAGGGATCGTAGGGCCCAGGCGTCGACGCTTGCCTGGGTCCGGTTCCGTAGCCGGCCGCCGAGCAACATGAGGTTGATGTTGGGGCGGGTGGTGAGGGTGAGGGCGATGGAGAGGGAGTTGGTGACGACGATGAGCTCCCGGTCCGTGGGCAGCTGTTCGGCCATGCGGCCGGTGGTGGAGCCCGCGTCGAGGAGGACCGCGCCCTCCTCGGGGAGTTCGGCCAGCGCCGCCTTGGCGATCCGTTCCTTCTCCTCTGTCATGACGGAGTCGCGCACGTTGAGCGTGGGTTCGAAACCCAGACGCTCGACGGGGATCGCGCCGCCGTGGACCCTGCGCAGGACCCCGTGCCGTTCGAGGGCGGTGAGGTCGCGGCGGATGGTCTCGTAGGTGACGTCGAACTCCGAGGCGAGCCCCGTGACGTCGACCCGGCCGTCACGGCGGGCGCGTTCGAGGATCACCTGCTGGCGCTCTTCCGCGTACATGTGGGATCACCTGTGTTTCGGTGTGGTTTTGGGTGAGCATAATCGTGTTGCGTGGGACACACAAGGGGTATCTCCACCCAATATCCCAGCACTCACGATGATCGCGCCATTTCAGGAAAACTCTGGTCAACCACCTTGGCCATCACAGCACACAGGGGCACTCCCGCCCGACCCCCCATCCTTCCCCCACCACATCCCACGCTGTTGACAGGCGCAGGCAAACACACATAATCAAAACCATCCCCACACGCAGGCCGGGCAGCCCCACCCCTCGAAAAGAGCTCCCATGATCCTGACCCTCACCCCGAATCCGAGCGTCGACCACACTCTTGAGGTCGACGGCCTCGTCCGAGGCGAGGTCGTGCGGATACGCGCCACACGCGCCCAGGCCGGCGGCAAGGGCGTCAACGTCGCCCGAGCCCTGCTCGAAGCGGGCGTCGACACCCGCGCGATCCTTCCCGTCGGCGGGGGCGGCGGCGCCGAACTCACCGCCCTCCTCGGTGGCCTGCCCCGGGTCACCGTCCCCATCGAGGGCGAGACCCGCGGCAACTTCGCCGTCACCGAGTCCGACGGCACCACCACCAAGCTCAACGCCGCGGGCCCCACGCTCTCCCCCGCCGAGGTCCGGGCCCTGCTCCGAGCCGTGGAGGACGAACTCGCCAAGGGTCCCGACTGGATGGTGGCCAGTGGGAGCCTGCCCGTGGGCGCCCCCGACGACCTCTACGTTCGAGTGGCCGAACTCGCCGCCGGCCACGGGGTACCGCTCGCGCTGGACACCTCGGGCGCCCCACTCGGGTCCGCGGCGCGTGCGGGTTCGGTGGAACTGCTCAAGCCCAACCTGGAGGAGCTGTCCGGCCTGGTCGGCCGCACGCCGACGACCATCGGGGAGGTCACCGGCGCGGCGCGCGAGGTCCTCGCCGGGGGGAACGGCGCCGCCCTGGTCACCCTCGGCGGACACGGGGCCCTGTACGTGGACGCCGGGCAAGTGTTGTGGGCCAGGGGACCCCGGGTACGCACCCGGAGTACCGTGGGCGCGGGTGACAGCGCGCTGGCCGGTTTCCTCGCCCTTGAGGGCACCCCCGAGGAACGGCTGCGTCGGGCCGTGGCCTGGGGCACCGCCGCCGTGTCCCTGCCGGGGACCACCGTCCCCCGCCCCGAAGACGTGACCGACGACGGCATCGTCTCGATGACCGGACCCGACCCCCTGTGGCGGATCGACAAGCTCTGACCACCCATCGGCGGCCATGAACACCCGACCACCGGCCACGAACCACGAGACCCCGAGGACCGACATGTCCGAACGCACCGTAGCCATCGGCTCCCAGCTGGGCCTGCACGCCCGCCCCGCGGCCCTGTTCGTGCAGGCCGTCAACGAGACCGGCCTGCCCGTGATGATCTCCCGCGAGGGACACAAGGAGGTGGACGCGCGCAGCGTCCTCGCCGTGATGTCCATGGGGGCCTCTCATGGGGAGACCGTCACCCTGACCTGCGACGCCGAGGGCGCGGACGAGGCGCTGGACGGCCTCGTGGAGCTACTCGGCAAGGAACTCGACCCGAAATAGGCGCGTGGGCCCCTCACCCGACGGTGAGGGGCCCGCCGCGTCACCCGAGGAGGCGGATGGCCTCCTCGCGCATCTGGACCTTGCGCACCTTGCCGGTCACCGTCATCGGGAACTCGTCCACCACGTGGACGTAACGCGGGATCTTGTAGTGGGCGATACGCCCCTCGCAGAAGGCCCGCAGTGACTCGACGGTCAACGGATCGGCCCCGTCCCTCATGCGGACCCACACCATGAGTTCCTCGCCGTACCGTTCGTCCGGGACCCCGATGACCTGGGCGTCCAAGAGGTCGGGGTGGGTGTGGAGGAGTTCCTCGATCTCGCGCGGGTAGACGTTCTCCCCACCGCGGATCACCATGTCCTTGATCCGGCCGGTGATGCTCACGTACCCGTCCTCGTCCATGACGGCGAGGTCGCCGGTGTGCATCCAGCGTCCCGAGTCGATGGCCTCGGCGGTCTTCTCCGGATCGTTCCAGTACCCGAGCATCACCGAGTAGCCGCGGGTGCACAGCTCGCCCGGGACGCCGCGCGGGACGGTGACCCCGGACCCCGGGTCGGTCACCTTGACCTCCAGGTGTGGGCCGACGCGGCCCACCGTGGACACGCGGCGTTCCAACGAGTCGTCCCGCCGGGTCTGGGTGCTCACCGGAGAGGTCTCGGTCATGCCGTAGCAGATGGAGACCTCGGACATGCCCATCCGGTCGATGACCTTGCGCATGATCTCCGCCGGGCAGGGCGAGCCGGCCATGATGCCGGTGCGCAGCGAGGACAGGTCGTAGTCGTCGAAGTCCGGTAGGGCGAGCTCGGCGATGAACATGGCGGGGACCCCGTACAGCGAGGTGCAGCGTTCGGCCTGGACCGCCTCCAGCGAGGCCGCCGGGTCGAATCCGGGCCCGGGGATGACCATGCAGGACCCGTGACTGGTGGCCGCGAGATTGGCCATCACCATGCCGAAGCAGTGGTAGAACGGCACCGGAATCGCGATTCGATCCCGTTCGGTGTACCCCAGCAGCTCTCCCACGGAGAATCCGTTGTTGAGGATGTTGTGGTGGGACAGGGTCGCGCCCTTGGGGAACCCGGTGGTGCCCGACGTGTACTGGATGTTGACCGGGTCGTCCGGGGACAGGGTCGCCTCCACCTCGGCCAGTCGCGACCGATCACCGCGACCGCCCGCTTCGAGCAGGGAGTCCCAGCCGGCCCCGCCGAAGAGCAAGACCTCGCGCAGGTCCGGGCACTTGCCGCGCACCTCCTCGATCATGCCCGCGTAGTCGGAGGTCTTGAAGGAGGGCGCGGCGACCAGGACGGAGGTCCCCGACTGCTGGAGGACGTACTCCAGTTCGTGGGTCCGGTAGGCGGGGTTGATGTTGACCAGTACCGAGCCGATCCGCGCCGTGGCGTACTGGATGAGGACCCACTCCGCGCGGTTCGGGGACCAGATCCCCACGCGGTCGCCCTTGACCACTCCGAGGGCGAGCAGGCCGAGGGCGACGCGGTCGACCTCGGCGTCGAACTCCCGGTAGGTGAGCCGGAGCCCGGCGGGCCGGTCGATCAGCGCGTCCTGGTCGGGATGGGCGGCGACGGTACGCGCCAGGTTCACGCCGATCGTGTCGCCGAGCAAGGGTGTGGTCGACGTTCCGGAGGCGTAACTCGGTCGGGGTTCGGTTGTACTCAAGTCCGGACTCCTGGATGTGAGAGACGGAGGACGCCATGACCGGGGACTCGTCGTCACCTTTGTGGTCATGTGCGCCGGATCACACGTATCACGAGGGTCGGGTGCCTGTGAAGCACGTCGGGGGCCTTCCCACCGGTGTCCGGTGGGAAGGCCCCCGCAACCGGAGCGCCGGTCTACTCCTTGACCCGGTGGACCTTGTGCTGGGCGGCCTGGGCGCGGGGGCGGAGCACCAACAGGTCGATGTTGACGTGCGAGGGGCGGGTGATCGCCCACACGATGGTGTCGGCGACGTCCTCCGCGGACAGCGGGTCGGGGACGCCCTCGTAGACGGCGTCGGCGCCCTCCTTGTCGCCACGCAGGCGGTTGAGCGAGAACTCCTCGGTCTTGACCATGCCGGGGGCCACTTCCAGCACCCGGACCGGTTCCCCGACCAGTTCCAGGCGGAGCGTGGCCGCCAGGGTGTGCGCGCCGTGCTTGGCCGCCACGTAACCGCCGCCGCCCTCGTAGACGACGTGCCCGGCCACCGAGGAGACCAGGAGGACGGTGCCGTCCCCGCTCGCGATGAGCTTGGGCAGCAGGGCCTGGGTCATGTTGAGCACGCCCAGGACGTTGACCTCGTACATCCGCCGCCAGTCGGCGGGGTCGCCGGTGGCCACCGTCTCCGTGCCGATCGCGCCGCCCGCGTTGTTGACGAGCACGTCGCAGGAGCCCAGTGCCTCGGCGAAGGCATCGACGGCGGCCCGGTCGGTGACGTCGAGGACCTGTGCCCGCGCGACCCGGCCGGCCTCGGTGATCTCTTCGGCCAGGGCCTCGATCCGGTCGGCGCGACGGGCGACCAGGACCACCTCGTAGCCCTCGGCGGCGAGTCCGCGAGCGGTGGCCGCGCCGATCCCGCTGCTGGCTCCGGTGACGACCGCGGTCGCTGTCATGTTGGTTCCTCCCCAGGACTGACGTTGTCGCGCCGAGCGTATCCGGGCGGGTGGGTCGCCGAACGGGAGGACCCGCGCCACCGTGCCAGAGGATCCGGACGACCTGGACGACCTCGCTGCCGTGATCCGCCTCTACCTCGCGCACCGGGGCTGATCCATCCGGACCGAGGACGCGAAATAACCCGTGACCCCGGGCGAAACACCATGGTATTTTCGGCGGAATTCATCCTCCGCTGCAATTCCACCGCTTGGGAAGAACGCCCATGGCCGAAACAGAATATCCCGCACCGCCCGGAGAACGGTCACTACTTCGACGATTCACCGTGTACTCACTCGGCACATCCCTCGCCGACTTCGTTTACGGTGCGGTCTTCGTCACGATTTTCCTGGGGCGCGGCGCGGAACCATGGATGGTGGGGTCGATCATGGCCGGCGCCAACCTGGTCGGTCTCCTCATGGAGGCGCCGAGCGGGGCACTGGGCGACCGCTACGGACACCGGAGGTTGTTGTTCATCGGCCTGCTCGGTTGGAGCGCCGGATTCATGCTCGTCGGCGCCGCACCGACCCTGCCCCTGACCCTGGTGGGCATGTGTTTGGGCACCGTCGGTTACGCGCTGCACTCGGGCACCATGAGCGCGATCCTGATCAACCGGGTCGATGCCCGGGACCGGACCGCCCGGATCGCGCGGATCGTTCGTGTGGGAGCCCTGTCCGGCCGGGTCGGTTCGGCACTCGGCGCCGCCCTGGTGATGGTGGCGGGTGCGTGGCTGCCCGCGGGTCCACTGGTGGCCTGCGGTGGTCTGCTGATGTTGTCCCTCGCGGCCCTGACACCGTTGAGTTTCCCCGACACTCCTGGACGACCGGACCGGCGGATCGGTGTGCTCGTGCTGGAGTCGGTCTCCCAGGTGCTCAGCCGGCGCTTCGCCCCGATGGTGGCGTTGGCCATGGGCGCCATGTCGGCGACGGTGCTGTTGGTGGCTTCCTGGCAGCCGATGCTGCTGGAGCGTTTCGGGCAGGACGTCCGCCTCAACGGTCTGTTCCTGCTGGTGATGACGTTGTCCCTGGCGGCGGGGGCGGCCGCCGCGCGTTGGGTGCACCCGCGCCGACCTCACGTGTGGGGCCCGCTGTCGGTCATGGCGATCGGACTTCCCGTGGTGTTGGCCGCGCACGACGTGGTCCCGTTGATCGTCGGCCTGGTCGCGGCCGAGTTCCTCATCGGCCTCGCGGGCGTGGTGGTGGGGGTCTGGTGCCAACTGATGTTCACCGACGCCGACCGCAACACCATGTTCTCCACGATATCGACCCTGGCCATGTTGGCCGGTGTCGCGACCAGTTTCAGTTTCGGCTGGCTGTGGGATCTTTGGGGGATTCCCACAGCGGTCACCATCATGGCTTTGGGATCCGTCGTCGGTGGGGTCGTCTCACTCACCCTGGTCCGCCTTTTCCCGGAGTCCACGGAATTCACCGAGACGAAAATGGAAGATTCCGACAGAAATAGTGAACCCGAGAGTTCATGACCCGCACGAATCACCCATTCGCCACCTTGATAATCTGCGGGCGATCGACGTGGAGGAAGTGAGTGATGATGGATCTGTCGCGGTTGTGCGGGGAACGTCCGATCGTCCAGGCGCCGATGGCCGGGGGCGCCACCACCCCGGACCTGGTGGCCGCGGTGAGCGCCGCCGGCGGCCTGGGGTCGCTGCCGGCCGGATATCTGACCGCCGACGCGTTCGGCGCTCGGATCGCCGAGGTGCGCGGGCTGGGGACCCAGGTGTTCGCGGCCAATCTGTTCGTCCCCTCCCCCTCTCGGTCTCCGGAGTGCGACGACGAACTGGCCGCCTACCGCTCCGAGCTGGCGGAGGAGTCCGGGCGTCTGGGTGTGGAGGTGGGACCGGCCCGCTACGACGACGATGACTGGGACGCCAAGGTCGACCTGCTGGTCGAGGCCCGGGTACCCGTCGTGAGCTTCACGTTCGGTTGCCCTTCCGAGGAGGTCCTGACCCGGCTGCGCGCGGTGGGGTCGGCGACCGTCGTCACCGTCACCACCGTGGCGGAGGCCCTCACCGCCGTGGCCCGGGGCGCCGACGGTGTGTGCGCCCAGGGCGTGGAGGCGGGCGGCCACCGCGCCGTCTTCGACCCCGCCCATGGTGGGGACCGCCCGTTGGCCGAGCTGTTGCCAGACGTGGTGCGTGCGGTGGACGTCCCGGTGATCGCCGCCGGCGGGATCATGGACGGTGCCGATGTCGCCGCGGTCCTGACCTCCGGAGCGGCCGCCGCCCAGTCGGGCACGGCGTTCCTACGTTGCCCGGAGAGCGGCACGCAGCCGGTCCACAAGGCCGCGCTCGCCGACCCCGACTTCACCGAGACCTCACTGACGTGTGCGTTCACCGGCCGACCGGCGCGGGGGCTGACCAACCGCTTCATCCTCGACCACCGCGATGCCCCCTGCGCCTACCCACAGGTGCACCACATGACCAAGCCACTGCGCGCCGCCGCGACCCGGGCCGCCGACCCCGAGGGGATGGCGTTGTGGGCGGGGACCGGGTTCCGGCGGGCACGGGAGTCGCCGGCGGGCGAACTGGTGACGGTGCTGCGTGATGAGGCGATCCAGGCGGGCGCCTCCCTCTGACCCGCACGGGACCCCCGACGTCCTCACCACCTCCTCACGGCACCGGGTGACCCCGGTAGGTTCGCCGTGTGAACCTGCGACTGACCTACCTCGACTCCCACGTGGATCTACGGTTCGCCCCCGGCACGGACCTGGAGCCGACACTGCGATTCCTCGGCACCCACCTCACCATCGCTCCGACCCCGGACCAGGGCCCCGAGCCCTTGGCCACGCTGTACGTGCACGCGTCCCCGACACGTACGCCTCCGGCCGACGTCACCTGGTCGGAGGGGTTCGTCCGGCGCAGCGCGAGCGATTTCTTCACCATCCCCGCCAAGTTGGCGTCTTCGAAGGGACGCGAGTACGTGGAGTGCGTCCGCAGCGGCACGCGCTTCGTGTTCGACCGCGAAGAACGGCGCGTCGACGTCACCGTCACCCCCGGTACAGGCCTGGAACCGGTGGAATTGCTCCGTGAACTGGTGCTGCGCGACCAGGAGAACCGGGGCGCGTCGGTCCTGCACGCCACCGCCGCCCACCGCGATGGTGAGGCAGTGCTGGTCGTGGGGGCCAAGGGCGCTGGAAAGAGCACGATCTTGCTGGAGCTGGTGGAGCATCACGGTTTCGAGGTCCTGAGCGGCGACAAGACGGTGGTGCGTCCCGGTCCGGACGGGGCGCCGCTGGTGTCGGGATGGCCGGACTACCCACACCTGGGCTACGGGACCATCGTCAAGTATCCGGGGCTGGCGGAGATCGCTGGCGCCGTGAACGAACCCGAGGGACACGCATTCTCTCCCCTCGGCAAATACGCGGTGGACCCCGGCCCCTTCCGGGAGCGTTTCGCCAATGCGGCGCCCGGCACGACCGTCCCCGTGCGTGCGGTCCTCTACCCCTCCGTCGGTCCGGGTCCCACCGAACTCACCCCCTTCCGTCCCGCCCCGAGCGACCTGGCGGGCCACGCCGAGTCGGGGTTCGACGGCCCCGTCTGGCATCACTTCGTCCCGGACCTGCGCGAACGATGGGTGGAACAACGCTCGCACCTGCTCGCGTGTCTGGCCGAGGTGCCCTCTCTGCGACTCACCGGCATGGGGGATCTCGCGAGGGTGTCACTGCCCTGACCTCCCCCGGTTTCCGGTCGGATTGTCGGTGGTGCGGGGTACGGTCGCCGCCTCCCCCACTTCCGGAAGGCGGCGCGGTGCCCCCGACGAACACCCGCGAGTCCCCCTGGCGATTCAGTCGCGACGAACGCACCCTCGTGTTGGGCGCCCTGCTCAACTCGATGGCGTTCTTCGCCGCCCTGCCGTTCGCGGCGCTCTACCTCGCCGACCGCACGGACCTGCCGACCGCGGGTATCGGGGCGGTGGTCGGTGGTATCGCCATGATCGCGGCGCTGGGCGGCCTGGCCGGCGGGATGCTCGCCGACCGCTTCGGCACGGTCCGGCTGATGCGGCTGGGACTGCTCTCGAACGTCCTGGTCTACGTCGCGCTGGCCTTCGTCACCGCGCCGGTCGCCATCATCGCCCTGTTCCTGTGCCTGGGCGTGGGACGCACGATGGTCGAACCGAGCATGAAGAAGCTGCTGTCGCTGGCCGACACCGGCGACGGGCGGATCTTCCGGGTCCGCTACATCACCCTGTGCCTGGGCGCGATCGTCGGCCCCGCCGTGGGCGGTTTGCTCTACCACGCGAGCCCGACGGCGTTCTTCCTGGTGCCCGCCGCCTTCTTCGCCCTGTACCTGGCGGTGATGGTCGTTCGTGGCGACGAGTTGGCACGCCTGGACTCCCCGTCCTCCGGTGGTGCCGGCTCCGCCTGGACCGCGGCCCTGCGCGATCCGCTGCTCCTGGCCGCGATCGGCGCCGGCGCGGTGGTCTTCCTGGTGTTCTCCCAGATGGACACGGCGATCCCGCTGTACATGAAGGGGACCTACGGGGACCGAACGGAGTACCTGTTCGCGTCGTTGCTGGTGGTCAACGCCGTGCTGGCGTTGTTGGTGCAGCCTCTGGTGATCCGGCTGTCCGAACGTCTGCCCCAGGGCCCGCTGGTGACGGCGGGCTGTGCGTGCTTCGCGGTGGCGTTCGCCTTCGTATGGCTGGGGACGAGCGCTGTGGTGGCGCTGTACGTGGCCATCGTGTTCTGGACCCTGGGCGAGGCGATCCTGCTGCCGTTGCCGGACATCGCGGTCCACGCCATCGCCACCGACGACCGCAAGGGCACCTACTTCGGCCTGTCCGAGCTGCGTTACCTGGGGTTCTTCGTCGGCCCCGTCCTGGGCGGGGTGCTTCTGGACCTGTCCGCCCCGGTCTACTTCACCGGCATGGCCCTGGCGATCTTCCTCTGCGTACCGCTCCTGTCACGCACCGCGAAGGCGGACCTACCACTTGGTAACAATTGAAAACGGCAGCCCATGAGACCTAGAGCACGTGAGCCGGGACACTCTAGGGTTCCGCCATGGGTGTATTGCGTAAGCGTGTCCTTCTTCGTGTCGTTTTGGGGTTTGTCGCGGTCGTCGCGTCGCTCGCCCTGATCACCGCTCTCCTCGGCGTGTGGGCGGTGCGCAGCTCCTTCCCCACCACCGATGGGGAACTCTCCCTGCCGGAACTGAACGCGCCGGTGAACGTCCTGCGGGACGAACACGGGGTCGCGCACGTATACGCCGACAACTCCGATGACCTCTTCGTCGCCCAGGGGTTCACCCACGCCCAGGACCGCTTCTGGGAGATGGACTTCCGCCGTCACGTCACCGCGGGCCGCACCGCCGAACTGTTCGGCCCGGACCAGGTCGAGACCGACGTCTACCTGCGCACCATGGGCTGGCGCCGCGTCGCCGAGCAGGAGTACGACCTGCTCTCCGAGGAGACGCAGGGGTACCTGGACGCCTACGCCGCCGGGGTGAACGCCTGGATCGAGGACAACGAAGGGCTTTCCGCGAGCCTGGAGTACGGACTCCTGGGCATCACCGCCGACGACTACACCGTCGAGCCCTGGACCCCCACCGACAGCCTCGCCTGGCTCAAGGCCATGGCCTGGGACCTGGGCGGCAACCTCCAGGAGGAGACCGACCGCGCCCTGCTGCTCTCCAACGGCCTCGACCGGGAACGGATCGAGGAGCTCTACCCGGAGTACCCGACCGAGCGACACGCACCCATCACCGACACCGAAGAGCACAACGGCACCGAGCCGGAGGCCGACCTGTCCCGGGGTCCAGAACTCCCCGAAGAGGCCTTGGACGCCCTCGGCGGCCTGCCCGCCGTCCATGACGCCGTGCCCGACCTCCTCGGCCCCTCGGACAGCCCCGACATGGGTTCCAACTCCTGGGTGGTCTCCGGGGAGCACACCGACACCGGCGCTCCCCTGCTGACCAACGACCCCCACCTGGGCGCCTCCATGCCGTCCACCTGGTACCAGATGGGCCTGCACTGCACGGAACTGTCCGAGGAGTGCCCCTTCGACGTCAGCGGGTTCAGCTTCTCCGGGCTGCCCGGTGTGGTCATCGGCCAGAACGAGTCGATCGCGTGGGGCTTCACCAACCTCAACCCGGACGTGATGGACCTCTACCTGGAACAGGTAGAGGGCGACAACTACGTCGTGGACGGCGAGGAACGTCCCCTGGAGATCATCGAGGACACCATCGAGGTCTCCGGCGGTGAGGACATGGACATCACCATCCGCTCCACACACCATGGCCCCATCCTGTCCACGACCGCCGCCGGCGGGAACCTGCGCGAGATCGGTGCGACCCCCTCCGAGGGCGACGACTCCCCCTACGCTGTCTCCATGCGGTGGACCGCCCTCCAGCCGGGAACCACCGCCGACTCCATCTTCGCCCTGAACCGCGCACGTGACTGGGACGACTTCCGAAGCGCCGCAGCACAGTTCGAGGTACCGGCGCAGAACCTCGTCTACGCGGACGACGAGGGCAACATCGGCTACCAGTCCCCCGGTCTGGTGCCGGTGCGCGGCAAGGGCGACGGCCGTTGGCCCGCCCCCGGCTGGGACTCCGGCTACGACTGGGAGGAGGAGTACCTTCCCTTCGACGAGCTGCCCAGCGTGCTCAACCCCGAGTCGGGGATCATCGTCACCGCCAACCAGTCGGTGGTCGACGAGGACTACGAACACTTCCTCACCACCGACTGGGACTACGGCTACCGCAGTCAGCGGATCAACGACCTGCTGGCGGAGGCGGTCGCCGACGGCCCGGTGACCATCGAGGACATGGAACGCGTCCTGATGGACTCCCACCACGGCGCCGCCGTCGACATCACGCCCCACCTCTTGGACGTGGACGTGGACGGAACCACCGCCCAGGCACAGGACGAACTGGCGGACTGGGACCACTTCAACGAACCCGACTCCGCGGGCGCGGCCTTCTACAACGCGACCTGGCGTCACCTGCTCCCCCTGCTCTTCGACGAGTTGGGCGAGATGGACATGAACAGCAACTCGCGCGGCATGTACGTGGTGACCGGGCTGTTGGAGGACCCCGACTCCCCATGGTGGGAGGGCCGGGAGGTCAGCGGCCGTGACGAGGTACTGGCCGCCGCCATGGACGAGGCCGCCGAGGAACTCACCGAACTGCTCGGCGACGATCCCGCCGCCTGGCGCTGGGGCGATCTGCACACCCTCACGGCCACGCACGAGTCGTTCGGCAGCTCGGGGATCGGCCCGGTGGAGTGGCTGTTCAACCGCGGCCCGGTGGAGAGCCCGGGGGGTTCGAGCATCGTCAACGCGACCGGGTGGAACCCGGCCGAGGGGTACGGCATCACCACGGTCCCGTCCATGCGGATGGTCGTCGACCTGTCCGACCGGGACTCCTCCACCTGGATCCACCTGACCGGCAACTCGGGGCACGCCTTCCACCCCAACTACGACGATCAGTTGGAACCATGGTCCGAGGGAACGTCACTGCCGTGGGCGGTGACGGAGGAGGCCGTGCGCGAGGCGAGCACGGACGAGCTCACCCTCACCCCATAGGAACCATCCGGGATCGGGGCGGGGACCACGAGGTCCCCGCCCCGACGCGTGGGCTCACAGCGGGAACGAGGTGCCGGTCCACTCCTCGGACAGCTTCCACAACCGGCGGGCGGCGTCGGTGTCCTGGGCGGGTCCGCTACGACGGACCAGGCCGGGCGCGCCGGCGCCGAACATCCCGGTGGGGCCGGCGTAGGCCGCCCCTGGCACGTCCTGGGTGGCGGCGTAGATCGTCGGCAGGGCACCGGCCGAGGCACTCTGCGCGATGACCTTGTTCAGCACCCGCATGAACCGGTCCTCCAGCGCCTTCTCGGTGCGCCCCTGAAGGTTGGTGGCCGCGTAGCCGGGGTGGGCCGCGGTCGCCAGTACCGAGGACCCCACCTCCTCCAGTCTGCGCTGCAGCTCCAGGGTGAAGAGCAGGTTGGCCAGCTTCGACTGACCGTACGCCCGATAGGGGGTGTATCCCTTCTCGAAGTTCACGTCCTCGAAGTGGATCCCGCGCGCGGTGGCGTGCAACCCGGAGGACACGGTGACCACGCGCCCGGTGACGTGTTCCAGGAGCAGGTTGGTGAGGGCGAAGTGGCCCAGGTGGTTGACGCCGAACTGGGTCTCGAAACCGTCCACGGTGCTGGACCTGGGGATGGCCATGACCCCGGCGTTGTTGACCAGCAGGTGGAGGTCGCCCTTCCAGTCCTCGGCGAAGGCGCGCACCGAGGAGAGGTCGGCGAGGTCGAGCCGACGAACCTCGGTCTCACCGGGGATCGCCCGAGCGGCCTCGTCCCCCTTGGCGGTGTCGCGGACGGCCAGGATCACACGGGCCCCGCGCCCGGCCAGGACCTTCGCGGTCTCCAGACCGAGGCCGCTGTTGGCCCCCGTGACGACAGCGGTCCTGCCACCGAGATCGGGCAGGTGGACGTTCTTCTCGCTCATCCCCACACCGTAGATCCACCGCCGGAAGGCTGTCCACGGCCGCCATGATGACGCCGTCAACATCCCTCTATGCTGGTGAACATGGCCGAACGTCCCTACCACCACGGAGACCTGCGCGCCGTACTCCTGGCCGGTGCGGAACGCACCCTGGCCGACCGCGGACCCGCCGCGATCTCCCTTCGCGAACTCGCCCGTGAGGCGGGCGTGAGCCATGCCGCCCCCGGCCGGCACTTCAAGGACAAGGGGGCGCTGTTGGACGCCCTCGCGCTCAGCGGTTTCCAGCGGCTCAAGGCCGCCCTGCGACGCGCGGACGTCGGGGACGCCGACGCCGAGACCCGTGTCCTCGCCCTGGCCCTGGCCTACGTGGACTTCACCCGGGCCAACGGCGCCCTGCTGGACCTGATGTACTCCCGCAAGCACGACAGCGACGTCGCCGATCGGCTCATCACCGCCATCGAAGAGCTGCTCGACGTCGTGCTCGCCCCGATCGTCCAGGGTCAGCACGCCGGCGAGATCGTCCAGGGCGACCCGCAGTCGATCGCCTACACCGTCGTCTCCACCCTGCACGGTTTCGCGTCCCTGACCGCCGACCACTCCGAGGAGAAGTTCGACGGGGTCCTCCCGCAGGTCGTCCACCACCTCCTCCAAGGCCTCGCCCCGCGCTGACCCACCGATCGGAACCCCCACCTTCCAACAGGCGGATCCCTCGTAGCCTGGTCACCATGAACGCATCGGCGGTCTCACACCGGCGCGGGTTCGCGCCCGCCGTCGACCTCCTGCTCTGGGCGGTCCTCGGTGGACTCGCCGTGGCCGAGCTCTCGGGGGACGAGGGTCGGTCCGGGTTCGCCGAGAGCACGGTCGCGCTGGCCGTGGTGGCGATCGCGGTCGGATCGTTCCGCCGGTCGCCCTCGGTCTCCCTCGCGGTCGCGACCGCCTACGCCACCGCGCAGACGGTTTCGACGGGGCTGGGGTTGTTCACCACGCTCTACCTGTTCGTGCCCGTGCTGGTGGTGGCCGTCCTGTCCTATCGGTACGGCCTGCGCTCGGATCGCCCCGGTCCGGTGGTGGCACCCGCGATCCTGGCCGCGGCGGTCACGTTCACGGTGAACGCTGCCGCCGCGGCGGTGTTCGGACTCGACACCCGGGCCTACCTGTCGTCGCTGGTGGACTGGACCGGCGGCGCGCTGGCCCTGGTGCTGGCGTTGGTGGCCCCCTGGCTGTTCGCCCGATACCAGCGGCGACGCCTGAGCGCGACCCGGGGCGCCTGGGCACTGGCCGAACGGATGGAGCGCACCCGCGCGGCTGAGGCCGACCGCGCCCGCCTGCGCGAACGTACCCGCATCGCCTCCCGCATGCACGACTCCCTGGGCCATGACCTGGCGCTGATCGCGGTGCGCGCGGCGGCCCTGGAGATGTCCGCCCAGGACGACCCGGAGCGGCGGGAGGCCGCCTCGGAGCTACGAGAGGCGGCGCACGAGGCCAACCTTCGGCTGCGCGAGGTCATCGGAGTGCTGCGTGAGGACTCCGACCGGGATTCCGCGGAACCCGAGGAGGGGATCTCGGCGTTGGTGGAACACGCCTCGGACGCCGGGCTCTCGGTGCGCCTGCTGCGGGAGGGGCCCGATCCGGAGGCCGGTTCCGTGATGGGCCGCACGGTTCACCGGGTGGTGCGGGAGGGCCTGACCAACGCCGCCAAGTACGCGCCCGGCGGCGAGGTGTCGGTGCGCGTGGTCCGGGGAGAGGACGCCGTCCGGGTGACGGTCACCGACACCGGACCGGTGGAGACCCCGATTCTTCCCGCGCGCACCGGCGAGGACGCCGGCGGGTTGGCGGGGCTGCGTGCCCTGGTGGAGGAGCACGGTGGCGAGATCACCGCGGGTCCCGGGGAACAGGGCGGCTTCGAGGTGCGGGCGCTCGTCCCGGAGCGGCCCGAGGACATCGTTTCGGACGAACCCGCCTCGCAGACGGGCCGGTTGCGTTCGGAGGCCGACGAACGGGCCCGACGAAGCCTTCGCACCGCCCTGATCGTGCCGGTGGCTCTGACCACCGGCCTGATCGGGTTCGGTTTCCTGACACTGTGGTGGCTGGGCGAGAACTCGGTGCTACCACCGTCGAGCTACGAACGTCTGTCCGTGGGAGACACCGTGGAGAGCGTCCAGGAGGTGTCGCCCCGGTTCGAGTACCCGGCACGCTCGGTCGACCATCCTCCCCCGCCGCCACCCGAGGCGGACGACTGCCGCTTCTACCTGGTGGAACACGAGAGCGGGCTGCCGCCCGTGTACCGGCTGTGCTTCGACGACGGGGTGCTCGTCGCCAAGGAACACATCGAACGGCACGATTAGCCACCGCTACCCTGGCCCGGTGAGCGAGACGAACGGTGACGCGACGATCCGGGTGGTACTGGCCGACGACGAAGCCATGATGCGCGCGGGGATCCGGGCGATCCTGGCGACCGTTCCCGGATTCGAGGTGGTGGGCGAGGCCGCCGACGGCGCCGAGGCGGTGTCCCTGGTCGCCGAGCTGGCCCCGGACGTGGCCCTGTTGGACGTGCAGATGCCCGGCACCGACGGGCTCGCCGCCACCGAGACGATCACCGCCGAGCACCCGGGGACGTCCGTGGTCATCCTCACCACCTTCTCCGAGGACGCCTATATCGCACGGGCGCTGTCCGGGGGCGCCACCGGGTTCGTGCTCAAGTCGGGCGACCCGCAAGAGCTGGTGTCCGGGGTGCGCGCGGTGGTGGACGGTGGCGCCTACCTGTCGCCCGAGGTCGCCCGGCGGGTCATCGACGAACTGGGGGCGGGCGGCGGCCGGCTGTCGCGTGCCGTGTCCGCCCGGGAGCGCGTCGCCGCGTTGACCGACCGAGAGCGCGATGTGCTGGCGTTGCTGGGCGAGGGTTGTTCCAACGACGAGGTGGCTCGCCGGTTGACGATCGCGCCGGGTACCGCCAAGGTGCACGTGCGGTCGATCCTCGCTCGCCTGGACCTGCGCAACCGAGTGCAGGCCGCGGTGCTGGCGCACGAGGCCGGACTGGTCGACCCGGCCTGACGGGTCCTCGACGCCCCGGCGGAGCCCGTGTCTACCCCTTAGTGACTAGTCGGACGGTGTCGCTCAGGCGATGTGCCCGAGGGTGCGCGCGTCGCAGGATGCGGACATGGTCGACACGAATCCATCTCCGCACCCATCCGCGTCCCGACGCGCGTTCGTCCACTCCGCCGCCGCCCTGGTCCTGGTGACGTCCTTCTGCGTGCCCGCCGCCCACTCGGCCGTCACGACCGGGGATCCACTGGTGCTCTCTCCTCCAGAACCGACCGGCCCACACGCCGTAGGGCGCACCGAGGCCCACCTGGTCGACACCTCTCGGGGGCACCCATGGGTGGAGGGTGAGACCGAACGCGACCTCATGATCGGGCTCTGGTACCCGGCCCGGGCCACCCCTTCCGCCGAGCCGGCGCCCTACGTATCCCCCTCCGTGGCCGACGCGCTGTCCGGCTCCCTGTACGGCGCCGGGGTACCGCGCGGTGCCGTCGACGCCGCCTCCTCCACCGCCAACGCCCTCCAGGACGCTCCGGTCGCCGAGGAGACGGAGGACATGCCCGTCGTGCTGTACTCGCACGGGTTCGGTGGGTCGCGGTACACGAACGCCGCCAACCTGGAGGAACTCGCCTCGCACGGGTATCTGGTGGTGGCCATGGACCACCCCTACGAGTCCATCGCGGTCGACCTGCCAGACGGCCGGGTGCTGCGGAACAGCTACCCGGACCGGGAGACCCCCACCTACCGGGAGGCGATCGACACGCGGACCCTGGACACGCGCTTCGTGCTCGACGCCCTGGAGGAGGGCGCCCTCCTGCCCCCGTACCTGGCCGAGGCCGCGGACACCGACACGGTGGGCATGTTCGGGCACTCCGCGGGCGGGCTGACCACCGGGGAGGTCATGCTGGTGGACGATCGGGTCGCCGCCGGCGCGAACCTGGACGGGAGCATGGCCTACCACGTGAGCGACGAGGCGTGGGCGGACGTGACCACCCGCGGGGTGGAGCGCCCGTTCGCGTACTTCGGCGCCGGGCTGTCCGGGGCGGACCTACCGCACCACAGCCGGCACCACCGCGACCTCGAACTGTTCCGCTCCGCCTCGACCGGCCCCTACTTCGAGGTCCACATGGCCGACGGCGAGCACAACTCCTACAGCGACGACCAGTGGGCGTTGCCGGCTTTGGAAGCCGAGCACGGACTGTCCGGGCGGTCCTGGGAGGACCGGCTCGAAAGCATCGGACCGATCGATCCCGAGACCTCGATCGCCGCCCAGCGGGCCTATCTGCTCGCCTTCTTCGACGCCCACCTGCGCGGAACGGAGGAACCGCTCCTGTCCGGGCCGTCTCCGGAGTTCCCGGAGATGGAGGTCATCGACTGAGCTCACCGGGCGCGGCCCGCCCCCGTGCCGACCGCGCCCGGTGACTCACACATCGCGTGCCCGCAGTTCGGACCAGGCGGCCAAGAGCGCGGCCACGGTCCAGCCCACCACCACGGTCACGTTGATCGGCCCGTCGAAGGGCGCGGTGTAGAAACCGACGTCACCGGCGGCGTAGAACTCGACCCCGGCCAGGCCCGGGGTGAGCGCGGCCAGGTCGTCGACCAGGTCGATCCCCGACAGCTGCATCACCATCGGCAACCCCAACAACAGCAGGAACCCGACCAGGACGGTGCTCGCGGTCCCCCGCAGGACGGTCCCGATCCCGACGAACAGGGCGGCGAACAGCGCCATGCACACCCCGGCGCCGAAAACGGTGGCGAGCACGTCCCCGAGTGGGAAGGTCACGCGCGAGGCCAGCAGCACCGCGAGGATCCCCATCCCGGCCAGCCCGGCGACGATCGCCGTGCCGAACGCCAACGCCGCGGTGACCAGGACGCGGGCGGTGAGCACCACGGCCCGGTCGGGGTTCCACGTCAAGGTCCCCACGATGCTCCGGTTGCCGAACTCGTCGGTGGCGGCCAGCGCCGCCAGGACCAACACGGTGAACTGCACCAGGTAGAAGTAGCCCTGTGAGGTGAGTTGGGCGAACTCCACCCCGTCACCGGAAATGGGGTTCTCCAGGGCCCTGGAGAGTTGGGACCAGCCCATCAGTCCCGCGAACACGGTCATCCCGACCACCGCCGCCACCAGGCACCACCACGTGGAGCGTAGGGAGGAGCGGCGGACCCACTCGGCCGCGACCTCCCGGCGCAGCGACCGCCACCGGGACGACCGTGGCGTCGAGGTCTCCCCTCTCACCGGCCTCATGAGCGCACCTCCTCTCCGGCACCGGCCGTGTACTCGACGTCGGCGCCGGTCAGTTCCAGATAGGCCTGTTCGAGCGACGCGCGTTCCGTCCACAGACCATGCACTCGCGCCCCGACCTCATGCGCGAGGTCGCCGACCCGTTCCACCGGCACCCCGAACACGCGCAGGGCCCCGTCGCCGAGGTCCTCGACCCTGCCCTCCCGCGCCAACCGCGCCGGCAGGCGGGTGTCCCCGAAGGAGTGGACCACCACATGGGTACGCGACCAGGTGGCGATCGCCTCGTCGAGGGAGGCGTCGGCCACCAACCGGCCGCGACCCACCACCAGCAGCCGGTCGGCGACCTGTTCCATCTCGCTCATCAGGTGGCTGGAGACCAGCACGGTCCGTCCCTCGTCCGCGAGCCGGCGGGTGAGTTCGCGCATCCAGCGCACCCCGTCCAGGTCCAGGCCGTTGACGGGTTCGTCGAAGAGCAGCACACCGGGGTCGGCGAGCAGCGCGTCGGCGATCCCCAACCGCTGCCGCATCCCGAGCGAGTAGTCGGCGACCCTGCGGTCGGCGGCCCCGGTCAACCCGACCTCGTCCAGGACCTCATCCACCCGCCGGCGGGGAAGTCCGCACACGTGGGCCTTGGCCCTCAGGTGGGCGCGGGCGGTGCGACCGGGGTGGGCGGCGCTCACGTCCAGGAGCGCGCCCACCTCACGGGCGGGCCACCTCAGGTCCTCGTAACGATGGCCGTCCACCAGGGCGCACCCGGACGTGGGTCGGGTCAGTCCCAGGAACATGCGCATGGTGGTGGACTTCCCGGCACCGTTGGGGCCGAGGAACCCGGTCACCCGTCCGGGCTCGACGGTGACGCTCAGGGCGTCAACGGCGGTTCGCGGCCCGTAGCGTTTGCTGAGATCGCGTGCTGTGAGCACGGTGGGATCCCTTCGTGGTCGTCCGTTGGGAGAACCACGCTAGGAACGCGAGGGGTACCGCCACATCGCCATTTCGTCGGCCCCCGTCTACCCACTTGTGCTCAGGCGGTGCTCAGGGAGAGCTTCACGGCGAACCCGAGGAACAGCGCGCCCGCCGCGGAGGTCGCGCCCGCGGAGAGGCGCCTGCGCCGTCCGAAGGCCGCGGAGATGCGGGTGCCGCTGAAGATCAGGGCGGACAGGTACACGAAGCTGACCAGCTGCATCAGCAGGCCCAGGACCAGGAAGGACAGCGCCGGATAGGCGTAGGTCGGGTCGACGAACTGCACGAAGAAGGAGATCAGGAACAGGATCACCTTCGGGTTGAACAGCGAGACCACCAGGGCTCGGCGGTAAGGGTGCTCCCCCTTGACCGGGGTGGGCGCGGCGTCGGCGGCGCGCTGTTCCTCGGCGCGTTGGTGCCTTGAGGCCCACATGGCGTGCGCGGTGCGCAACATCCCGATCGCCATCCACACCAGGTAGGCGGCGCCCGCGAACTTGATGACCGCGAAGACCACCGGGTTGGTCTGCAACAACGTGGCGGCGCCCGCGGCGGCGAGGATCATCAGCACGGCGTCTCCGGTGAAGACCCCGGCGGCGGCCGTGTACCCGGCCCTTGTCCCACTGCGCGCGGCGACGGAGAGCACGTAGATCGAATTGGGCCCGGGAAGGAGCACGATGAGGATGAGCCCTGCCAGGTAGGTGGGCAGGTCGGTGATACCGAGCATGGTGAAAGTGTTTCATCCGGCCGTCGGACACCACCAGGGCTGTTCCAGGTGGCGAGCCCCACTCACCGAGCCTTCGCCGTGGGAATGGTGTCCGGCCGGGCCCACACCCCGCCGGACACCCTTCGCCACGGGTGCGCCCGTACACACCCACGCGGGCAGTCTTCCCTGCCCGTGCGCACCGACCGGTCCGCGCGTGGCCCGATCGGCCCACCACGGGAAGGGGCCTTGCCTTGAGGTCCGGTTTCCCGTGGGGAAGAGATGCTACGCACAGGAATACGGAATTCCTCGTTTCGGACGACTATTGGCCGAATTCGGCCACCGAATTCGGCCACCGTCGTTTCCTTCTCCCGAAGCCTTTTACCACTTTCGCCACATCGGGCACAAAGGCCCCGAAAACCCCGTGGATCACCCGGATCGGAAAGCTCTGGGCTCACATGGGCCCCGCGACGACCGGGGTCTCGACGCCGTGGTCCGGTACCCGCCCGGGGCGCGTCTCCGGCGCTCAAAGCGGGAGGCCCTCCCGCAGCAGACCGATGGCCTCGTCCAGTCGGGCCGCGAGGTCGGCCCCCTCGGTTTCCTCCTCCAGGCCGGCGGACACCGAGGCCAGGGTTCCGATGATCGCCCCGGCCCAGACCCGGACCCGTGGTTCGTTCCGGTCGCGGCCGGTACGGTCCGCGGCGGCGTCGCACAGTTCCTCGATTCCGGTCGCGTACCGGTCCATCAGCGTCGCGCGCAGTTCGGGAACGGAGAACAGGAGACGTCGCCGCTCGCGGTCCTGTTCCCGTTCGGTCTCGTCCATCCCGCCGTAGACCTCACGGATCCCTGCCCTGAAGGCCTCCGTCGGCGAGTGTCCCTCGGGTTGGTCCCTGAAACGGGCGAACACCCACGGCAAGACGTCCTCGCCCAGGACCGTCTCCGCCTTTCCGGGGAAGTACCGGAAGAACGTGCTCGGCGAGACGTTCGCGGCAGCGGCGATCTGTTCGGTCGTGGTGGCCTCGTACCCGTGTTCCCGGATGAGCCGCGACGCCTGGCGGCCGATCTCCGCGCGTGTGGCGGCCTTCTTCTGTTCTCGCAACCCCATGACCACATCATGACGCGACCGGGCCGCAATCCTCATCGGGTAATGAACCTTCCGGCCCGGTTAGTCACCCCCGCCACAGGAAACGTCTCAGGCACGCCCTCCGAGCACGAGGGCGTTCCACGAACGTTGGTCCTCGCCGCGTGGCGGCAGAGAGGTGGAAGGGAAGATGACCGGCAACAGAGGAGTGGTCTACCAAGGCTCCGGGCGGGTCGAGGTGCAGGACATCGCCTACCCGGAGTTCGAGCTCAAGGACGGCCCGGGCGTGAACCCCGCGAACGTGGGGCGCAAGATCCCCCACGGGGCGATCCTGAAGGTCGTGGCGACCAACATCTGCGGCAGCGACCAGCACATGGTCCGGGGCCGCACCACCGCCCCGGAAGGGATGGTGCTGGGACACGAGATCACCGGAGAGGTGGTCGAGACCGGACCCGACGTCGAGTTCGTCAAGGTCGGCGACCTGGTCTCGGTACCGTTCAACATCTCCTGTGGACGATGTGTGAACTGCAAGGCCAGGCGCACCGAGATCTGCCTGAACGTCAACCCCGACCGCCCGGGGTCGGCCTACGGCTACGTCGACATGGGCGGATGGGTCGGTGGCCAGGCGCAGTACGCGCTGGTTCCCTACGCGGACTGGAACCTGCTGAGGTTCCCCGACAGGGACCAGGCCATGGAGAAGATGCTCGACCTGACGATGCTCTCCGACATCTTCCCCACCGGCTTCCACGGTTGTGTGACCGCCGGGGTCACCGTGGGGTCGACCGTGTACATCGCGGGCGCCGGACCGGTCGGTCTCGCCGCGGCGGCCTCCGCACAGCTCTTGGGCGCGGCGGTGGTGATCGTCGGCGACTCCAAGAAGGAGCGTCTGGCCCAGGCGCGCGGGTTCGGCTGCGAGACCATCGACATCTCCGAGGGCGATCCCGGCGACCTCATCGAACAGGTCCTGGGCGCACCGCAGGTGGACTGCGCGGTGGACGCGGTCGGCTTCGAGGCCCATGGAAGCGGGGACAAGGCCGGTGAGGAGGCGCCCGCGAGCGTCCTGAACGACGCCATGGACGTCACCAAGGCCGGCGGTTCCATCGGCATCCCGGGTCTGTACGTGACCGGTGACCCGGGCGCGTCGGACGAGGCCGCCAAGGTGGGTTCGCTGTCGATCCGCTTCGGGCTGGGCTGGTCGAAGTCGCACGCCTTCTTCACGGGCCAATGCCCGGTGATGAAGTACCACCGGCAACTGATGATGGCGATCCTCAACGACCGCGTGCAGATCGCGAAGGCGGTCAACGCGGTGGCGATCTCGTTGGAGGAGGCCCCGGAGGGCTACCGGTCCTTCGACCAGGGGGCCGCGAGCAAGTACGTGCTCGACCCGAACGGCTACCTCGGCACCGGGTGAACGCTCGTCGCGGACCGTTCGGCCATCATTCGAGGAGCCGACTCACGTACAGGATGGCACCCGCGACCAGAGCGGCCAACGCCGCCGAGGCGACCATCGAGGCCAGACCGAGGACGACACCTTCGAGGGCCACCCACGATTCCAGGAAGTTCCGGACGGGGGTCCTCGTGACGACGAAGACGAGCACGAAGACGACGAAGGCGATGACGGGGAGGACCTTGTTCACCCGGACATCCTAGGGCTCAACCGAATCATCGTTACGGGAGGAACCATGCGAGCGACGGTCGGGGACCATCTGCACACGCACGGTGTCGCCAGTTCCCGAGGCGAGCGGGAGGCGGAGATCATCGAGGTGCGCGGGGCCGGCAACGGCCCGCCCTACCTGGTGCGGTTCGCCGACGGCGAGGAACGGGTCATCTACCCGGGCCCGGAGACCGTGGTCCGTCCACGGGAGCCGGAGGACTGACCGTCCCGCCCGGGGTGGGCCGCCGGGCTCGTCGATGGTCATCGACCACGACGGACCGGCGGTCCGACCGAACCGGCCCTACTTCAGGCGCGCGTCATTTCAGGCGCACGTTCAGGTGGGTTCGCGAGTTGACCACGATCGTGGGTGAGCGCGGCACGTCACCGACCACCGACAGCTCGGGCCAGCGGGCGAAGATCGTCTTCAGGGCGATACCCGCCTCCATACGGGCCAGGGGCGCGCCGATGCAGAAGTGCGCGCCGTACCCGAAGTTGCTGTGGGCCGCGCCCTCACGCTGGATGTCGAACTCACCGGCGGTGGGACCGAAGCGCTCGGGGTCACGCCCCATCGAGATGTAGGAGACGAACACCGGGTCGCCCTTGGCGATCTTCACCCCCGCCGCGGCCGGGTGGATGTCCGCCCCGTCCACGTCCTCGGTGGCGAAGCGGGTGAAGAAGTTCGCGGTGGGCGAGTCCCAGCGCATGGTCTCCTCCACCGCGTTCTCCCAGGGCACCTCGCCCGAGAGCAGGAGACGGAGCTGCTCGGGGCGGGCGCTGAGCGCGTGCACGGCGTTGAGCAGCAGGTGGGTGGTGGTCTCGTGACCGGCAGCCAGCACCACGTACAGGGTCACGACCAGGTCCTCGCGGGGAAGGCGGTCCTCCTCCGGCAGTGCCAACATGGCGCTGACCAGGTCGTCGCCGGGCTCGCGTTCGAGCTTGGCCACGTGGGCGTCCAACCAGGCGTGCAGGCTCAGTTCGGCGCTTCGCCCCTCACTCACCGTGTCGTCGAACAGGGCGTTGTACAGCCGGCCCAGTTCGTCGTGGTCGGCCTCGTCCACTCCGAGCAGGTAACCGATCACGCCCATCGGCAGCGGCCAGGCGAACCGCCCCCGGAAGTCGATCACCCCGTCCTCGGCCTCGTCCGCCGCCTTCTCCATCTCGCCCACGAGGCGCTCCACCAGGGAGGTGACCAGGGGGGTCAACGCCTCGACCCGGCGGGCCGTCAACGCCTGCGCCAGGGGACGGCGCAGCTTCCGGTGATCGGCGCCGTCGGTGTTCACGACCGAGTGCCCGGAGGGCGCCGCGATGCTGATCAGCGGCCAGTCATCGGGGATCTCCCCCTCGTTGAGGGCCCTCCAGTACCCGGGGTCCTTGGTGAAGCGGACGTTGTCCTTGAGGAGGTTGCGCCCCGCTGCGTCGCCGGCGACGCCCCACATAGGGACGCCGCCGGGAAGTGCGATCGGCACGATGGGGCCGTGCTCGCGCATCTTCACGGCGTCTTCGTGCAGGTCGGGGCTGAGGGGATCGAGCTGGTGGACCGGTCTGGACAGGCTCAGAGCCACAGAGAGTCTCCTAGGGGATCAGCTGAGGTGACAGGCGGGGTGAAACGGACCGGCAGCGATTCCAGGGCCCGGATCAGGACCTGGGGCTGCCAGCGCAACTGGTCGGCGGGGACGGCCAGATGCAGATCGGGGAGGTGGGTGAGAAGGGTTTCGATGCCGGTGACCGTGATGATCTCGGACAGGGTTCGGGCCGCGTGGGGGCAGCCGTGGGGGCCGTGTGAAAAGGACAGGTAGGCCCGGCTGTGGTGGCGTTCCTGGCCGGGCGGACGGAACAGCGGATCCTGGTGGGTGGCCGCCAAGCCGAGCAGCACCAGATCACCGCTCTGGATCGTCGTACCCGCCAACTGGGTCGTACGAACCGCCCAACGGCCGGCGAAGATCTGCGTGGGGCTGTCGTCCTTGAGGACGTCACGGGCCGCGTCGGTCACCGAACGACGACCACGCGTGAGCGCGTTGGTGTGCGTCTGGTCGGTCAACATCAGCCTGATGGTGTTGCCGATCCAGTTCGCACTGGTCTGGTGACCGGCGATGATGGACACGAAGATGTCCGCGCTGAGCTGTTCCCGGGTCAGCCCCAGCCCGCTGTGCGCCAGGTGTGCGGCGATATGGGGACCGGGTTCGCGCATGGCGCGGTCGGCCAGTTCGTCGGTGACGGCCTGAACCTTGCGCATCCCCTCGTTGGGGTCTCCGCCGACCGCCCCCATGAGCTGGAGGAAACCGGTGACCAGGTCATCGTGGAACTCCTCCGGGGCGCCGACCGCCCACCCCAGGGCCATGACCGGCAACCGTTGCGCGTAGGCGAGGATCAACTCGGCCTCGCCCTCCTGGGCGAACTCCTCGATCAGTCGTTGCGAGGACCTGCGGCAGAACTCCTCGAACTCCCACTGGTCGATGCGGGCGAACCCGTCGCTCAGCACCGCCGAACGACGCCGATGCTCCGCACCCTCGGTGTAGAGCATCGACTTCGTGGCGAAACCGCCACCGACCAGCGGCCACATCGGCCATTCGGGTGGCAGGTACTCCCCCATGTTCCACCGGGTGTAGGACCGGGCGAACAGGTCGGAGTCGGAGGTCACCTGGAGCAGCTCCGAGTAACCGACCACCAGCCAGGCCGGCACGTCCCAGGCCATCAGGACGGGGACCACGGGTCCGTGACGCCGACGCATCTCGGCGAACAGTCCGGGCGAGTCCCGCTGGTACCGCTCATCGAGCAGGCTCAACGCGTTCCGGTGCGTCTCCGGAAGCGGCGGCAGGCGCGGGTGTTCGATCTCGGTGTTCGCTTCGGTCATCGGGCCGGCTCCTGTTCCAGGATCTGCTGACGGTGCACGACCAGTTCGGCGAGGGCCGTGCGAACCTGTTGGGGGTCGCGGGCGTCGCAGCGCACGAGCGGCGTACCCGGGTCGATGTCCAGGCTGGTCCGGATCTCCTCCAGACTCCACTCCTCGGCCTCGTCCGCGAAGGGATTGTGGACCACCAGGTAGGGCAGGCCCGCTCGTTCGACCCGGTCGAGCGCGGCGAACGAACCCTCCACGTCACGGGTGTCGACGAGCACGATCGCGCCCACCGCGCCCTGGCAGAGCCGTTCCCAGAGCGCGTGGAACCGCTTCTGTCCGGGGGCGCCGAACAGGTACAGCACGATCTGGTCGTCGATGCTGATCCGACCGAAGTCGAAGGCGACCGTGGTGGTCGTCTTGTCCGGGCGCAGTTCCAGGCCCTCGTCCACACCTGCCCCGGCCTGGGTCATCTCGGCTTCGGTGGTCAGCGGCTTGATCTCGCTGATCGCACCCACCATCGTGGTCTTTCCCACCCCGAAACCGCCGGTGACGAGGATCTTCATCGAGATCGCGGCGGACGGCGCCAGGGGTTCATAGGGGGAGGTTGATGAGCCCAACACGCAGTTTCTCCAAGAGTTGACGGTCGTCGGCCGGGGAGGCGAACGCCGAAGTGGACCGGTCTGCGGCTCCACCGGCGGAACGGATCACGATGTGCCCGCGATCGACGAGGTCGGCCAGCAGGATGGTGACCGCGCCCAACGGGATCCCCAGCCGCGCACCGAGCTCGGCGGGGGCGATCGGCCGGTCGCATATCCGCACGATGTCGGCCTGTTCGAGGGACAGGCCTGCCGTGTCGGAGCGTTCGGTGACCACCAGTGCGAAGGGATCCAGCCTCAGAGTGGTACCGCTGCGCCCACCGACCACCATGAACAGGCCATCGGGAACGTCGGGATCCATCACGACAGACCCGCCTCGCCACCGTGCCTGCTCGGCGTGGCGAGCTGCTCCGGCAGGCGCTCGACCAGTCGGCCCATCTCCGTGGCGACCACGCCCAGGTCGGAGGAGGGGCTCGTCAGGTCGGTGAGCACGGCCAGCGCCGACCCCGAGCCGGCCCCCATCACCAGCAGGTGGTGGGGATCCAGATCCACCGCGACGGTGCGGACCGGGTCGGTGATGCCGAACACGGAGTTGACCTGACCACCCGTGGCCAAAAGCCCACAGGCGGAGGCGGCCAGGCCATCGGCCTCGTCTCTGCCCAAAGTGCTGTCGGCCGAACGGACCAGACCGTCGGTGGACAGCAGGAGCACGTGACGCACTCCGGGAAGCTCGCGCAGCTTGTCCATGAGCCAGGTCAGGTTGGTCAGCATCAGGAGTCCTCACGATTCTCGGCGGCAGGGTTCGGTGTCGGCCGTGTGTGGGCGTGCCACTGGGCGATCCGAAGGCTGGTCGCCACCCGGTCCCGGGGTGGCTCGACGGTCTTGGGGGCGGCCGCCTCGTCGGGGAGGGTGGCTCCGCGACGCCGCCGGGGCAGTTGCCGGGGACGCTCGGCGGAAGGTTCCGAAGAGGGCTCGGCGGAAGGCTCGACCGGGGCCTGGGGACCACGGGTCGGGAGGGTGGAGAGCGGTTCGGTGGCGGCGGGGTCGGCGACCGGCTCCGCGGGGGCCTGGACCGGCACCGTCGGAGCGGAGGAGGACACCGCGGGAGCCGGAGGGACCACGGACACGGCGGCGTCGTCGGTGCGCAGGAGCCCATTGCGCGGGATCCACACGGTCGCACGGGTGCCGCCGCGGGGCGACGGGGAGATGTCGACCCGAATGCCCAGGGGGTCGGCGGCCCGACGGACCACCAGCAGACCCAACTGGTTGGCGGAGAGCTCGGAGATGTCCGGGGGCCGTTTCGGGTCGAGGCGACGACGCACCTCGGCCAACTGTTCCTCGGTCATGGCCAGACCGCTGTCGTCGATGTGCACGCCGAGCCGCATGGCGGTGTTCTCGAAGTGCACCACGACGGCCTCGGAGGGTGCGGAGAAGGCGGTGGCGTTGTCGATCAGTTCGGCCATGATCTGGATGATCGAGTTGACGGCGCGGCCCTCGACCACCACCGGGGTGGTGGGCATGTTCATCTGCACGCGGGCGTAGTCGGGGACACTGCCGACCGCCGCGCGGACCAGTCGTTCGACGCGCAGGGGTTGGGTCCAGTTGCGGCCGATCCGGTCGGCCTCGGCCACGGTGAGCAGGCGCTGGATGAGCATCTCCAGGCGGGAGAGACCGGCCTCCACGACCATGAAGTCCTCACGCATCCGCTCACTGGCCCCGGTGGAGTCGAGGGACTTCCAATAGGGTGCGCTGCGTTGTTGCACGTCGGCGCGCAGCTGTGCGACACCGGCGCGGGCGCGGTCGGCACAGCCCTTGACCACGCTGAGGAGTCTTCGGCGCTGTTGGTGCCCACGCCAGAGCGAACGGGTGACCGCCTCCACCAGTGGTCTGGTGGCGGGGTCGGGGCCGTCCGCGGAGTCGACCTCGGCGAGGACGGTGTCGGTCGAGGCTCCTTCTCGGATTCGCCGCGTCACCTGTGGGAACAGGTCCTCGGTCACGGTGCGGGCGGTGCGGTCGCGTTGGGCCAGTGCCGACTGAAGTCGGTCGGCCCGGGCCTCGGCGCGGGCCGCCGCGGCCCGGGCCTCTTCGATCAACCCGGCGTCACGGCGCGCCGATTCGGTCGCGCTTCGCCGGGCCTCCCGCAGTCGCAGGGTCGTGTAAACCATCGCGGCCAGGAGCACGATCGTGCTCGCCGCCAGTACCCACAGCCAGATCTGTGTGGGGGCGGACTCCACTGGAACCGCTGTGTCTGTCAGCAGCATGCCTTGGTCGATTCACTTCGAGAACGGGCCGGGGAAGGGACGTCGAAGGACACAGAGAGTTGGTCCGGGGATGCGGGTGAAGAAGGTTCGTGGTTCAGCCGTCGTGCACGGACTGCGGGGGATTCCAGGAGGTCTTCGCGATGGGAGATCCGCCGTGGGTGTGCGGACTCGCCGCGAGGGCCGACCCAGGTTGGTGTCAGCGGGGTTCGAGAGGAAGACTGCGGGCACGGCGGTCCATGGACGAATCCGGCCGGGAGGCTCCCTCAGCTGGTCATTTTGCCATCAACCGGAGCACTCGGGAAGCGAAACAACCCAATAGGAGAGGGTTCGGTCCCCCACTTACCTAGAGACCCCCGGCGTTCGCACAGTTCACAGCGTTTCCAACCCGTTCCCGCGTGTGCGGGAAGTTCCTGAAAATTCTTCTCCCGAACCCCCGAACCCGGTACCAATAGGCCCTTTTGTCGATCTTGCACCCACTCCGGGCCCTTGCGACACCGGTCCCCTAACGCGCGGGTTTGCTCGCACGCAGGGAGTACATCAGGGGAATTCTCGGTGAACTCTCAGGGAAGCGGTGGTAACCCTTGTCGTCGCGCTGGAAGGAGCCGAACCGTGGGAAGAGCGACACGTCGTGTTCGTGCAGGAACTCCAGTCGCAGTCCCTCGGCCGCCAGTGCCGACACCACGTCCCCGATCGGGTGCTGCCACTCGACGGCACGGTTGTTCTCGGTACGGGCCTCCAGGTCCGCGTACGTCCCTGTGGCCTCGTACACCTTGGCCTCGCGCGCGAAGTAGTCGTGGACGACCTTCGTTCCGGTCTCGTCGTCGAGCACGTCCGTGATCGGGTGGAACTCGGCCAGGTACAGGAATCCGCCGGGTGCCACCAGCGAGGCGGCGACCTCGGCCCACCGCCGGATGTCGGGGAGCCAGCAGAGGGCGCCCACACCCGTGTAGACGATGTCGTACGACTCCTCCGGCACCACGTCGGCGGCGGCGTACACGTCGGACTCGACGAAGCTCGCCCGTTCCCGCGACATCCCGATCTGCGCGGCGATCCCCCGGGCCGCCTCGACCGCCGGTCCGGAGAAGTCCAGCCCCACCACCCGCCGTGCCCCGTGCCGCGCCCAGGAGAGCGTGTCCAGCCCGATGTGGCACTGCAGGTGCAGCAGGGACCTGCCGGTGACGTCGCCGACCTCGGCCAACTCGAAGTCGCGCAGTGCCTCGTCCCCGGCGCGAAAACCGTCCAGGTCGTAGAAGTCACTGGCGACGTGCAGGGGGACGCGTTCGTCCCAGTTGGCACGATTGGTCGTGAGCCAGTCCCGCGGAGTGGAGGTGTCCATGGGACAGCAACCTAACGAAGGCCTGGGGCCGGACACCAATGGGTTTCGGCTCACCCCGTCGCGTACACGTACAGGAGCGCGTTCATGGTGCTGCCGCTGACCACCCTCCGGTCCCGTACGAGCTCGGGAACCCGCTCCACCGGAACCCACTCCACCCGTTCGGACTCCCAGCCGTCCACGGGCTCACCGACGTGTTCGGCCCCCTCGGCGACGAACACGTGGTGCGCGCTGTCAGAGATGCCCGCCGACGGTTGGGTGTACAGCAGCGGCCGCAACGGGCCCGGACGCCACCCCGTCTCCTCCTCCGCCTCCCGCGCCGCGGCCTCGATCGGTGTCTCCCCCTCCTCCACCCCTCCCATGGGGATCTCATAACCCCAGGTGTCGGTGATGAAGCGGTGGCGCCAGATCAACAGCACGTTCCCTCGACCGTCCAACAGGACGGCACCCGCTCCCGGAGCGGAGCGGATCAGCCGATGCTCCAACCTCCGGCCCTCGCCCACCTCCACATCGGCGACCCGAATGTCGAGCCAGCGGTCGGTGTAGAGCGGTTTCTCCGAGTGGACGGTCCAGCGCATGCGCACTCCTCCTCAGACAGGCGGGGACACGGCTCCATGCAACACGACCCCCGGACCCTTCCTGTACAGGGGTTCACTCGCTCTGTAGGTTGAGGGCACCCGACCCGTCACAGAGGTGGTCACATGTCCAGAACGACGTGTTGTGTGGTCGGGGGCGGCCCGGCCGGCATCGTCCTCGGTCTGCTCCTCGCCCGCTGCGGTGTCGAGGTCACCGTGTTGGAGAAACACGGCGACTTCCTACGGGACTTTCGCGGCGACACCGTCCACCCCTCCACCATGGAGTTGCTGGACGACCTCGGCCTGGCCGAACGGTTCGCGCGACTGCCCCAACGCCGCGTGGATCAAGTCCGGTTGCCCACCGGGCCGGATGGGCGGATGGTGACCCTGGCGGACTTCACCCCGATGCACAGCGACTACAACTACATCGCGATGGTCCCTCAGTGGGACCTGTTGGACCTGCTCGTCGCCTCCGCCTCCGAGGAGCCCGGCTTCACGCTGCGGATGAACACCAAGGCGACCTCCTTCATCGAGGAGGGCGGGCGGATCAACGGGGTGCGATATCGGACCCGTGACGGGGAGACCGGCGAGGTTCGGGCCATGGTCACGGTGGCCTGCGACGGCCGCGATTCCCTGGCCCGTGAGCTGTCCCGGCTGGAACTGCGGGACTTCTCCGCGCCGATGGACGTGCAGTGGTTCCGGCTGCCCCGTGCTTCCGACGACCCCGCGGGCGGAATCGGGCGGATCGGTGACGGCAGGTTCAGCATCCTGATCGATCGAGGGGACTACTACCAGGCCGCGGCGATCATCCCCAAGGGCGCCGACGCGCGGAACCGGGCACGGTCGCTGGAGGAGTTCAACGAGGCGTTGGTGCGGCAGTTCCCCTGGTTCGAGGGGCGCCGGCTGGTGGCCGAGTGGGACGACGTGAAGCTGCTGGACGTGCGGGTCGACCGGATGCGGCGGTGGCACACCCCGGGCCTGTTGTGCATCGGCGACGCGGCGCACGCGATGTCGCCCGTCGGAGGGATCGGTATCAACCTCGCCGTGCAGGACGCGGTGGCCGCCGCCCGTTATCTGGAGGGGCCGCTCCGCCGTGGACGGGTGACCCTGGCCGACGTGGCCGCCGTGCAGCGGCGCCGGATGCCCGTCACGGTGCTGACCCAGAACCTCCAGCGCCTGGCCCACCGCCGCGCGATCCTGCCCGCGTTGGAGGGGCGTATCGATCTGGGGCGTGAGACCCCGCCGTTGCCGTTGCGGGTTGTCGAGCAGGTGCCGTGGGCCAGGCGGATTCCGCCGTACCTGTTGGCTTACGGGGC
The DNA here is from genome assembly GCF_053619415.1 of Nocardiopsis sp. NPDC055551. Lineage (NCBI taxonomy): Bacteria > Bacillati > Actinomycetota > Actinomycetes > Streptosporangiales > Nocardiopsidaceae > Nocardiopsis > Nocardiopsis sp. NPDC055551. The sequence continues at coordinate 255,569 of NZ_JBSHJJ010000003.1, read as the reverse complement.
CCTGCGCGAGAAGCCACCGAAGGCCGCCCTGCGCTGAGCCCCGCGATCGGTCCCGGCCCCTACTCGGTGACCTGACCCACCACTCGTCGGATGGCCTCGACGGCGATCTCGGGCTGGTCGACGTGGATGTAGTGGCCGGCGTCCTCGGCGGTGCTCAGCTCACTGGCTCCGGAGACCGCCAGCCACTTCTCCTGGCCCTCGCTCCACACGCGCTCCAGCTCGTCGCCGTACTCGGGGATCTCACCCAGGTAAGGGACGCCGTGCTGGATGACCTCCGTCGGGATGTCACCGGCGGAGCGGACCTCCGGGTCGCTCTCGATGGTGATCATCTCCGGGTTCTCACCCTCGAACATGGCGATGTTCTGTGCCCGCACCTCGGCGCCGTCACCGGTGGCGGATTCGGGGATCACCTCGGTGATGTCGTCGAGCATCGTCGGGGAGGTGGCGTCCATCAGGACCAGACCCTTGACGCGTTCGGTGTCATCGGGGGCGTAGCGGGCGGCGATCAGCCCGCCCAGCGAGTGGCCGGCCAGGACGACCGGGCCGTCGGAGACGTCGTCGAGGACCGCCGACAGGATCTCGCCGCTGTCGGCGATGCTCTGCGGTCCCTCCGGCTGGTCGCTCTCGCCCTCGCCGAGACGGTCGTAGGAGCAGACCCGGTCCTGTTCGCTCAGGGTCTCCTGGAGATCGGCCATGGTGTCGAGGCCGTCGCCCATCCCGGCCATGAGGAGGATGACCGGGCTGTCGACGGCCGGATCACCGGAGCAGGAGAGGTTCACCGACGCGCCGTTCACGTCGAGCGTCTTCGTGCCGGTGAAGAGTTCGCCGTCGTTCGCGATCTCCTCGGCGGCGGTCTCCAGGTCGCCTTCGGCTTCCCGCAGGCCGTCCTCCACGTCGGAGAGCGCTCCGCATCCGGTCAGACCCGCGCCCAGGGTGGCGATCAGGGCGGTGACGGTGGCGGTCCGGGCGGTGCGGAACATGTCGATCTCCAGGAAGGGGTGCGGGGGTCGAGAGCGCGGAACTTCGCGACTGAGGGAAACGCTACGGATTCGGCGGTTTCCGGTCGTCACCATGTGGTGGACACCTGGTTGTGGCTCTCCCGGGGGACAAACCCCCGCACGCCCCGTCGTTGGTCGGGGGTCAGCCGCATACCCGCAGGTAGGTACGTATGGCTTCCGCAAGGTCCGTGAGGTCGTCGGCGGGTGCCGGTTCGGGTTCGGGTTCGGCCAGTAGGTCCCCTACCGGTACTCGGGGGCGCGGGATCAGCGGGGTCGGCGGGGCTGGAGAGGCCAGGTACGGGCGGACCAGCGCGCCCGCGTAATCGTCCGGGTGGCGGTAGTCGTCCTCCGGGGACGGCGGGCTCGATTCCGGGGTCGCAATCTCGACCCTTTTCGGGGCGGGAGCGATCGCCGCGCGTTCTCGCGCCTTCGGGATGAACACGTAGGCCAGCGCCGCCGCCAGGGCGAGGGCGAACAAGGCCCAGAGGTGTTCGGTGAGACTTCGGCATCGCCGGTGGTGCCGGCCGATAGGGTGCTGCACAGTCATCCTCCTGCTGGTTTCAGGTGGTTGATCAGCCCCGGCGCGGTGGTTGCAGCCACCGCCCGGGGTGTTCGTTTTTCTGGGGGTTTTACGCGCTCGGATCCCGGTCCAGCGGGATGGTCGCCCAGAGTTCCAGGGGGAAGCCGTGTTGTCCCTCCCACCACCAGTGCTCGGCGATCCGATCCACCAGCCACAACCCCCGGCCGCCGGCGCAGAGGACGTTCGGTCCCTGCTGACGCACTCGCGGCACCGACGCGGGCTTGCCTGCCTTGGCTCCCTGGTCGAGCACGCAGAGGATGGCCCGGTCGTCGAGGACCTCGATGGAAGCGCCCATGCGGCCGTACTTCTCACCGGTCGCGGTGTGCAGGACGGCGTTGGTGGCGAGTTCGCTGGCCACCAGCCGCACCCAGTCCCCACGGTGGTTTTGTAGGCCCGGCTCACTCCCACACCAGTCACGCAGACGGCGCACGTCGGAGAGCGTCCCTCCGAAGTAGGACCAGCGTGCGGACGGCCAACCCACCCCACCACCATCAGGCCGCCGCGGTCCCGGTATCCGAACAGCACCCATCACTACCTCCCACAGTCGAAGCAGACCTCTGCGTGCACCCCTCGCCCGCAGCCGGACACAGCAGGCACGGTGACCTTGGTAGCCATCTCGTCACACCCTGCTAACTTCGATGATGCACCGAGATTTAACTCGATGCAACACTCTTTATGAAAATCTCATGGAGAGAGTTGCAGAAAGTTGTAGCTGCTTCCGCCCATGCGAGACACTGAAAGCCAAGGCCCCAAGCCCTTACGGAGAGGCGGAACCCGGTGTCGGTAGGCAGCCCGATGGTCGCCAGGCTCGGCCTGGCCAACTTCCTGAAAGAGGCACGTGGCAAGCGTTCCTCCGCCGAAGCCGCTGCGGTCGCCGGGTTCAGCAAAGCCACCTTGTCGCGAGTGGAACGAGGGGAGAGCACCATCTCCCCAGGGGACGCACGTCTCCTCATGTCGCACTACGGCGTGGCAGCAGACATGATCGAGTCGTTGGCGGACCTGGCCTACGCGGCCAAACAGCCGGGCTGGTGGCAGCGCTACAAGTCAGCGCTGCCCGACTGGTTCAGCCTGTTCGTCGGGGTCGAGACTGCGGCGCACCGGATCCGCACCTACGAACCCGAGTGGATCCCCGGCATCCTCCAGACCCCCGAGTACTCACGATCCCTTATAGAAAAGGACATCAGGGTTCCCGACGAAGAAAACGAGATCCAAGAGGCGGTCAACCTTCGCCAGCGGAGGCAAGAGAAACTGACCGGTGATGAACCCACTGCGATCCAAGCGGTGATCAATGAGTCCGCCCTTTACCGACAGGTCGCCGGCCCCGAAGCTCTCCGTCAACAGCTGGACTTCCTACTCACCATGGCGCGCAGAGACAACATCGATCTCAAGGTTCTCCCCTTCGCGAACGGTGCACACGCGGCCGGCTATGGATCCTTCGTGCTACTCGACTACACGGTGGTCGGCAAGGATTACGCCTTGGCCTATGTCGAATACTCGGGTGGTGCCATCTACCTCGAATCCGAGGAAGAGGTCTCACTGCACAGCCGTATGTTCAACAGTGTCTGGCAGGACGCAGCATCCGATTCCCACACTGAAGACCTGATCACGAGCGCTCTTCAGCGAATCGACCGGTAGATCCAGCAATAAAATGGATGGTGACATGAAGTCCTTTGAAACCCCCGCAGTGATGACATGGCACGTCTCCACCTACACCGGTGGCCAGGGCAACTGTGTCGAGGTCGCCGAAGGACAGCGCGTCCTGATCCGCGACACCAAGAACCGTGAACACGGCCACCTCACCTTCGCCCCCCAGGAATGGTCCGGCCTCCTGCACACTCTTCAGCGCTGAAACCAACGGGTATCTCGGCAATGACCGAGATACCCGACCCTCCTTGAGGTGGCCCATGCAATGGCACAAGAGCAGCTACAGCACCAACGGCGGAGAGTGCATCGAAGTAGCCGAGGGACCGAGCGTCCTGGTTCGCGACACCAAGAACCGCGAACACGGCCACCTCACCTTCGACCGCCACGAATGGTCCGGCCTGTTGAACGCTCTTCGACGCTGACGCAGACCCCGAGACCACATGGCCGACGCGACGTTCAGGAAGTCGGCCAGGAGAACGTGACGTGGGTGTGCCGCTTGGTGACCACCAGGTCCTGCGACAACCGATCGACCGGAACGGAGATCGGATACACCCGGATCTCGGGCCCCGGCCCATAACGCCGACCCCGATCCCACTCGCGGACCCGTGACCCCACCCGTTCCGCGAACTCCGCCGCCGTCGGTCCGAAGGCGTGCACCCCGTATTCGACCGCCCCCTGCCCCGGGACCCCTCGCGTGACCAGGTAGGCGAAGTCACCGCCCTCGACCGCGGCCATGGAGAAGCGAGTGCTGTTCGGCGCCACCGTCCCCGTATCCAGTGCGGGGTCGACCGTCATGACGCAGAAACCCGGCAGGGTGGTGGCCAGGTACGACTGCAAGGTGTCGATCGACTCCCGGAGAGTCACCGTCACCCCCGTCCACCGTTCCACCCTGGGGGTACGCGCGACGTCGTCCAACAGGTGCGGATCCTCGGGAACCCTCTCATCGAAGCGCAGGACGATCCCCTCGGTCCCCCTGAGCCGAAGCAGGATCCCCCGATGCTCGTCCTCGCCCCGCATGGACACGAACCCGCAGATCAGCGCCGAAGTCGAGTGCAGAATCCCATCGTGTTCGACGAACCCGATCGATCGGGTCAGGCCATGGACCCGGAACGGAACCACCAACCGACCGCCCTCGGTCAACTGCCCGATCCAGGCGAGCGGGATGTCCCAGGCCCCGGCGGTGACGATGATGGCGTCGTAGGGCGCACCCTCCTCGACCCCCCGAGCGGCGTCGGCGGTGACCACCCGAACCCGCGCGTAACCGTTGGCCTCCAACAGGTCTCGGGCACGAGCGGTGATGTCCGGGTCGATGTCGACGGTGGTGACCTCACCCTCCGGCCCGACCATCTCGGCGATCAGAGCCGCGTTGTAGCCACCAGAGCCGACCTCCAGAACACGCTGCCCGGGCCGCAGTTCGGCCTGGCCGAGCATCATCGCCTGGATCTGCGGCGCGGAGACCGAGCTGACAAAGCCCTGTTCTTCGTCGCGCTTGGTCATCACCGGACTGAAGGGGTCGTAGGCCTGTTCCAGATCCGCCTTGGGGATGAAGAGATGACGCGGCACCTTACGCAACGCCCGTTCGATCCGTGGGGAAAGGAACTCCCCTCCCACCACTCCGGGTCGGAGTAGGGCCTCCACCATCCGGTCCCGCCACTGCTCAGGGCTCGGGTTCGCTGTCACTGCTCCGCTCTTCCGGCCGGGTGCTCCGTCCCCTCGGTCTGCCCACCGAGCCCGGAAACGACTCTGGCCCGGTCGGGAAGGACCGGGCCAGAGAAAGATCAGAGCCGACGAGGGGACTTGAACCCCTAACCTATCGCTTACAAGGCGATTGCTCTGCCAATTGAGCTACGTCGGCCGGCCACCGAGGCTCACGGCCTCTGGTGTCCACCCGCATGGTACCGGGTCCGGCGACAGGTGGCCTACTCGGCGCCATCCCATCGCCCCCGACCTGCGATTATGCCTGAGCGCCCCGGCGACGTGCCACCTCGTAGAGGGACACACCCGCGGCGACCGAGGCGTTCAGGGACTCGGCGCCACTGATCGGGATGCTCGCGACCACGTCGCAGGTCTCACGGACCAGACGGGACAAGCCCTTGCCCTCGGCACCCACGACGATGACGAGCGGGCCGGTGGCCAGCTCCAGGTCGGGCAGCTGCGTGTCCCCACCCGCGTCGAGACCGACGACGAACAGCCCCGCCTTCTTGTAGGCCTCCAGGGCCCGGGTCAGGTTGGTGGCCTGAGCGACGGGCAGCTTGGCCAACGTGCCCGCGGAGGTCTTCCAGGAAGCCATGGTCACCCCGGCGGCGCGACGCTCGGGGATGAGCAGGCCGTGAGCGCCGAAGGCGGTGGCGGAACGGGCGATGGCGCCCAGGTTGTGCGGGTCGGTCACCCCGTCCAGGGCCACGATCAGCGCCGGAGTCTCCGAGTCCAGCGCCTTGTCCAGCAGCCCCTCGGACGCCCAGTACTGGTAGGGCCGCACCTGCAGCACCATGCCCTGGTGGGCCGCGCCGGGCAGGCCGTTGCTCTCACAACGACGGTCCAGCTCCGAGCGGGTCACCTCGACCACGTCCACGCCCTGCGCACCGGCCGACTTGGCGGCCTCGTTGACGCGCTCGTCCGGGTCCAGGCTGTTGGACAGGAACAGGCGGGTGGCGGGCATGCCGGCACGCAGTGCCTCGACGACCGGGTTGCGACCGATCAGCAGGTCGGAGTTGTCCGGACGGTTGGGCGAACGCTCGGGGCCGCCACCCTGACCGGCGGAACCACCGGAACGCGTGGCGTTCTTGTTCGCCTTGTGCCGCTGCTTGCCCTCGTACCAGTGCCGTTGCTCGGCGGGCAGAGTCCCGCTCTTGGCTTCGAGGGACCGACGTCCCTTGCCGCCGCTGCCCTTGGTCGGGCCCTTCTTGTTCTTCTTCGCCGGCATGATCGCCGCCTCCAAATACGTGTCGCGAGCATGCCGGAAGAGCACTTCCGGCCGATGGGTCGCCGTCTCGCCGATGGGCGGCGGCAAACTCCCAGCCTAGTGGGGACGCGTGACCACACGCGTCGATTCGGGATCGGTCGGGTCAGCCCCGGCGCAGGTCCCAGCGCGGCCCCTGCGGGGTGTCCTCGACCACCACACCGGCATCGGCCAGCTGGTCACGGATGGCGTCGGCGGCGGCGTAGTCCTTACGCCCCCGGGCGGCCTTGCGCTGTTCGAGTGCGACCGCCACGAGCGCGTCCACGACCTCGCTCAGCCCCTGGTCGCCGGAGGCCCACTGCGGGCTCAACGGGTCCAGCCCGAGCACGTCGAGCATGGTGCGCAGCTCGTTGGCCAGCTCCGCGGCCCGTTCCTTGGCACCGGAGGCCAGCGCGGTGTTGCCCTCGCGCACGTGCCCGTGAACCACCGCCAAGGCTTGCGAGACCCCGAGGTCGTCGTTGAGCGCCTCGGCGAACTCCTTGGGGACGTCCAGAGCGTGCTCGACGGAGCCCAGCACCTCGACGGCGCGGGTGAGGAAACCCTCGATGCGCTGGTAGGCCACGGCGGCCTCCTGCAACGCGGCGTCGGAGTAGTCGATGGTGGACCGGTAGTGCGCCTGTCCCAGGTAGTAGCGCAGCTCGACGGCCCGCACCTTCTCCAGCATCTGTGGGATGCGCAGCGAGTTGCCGAGCGACTTGCTCATCTTCTCGCCGCCCACGGCCAACAGACCGTTGTGCAGCCAGTACCGGGCGAACCCGTCACCCGCGGCCCGGGACTGGGCCTGCTCGTTCTCGTGGTGAGGGAAGACCAGGTCCAGACCGCCGCCATGGATGTCGAAGCTGGGGCCCAGGTACTTGGTCGCCATGGCCGAGCACTCCAGGTGCCAACCCGGGCGACCCCGACCCCAAGGGGTGTCCCACGTGGGCTCACCCGGTTTGGCGCCCTTCCACAGGGCGAAGTCGCGGGGGTCGCGCTTGTCCCGGTCCGGGTCGGTGTCCGCGGCCTCGACCAGCTGGTCCGGGCGCTGGTTGGACAGCTCCCCGTAGGCCGGGTAGGAACCCACGTTGAAGTAGACGTCGCCGCAGCCGTCCTCGGACGGGTAGGCGTGACCGGCGTCGATGAGGCGCCGCATGAGCTCGATCATCTCCGGCACGTGGCCGGTGGCGCGCGGCTCGACCGTGGGCGGCAGGCAGCCCAGGCTGTCGTAGGCCCAGGTGAAGGCACGCTGGTTGCGCTCGCTCACCTGCCACCACGGAACGCCCTCTTCCGCGGCGACCTTGATGATCTTGTCGTCGATGTCGGTGACGTTGCGGCAGAAGGTGACCTCGTACCCGAGGTGGGTCAGCCACCGGCGCAGGATGTCGAAGTTGACTCCCGACCTGATGTGGCCGATGTGGGGAGGCGCCTGCACCGTGGCACCACACAGGTACAGGGAGGCACACCCTTCGCGAATCGGGGTGAACTCTCGAACCTGTCGGGCACTGGTGTCATAGAAGCGCAGACTCACACGGTCAAGCGTATCCGCTTTCCCCTCGCGCATGCGTCACAAACCTCTAAGATCCACCACCCCCTTCGCTCTCCGGACAGCCCCGAGCACTTATAAGTGGTGAACCGTATTCGCCCGGTTCGGATGTGACTTGCCCCCTTCACAAGGGACGACTCACCCTGGCCACGACCGAACACCCTCCGTCAATTCCCCCAAGAACGGACATAGCCTCCCCTTCTCTAGGCGTCGGGAAGCAACCGGAATCGGCCGGAATCTCGTGTTAGCGCCATCCGCTGGACTACGCTGCGTTGACGATGGCCCCTTACAACAACGCCCCCGAGACAGGGACACGTAACGGTCGTAGCGCGGATCGCGGCGCGGGAGCCGGTGCTCTCGTCTTCGGCGCGCTGTTCGTCGGCGTCATCGCCGTGTGCACACTCTTCATCGCTTATGAGGGCATCTACCGCCTCGCCGCGATCGTGCACGCCGACAGCGCCCTCCCGCTGGCCCACGTGTTCCCGGTGACCTTCACCCTGCTGGTCCTCATGGCCTTCTGGGTCAGCTATGCGTTGCGCGCGGCCCCGCCACGCGAACGCCTGTGGATCGACATCGGTCTGATCCCACTGCTGATCCTCAGCGCAGCGGTACCCATGGTGCTGACCAGGACCACCTGGTTCGCCGAACTGGGCGACACCCTCCCCCGCGGTCTCACCGTGGTGGTGGCGGTGGCGCCGTTGGCCGCGCTGATGGTCGCCTTCCTGCTGTGGATCGCCGTGCGGGCGCACGTGCGACGACGGAACGCACGGGCACGCCCCCGCCCCAAGCCCAGCGACGACCGCACCACCGTCCTGCGAGGTTCGCCCAAGCCCCGGACCGACACCCGGGAGGACGCGCCCGAGGCCCTCAAGACGCGACTGCTGCGTCTGGGCGGCGAGCCGGAGGACCTTGAAGGGCCCGAGAGGCCCGAGAAGCTTGAGGAACCGGCGAAGACCGAGCCGGAGATCGAGGCTCGGGCGAGTGGTCACGAGGCGCCCACCGAGCCGATCCCACACGTCGCGGAAGTGAAGGCCGAGGAAGCCGAGGTCGAGGAAGGGGAGACGGAGGAAGAGACCCGGGAAGAGACCGAGCCGCCGGAAGCCGGACTGCCCGAAGCCGAGCTGTCGGAACCCGAGCCCTCCGTCCCCACGATCCGGCTACCGCGACGCGCCCGCACCGGCGACAATCCGATCAAGCGGGCCGCCGCCGAAGCACCGGTGGTGCCGGGGGCCGAAGCCCCCGAGCCGGAACCGGCCGACATCGGTGACACCGACGGCACCGAGGACTTCCACCCGGTGACGTGGGAGGTGTCGACCGATGAACGAGACGAGGGGTTCGTGCACGAACCCGAGGCCGGCGACCCCAGTTCGGACGAGTCCGAGGCCCCACCACTCCCGCCGGTGACCCCCGATTCAGGCGAGCAGGACGAACCCGACACGGAGCCTTGGGACGAGGAACCCGACCCCGCCGAGCCTGCGCAGAAGCTGCCCGGCGTTCGCCTGTTCTTCCCCGAACACACCGACGAAGTCCCTGAGCCCACGGAACCCGAAGAGCCGGAAGAGCCCGGGACGACCACCGCAGACGAGCCTTCGGACGAGGACGCTCCCCTGTGGGAACCCCCGACCGACCGAACCGAGTCCTCCGCGCTGGACGACTACGTACCGCCGGTGTGGACGCCACCCGAGGAGGACTCCCCGGAACCTGAGCCCCTGCCGTCACTCGACTCCGTCGCCCAGCGCACCGGATCGACCGCCGACCTCGCCCTGGACCATGACACCGGACCCGAGGTGCGCGCCGCCTTCCGGTTGGGTTCCATGCCACCGGGTGCCGCACGCCCCGAGCCGGACCCCGAACCCGAACCCCTCCTCGAACCGGAACCCGAGGTAGTGGAGGAACCCACCGCCGAGGAGATCGATCGGGCCCCGGAGCCCGCTCCGCGGCCACGCCCCGGCGAGCCGGTGAGCAAGCGCCCCATGGTGCTCAAGCCCCCGAGGCCGCCCATGCCCGATTTCGCTTCGGGCCCACCCTCCCGAAGGGTGCGCAGCGAGCCGCTACCGCCCGAGGATCACTGACCCGACCGGCCCCGGAGCCCCGAAGGCTTCCGGGGCCGACGTGTGTCCGAACACCTCTGAGGGAGTCGTGGCGCGTGTCGGACTGTGGGGGCAGGTGGACGGGTTATAGAAAGGCCGAGCGGAGGATCACCGCCGACCTCAGCCGGTGTAAGACCACTGGGCCCCGGTGCATCCCAGATGCGTCCCCGCCCTGTCCTCGCCGACTCCATCAGTGCCTCCACCCGGTGCCGTGGTCGGCACCCGACCTCAAGTTGCCCCAAGCCCAGGCTCAGACCCCTCGCCCTGTCCCGAGATCCCTCGAAGGCGGTTATCCACAGGCTGTGGATACGCCCTGGCGACCGAGCACTTACCCCCGTAACGTCGATTTGGGGGAGCCTGTTTTCTCCCGACTTCGTGCTGCCCGAACTCGCTTTGGACCAGGGGTGGGAGGTGGGTGGGAGGTGAACGCTGCAACACTTCAGGACGCCCCTGGCGATAACCTCCACGCTGGTTTGGCGGCTGTCGGGTGGTTGGTGGGGCGCCTCAGGTAGAGAACCTTCCGGTTGTTGTGCGGGGTGGGGGTGGGTTCTCCCTCCTTCCCCGCCGCGTGATTGTTGCCGCCCGCACCGCACGCGTCAAGGCAATGTCGAGTGCTCTGGCAGCGGGGTGGGTGGCCTTGACCCGTGCGGTGCGGGCGGCGGTTTGGCGGCTATCGGGGAAGGGGGGAGAGTGGTTGAGGTCCCAACAGCCCTGCGGGCCTGCGGCCCACTCCGGCCGCAGGCGGCCGGATCCCTTCCCCTCCCTCTGGTGTCCTCGTGGGCCGCGTCGCCACTACGTGACGGGTCCGGTCACGAAGGCCCCGCTACAGGTAGGGCGGATGGCGGGGCGCGTCCCCGCGGTAGCCGGCCCTGGTCTTCACAGCGATGATCTTGCTCGTAGCGCCCATTTGGGCGCCCAACATGGCGCTACGGACAAGATCGTTTCTCTTCAGAGCCCCTCCACCGAAACCCTGAGGAGGCACTTCTGTGAGAGGTGGCGCCGACCATAGGGAAAAGGGGTTGTGGATAACCCAGAATGGCCACCCCGCCTATGGTAGGTGCATTTGCCGTCCCGGAAATAGGTTGAATATACTCGCCGGTAAGTCTGCCATTCTTGGGGGTGTTCGCTTATAATCAGAGTATGAGCTTTCCTCCCCACGCACCGCGCCCGACCGGGAACACCCCGGTCGATAAGGCGATGGCGGGTGCGCGGGAGATGGCGGTGGAATTCTCCGGCCGGGATATCCCGTTCGGGTGTGAAGCCGATGTGCTCGCCCAGTTCGGCCGGCTCAATGGGGAAGTCGACCGGATCCGCTATGGGATGCTGCCCGCCCTGGCCCGCATGGAGGCCACCGGCGCCCTGTTGGAAGAGGGCGGCCAGCGCAGTATCCAGGCGTGGATCACCCACCAGTGGGGCACCTCTCCGGCCGAGGCCAAGAGCCTTGCCACCCTCGCCCGAGCGTTGTACCAGCAGCAGTTGCCCCTGGTGGAAGAAGCCTTCCAGAACGAGGCCCTGTCGCTGGGTGAGGCGTGCGCGATCGCGACCTCCACCGAAAAGGCCACCACCGAGTGGGCGAAGGTCCTGGAAACGGCGGATGAGGAATTCCGTGCCCAGCGTCCTTCTGCGGAGGGGTTTCGGGCCCGGTTGGAATTCGGGCTGATCGGTTTCAAGGCCGAGTGCCCGCAGGCTTCGGTGCGCCAGCTGCGGGACGCGGCGAAATGGTTCGTGGCCCGCCTGGACCCGGATAAGGCCGACCGGGACTATGACGAAACGTTCGAGAACCGGGGCGCGCAATTCTCGCCCACGTTCGAGTCCGGGTTTCTGTTGCGGATGTGGGGGCCGGGGGCCGATAACGAGCTGATCCAGGCCGCCCTGCAGGCTTACACCGAACCGTACGGGCCCGATAACGCCGCCGTCCCGAAGCATCAGCGCACCTATGACGCGATGATGCGGATCTTCGAGACCGCTCTGGGCCACCGGGGTTGCTCCAGCCTGAGCCGCCAACCGTTGGCCACGTTGAACATCACCGTCCCCCTCAAGCGCTTCCTGGGTGATGGGTCGGCTGAACCCGCCACCACCGAGGATGGTGTGGTCCTCCCTGATCAGATGGTGGCCCGCCTGGCCCCCGAGAGTTGGTTGCGTCGGTTCGTGACCGACGCCCAGGGTCGGACTCTGTTGGATGTGGGGCGTAAGCAGCGGTGTGCTCCGGATCCGGTGCGCCAGGCGGCGGGGTTCAAGAAGCCCTACTGCGAGTGGCACCAGGGTTGTGACGTGCCGCGTAGCTGGTCACAGTACGACCACATCGTCCCGTTCTCCCACGGCGGGGCCACGAGCGCGGACAACATGCAGATCTTGTGCTCGACCCATAACCGGCTCAAGCACCGGTTGCAGGCGAAGGTGAACCGGCAGATCTGGGAACACCACCACGCCCAGAACCGCCAAGAAGCGGGAAAGGAAGCCGGGTCCGGGGATGGGGAGGGGGAGCCAACCCCAGCCACTGTCCTCTAACCACCACCATCCGCTTCCGCCACCCGTTTCCGCCAGGTGGAACACCACCCCCGCGAGAACACCCCCGGTTGGGTGTCAGACCCCAAGGGCCCGTGCCCTGTGGGGATATCAGCATGCCCCCACCCCGAACCCCCCGCCCAGAGCCACATTCCGGGCACGGAGTGGCTCCCGTTGGGGGTGTGGGCAGCACAGGTGCCGACACCGGCCCCTACTACGACCGCTCGCCCTACCGGTGTCACCCCCACCACGGGCAGTGTGGCCATTGCGGGTGACCCACAACCCCTTCCCCCTTATGGCCGGCGCCACCTCTCACAGAAAAGCGCCTCCTCACGACTTCGATGGAGGGGCTCTGAAGAGAAACGATCTTGTCCGTAGCGCCATGTTGGGCGCCCAAATGGGCGCTAGGAGCAAGATCATCGCCAAAGGGGCGCCGGTGCCGGCTACCGCGGGGACGCGCCCCGCCACCCGTCCCACCTGTAGCGGGGCCTTCGTGACCGGACCCGTCACGTAGTGGCGACGCGGCCCACGAGGACACCAGAGGGAGGGGAAGGGATCCGGCCGCCTGCGGCCGGACCGGGCGAAGCCCGGGGCCGTTGGGACCTCAACCACTCTCCCCCTTCCCCGATAGCCGCCAAACCGCCGCCCGTGCCGTACGGGTCAAGGCCACCAACACCGCTGCCACAGGACTCAACATTGCCTTGACGCGTGCGGTGCGGGCGGCAACAATCACGCGGCGGGGAAGGAGGGAGAACCCACCCGAGCAACGCCCAACAACCCCCAGAGCCAGAAACCTGAGGCGCCCCACCAACCACCCCACACCCGCCCCGTAAACCGGCAGATTCTCTACCTCAGGCGTCCCACCCACATTCCCGAGCAACGCCCAACCACCCGCGGGATCACGGCCTGAGGCGCCCTACCAAAACAACCCCCGGGCAGCACGAAACCGGCGAAACCAGAGGCTCCCCCAAGATCAATAGGATCACGCCCCTATGCCCCACCACCAGGCCGAGGGAACGAGCCTGTGGACAACTCCCTGTATGCCTCTGCAAGCCCCTGTAAGCCCTTGTAAGCCCCCGCAAGTCTCCGTGGGCCTTGTGTGCCCCCTGCAAGTCCCTACGAGTCCCGGCGAATCCCCATGGGCCCCGCGAGTCCTGATGAATCCTGGCGCGCGGCTTCCCGCCGGGAGAAGTAGTCCGCACTCGCACCAGTTCAGGAGGGTTTCGGGCCTAGGGACGCGGCTGGAGTCATGGGCCGGATACAGGCCCACTGGCCCCTGTCCCTGCCCTGCCCTGCCCCTGTTCCTGCTCCCCTGCCGCCCCACCCCCGACCCCACCGGAACTCCACCCGCCGCCTCGCTCACCGCTCGGACCACTCCCTCGCCTCCACCGGCCCCTCCCTGGGCGAACACGTGTGGCCTCCGCACCCGATCGGGTGCGGAGGCCACAGGTGGTGTGCGTTCGGTTCAGTCCCTGGGTGCGCAGAGGGCGGTCGCGACGGCCGCGATGCCCTCACCACGGCCGGTGAGGCCCAAGCCGTCGGTGGTGGTCGCCGAGATGCTCACGGGCGCGCCCACGACCTCGGAGAACGTCTTCTCCGCCTCGTCACGCCGGGGCGCGAACTTGGGGCGGTTGCTGATGATCTGGACGGCCACGTTGCCGATCTCGAAACCGGCGGCGTGCACGCGTGTGACGGTCTCTGTGAGCAGAGCCACGCCCGAGGCGCCCTTCCACCGAGGATCGGAGGTTCCGAAGTTGGATCCGAGATCACCGAGTCCGCAGGCGGACAACAACGCGTCGCATGCGGCATGAGCGGCGACATCACCATCGGAATGGCCACTCACACCATCTTCACCGGGCCATTCCAAACCGGCGAGATAAAGTGTTCTTCCAGGAGAAAACGGGTGGACGTCGGTTCCGACGCCCACCCGAGGCATTTTCGTCATGAATTATGTGATTCCGCGACTATCAGCCTGTAAGAACGTCGTCGAGGATGGCCTCGGCCTTGTCCTCGTTGGTCTTTTCCGCGAGCGCGAGTTCACTGACGAGAATCTGCCGCGCCTTGGCGAGCATCCGCTTCTCACCGGCGGACAGACCACGTTCCTTGTCCCGGCGCCACAGGTCACGCACGACCTCGGCGACCTTGTTGACGTCGCCGGACGCCAGCTTCTCCAGGTTCGCCTTGTAGCGCCTCGACCAGTTGGTGGGCTCTTCGGTGTGCGGTGCCCGCAGCACCTCGAAGACCTTGTCCAGGCCTTCCTGCCCCACCACGTCACGAACGCCGACATCCTCGGCGTTCGCAGCCGGCACTCGCACCGTCAGATCGCCCTTGTCAACCCTCAGAACGAGGTAGGTTCTGTCCTCGCCCTTAATAGTGCGAGTCTCGATCGCTTCAATACGAGCAGCCCCATGATGGGGGTAGACAACAGTGTCGCCGACCTTGAAAGCCATGTGACAGGTACCCCTTCCGCTACACCAAGGATACCATGAATCTGTGACTTAACGTACCTATTAGCTTTGCGAACACGCAGGTCAAGCCACACTTTTTAGGGCTTGACAAAGTGTACCCGAGCAGCCTCGGATGCCTGATCGGAACATCTCAAAGAGGGCTGGAACCCCCGCTGGCCAGCCGAAGCGTGACATCAGGGCTACCTTCTTGGGGTAGGGTTCGCCCTCGCACGAACACGCCCCGCGAGCGCTCGTAGCGATTTAGATCACGATTTCGGACGGGGCTGATCCAACGTTGACTCGTCCGGATCCAGACCGCCCCCGGAGTCAAGCCCGCGTCAAGCCCTCCCCCCACATCCCCCCGTGCCATCCCCTGGTTCTCCCCGTTCTCCCCCGCGCACGCGTAGGGCCCCGGAACACGAAAGCCCCAGGGCCCGATGACGTCGGATGACGACCTACGAGGGTGTTACTCCTCGGGTTCGTAATCCTCGCGCTTCTCTCCGGTCACCATGTAGATCAGGTTGTCGGCGACGTGCACCGCGTGGTCACCGTAACGTTCGTAGAACCGCCCGACCAGGGTCACGTCCATGGTCGCCTCGACCCCGTACTCCCAGCCCGGGGCGAGGATGCGCTGCAGCAGCTTGCGCCGCAGCCGGTCCATCTTGTCGTCGTCCTTGTCCAGTTCCAGAGCGGTGTCGGGGTCCCTCTCCAGGATCACCTCTCCGGCCTTGGTGACCAGCAGCTCGGCTTCGTGACCCATCTCCAGGACGATCGAGCGAACCGGCTTGGGGATGGCCGAGTCCGGGTGTCGACGGCGGGCGATCTTGGCCAGGTGGACGGCGTGGTCGCCCATCCGCTCCAGGTCACCACGCATGTACAGGGCGGTGATGATGGTCCGCAGGTCGGAGGCCACCGGCTGTTGCCGCGCCATCAGACTGAAGGCGGTGTCCTCGATCTCCTGGTCCAGTCGGTTGATCGCCTCGTCCCCGGAGATCACCTCCTGGGCGGCGGTGAGGTCACTGTCCAACAACGCGGTGGTGGCACGCGCGACGGCGTGCCTGGCGAGCCTGGTCATCTCGACGAGGCGTTCGCTCAGGCTGTCAAGGTCCTCGTGGTACGTATCGCGCATAAGGTCAATGCTCCCAGTGTGAGTTTGAAGGATCGGCCAAGAGTCGGTGAACGATTGAAGAACCTCGGTTGTGTCGCGTGCCCTTGCCGAGTAAAGCCCTGGTCGGCACGTTTACGATCGAATCGTGCAAGGTGAACTTCTCGCCGCCGTAACCGGCATCATCGGACTCGTGCTGGGCGTCGTCATGGGCGTCATCGTCGCCGGTCGCTTTTTCCGGTCGCGCGCGGAACAACTGGAACCGCGTCCGCGCCAGGAGGGCAACGGCCTCCCCCCGGGGATCGCGGAGGTACTCTCCGCCCTCCCCTCTTCCGCCGTGGTCCTGGACTCCGCGGACAGAGTCCTGCGTGCTTCCTCCGCCGCCCGGGCCTTCGGGATCGTCCGTGGCGAGGAACTGGTCATAGGCGAACTCCTCTCGCTGGCCCGCAAGGTTCGTCGGGACGGGGTCATCCGTGAGACCTCGATCGAGGTCGCCGTCCGCAAGTTCGGCCCCGACGCCACGTCCTTCGCCGTGCGGGTGGCACCGCTGGGCGGCACCGGTCTGGTGCTCGTCCTGGCCGAGGACCAGACCGAACACCGTCGTTTGGAGGCGGTCCGTCGTGACTTCGTGGCCAACATCTCGCATGAGTTGAAGACCCCGGTGGGTGCCCTGTCCCTATTGGCGGAGACCGTACAGGACGCGAGTGACGACCCGGAGGCCGTCCGTCGGTTCACCGAGCGCATGCAGATCGAGGCCTCCCGTCTGACCGCCGTCATCCAGGACCTCATCACCCTTTCCCGTATCCAGGGCGCCGAACCGATCGCCGAACCGGTTCCGGTGAACGTGGAGTCCATCGTGGAGGAGTCGATCGACGCGGCGCGCATGCCCGCCGACGCCAAGGGGATCGAGCTGGTCGGCAGCGGTGCCGAGGGGCTGACCGTGCTGGGTGACGAGGCCATGCTCGGCACCGCCCTGCGTAACCTGATAACGAACGCCGTCGCCTACAGCCCGAAGAACACCCGGGTGGCGGTCTCAGTGGGGGTCGCCCGGTCGAGCGTGGACATCAGCGTCGCCGACCAGGGGATCGGGATCCCACAACAGGATCTGGAGAGAATCTTCGAGCGGTTCTACCGTGTGGACGCCGCTCGAAGCCGGGCCACCGGTGGTACCGGTCTCGGCCTGGCGATCGTCAAGCACATCATGACCCACCACCGTGGAGAAGTGACCGTGTGGAGCAAGGAGGGGTCGGGGTCGACGTTCACTCTGCGTCTGCCCAGACCGGAGAGCCGGGAGTTCGACACGTCCCGGAACGACAATCACCAGGAGACGGCACAGTGACGCGTGTACTCGTAGTAGAGGACGAGGAGTCCTACAGCGACGCCCTGTCGTACATGCTGCGTAAGGAGGGTTTCGAGGTCGCGGTGGCCCCCACCGGCACCGTGGCGTTGGAGACCTTCGACCGGACCGGGGCCGACCTGGTACTGCTCGACCTCATGCTGCCGGGACTGTCCGGCACCGAGGTCTGCCGCACCCTTCGCCAGAAGTCCAACGTCCCCGTCATCATGCTCACCGCCAAGGACTCCGAGATCGACAAGGTCGTCGGTCTGGAGCTGGGCGCCGACGACTACGTGACCAAGCCGTTCTCCTCCCGCGAGCTCGTGGCGCGGATCCGCGCGGTGCTGCGCCGCCGGGGCGAGGTCAAGGCACCGACCAGCGTCATCCTGGAGGCCGGCCCCGTCCGTATGGACGTGGAGCGGCACGTGGTGACGGTTCTCGGCGACAACGTGCAGCTGCCCCTGAAGGAATTCGAGCTGCTGGAGGTGCTCCTGCTCAACGCCGGGCGCGTGCTCACGCGGATGCAGCTCATCGACCGGGTGTGGGGCGCCGACTACGTCGGTGACACCAAGACCTTGGACGTGCACGTGAAGCGGCTGCGGGCCAAGATCGAGGAGGACCCGAGCAGCCCCCGGTACATCGTCACCGTGCGCGGGCTCGGCTACAAGTTCGAGCCGGTGACCGTCGAGGTGGAGTAGCTCCGGGCACGGGTGGTCCCCCTTCGGATTCCCCGCGCCGGTACTCCACCGAGCTTCGACCTCCCGTGTCCCGGGCGGCTGCTTCGTCACCGCCCGGGACTTTCGGTGTGCCTTCGCACTGCGCGGGCGAGGACCTCGCAGGCGTGCCGCAGGTCCGGCCTCGTGGCGGCTCCGTAGCCGATGACGAGTCCGTGGACACGAGGTTCCGCGTGGCTGGTCCGGCTGGTGTCCTCGACCAGGATCCCTTCGGCCGCGGCGGCCTCGATCACCGGTGCCACCGCCTTCTCCGGTAGGGGGAGCAGGACGTGCAGTCCGGCGGTGTCCCCGGTCAGGTGGGCCCCCAGATGTTCCACGAGCAGTGCGCGGCGGCGGGCGTACTCGCGGCGCATCCGACGCAGGTGTCGGTCGAGGTCGCCGCGTTCCAGTAGCAACTCGGTCACCGCCTGGACGGGTCCGCTGGTGCGGTCGGACAGGTCGGCTCGCACAGCGGCCAGGCGGTCGGCGAGGTCGGGGTCGGCGACGATCCAGCCGATGCCCAGGTCGGGGTCGAGGGTCTTGGAGAGCGTGCCGAGCAGGACCACCCGTGCCGGGTCCAGTCCGTACAGGGCGGGCAGGGGCGCCACGTCGTAGCGGAACTCGGCGTCGTAGTCGTCCTCCACCACCAGGGCGCCGGTACGCGCCGCCCAGGTCAGGAGCCGTTCGCGGCGGGGTATGGGGAGTCGTCCGCCGAGCGGGTACTGGTGGGCGGGGGTGGTGTAGACGAGGCCGAGGTCGTCGGGCAGGTCGTCGGTGCGGAGTCCGTCGCGGTCGACGGGGCAGGGCACGATGTGGGCGCCGCGGGCGGCCAGGATGGACCGGGCCCTCCCGTAGCCGGGGTCCTCCACGCCGGCGCGGGTGCCGGGTCCGAGCAGGGCCGCGACCAGGTCGAGCCCGTTGCCGGTCCCGCGAGTGACGATGAGGTTCTCCGAGCCGACACGGATGCCGCGGGCGCGGCGCAGGTGTTCGGCGAGGAGCGCGCGGAGCCGGGGCCGTCCACGCGGGTCGGGGACGCTGTCGGGTGCGTGCCCGGCGGCGTGCCGCCACGCGCGGCGCAGGGCGGCCCGGTCGTGGTCGTGCACCCAAGGCGTTCCGGGTCGCAGGTCGACACGGCCCTCCCCGCGTACCTGTTCTCGAGCGGGGCGGCCCTCGGGCGACGGCAGGCCGCCGCGGGGGGCCGGCGTCGTGCGCGGAGCGAGGGGTTCGTGCTCGGCGACGAACGTGCCCGAGCCGTGCCTGCCCTCCAACCATCCCTCGGCGTAGAGCTGTTGGTAGGCGTCGGTGACGACGGTGCGGCTCACCCCGAGTTGAGCGGCCAGGGAGCGACTGGAGGGGAGCCGTTCGGAGGGACGGAGCACCCCGGTGGTCATGGCCGTACGCAGTTCCGACGCCAGCTGAGTGGTGAGCGGGGTGGAGTGGGAACGGTCCAGGTGGATCGGGGGGTCGGCGAGGCGACGAGGCAAAGTGGTCCTTCGTTATAGGCGGAAAGTGGCCATGGTCGGGGTATCCACTTTCTTTCTACGGTGAACGCATGCTCTCCACCGAATCCGAATCCGAATCCGCTCCCGAATCCGAACGCACGCTCTCCCCCACCGAACGCACCCGGATCAAGCGGGGGAAACACAAGGCCCGTAGCGACCGTTCCGAGCTCTACGACCTCCTCGACGAGGGGCTGGTCTGCCACGTGGGCGTGGTGGTGGACGGCGCTCCCCGTGTACTGCCGACCGGCTACGCACGGATCGGCGACACCCTTTACCTTCACGGATCCACCGGCGCCCGCTTCCTCCGCGAAATCGGTGAGGTGTGCGTGACGGTCACCTTGTTGGACGGGATCGTGATGGCGCGGTCGGCCTTCCACCACTCGATGAACCACCGGTCGGCGATGGTCTTCGGGACGCCTCGGGTGGTCACCGACCCGAACGAACACGAGGCGGCGCTACGGGCCACCACCGAGCAGGCGGCACCGGGCCGGTGGGACGTGGTGCGTCGGCCGAGTGTCAAGGAGTCGGCGGCGACCCGGGTGCTGGCGTTGTCGCTGGAGGAGGCGTCGGTGAAGGTGCGTACGGGGCCGCCGTCCGACGATCCGGAGGACCATGACACCCCGGTCTGGGCGGGTGTGCTGCCGATGCGCACGGTGTTCGACCCGCCGGTCACCACCCCGGACCTGCGCCACGACCTGCCCGCCCCGGCTCACGTCATCGCCCGGGTCACACCTCCAGGACGACGGTGAACGGCCCCTCGTTGGTCAGGTCCACGGACATCCGCGCACCGAACACCCCGGTGGCGACCTCGGCTCCCTGTTCGCGCAGTTCCTTGACGACGGCGTCCACGAGGGGTTCGGCGACCGGCCCCGGGGCCGCCGCCTGCCACGTGGGCCGGCGGCCCTTGCGGGCGTCTCCGTAGAGGGTGAACTGGCTGACCACCAGCAACGGGGCCTGGATGTCCGAGCAGGACTGCTCGTCCGCCAGGATCCGCAGGGTCCAGAGCTTGCGGGCGATCTTGGCGGCCTCGGCCTCGGTGTCGGTGTGGGTGACGCCCACGAGCGCCATGAGCCCGGGCCGCGTGATCTCCCCGACGACCTCGTCGTCCACCGTCACCGAAGCGTGCGACACCCGCTGCACGACCGCGCGCATGGGCTCCCCCTCTTGTTCTCGTCGACTCTCGTGGCCCCTGGCCGGGACGTTCCTACCTCGATCGTTGCAGCTGGTTGAGCAGCCCGGTGCGACGGGTGTTGGTGATGACACCGGTGAGGGTGAACACGAACGTGGTGATGGAGTCCGTGAAGTCCTCGATCCGCCACTCCCGCGGGCCCGTGTACCAGTGCAGGCCGTCGCCGTCGAGTTCCTCCGGTTCGAGGTCGGCGATGGCGGCGCCGGCCAGGATGTTGGCCCAACGTTCCACGTCGTCGAAGATCACCGCGTAGGGCAGGTAGCGCGAGTACAGCTCCACTCGTTGCCCTGACGGCACGGTCTGGGCGCGCGAGCTCAGCAGGTAGTCGCGAAAACCCATGGTGTGCGCGTACACGGAGCTGCCCAGTCTGGTCTTCGCGGGCATGTACTGGGCGCCGGCGGTGATGGCCGCGCCGGCGATGACGACGGCCAGCCCGGTGAAGGCGGCGTGGGTGAACACCGCGAGAAGGATCGTCGACAGGACGCCGACCGCGGTGGTGAGCATCCCGACCGTCGTCCAGACGCCGCGGACCCGGCTGGGTGAGCGGGAGAACCACTTCAGTCGCACCATGTCCTGGTACAGCTCGTCCCGGACCCGGTCGATCCTGGTGGGGAAGTCCGGGGAGTGCCGAGGCGAGGCGAGTTGGGACATGCGCACGGTGCGCTTCTCCCCGAAGAGGGCGTCCAGTAGCAGCCACTCGGAGGCCAGCAGGTTCTCCCCGGTGGGGCCGTCCAGGCGGACCAGCCGCCAGTCCACCGAGGTGAAGTGCTCGTGCGGAAGTTCCTCGACCCGGATGTATCCGCGCACGGCCAGGTCCAGGACACCGGCGGTGAGGTCGGCGATGTCCACGCGTTCGTCCACCAGCGTGCCGATCTGGCCGGGGTGGACACCGTCGGGGGCGTGGAAGCGCAGACGACCGTGCTCGCCGGGCTCGATCGGGGCGTGGTCGCCCTGGGAGGCCTCTTGGCGCAACGCGCGCTCGTCACGGCCTCGGATGCGGATCAGGGCGATCAGGCCGCCCACCAGGACCAGCAACAACAGACCGAAGACGCTTCCGGTCGCCGGGGTGACCGCGAAGGCCGATGCCAGGGACCAGCGTCGGGTGAGGATGGGTTCGCCCTCCGCGGTGCCGGGCGGGTAGTTCACGACGATGTCGAGCCGGTCGTCCGGGCCCATGTCGGCCTGGAGGAAGTGCGCGACGACCGCTTCGCCGCCCATGTCGGAGGCGGTGCAGTACATGGAGCTGCGGGGTTCGCCCGCCAGGCAGGACAGGGCCTCCGGCGGCAGGGGGGCGTTGACGGTGACGTCGGTGGTGCGAACCGGGTGGCTGTAGGCGCCCACCGCCCTCCACTCCAACTGGACGCCCTGGGCGACCTCGCTGATGGTGCCGCCCACCCGATAGGACAGGCGCACGCCTCGTGTGTCCGCGGTGGGGATCCGCACCAGCAGGGCGCCACCGGTCTCCTCGGTCTCGATGTCGAGGGTGGCGCCGTCGGCGTCGACCGCGGTGACGTCGTCGACCTCGAACCGACGGTCGTGATCGGTGTCGTAGATCATCGTGGAGGTCAGCGCGCGGGTGAAGGTCTCGGGGGGTTCCCCCTCGAAACGAATGTCCTCCTCGCCGCCGAGTACGCCGTGTCGGTCCAGTTCGAGGGTGATCTGGTTGGTGATGGAACCCTCGTTGGCGGCATGGGGCAAGGTTTTCGCCGAAGCGTGCCCCGGTACTGTGGTGATCGGTGCGGCCGCCGCCGCGTGCGCCTCCTCTCTCGGCCACGCCACGGTGACCGCTGTGACCAGCGAGGAGAACACGAGCAGGGCCGTCGCCCAAGCGACGGCCCCGCGCAGGGAGCCGACCCACCACATGACGCGAGAGCCTATCCGGTCTTCCCGCAGGCCGTGCCCACGGGGCACCCTCCGCGACGTCGTGGTCCGGTGTTTCCGAACGGCCCTGAGACGGATGGACGTGGGCGTGTGGTGAGGCGACCGCGACCGGACCCGGACCTCGATCCCTGGGCGGAGCGTCGTGGGTTCCTACAGCGGATGGGGCTGGGTGTGTCCCTGTCCCTCGGTACGGGACTGGCCGCGGTCGGATTCACCGGATTCCTCGCGATCTCCGCGATGCTTCCCGGCGCCGAACCGGCTTGGGGTGACCCGGTCGGTACCGATCCCACGGAGTTGATGTCCGCGGACTCGGAGGGATGGCCGGCCGACCACTCGGACGCGCCGATCGACGACCCACTCGGGCAGAACCCGCTGTACGCGGCGGGTGAGCTGGGCGAGGTGACGTGCTCCCCTCCGTCGTTGGACCAGCGGGACCCTCGTTCGGTCGAGGTGTTCGTGCACGCGATCGCCGACTGTCTGGACACGGCCTGGGCGGACTACTTCGACGAGGCCGGGCTGCCGTTCGACTCACCCAACCGGATCTACTGGTACGACGAGGGACACAGTCCCTGCGGCCCCTTCCCGAGCGAGGGCACCGCGGCGTTCTACTGCCAGGCCAACCAGGGCCTGTACCTGGGGGTCAAGGACATCGTGGCGGCTTCGGGCGGCAGTGAGGAACCCGAGGCGTACACGTTCCTGCTCAGCCACGAGTACGGCCACCACGTGCAGGGGCAGTCGCGGATGCTCGCCGAGTTCCACGCCCTGCGGGCCAACTCCGACGACGAGACCGCCGACGAGCTGACCCGGCGCAACGAGCTCCAGGCCAACTGTCTGGGCGGGGTGTTCGTCGGCTCCGCCGAGGGGTCGCTGGGTTACCAGGAGAGTGAGCGGGAGAACATCCTCGACGACGTCGTCCGCCGTTCCGACCACGAGGGCACCGGTACGCACGGTTCCGCGGAGAACGGCAGACTGTGGACCGCGCACGGGTGGGATCGCATGGATCCGGCCGCCTGCAACACGTGGGAGGCCCGCGAGGAGTTGGTGCGGTGAGCGCGGCCTGGGACCACGGCGGACCGGACGAGTCCTCCCGGCTGGCGCGTGCGCGCCGTATGCACCGGAACAACCGTCGGGTGTTCAGCGTGGTCTGTGGCCTTCTGGTGGCCGTACTGGCGTTGTCGCTGCTGTCGTGGTCCACCGTTCAAAAGGACACGGGGACCGGGGTCGACACCGTGCTGGAGCGCGCCGAGAGCGGTGAGGACAAGCCCGGGCAGGGTGGTTCGCTCTCGGACTCCCCCACCGGGCAATTGGGGTTGCCGGGCCGATCGGTGCCGGACCGGCCCAGCGGGGAGGTGGCGTTGCTCGCCAATCCGCTGTACGAGACGGGGAGGCTGAGCCCCCTGCCGTGCCCGGTACCGGACGTGGACGTGGACGAACCGGCCTCGATGGAGGTGTTCCTGAACCAGGTCGCCGACTGTCTGGACGATGTCTGGCAGACCCAGTTCGAACGGGCCGGGATCGCCTTCAGCCCACCGGACCGGGTGTTCTGGACCGAGCCCGGGGTGAGCCCGTGCCGCGCCTATCCCTCGGCGGCCGGCGCCTTCTACTGCCGTGCCGGAGGTGCCATCTACATCGGTACCGAGGACGTGGTCGAGAAGTGGAACGGGGCCGAGGAGAGCGTGGTGTACGCGTCGCTGTTGGCCCACGAGTACGCCCACCACGTGCAGGGCGAGTCCGGGCTGCTGGAGTACTACCACGAACAGCGCCAGTTGGAGGAGGACGACGCCGGCCGCAACACCTGGACGCGCCGTAGCGAGCTTCAGGCCAACTGTCTGGCGGGGGCGTTCCTGGGTTCGGTGCGGGTGAGTTACCCGTTGGCCGACGACGACCTCGACGTGCTGCTGGACGACGCTTCCGCGACCGCGGACCGGGAGGGCGAGCCGGACGAGAAGCGTACGCACGGCTCCCCGGAGAACAGTGTCGGGTGGACCCGCTCCGGGTGGGAGGAGCAGTCACCGGGGGCGTGCAACACCTGGGACGTGGAGGACGAGTCGCGGGTGCAGTGAACCGTCCCGCGGGCCGCCACGAATCCCGGCGGGCCGGTTCCGGCCCCGCGAGTTGTCCACAGGCCGGCGGAACACGCTGTTTCACGGCGACTCTGCGTGGCAGGATGCTGACATGCCGGACACAGCCGAACCCCTCCACGAGAACCCCACCCGCGCATCCGCCCCTCGCACCCCCGCCCGCTCCGATGGTGCGCCCTCGGGCGCCCGAGACCGCGTGGAGTTGCGTGTCCATGGGGTGAGTGGCGGGCACGCGGAGGAGCTCTTGGACGTGGAGCCCGCCATGCGTGTGGGCGGCGACCGGCTGGCCGGGTTCTTCCGGTGGCGACGAAAGCCGGACACCGAGACCCTGCCCGGGGTGCGTCGGGAGATCTTCGCCTGGGGCAACCTCACCTCGGGCGCCTCCTCGCGCGCCTTCTGGCTCCTGTTGACGCCGTTCATGATGCTCAACGTGGCCTACTGGATGCGGCCGGGGCGGATGGACGACGGTCAGACCGGAACCCGTCGAGTGGCCAACATCGCCTACGGGGCCGGGGTACGACTGCTGGCGCTCTCGCTGACCATGCTCATCGTCCTGGCCGCCGCCGGGGTGGGGATGGACCTGGTCGCCTGGCAGTGCGTCGGCCAGGGCGAGGAGTGCGTGCGCGCGCGGCCGTGGTTGGCCTTCCTCGCCTCCGCGTCCTCCCCGCTGTCCGCGCCGGGCAGGTCTTTGCTGGTGGGCGCGGTACTGCCGGCGGTGGTCGTGGTGGTGTTGTGGCGGTTGTCCCGACGTACCGCGGCCGACTACGAGGTGGTGACCGGACCGGTTCCGCCCCGGTACTCCGAGGACGCCCCTCTCAGCCACCCCGACTTCTGGCGCAACAGCGAGATCATGGCGCGGCTGCGGTCGGCGCACATCGCGATCGCGGTGGGCACCGTGGCGGCGCTGCTGCTCCTGCCGCCGCTACTGCACGACCTGGGCGGGCGCGGAGCACCGATTCCGGACGTGCCGGGTCTGTGGACGGTCGGTGCGGGTCTGGCCGGCCTGTTGGCGCTCGTGGCGCTGCTGAGCACGTTGAGCGTGTTGGTCCCGGGCAAGGACGCTCGGTGGAACGCGCGCGCCGATCGACTGTGTCGCGTGCTGCGCGACACCACCCTGGGGCTGACCGCGGCCGTCGCGGTGTACACCGTCTGGCCACGGCCGGGTTGGGTGACCGAGGGGCGGCTCCCGGGCAGCGGGACCATGCTCAACACCCTCTTCGCCGTGCAGGGCACCTTGGTGGTGATCCTGCTGGTGGCGGCGCTGGTGCTGTTCTCCGTGGACCGACCACATCGGCACACCGCGATGCGGGGGTTGGCCGGTCCGTCCACCGCGGCGCTGGGCACCCTGCTCGGCGGCGCCTTCTCCGCGGCCCTGGTCTACCAGGGGTCACGGTGGTTGAGCGGCTGCGGCTCGATGGACGCCCCCGAGGCCGATTGTCTGGCGCTGTCCCCGCCCACCGCCTACTCCTGGCTGCAGTTGGCCTTCGCCTTCCAGGCGATCATCGTGCTGATCGTGGTGGTGGTCCTGGCCCTGTGGCTGCGCGGGGCGGTACGAGCCCAGTTGCCGAAGGTCACCGCGCTGTACTCGCGCAGTGTCCGGGACCGGCGGACGTGGGACATCGCGCGTGCCCGCGCCGTGGGCCGGATGACCGAAGCGCTACCGAAGATCCTGGGCGCCCTGCTGCTGCCGGTCGTGCCGTTGGTGGGGCTGGCCCTGTACTCGATCGCCACCGGAAACCTGGAGGCCGGACCGTTGGACGCCCCCATGGCGGTCACCGGCGGATTGCAGGGCGTGGCCCAAGACGCCCTGGACGCGCTGGTGGCCGTGGGTTCACTGCTGGGCGGGGCCGCCCTCGTGGCGTTGGTGTGGATCGGCCGCAGCGCCTACCGGGACCGGCCGACCCGTCAGGCCGTGGGAGCGGTGTGGGACGTGGGCACCTTTTGGCCACGGGCGGCCCACCCGCTGGCGCCCCCGTCCTACGCCGAACGCGCCGTCCCCCAGCTCGTGGCGAGGGTGCGCAGGATGGCCGACGAGGACACCGGGGTGGTGTTGTCCGGGCACTCGCAGGGTTCGGTGTTGGCGGCGGCCACGGTGTGGCAGTTGCCGCAGGAGTGCGCCGACCGGGTCTCGCTGATCACCCACGGGTCCCCGTTGGACCGCTTGTACTCCCGCTACTTCCCCGCCTACTTCGGGCCGGTGGCCTTCACCGACCTGAAGGGGAGGGTGTCGTCCTGGCGCAACCTGTGGCGGGTCACCGACGCCATCGCGGGACCTGTACGTCGCTCCGGCCCCGCCGGGGAGGAGCTGGTCGTGCCGACGGTCGAACCACTGCCGGACCCACGCTCCTACGACGCCCTCCCCGGGGAGGCCCGCCGTCCGGAGATCCTCGGCCACTCCGACTACACCGGTGATCCCGCCTACGCGGAGGCCATGTGGCAGGTCATGCCCGCGGAACGACCATCGCAGAGCGGGGGTTCGGACCCCTACCAGGGCCCGTAGGGACCGTTGTTCTGGTTTCCGCCCATGCCCTTGACCGCGGGACGCACGTCCAGCAGGAAGATGAGCGTGGCCACCAGACCCAGGATGACGAACATGCCCGTGCCGCTCAGGACCGCGAGAAGGGACAGTCCCGACGCCACACCGGTCAGGATGACCCAGAGCTTCTTGGTCTGTTTGTCCATGATCTCGAAGGCCTGCGCCGGTGTCCGCAGCGCCTCGATCAACGCGTAGAGGCTGGCCACGAAGGTCACCAGGTAGACGAGCTGCCAGATCCAGTAAAACAAGACTCACTCCAGAGCTACGCGTGATCGAACGGGGGTCCGCCCGCTCTCCACGGTAAACGGATCGGCGTCGATAATCGTGCCCGGAGGGTCAGACCGGAATGTTCCAGAGGCAGGTGACCGTCGCCAGGAGGAAGGCGGAGGAGCCCATGATGACCGCGCCCGCGTGGTACGGGAGTTCGTCGTCGGGACGCAGGAGGCGGTTGACCCGGCGCATCACCGAGGGTTCGGCGGGACGTACGGCCGCCATCGCGCCGGCCGGGACGGGCGCGGCCCCGGCGGCACCGAAACGCAGCAGCGCCATGGCCAGTTCCCGCGAGGAGCTCTTGCGCACGGCCTGGTCGTCGGCGCACATCTCGATGAGCAGCGCGACGCTCTCGTAGTAGGTGCGTACGAGGTGGACACGGGGGAAGGCCCGCTTGAGGGAGGAGAAGGGCAGCAGCACGAGGTCGTGACGCTGACGCAGGTGGGCGTGCTCGTGGGCGAGGACCGCGGCGAGCTCGCGGTTGTCGAGTACTTCCAGGGCGCCCGCGCTGATGACCACCTGGGATCGCAGGACGCCCGGCAGACAGTACGCGGCGGCGGCGGGGTGGTCGACCACTCGGGCGCCGGGAACGTCGGGGTGATCGCTGGCGACGAGTTCGAGGAGGTCGTGGTGGCGTCTACGAACGCGCAGAACCTGGACGAAGGAGGCCACCAGTCCGCAGAACAGGACCAGGGTGAGGATCACGGCCAGTGTGACGGCGGCCAGGTGGCTGATGCCTTCCAGCCCCTGGGAGAACTCGGCGAGCAGGAACTCTCCGCTGACCAGGTCGGCGAGCATGGCCATGCTGCCGCCGGCGGCACCGAGTCGGTACGAGGAAAGCCCGTAGGCCAACAGCGCGCCGATGGTGGACACACCCCATGCCAGGCCGAGGGCCTGCCAGGCGATGACCGCCGTGTAGGGGCCGCGGGAGGGCCACTTCGCCCGGTGGAGAGCTTCCATGGCGATGAGGCAGCTGACCGCGACGAGAGTGAGGAGTGCGGCACTGACCATTCGGACTAGTTCCTTGGCTGCTCGGTTTCCGCGAGTGCGCGCCTGAGCGCTTCAGCCTCCTGACCGTCCATGGATTGGACGAAGGCGGCCAGGGCCGCGTCACGGTCGACCGTCTGACCGAGTGCGTCGAACATCAACTCGGACACGTAGTTCTCACGGCTGGCAGCCGGACGGTACCGCCACGCACGGCCCTCACGTGCCCGGGTGACGACCTTCTTCTTGGCGAGTCTGTCGAGCACGGTCATGACGGTCGTGTGCGCCAGGTCCCGCTCTGCGAGCGCTTTGCCGACCTCACGAACCGTCATTGGTTCGTTGCGTGCCCACAGTACATCCATCACCGCGCGTTCAAGTTCGCCAAGCCGATTCATAGTCATGAGTCTACGACGGGTGGTAGTACTGCCTGTGGCACCCCCACGTTAATTCAAGATGGCTTGTGAGCAAGGGTATTGAGTCCTCGATGACAGGGTCCGAAGGGTGCTTGCGGCCGGTGCTCCGCGCGGGCACCGAGATCCCCACGGGGCCCGGCTATCGCGGCTTCCCCGGGCGTCGTACGCTCCCGTGTATGGGACACCGGCATCCGAGCAAGCTCAAGAACCCAGAGGTGGGTCACGCGCGTGCCCGTTGGCTCCTGCGCGCGGAACTCGCCGGGTGTGACGCCTGCCGCGCCGAGGGCGACAAGAACGCGTTGACCGACCTGGCGTCGGACGGCGTCTTCGATTCCCTGATCACCGGATTCGTACTCGCCCGTGTCCAGCAATGGCACTCACCCAGCAGACCGTCCCAGTACCCCGCGACGGTGTACCGCATCGCCCCCATCGATGAACGGGACTTCTGGTGGGCCCCCACCCAGCACTGCATGCGCGTGTGCACGGTGACGGGGCCCGAAGGTGTCGACACCGTTCCCGCGCTCCGGGAACTGCGTTTGATGTCGGGTTCTGACCGGTCACTGGTCTTGGACGACATCATCGACGGGCTGGCCGAAACGGAAGGATGACCCTTGAGGCCCGTTCACCAGGGGGCACCGCACATGTCCCCCAAACACGACAAGCCCATCGTGGGCCTGTGCGAAAGATGCGGTGAGTACCTCAACCCCGGGGTGCGCACCTGCCCCAATTGCGGCCACTACAACTCCTAGTCGCGCGCCGACCCCGGTCTCGCCTCACAGTCGGCCGGGGTCGGCGATCGGAGGCGGATACCCCTCGACACCTTCGCCGGATCCCTCCGACCACGGGCTGTGGGCGCGGGCACCGGACAGGTCGGCGAGTTCGGGCACGTACCTACGCACGTAGACACCCTCGGGGTCGAACCTCTTGGCCTGCCGGGAGGGGTTGAAGGCCCGACCGGGTCGGGTGTCGTTGCCGGTTCCGGCCACCCACTGCCAGTTGCCGTAGTCGTCGGCCACGTCACCATCGGTCAGGTGGGCGTCGAAGTGCGCGGCCCCCTCCCGCCAGTGAACGCGCAGGGTCCTGGTGAGGAAGGACGCGGTGATCATTCGGGTGCGATTGTGCATGAAACCCTCGCGAAGCAGTTGGCGCATCCCGGCGTCCACGATCGGCACCCCGGTAAGCCCCTCCTTCCAGGCGGCGAGGGCGTCGGGGTCCTCTCGCCACTCGCGACCACGAGGCCGGTAGTCCCGAATCGTGATGTCGGGGAAGGCCGCGGTGACCTGGTGGTGGAAGTCGCGCCAGGCGAGTTGGCGAACGTACTCGGAACCCCCTGGAAGATCGCGTGCGGCGCGGGCGACCTCCAGCGGGGACAGGCAACCGAAGCGCAGGTCGGCGGACAGATGAGAGGTCGCCGCACCGGCAAGGTCGTCGTTCCGGTCACCGTAGTCGGCGAGACCCGAGTCGAGCCAGGCACGGAGTCGTTCACGCGCCCGGGTCCATCCGCCCGCCTGCCGTTCAGGGGAGAGGGCTCCCACACCTTCGCGTGAGAGGTCGTCGGGCGCGAGCAGGCGTCCGGGGTCGAGTCCTTCGAGCGGGGGGACCCGTTCGGGGGCGGGCAGGGTCTCCCGCCATCGGGTGCCCTCCCAGACCCTCCAGTAGGGGGTGAACACCTTGTAGTGGTCACCCGCGGTCGGGGTGATGTCTCCCGGTGGCACCACTGTGAGCCCGGCGTGGGTACGCGCGACCAACCCGGACTCGCGGAGCCGGGTGAGCCGCCGGTCCGCCACGCGGCTCACGCCCGCGCTCAGATGGACGGTCCCGGCGCCGGTCTCCCGGGCGAGGGCGAGTGTCTCCGTGACCGTGTCGCCTCGGCGGACCACGAGGTCCGCGCCCACGGCGCGCAGTCCCGAACGCAGGTCGGCGAGGGCCTCGGCGAGGTGGGCGAGCCGGTTGCGGGCCGCGCGTCGCAGTAGGGCGTGGTCGAGAACGAAGAGCGGGACCACCGCTCCGCCGGTTCCCAGGGCCGTGGTCAGCGCGGGGTGGTCGTTCAGGCGAAGATCCTGGGTGAAGAGCACGAGCACGGGAGCGACCAAGAGACCTCCTTCACTTAAGGTGTTCGACACACTACTCAAAGAGATCGTCGGTGGTTACGGCAGGCTCCACCGGGTAGGGCCCCGGAATGGATACGTTCGTTCGCCCCGTCGTCGGAGTGTCCAGCTGCCTGCTCGGCGCCTCTGTGCGTTATAACGGCGGCCACTCGCGAAACCGTTTCCTCACCGACGAACTGAGCCGGCACGTGGATTGGCTCCCGGTCTGCCCGGAAGCGGAGATCGGGTTGGGGGTCCCTCGCCCGACCCTGCGCCTACAGGACTCAGAGGGATCGGCGCGAGTGATCTCCAGTGCGACCGGAACCGACCATTCCGACGATCTCTCGAACGTCGCGAATCGACACCTCGATCGACTGGCCCGACTCGACGGCTACGTCCTCAAGAACAAGTCGCCGAGTTGCGGCCTGTTCTCCCTACCGGTCTTCGACGGTGCCGGGAACCGGCTGCGCGGCACCGGCCGCGGCGCCTTCGCCGAGCGGCTCACCACGCTGCTGCCGGCACTGCCGGTGGAGGAGCAGGGGCGCCTGTCCGACGCCGTCCTTCGTGAGCACTTCGTGGAACGGGTGTTCGCGCACGCGCGGCTGCGCGCCCTCATCGAGGGCGAGTGGGCCGTACGCGACCTGGTGGCGTTCCATACGCGGCACAAACTCCAGTTGATGGCGCACTCCCCGGACGGGTACCGCGAGACCGGGCGGGTCGTGGCGAAGGCCGGCGCGCACGACCGCGAGCAGACGGCGGCGACCTACGCCGAGGCGTTCCATCGGGCGTTGGCCGTCAGGACGAGTCGTGGCAAGCACGCCAACGCCCTCCAGCACGTCTTCGGGATGATCAGTCCGTTGCTGGACGACACGCGCAGGCACGATCTGTTGGCCGGGATCGAGGACTATCGGCGGGGCAACGCTCCACTGAGCCTGCCCGTGGCCCTGCTGCGACACCACTGCACGGCGGAGGACGTCACGTGGGCGAGCGAACAGACCTACCTTCGCCCGTACCCGGAGTCGCTTCGGCTGCGGCACCCCGTGTCCGTCTGAGGCGTCGACGAAAGCCGATCGGCGTCCGGGGCCGCAGACCTCCACGGCGACACCCGAAGACCCGCGCACACGGAGAGCTTCAAGAAGACTACAATGGGTGACATTCCCTGACCGCTTCGCGTGCGGTCACCGGTTGCCCCCGACCCTTGAGGTTGCGACGTGTTCGTCTCCTTCTCCCGACGCGCCACCGTGCTCCTCGCCTCCTGTGCCGTGGCCGTGGTCGCCGCGTCCCTGGCCACCGCCCCGCCGGAACGGCTGGTCGAGCGGATCGGACACCACCTGTCCGAGACCGAACCCGAACTCGCCACCGGTCAGATGCGTGTCCCGCCCGACGCCGACTCCACCCCGGCGGCGCTGCCCCGTCCGGGCGACGTCGCGGTCTGCGACGAGCCCGGGCGCGACGAGGTGGTCACCCTCCCCGACACAGCCGCCACCGGTGACGAAGGCCGTTCCGTGTGGATCCGCAGACCCCCCGGACCGGACAGCGCCGACCTTCCCGTGCTCTACCTTCTCCACGGATCCTCATCCGGTCACCGGACCCTGATGGACGCGGGCGTTGGCGAACTGATGGACCGCCAGATGTGCCGCAGCGGGGTCGAGTTCGTGATCGCCGCCCCGCACGGTCAGGTCGAGGACGGGTCCACCACCGAATGGGCCGACGCCCACGACGGGAGCTTCGCCTTGGAGAGCTTCGTCACCGGCCCGACCGTGACCGCGGTGGAGGGGGAGCATCCTCGTCCACGCTCCTTGAGGGCTATCGGCGGCTTCTCCATGGGCGGTTACGGCGCGGCCGCCCTCGCCCTGCGCAACCCCGCCCTGTACTCACAGGTGGTGAGCTGGGCCGGGTACTTCCGGGTCGACGACCCGCACGGCGTCCTCGGTACGGACACCGATCCGCACTCCCCTGATCGTCTCCTCGAACCCGAGGAGGTGCGCGACCTGCGCTTCATGCTGGTCGAGGGGCGTGAGGACCACACTCCTCTCCAGGAGGGGCGGATCCAGGGAGAGGCCGAACGCTTCTCCGATCTGCTCACCGAGCACGGTATGACGGTCACCACCCTGCGTCCCCGCGGCGGCCACGATCTGCGCACCTGGAAACGCACGTTCCCCGATGTCGCGGACTTCCTCGTCGCCGGCTGGGCCTCTACCCCCTGACCCCCACCCGGGTCAACCCCCGCCCCCTGGGACAGGCCGGTCGGGAACAGTGTGTACCTTCGTCGCTGTTGACGACTACTGCCCGCACACGCGACCTGGAGGGACCACCGGTGTCCGGACTCGTTCCGTTGGGTGATCAGGCGGCGGTCCCCTTGAGGATCGCGACGGTGAGCCTGCACACCTCCCCGCTCGACCAGCCCGGTACCGGTGACGCCGGAGGGCTCAACGTCTACGTGGTCGAGGTGGCACGCCGGATGGCGGAGCGCGGCGTGGAGGTGGACGTGTTCACCAGGGCCACCAGGCCGTCGCTGCCGCCCGTGGTCGAACTCGCTCCCGGGGTGAACGTGCGGCACGTGCACGCTGGCCCCTACGGGCGCCTGGACAAGAACACCCTCGCCGAACACCTGTGTCCGTTCATCTTCGGAATGATGCGGGCCGAGGCACAGGCCGAACCGGGCCACTACGACCTCGTGCACGGCCACTACTGGCTGTCCGGCAAGGCCGGGGTCGTGGCCGCGCGCCGTTGGGGCGTGCCGATGGTGCAGTCGATGCACACCATGGCCCGGGTGAAGAACGCCGCCCTCGCCGAAGGCGACTCCCCCGAACCGGAGGACCGGGTACGCGGCGAGGACCAGTTGGTCCGCCAGGCCGACCGGCTCATCGCCAACACCGCAGACGAGGCCCTCCAGCTCTCGGACTTCTACGGCGCCCGACCCGAACAGCTCCATACGATCCCGCCCGGTGTGGATCTGGACACCTTCTCGCCCGGACCTCGCGCCGAGGCCCTGGAACGGATCGGCCTGCCCCGGGACGCCCACCTGCTGCTCTTCGTCGGCCGGGTGCAACGGCTGAAGGCCCCGGACGTACTCATCCGCGCCGCCGCCGAACTCCTGGAACAGGACCCCTCCCTGCGCGATCGCCTCGTGGTGGGCGTGGTCGGCGGCCTGTCCGGCGGGGGGATGCACGAGCCCCGCATGCTCACCGACCTGGCCCGGTCACTCGGAGTGGCCGACGTGGTGCGATTGGAACCGCCCCAGGACCGTCGACGCCTGGCCGACTTCTACCGGGCCGCGACCGTGACGGTGGTGCCCTCCTACTCGGAGTCCTTCGGGTTGGTGGCCGTGGAGTCACAGGCCTGTGGCACCCCGGTCGTGGCGGCCCGCGTCGGTGGCCTGACCACGGCCGTCTCCGACCGGGTGTCGGGCGTCCTGGTGGACGGGCACGACCCGCGCCACTACGCCACCGAGCTGCACCGGTTGATTCGCGAACCGGCCTGGCATGCCAAGCTGGCGGAGGCCGCACCGGAACACGCGGCCACCCTGAGCTGGTCGCGGACCGTGGACGACCTGTTGGACGCGTACCGGTCGGCCCTGACCCCGCGCGCGCTCCCGCTGGCCGAGGCGGCATGCCGATGACGAGGACGGCCGTGGAGGAGAAGGGAAGGCACGTGGCGGAGACGACGGCGCGCGAGAACGCGATCAAGGCGATCGAACAGGCGGTGCGCGAGGCCGAGCTGGAGGTCGAACGCCCACGTGAGGGTTCGTTCCTGGTCACCATCCCGGGCACGGCCAAGCTCAAGACCCTGGTGTGGTTGGAGGCCGGCCCGCACAGCCTCACCCTGACCTCGTTCTTCTGTCGGCGACCGGACGAGAACCACGCCGGGTTCTACCAGTGGCTGACCCGGCGCGGCTCCGACATGTACGGGATGGCGTTCACCTCGGACGAGGTCGGCGACGTGTACATCCGTGGCCGGCTCCCCCTGGGCGGCGTCACCGTCGACGAGGTCGACCGGCTGTTGGGGTGCGTGCTCACCTACTCGGACGAGAACTTCAACACGGCGCTGGAGCTGGGATTCGCCTCGGCGATCCGCAAGGAGTGGAAGTGGCGCCTCGAACGCGGCCACGACACCCGGAATCTGCGCGCCTTCGCCCACCTGGCCGAACCGGCCGGGACTTCGAGTGACTAGGCTTGCCCCCATGGGAACTCTGGTACTGCTGCGACACGGTGAAAGTGTCTGGAACGCGAAGGGCCTGTTCACCGGCTGGGTGGACGTGGACCTGTCCGCAAAGGGCGAGGACGAGGCCCGCCGTGGCGGCGAGCTGCTCAAGTCCGCCGGGGTGACCCCGGACGTGCTGCACACCTCGCTGCTCAAGCGCGCCATCCGCACCGCCGACCTCGCGCTGGAGACCGCCGACCTGCACTGGCTGCCGGTCGAGCGCTCCTGGCGCCTCAACGAGCGTCACTACGGCGCGCTTCAGGGCAAGGACAAGGCTCAGACCCGTGAGGAGTACGGCGAAGAGCAGTTCATGATCTGGCGTCGTTCCTACGACACTCCCCCACCGCCCATCGCCGACGACGACCCCTACTCGCAGTCCGACGACGTCCGCTACGAACTCCTGCCGCCGGAGCTGCTGCCGCGTACCGAGTGCCTCAAGGACGTACTCGACCGCGCCCTGCCGTACTGGTACGACAACATCGTCCCGGAGCTGGCCGCGGGCAAGACCGTCCTGGTCGCCGCGCACGGCAACTCGCTGCGCGCGCTGGTCAAGCACCTGGACGGGGTCGGCGACGCCGACATCGCGGGGCTGAACATCCCCACCGGCATCCCGCTCGTCTACGAGCTGGACGAGAACTTCAAGCCCACGAACCCGGGCGGCACCTACCTCGACCCGGAGGCCGCCAAGGCCGCCATCGAGGCCGTCGCCAACCAGGGCAAGAAGTAACGCCCCACGACGACATCGGTGCCCGTACCTCCAACGGTGGTACGGGCACCTTCGTTTTTCCGGGGCGGATCAGTAGACCAGCGCCTGGACCCCGTCCTGGAGGGTCTCCTCGACGAAGCTCTGCGCGCCCGCGATGCGCACGCCGTCGATCAGGTCGTCCTGGGTGAGGTCGCGTCGGGCCGCGCACTGGGTGCACACAGTCACCCGGCCGGCCGCCAGCACCGCGGCCAGCAGGTCCTGCAACGGAGCGGCGTGTTCGAGTTCGAAGGTCTCGGCGCGTCCGGGGACCGCGAACCACGCGGACTCCCCGGTCAGCCAGAGGGAGACCTCGACGCCGGCGGTCACCGCCGCGGTCGCGACCGTGAACGCCTGATTGCACCGTTCCGGAGCATCCGCGCCGGCCGTGACCTTGATCACCAAAGAACGAGACATGTCCGTCAGCCTACCGAGAGGCCGATCAGGAGGAGCACGGTTCCCACGATGGCGGAGAACAGGAACCCGACGGACAGGCCCAGGGCCTCGGTCCGACGCGGAGAGACCCGCGTTGCCCGTTCGACCACACCGTGTTCGATGGTGAGCGGGTCCTCGTCCGAGCCGGCCAATACGACGCGGCCATCACGCGTGTGGACGCGTCCGGTGACGCGTACCGAAGCACCCGTACGGATGATCCACTCGCGGTACTCGAACTCGATGGTCTCGCCCCGGAAGACACCGGAGATGCGACCTCGAACCCTGGGCAGGAGGTCGTCCGCGGTGGCGGCCACACCGGGCTGGGGGCGGCCGACCTGGCGTTTGAGGCAGAGTTCGGCCTCCTGCGGTTCGGTGTCCGCCGGGTCGACGAAGATGCGCTGCGCGTCCCCCGGGCGCCCCTCCCCCACCAGACCGAAGAGGTCGTCGGAGCCGTAGTCGGCGATGGAGTCGCAGGCGCGCTCGCCGACCTGCCCGTCGACTTGACCGCGGGCCAACGGCCGGTAGTGCCGCAGGACCTCGTGACCGTGCCAGACGCACTCGACACCCGCCAGCCCGGATTCGATGGCACCGGCGGGGCCCGGCGCGGCCACGCCGGTGAGGGTCACGCGCTTGCCTTCGTGCTCGGCGACCGCGGCGGGAAGGAGCAGCGCGAGACCACGCTGACGCCGCCAGCGACGCAGGGCGACGAAGGCGAGTGGCAGGAGGACCACCGCGACGACGAGCAACGCCGAACCGATCACCAGCAACACAGGCAGCCCCTTTGGAATCGTGTTCGGAAATCGTGTCGGAGGTCGGGGGACCGCGGTGCGGATCCGAGCCCCGAGGACCCACCGCGTCCGTCAACCATCTTTACCAGTTCTCCGAGAAAGCCGGGCCAATTGGGCATGTCCGGTCCGGGACCCGAGGGTGGCGGTGACGGATGCCTTCGCGCGAGCGGTCACCGGCACCTCCGCCGCGCGCTACTCTCGGGGGTTATGGACGCTGCGGTACACCCTGATCTGGCGAAACTGTCCTTCCTGTTCGGACGTTGGGAGGGCGTCGGCGTCGCCGGATATGTGGAAGAGGAGAAGTTCCAGTTCGGCCAGGAGGTCGAGTTCACCCCGCGCGCGGGGCTGCCCTACATGGCCTACAGCGCCAAGGTCTGGCGGATGAACTCGGACGGGACCACCGGCGAGCTGGTCACCGAGGAATCCGGGTACTGGCGTGCGCTCTCCAAGGGGGACACGGCCCAGTACGCGGCGCAGGACGAGAACAACATCGTCCACCTCGAGGTGATGATCGCCCACAACGAGGGCTACCTGGAGTCCTACGAGGGCAACGTGTTCGCCAACCGGGTGGAGATGCGAAGCGCCGGGATCGTGCGCACCATCACCGGTCTGGAGGTACAGGGGTCGCACCGCCTGTACGGGCTGTTCAACGACGGAAGCCAGACCCTGGGTTACGCGTGGGATCTGGCCGCCCGCGACCTGGGGCTTCAGTCGTACATGTCCGCCCAACTCAAGCGCGTGGCCGAGATCGAGCCGAACGACGGCAAGTAGGCCCGTTCGGGGTCTGGACATGGACGAACCCCGGGCCGGCTCCTACGAGAGGGTCGGATCGGACTAGGTCCGACAGCCCGGGGTTCGGGTGTCCGTCTGGGATTCGCCTACGACGTACGTCGAGCGAATGCTCGGCGTCGTCCTAGCGGACGGCCACCTCGCCGGTCCTAGGGTCAATCATGTTCTGGACCACCTCCTTTCCTGCGTGCCGCCAAACTACGTCTCGTGGACGGTGGCGGGCAAGTGATTTTCTGTGATCTGTATCCCCAGGTCGATCGCGCCCCTGTGTCCTCTTGGACGGGGCGGATACCCTCGGCGGTATGACTTCGCCGTTGCTGACCACACCCGGTGCCGTGAGCGCCGAGACCCCCGACACCGACGTCGCCGCGCACTACGGCGACCCCTCGCACGAGGGCCGCGCGATCGAACGTTCCAGCGCCTGGGTCGACCGGAGCAACCGGGGTGTGGTGCGGGTGAGCGGACCCGACCGTCTTGGCTGGCTCAACGACCTCACCAGCCAGCTGACCCGGGACCTGGCCCCGGGCGTCGGCACCGAGGCGCTGATCATGGACGCGCGTGGCCGGCTGAAGCACCACCTGTCGATGGTGGACGACGGTGAGTCCACCTGGATGCACACCGAGCCGGGTGACGCCGCCGAGACGGCCCGGTTCCTGGACTCGATGGTGTTCATGCTGCGGGTGGAGGTCGAGGACCTCTCGGACTCGCTCTCGGTGTTGACGTTGCTCGGCCCGGACCGGGACAAGGCACTGGCCGTGGTGGAGGGTCCGGTCACCCGGGCCACCGAGCACGAGATCGACCTGTTCGTGCCCTCCGAGGAGCTCGTGACCACCGCGAGGAAGCTGACGGAGGCGGGAACCCGACCGGCCGGCATGTGGGCTTATGAGGCGCACAGGATCGCCTCGCACCGGGCTCGGGCCGGTCTGGACTCCGACGAGCGCGCCATTCCGCACGAGATGGACTGGATCGGTTCCGCCGTGCATCTGGAGAAGGGCTGCTACCCCGGGCAGGAGACGGTGGCCCGGGTGCACAACCTGGGTCGTCCCCCGCGCCGCCTGGTGCTGCTGCACCTGGACGGCACCAGGGA
Source organism: Nocardiopsis sp. NPDC055551 (assembly GCF_053619415.1). Taxonomy (NCBI): domain Bacteria; kingdom Bacillati; phylum Actinomycetota; class Actinomycetes; order Streptosporangiales; family Nocardiopsidaceae; genus Nocardiopsis; species Nocardiopsis sp. NPDC055551. The sequence continues at coordinate 216,683 of NZ_JBSHJJ010000003.1, read as the reverse complement.
GCGGCTCCCCGTGGTGGGCGCCGACATCGAGTTGGAGGGGCGTCGGATCGGCCGCGTGGGCAGTTCCGCCCGCCACCACGAGTTGGGGCCGATCGCGCTGGGGCTGGTCAAGCGGACGGCGCCGATCGACGCCGTTCTGGCGGTGGACGGTATCGCCGCCGGCCAGGAGGTCATCGTGGACCCGGACACCGGGGCCAACGCCCAGATCGATCTGCGTCGCCGACCTCGGTAGGGCTTCAGGAAGGTCGTAGGTCGCTCTGCCCGGAGACCAGAACGTGGTCGAAATCGGTGCCCTCGGGCGCCAGGAACATCAGGTGCGTGGTGACCGTGGTGCCGGGGTTGATCTCGTCCCAGAAGTAGTCATGGGCCACGGTCCACTCGGCATCGGGATCGTTGGCGAAGGTCTCCCCGTCCGTGGTGTGGCCCCGGGTGCCGTTGCTGTCGAAGATCGCCGGTGAGGAACCCTCGTTGGTGACGTTGAGCCGGTAGATGTAGTACGTCATGCCCGAGGGGGCGGTGGCGTTCGTGCCCATCCCGTCGGTGATGGTGCTGTCGGTGTAGGCCACCTCGACCTCCACCCGGAACGGACCGACCGACGTCGAGGATCCGTTGAAGGAGGACAGCGGCACGGATTCGGAAGGGTCCGCCTGCTGCCCGGGACCGGACGCCTCCGGCTGTCTCGGTTCCTCGGTCGGTTCCGCGGAGGGCGCGGGCGAGGTCTCCGGATCGGACCGCGCGCCCTGTTCCGACCCGCTTCCCGCCGGGTCGCGATCCTCCTCTCCCACCACGATCCGCACATCGGGGGTCGGCAGCCCGCCCATGGCGGCCAACGCCGCCGTGCACCCACCGGCCGCCACGAGCACGGCGACGGGGATCGCGAGGACACGTGCGGACCGTCCGAAGCGGCCGACGGAACCTGGGGGCGGATCGGTGGCACTCATACCCGTGTGACACATACCACAGCACGGACATTCCGAAATTGTGCCCCGTTTGCCCACCCTCGACCGAAATCCGACCCTCGCCACGGAGGGTTATCGGTGGTTCTTCATCGGTTACCACCCGCGGAGCCCGACCCACTCGTTATCTTCCCCTGAAGGCCTGCGCGGCACGAACGAATCGGGGGACGTGGATGAGCGGAATCGACCGACCGGTGGACCTTTGGGTCAGACTGAGACGATTCGTCGGCCCTGACCGAGAGAGCCCCGACGACCGCGCGCCCACACGGCCGGAACCCCACTGGCGCGCCCCCGTCTCCCACCGGGAGAACGGTCTCACCCACCACGAATTCGCCCATGTGCTGGGGATGGGCCGTGTCTCCCCCCTGTTCCAACGCCACCGCTGGTGACCGGCGAGGGTGCCCACCGGCTCCGGACACACGAAGGCCCGATGGGAAGGACTCCCACCGGGCCGATCGAGTCTCTAGCGAAGAGCCGCCGTCAGGCGTTCGTCGTGCAGACGCTCGCCCCAGGCCGGGGGCAGCGGGTTCAACTGCCCCACACGCCAACGCAACAGCAGGTCGGCCAGTTGCGGGTTGCGCGGCAAGGCCGGCCCGTGCAGGTAGGTACCGAGCACCTGGCCCTGGTAGGCGCCCTCGGTGCGGTCGTCGTTGCCGATGCCCTTCACCGTGGTGGACAGCGGTCGGGCCTGCGGACCGATGGCGGTCCGGCCCTGGTGGTTCTCGAACCCGGTGATCCGACCCACGCCCAAGGCGGGGTCGACGTCGGCGACGATCTCGCCCACGGCGCGGCTCTGACCACGGCCGCTGCGGATGTCGAGGATGCCCACGCCGGGGAGCGGATTGTCGTCGTTGTCGCCGTAGCTCTCACCGATGATCTGGTAACCGGCGCAGACCGCGAAGACGCAGGCGCCGCGCGCGGCGGCCCGGGCCAGACCACCGTCGGCGCGAAGACGCTCGGCGGCCAGGATCTGCGGCCGGTCCTCGCCACCGCCGAGCAGGTAGACGTCACCCTGCTCGGGCACGGAGTCGCTGGAGTTGACCTGTACGACCTCGGTCGGGATGCCGCGCAGTTCGGCGCGACGCTTGAGGATGAGGACGTTGCCCTGGTCCCCGTAGGTGCTGAGCAGGTCGGGGTAGATCCACACGATCCGCAGGGCGCTGCTGTTGTTCGACATGGCTGGGTCTCCTACTGGATGCGGCCGTACGCGGTGCGGATCTGCTGGAAGGCGGTGTAGTTGGCGATGACGTCGACCTTGGTGATGTCGGGACGGTCTGCCTTGAGCTTGGCCAGAACCTCGTCCACCCGCTCGGCGACCTCGAAGGGAACCTCGTCGGTCTCCAGCCGCAGGGCGAGGTCGGTACGACGCTCACCCATGATGAAGACCCGACGGTCGCGCAGGACCCTGTAGTCCACGTCCCACAGCCAGGAGGTGTCCTTACCGTCGGAGACCTGGGCGTTGACCGCCAGGATGACCGGAACCCGCGGCGGGTCGAGGACGGCGAAGGATTCGAGCCATCCGGCCGGGTTCTTGGCGAGCAGGAGGCGAACCTCCACGCCCATGGTCACCACGGAGGTGTAGCGGCCCGCCACCGAGGTGATGTCGCGGAGGCGTTCGACGGTGCGCTCGGGGTGGATGCCATAGGCGGCGGCGGTGGCCGCGGCGATCGCCGCGTTGGAGCGGTTGGCGTCACCCGGCAGGTTGAGGCGAAGCTTGATCTGCTGCCCCTCGGGGGTGATGAGGGTGTCGGAGTCGTTGTCCACCGCCCAGGTGGTCCGAGGCCGGGCCAGGCCGCACTCGGGGCACTCCCAGTGTGGATCGACCTCGCGCTTGAGGTGGGCGCCGCACTCGGGGCAACACCAGGAGTCCTCCTTCCAGCGCTGGCCGGCGGAGACCCAGGTGGCGTTGGGAGCGCCCAGACCGGCCCACGCCACGAGGGGGTCGTCGGCGTTGGCGATCACGTGGGTGTTGCTCTGCGCCAGGGTGGTGCGCCACTTCTTCGCGAGGAGGTTGATCTCCGAGGCGCGGTCCATCTGGTCACGGCTGAGGTTCATCAGTACGACGAAGGCGGGGTTGGTCGCCTTGATGACCTGCGGGAGGTACTTCTCGTCGACCTCCAGCACGCCGTTGACGGCGGCCTTGTTGGCGGCCAGCGCGGTGATGTGCCCGGTGGGCATGTTCGCGCCGTGTTCGTTGGTGGCCACGTCACCGAACTCACGCAGGGCCTGCGAGATGAGACGGGTCGTGGTGGTCTTGCCGTTGGTGGCGCTGACCAGGGCGAGACGGCGACCCTGGGCGAGCTTGGCGAGCAGGTCGGGTTCGACCTTCAGGGCGACGCGGCCGCCGATAACGGAGCCGTCTCCGCGTCCGGTGGCCCTGGACAGGCCTGCCGCGCTCCTGCCCAGTACCGAAGCCAGTTGGGCGCGCAAGGAAAGCTCGCTCATCAAATCTCCACGATCGCTAGATCACCCGCGCGAACGCGCTGTGGCGGCGGGCGATGTGTCGGGCCAAGCCTATTGTCCACCGCTGTTCAGACCCGCCAGTCCAACCGCTCGGGTGGCGGCCCGAGGTTGGGCGGGACCCGTGTCGGATCGGAACCGTCGCCGGTCACCGATTCGGGCGTTTCCGGGACGTTCCCGACCATGGATGCGTTTCCGGGTCCGGGGCCCCGCGCGCTGTCACCCGGTGGTTCGATCCTCGTGCCGCCGGCCGGGGAACGCCGTGGTTCCTCGGCCTTCGGACCCGGACCATCTGGGCCCTCGACCCGGCCGACGCCCCTACCGATACCGGGGTTCCGGTGGTCCTCGGCGGTGGCGAGGGTGGCTGTGGACAGGGTGAGAATACCCGGATTGGTGTCGGTCAGGACCGGGCCGGCCGAGGTCAGGACGAGGGCCGCGGTGGGTGGCAGCTCCCGGAGCGACTCCGCGTCCAGAGCGCTGATCCGCACCGTGGTCTCCTCTTCCCCCGTCGACGCGATGGGGGTGTCGATCTCCGCCGCCTGCGCGGTGGCCCGCCCCCAGGCCGTGGCGGATCTCACATGCCTGACCAGATCCAGCGGGGAGATCGCGGCGGCCGCGTTGCGGATGAGCGCACCGGACTCGGTGTGCGGAGAGGGGAAGAGGGGTTCCTCGTCGGAAGCGTTCTCGTCGTCACCGTCGAGTTCGGTGACCGAAGCGCCGACGGCCTCGCCGATCACCTCGGTGAGCCGGTGGATCTCCAGGTCCTCCCGGTCGCTCCCGGATCCGTCGACCACCTCGGCGACCACTCGCGCGACCCTCCCGTCCCGATCGGGCCGCCGCATCACCACGGGCAGGCAGGACGGATCGGACAGGTGGCGGACCGCGGCGGGCACCGCCTCGCGGAACATCAGGACCACCTCGACACCGCCGTCCTCGGCCGCGTTCAGGACCTGCTCCACCTCCTCCTCCGGAAGTGTCTCCGCGCCGCAGACGACCACGGTACGGGTTCGATCCGGTCGTACCCGTGGGGCTCTACCCCCGGGGACCGCCGGGCCCGGTTCACGTGTCTCCAGGAGCTCGCTGAGCGCCGCCACCGCGTAGGTTCCGTACACCCGCGCGGCCGCCGCCCCGGAGGCCCGGTCGGTGGAGATGATCTTGACCTGGGCGTAGGCGGCGTCGTCGGCGCGGGTACCGACCGCTTCGAACGGGCTGAGTCGCTCTTCCAGGGCCCAGGCCCGTTCACGGACCTCGGGGTCGTCCGCGCAGCGTTCCCGCACCCTGGTGCGTTCGTCCACGGTGAGCAGGGCCAGGGCGGGGTCGTCCTCGGCGTCGTCGTCGGCGGGGGTCAGCAGGGCGCGCAGACCACCGATGAGGCGGGCGATGTCCACGTTCCGGCCGAGCACCTCCAACAGACGCAGCAACAGCGTCTCGTCGGCGTCGACGTCCTGGACCCTCCCCGTGGCCGCGGCGACGGCGGAGAGGACGCGGGCACGCTGACCGGCGTCCAGGTCGGTTCCCAGGGTCATCCGCGGTAAGTCGGCGGGGAGCACCCATCTGCGCGGCTCCACGGCGCAACGACGGGCGAGACGGACGAGTTCGCGGGCGACCCCGTGCCCGGTGAGGTCGACGACCGTCAGGTCACCGCCCTCCCTCAACCGGGAGACACCGACGGTGGTGAGCAGCGCCGACCACCCGGTGTCGCCCCCGCCCACCACGACCACCGCGGAGGTGCCGGCCGGCACGGTCATGCCGTACCAGCGTGGTTGCGCCTCGTAGGCACGGGAGGCCGCCTGCCATTCGGTGTACCGGGTGGCGTGTTCGCGTTGCCGTTCGCGCAGGATCCGTTCCCGCTCGGTACGTTCGGCGGCCAGTCGTTCCTTCGCCCGTTCCAGGCGTTCGGAGATGACCTGGCGGCTCTGGACGAGCGCGAAGGCGACGGGCGCCGCGATGGCCACGCAGGCGAACACGCCGCCCAGCGCCAGACTGCCGGGAAGGACGCGCATCAGCCACAGCGCCGGGAACAGGAGCGCCGGTAGGGCGAGTCCGACCAGCGCGAAGTAGAGGGGACGGTTGGTCTGCGCCTCGCTGTCACGCTGACCCGCGATCCACTCCTCGGAGACCGTCTGCGCGTCCGAGGGCGCGGGACGGCGCGGGGCGGGACCGGGTGGTGGCAGGAGGATCCTGTGCCGCCATCCGAGGTAGGTGCGTCCCGTCTCGCCTCGGGCCGCGTTCGCCGACGACCGTGCTTTGGGCACCGTCCGAACACCTCCTCGCCGGCGGCAGAGAGGGACCGCCGGGGAATCGTTCATGTGGGGGGCTTCGGCCACTGGGCGGTCGAAGCTCGGGCACCGGCGTACCGGCGCCCTCGTGCTTGCCACGGCCGGCCATGCCCGACGTTCGAACACGGAACGCGCACGGACCTTCGAGCGGCGTGGCCGTGATCATCAGTGAAGCAGGGCCGCCCCCCGCTTTCCAGTACCGATCCCCCACCTGTGGAAAACCCACGCGTCGAGCGGCCGCTCACCCGACTCCCTCGTCGGCCGGAACCCGGACGATCCGCGCGACCGGTGAAGCGACATAATGCCGGCGAAGGTCACGCCCCTCGGATACCCGGGAGTCCCCCATCTCCGGTCCCACCCTCGTCCTGCCTCTGTTCTCACTCCTGCTCATGGTCGCCGCCCTGGTCTGCGTGGCACGGGGCCATGTCTGGAATCACCGAAGGGGGCGCACCCACTGGAGGGAACGCGCCCTCGCCCACAAGGCACCGATCGGCGCGGAACGGCGCAGGATCCGTCCGTACCTGCGCCGTGGTGCGCCCGCGCCCGACCCCGAAACGGCTCAGCTGACCGTCAGTGCGGCCGCCGACCTGAATCGCCGGTGGCAGAACCCTTGGTACTTCTCAGGCATGATCCTGTTCCTTCTCGGCAACTCTGTGATCCTGATCGCCAGGTCGATGGTTCAGGATGGGTCCTCCGTCTTCCTGTGGTTCGGGATCGCCGCCTTCTCCTTCGCCGCCACTTCCCCCTTCTACCGCCAGGCGATGCTCGACCAGGCGAGGCTGGCTCTGGCGATCAACCGGGAGCTCGCCGAGCTGTACGAAGTTCCGGATGAGGAGCCGCCACCGCCCCGGGAGCGCTGAGCCTGGAAAACGACGCGGCGCCGGTGCCGGACGGATCTCTCCGTCGGCACCGGCGCTGCGGTGGTTCGACCGTCGGTCAGGCCTGGACCTGTACGTCCACGACCTTGCCGACCTCCGCCTGGACGGGGTATTCGCCGGTGAAGCCCTTCGAGGCCAGCACCCGCACCTTCCAGGCACCATCGGTGGCGAAGAACCGGAAGGTCCCCTCGTCACCGGTGGCGACCTCTCCGACGAAGTCGTCGGAGGAGTTCAGCAGACGGGCGTAGGCACCGCGCAGCGGCTGCCCGTCACGTGTCACCGTGCCCTGGATGACCGCCTGGCTTCCCGCGTCGACGTCGGCCAGGGCGACACCGCCCTCGGGGGCTCCGCAACTGTCGCTCACTTGGGCTCGGCCTCCCCCACCTCGACCGGAACGCCGACCAGGGAGCCGTACTCGCTCCAGGAGCCGTCGTAGTTCTTGACGTTCGGGATGCCGACGATCTCGCGGAGCGCGAACCAGCTGTGCGAGGAGCGCTCGCCGATACGGCAGTAGGCGATGATGTCCTTGTCCAGGTCCACACCGGCCTCGGTGTAGAGCTCGCGCAGTTCCTCGGCGGTCTTGAAGGTGCCGTCCTCGTTGGCCGTCTTGGCCCACGGGATGTTGCGCGCGGTGGGGATGTGCCCACCGATCTGGGCCGCCTCCTGCGGGAGGTGTGCCGGGGCGAGCAGCTTGCCGGTGAACTCGTCGGGCGAGCGGACGTCGACCAGGGCCTTGGTGCCGATGGCCTCGACGACCTCGTCGCGGAAGGCGCGGATCGAGGTGTCCTGTTCCTTGGCCTCGTACTCGGTCGCGGCCCGCTCGGGGACGTCCTTGACCAGCTCGCGGGAGTCGAGCTCCCACTTCTTGCGGCCACCGTCCAACAGGCGGATGTTCTCGTGGCCGTAGAGCTTGAAGTACCAGTACGCGTAGGCGGCGAACCAGTTGTTGTTACCGCCGTACAGGATGACCTGGTCGTCGTTGCCGATGCCCTTGGCCGACAGCAGGTTCTCGAAGCCGGTCTTGTCCACGAAGTCGTGGCGGACCGGGTCCTGAAGGTCCGTCTTCCAGTCGATCTTGACAGCGCCTCGGATGTGGCCCTTGTCGTAGGCGGACGTGTCCTCGTCCACCTCGACGAGAACGACGTCGGCGTCGTCCAGGTGAGCCTCCACCCAGTCGGCGTCCACGAGGACGTCGGAGCGGCTCATGGGGAACCTCCTGTGTTTCTGTGCGATGTCGCGTGTGAGTCGGATGCGTGGTGCTTCCGGGCCCTGCTGCCGGAAGTCGGGGTGTCGTCGTGGCCTTCCCCTGATGGGGATGTCCCCTGTCGGGGGGACGTGTTCGGGGTACCCCGCTACACCCGGCGAGGGGCCGGGTGGAAGGCGGGAAGGGCACTACGCGGAGTAGGGGCGAACGTGGTCGCGGCCTGCCGCTCCGAGCTCACGAGGGTGCGGGCGTCGATGTGTCGCTCTGTGCCGGGGGCGTACGAACGCCCGTCGAACTCGACTCGCATGAAACTTCATCCCTGTGTGCGTGGAGATCCGAGGAAGCCGATCGCACGAAATAGGCGGGGCCGAGGGCCCGTCCGCCCTAGGGACATGGACAGAGCGCGGCGGCGACGCGGCAGAAATCAACCGCCCGTCGCTTCGTCAGATACGCGCTCGTCAAGGAAGTCACGTCTTAGACGCTACAGGCAGCACCACTGATTGTCACTGGTGGCCTGGATCACAGGGGAAGCCGTATTGCCCGCTCCGCCGGGCCGGACTGGCTTTCAGGGTGTTCCGGAATATGAGAACGGCGTCTCGGAGAGCATTCATGGAAGAGAACCGCCCGGGCTCGGGTCTAGGAGACGGCCTGTCCGAGCGCGGCGATCACGTCGGGTTTGCGGGGCTGGCCTTGTGCCCGCCGCACGATCCGGCCGGAAGCGTCCAGGACGAAGACGGTGGGGGTCCCCCGCACCTCCAGCCGACGCACCAGGTCCAGGTGCGACTCGGCGTCGACCTCGACGTTGGCCACACCCTCCACCATCGACGCCACTTCCGTCAGGACGCGGCGGGTGGCTCGGCAGGGCTGGCAGAAGGCACTGGAGATCTGCACGAGGGTGGCCCTCGCCCCCAGCTCGGCGCCGATCTCCTCGGCGCCGAGCGACTCCACCGCGGGGGCCATCAGGCGACCTCGGAACCCATCAGCGGAAGGTCCAAGCCGGCACCGGTGATCAGCAGGCCACTGGAAGTGGCCTCCACGTCGGTGACGGTCAGGCCGAGCGGCAACTCGGGGACCTGCGCGCTGAAGGTGAGCATTCCGGCCACCTGGTCGTCGACGTCGATCGGCAGGTCACCGACCTCGATGTCCCGAGGGGTGACGGAGAGGACGTCCCCGTCGACCGTGAACTCGCCGGCGCTGGACACCGAGGTGCTCAGACCCAGTTCGGGCAAGGCGAGCTCACCGCTGATGCGGGGCTCGTCGCCCTCCGTGCTGATGGTCATGCCCTCGGGCAGGTAGGGGTTGAAGTAGGAGTAGGGCACCACGAAGGAGCCCTCGACCTGGCCCGCGATCACGGTGGGCTGGTCCATGAGGTCGCTCAGCGGCGCCTCGACGTTCGAGGCGGTGGCCTCGACCTGCTCGACCGTCACATCGCTCATCGTGGCGCTGTCGGCGTTGATGTCGACCTCGGTGTAGGTACCGCTCAGTACCTGCGGCAGGAAGGCCCAACCCTCGATGGACACGTCCGGATCCTCGGACATCTCCATCTGATCGGCCAGACGTTCGGCGAGGGTGTTCTGCGCGAATGAACGCGCCCCGATGTCCGCCACCACCACGAGAGCCGCGAGGAGGATCAGGAAGACGAGAAGGAACTTACGCATCGGAGATCCCAGCACACTTTCTTTCGATCCGGCTTTCGATCCGGCGCGCCTCTCGGCTGGGTCGTCCGGCCGGTCGTGGTCACACGCCACCGGCACCCGGAGGGCACCGGTCATGAAAAACCTGTAGGGAAGGGTACGTCACTTCGCATATGACGCGGAGATGTCCGGGTTGGTTGCGGTCCCGAGCCATCGAGACGCGAACGAGAGGAACCGGGGGCGGCGTGGGGCGCCTTCGAGGCGTGGGCGGAGGGTGAACGAGCGAGGCGCCCCCATCCGTTACGGAGAGGGGCGCCGGCGACGAAACCGCTGTTCCAGCGGGGATCACGCGGATCGCGTCAACGAGGCATCAGCATGGCGGCGAGGCCGTCGTTGGCGGACGCGTCGGAGAGCGAGAGTTCGATCACGTTGGTGGCGACCACGTGCGCCGGCAGTCGGCGGGCGAACTCCAGCATGTGCGACTGCTGCTCGTGTTCCTCCTGCGCGAGCTCGTCCCGGTAGATCGCGTAGACGATGCGCTGCAACGGCGCGCTGGGCACCGTGTGCGAGGCGAACAAAAGGGTGTCGGGCTCACGCGCGGACACCTCGCCGACGACGGCGTTGGCGAGCCGGTCGAAGCCGTCACCCTGCCCGTCGGCGAGCGTGTAGATCGTGATGACGCCGCGCAGCTTGCTGCTGGGCGGCGTGGGCGCCGGGGCCCCTGCGAAGTGGTCGTCGTAGTGGTCGGCGTTGCGGCGCTTACGGCGCACGGGCTCCTCCTGCGGTTCGTCGAGTTCGTCGTCCGCGTCGTCGTACTCGTCGTCGTAGTAGTCGTCGTCATCGTCGTAGACGTCGCGACGGGGCTTGGCCGCCAGTGCTCCGGCGCCCCAGAGCGCGGAGACCGCGCCGAGCATCAGCAGCGGGCCCACGGCGTCCAGCCCGAAGCGGCCGACGACCGCGGAGAGGAGCGTGGCCAGGGCGAGCAGCCCGAGAACGATCAGATCGGTCCTCCCGGGGCCGCGGAGGCCGCGCCGCGCGACGGAGACCAGCGCGGTGACGAGGAGGACGACGGCGAAGACCTGCGCACCGTTCACGAGCGCGCGCGGGATCAGATCGTAGTGTTCGGCCAGCGGGGGGAAGGAGGAGTCGAAGCGACCGCTGGCGCGGTCGACGGCCAGCACCACCAGGGGAACGATGGTGAAGACGCTGAGGAACAGGCGTGAGGTGAACCGGGCGTTCGGCGCGCGGACCGCGTATTCGAAGGCCCCCCACGCCATGTAGACGGGCCCGAGGAGGCTGACACCCAGTTGCAGGAGTCGGAAGGTGGGCTCACCGAAATCGAACAGCACCCCGATCACCGCGGCGCTGAGTCCCACCGTGACGGCCAGCGCGGCGATCAACCATGCGATCGCGGCGATACCGGGCCGACGTTGGGCATAAGCGGTCAGCGCGGCGGTGGCGCTCCAGCCGACCAACGCGCTAATGAATGTCAGACCTACCGTGACCATCTCGACAATGATGATGCACGCTGATGAGTGGATGTGCACAACGTGCACTTTTGAGGGGTCGGCCCCTGAGGAGATCTCGCAGAGTGCGGGCCGGAACCGCCTTTTACACTGTGAGCTTCATCACCAGGATTCTCGTGGCGGTGCAGCGGCCCCACCGGGGCGCCTCGTGCCCCTAGGCTCACAGTACGCGGGGGCCTCACCCCGGCCGCCGGAGGGCGACCTCCCCCACCTGATCCAGGAGAGAACCGTGCCATTGGACGCGACGTTCCCGAACCCGATCGGTCCCGGCGCCGCCTTCTTCGACGTGGACAACACCCTGATGCGCGGCGCTTCGATCTACCACTTCGCCCGCGGGCTCGCCTCCCGTGACCTGTTCACCACTCGCGACCTCATGCGGTTCGCGTGGGGGCAGACGGTGTTCAGGGTGACCGGCAGCGAACAACCCGAGCACATCAACGCCGCACGTGAGGCCGCCCTGGCGTTCGTCGCCGGACACGACGTGCGGGACCTGGTCGCCCTCTGCGAGGAGATCTACGACGACACCATGGCCGATCGCATCTGGGAGGGCGCCCGACGGCTCGTTCAAGGCCACCTGGACGCCGGGCGGCCGGTCTGGCTGGTCACCGCGACCCCGGTGGAACTGGCGGAGATCATCCGACACCGGCTGGGACTGACCGGCGCATTGGGCACCGAGGCCGAGAGCGTCGACGGGGTCTACACCGGACGACTCAACGGCGACCTGCTGCATGGTCCGGCCAAGGCCGTGGCGGTGCGGGAGCTCGCCCGCAAGGAGGGGTGGGACCTGGCGGGCTGCTCGGCCTACAGCGACTCCTCGAACGACCTGCCGCTGCTGTCGTTGGTGGGCGATCCGCACGCGGTCAACCCGGACGGGGACCTGCGCCGGTACGCCCGGACCCACCAGTGGCCGGTCCACGACTTCCGCAGACACCGACGAGCCCTGAAGGTGGCCGTCCCCGCGGCCGTGGCGGGTGCGGTGGCCGGCGCGGTCGCGGTGCGTGCGGTACGGCACCGCAAGTCCTTCCCCACCCCCTGAGGAACTCCCCGAGAAGCGCTGAGCGGAACGCAGAGCGACGCTCGCCCTCGAACCCGTCCCCTTTTCCCCCTGCCATGAGTCCGGGCCGCCGCAGCACGTTCAGACGCGCCGATAGAACACCGGCAGCGCCCTCATCCCCTCCGAGCGCAGCCCGCCGCGCACCCTTCGGAAGAAACTCGGCCGAACGAATTGCGCGAGCAGGAAGCGCAGCGGCCCTCCCGGCAACCGAACCTGGTTGACCATGGCGAAGGCGGCTTCTCCCTGTGGTCGCAGGAGGGTGCTGTTGTCCACCCCGATCGAGGTGACGTACCAGTGGGCCAGGTCCTCCCAGGCCACGACGGCGCGTTCGGGATCGGGCGCGGTGAAGTGGTTGAACAGGAAGGTCGACCTGGAACCGTCCTCGGTCTCGCCGATCCGGCGGACGTTGCGGGCGACCATCACGAGCTCTCCGTCCAATGCCCGATAGGCCTCCGAGCCCAAGAGGTCGTCGGCGGCCTCGGGCGAGACGGTCGTGATGAGAAGGAGGACGTCGTACCGGGGGGCTCCGGACAGCGGCGGCATGAACACGGCTTCGTAGAGAGCGACGGCGACGACCTCGGGCCGGGCCTCCACCTCGGGGAGAAGCCCGCCGAACTCCGCCAGGGCCTCCTCCCGTCTCCGGTCACCTCGCACGATGGGCCCGCGTTCGGGCGGTGACACGCTCACGCCGATGTACACGTAGCCGTACGGGTGCGGTGGGTCGAACATCGGGCCGGAGTGCCCGGGCGTGGCGGCTGCCATGACTCGCTCCTCACTCGGCGCCGCACGGGGCTCCGGCGGACACCGTGGTCTGGCATCTCAGCCTAGAGGCAACACTTCGGATATACAAACAGTTTGCTCACCCGAATCTTTATGATCATGGGCATGGCACAGGAGCGCGCTTCAGAACCCTTCCAACGCCCCGATCCGAAACTGGTGGCGGAACTCGGGGTGATACCGCAGTTGGAGGTCTACTTCCGACGGATCCGCACGGACATGCCCGATGACGTCGCCGCGGTCTTCGCCGAACACGGACTGACCGCGCGCCATGGCGGGGTCCTCGGACAGCTGGCGGTGGTCCGCTCCATCGGCGTCGGTGAACTGGCCGAACGCATGGCCGTCTCCATGCCGACCGCCAGCGAACTGGCCGGTGACCTCAGGAGGGCGGGACTGGTCGTCGCCGAGGAGGATCCGGACAATCGCCGGCGCACCCTGCTGAGTCTGGCCACGGGTTACCGGCCGTCGGTGGAAGCACTGGTCGCGGCGCGTGCGGCGCCCTTGCGACGCGCGATGGAACGCCTGCCCGAGCGCGACCGCGCGGGTTTCGCGGCGGGCCTGCGGGCATGGGCGGAGGAACTGCGGGACCGGTGAGCGCTCCCCGGTCGGTGCGGGGGTGGGGTAACGGGTGGGGTCAGCGGCCCAGGGTGGCTCGGGCCAGAGCGATGACGTGCCCCGGGCGCAGTCCGGCGCCGCGTCCACCGCTTCGAGCGACGCCGCCACGGCTGTGCGCGTACGACTCGAAGGCCTCGATGGAACTGTAGGCGGGCGACCAGTCCAGGGCTGTGCACAGCGAGGTCGGGTCCAGCCGGGCGGCGTGCAGCCCGGTGTTGACGGTGCGGGCGGCGCTGGCGCTCGCGTAACCGATCCGGCCGCGCTTGGCCACGCCGCGCAACGCCTTCAGGCCGCGGGCCGGCACTGGGACGCGCTGGCCGCCGATGCGGCGCAGGCAGTGTGAGAGGGGGACCGTGTCCGCCCCCGAGACGTCGAAGAAACCGGTCTGTTCGCTCAGCGCCATGAGCGTGAGCGCTTCGGCGCCATCGTCCTCGTGCAGGAACTGCACGCGCGGGTCTCGGCCCATGACGGTGGGCACGACCCGGTAGTCCATGTAACGGGTGAGGGGGGTGTCCACGGAGGGACCGATGAGGTTCGCGAACTTCAGCACGGCCACGGACAGGTCCGGGCGCCGGCGTTGGAGTGCGCGGGTGTCCCGCTCCACCACGGCCGCGTCGTCGGCCTCCCACGTGGCGCTGGAGCGTACCACGAGACGGCGGACGGAATCGGAACGCTGGGCCGCGCCCAGGACACGCATGGTGCCGAGGAGGTCGTCCTCCCGGTCCGCGCCCTTCACCGTGTCCAGACCCAGGTGCAGGACCAGGTCGGCGCCCGAGTCGGTGACGATCCGGTCCAGGCTTCCGTCGTGCAGGTCGACGTGCCGGTACTCGATCCCCGGCAGTTCACCCGGGGGAGGTGAGGAGTCCGCTCCGATCACCCGGCGCACGCCGGGCCTCTCACTCAGGGCCTGGGCGACCCTGGCAGCGAGGGGGCTGGAGACCCCGGTGACCAGTACGACACGAGCCATGGCGACACGTTCCTTGGAAGGAGACGGTGGTGCGAAAGGCCCGCGGACCGTTCACCCGCCAGGGGGTGAAGCGGCGACCGCGACCCGTGAAGCACAACAGCGCTTCACCCAGAAAATTCCATTGCCGTGGGCAATGCCACGCAAAGGGGGAAGTGTCTCCGCGTCCGAGGCGAGCCCTGGGGCACGCCCAAGCCCGCGGAGATACGTTCGCCGCTGAGAGGTCCTACTTCTTGTTGCGACGCGCGACACGCGTGCGCTTGAGCAGCTTGCGGTGCTTCTTCTTCGCCATCCGCTTACGACGCTTCTTGATGACGGAACCCATGGGATCACCTTCTCGCTGACGAGTGAGTACGGACATGCCGAACCGCTGATGCGGAACACCTGGCGGCTCGGATGCGGTAACCGGGCTCGCGGTGGCTCACACGCGTTTCGCGTGCGCGGCCGGTGCGACCGGGGCGGACCCCGGGGAGGGCGGCACTGAGCACGCATATCTACCGCACCCGTGGCCCCAGCTTATCCGGTAGGTCGTGTTCAACGGACACGAACCACGCGAAGTACGGCCTCGGGGCGGCCCGTTCCGGCCGCCCCGCAGGCGGTCTCACACTTCGAACAATCGGTCAGGCACCCGGAACGGACTGCCCATCGACGTACAGCCCGGCCGCCGGCTCCGCGTAGCTGACGCTGGCCAGACGCTGGTCGGCGAAGGTCAACGACGTGACGCTGGCCAGGTTGCACTCGCGCCGATCCGGCCGGTGCCACAGTCGCTTGCCCTCCGAGGCCCGTCGTGCCATCCAGATCGGCAACTGGTGGCTGACGCACACGGCCTCGCGCCCCCAGGCCGCCCGACGGACCACCTTGATCACGTCGACCATCCGTTGCACGACCTGTTGGTAGGGCTCGCCCCACGAGGGCTGGAACGGGTTGTAGAGCCTCCTCAGCACCTGTGGGTCGCGGGCCGAGGCCGCGGACAACGTCATTCCCTCGAACTTGTTGGCCGCCTCGATGAGCCGATCGTCCAGGGTCACCGGCAGGTCGAACGCCTTCTGCAGCGGGATCGCGGTCTCCTGGGTGCGATCCAGCGGCGAGGAGTACAGGGCCGCGATGTCGTGGCCCTCGAACCAGTCGGCGGCCAGCTCCGCCATCCGCTGCCCACGATCGCTCAGGTGGTAGTCGGGCAAGCGTCCGTAGAGGACCTTGTCGGGGTTGTACACCTCACCGTGGCGAAGCAGGTGGACGACGGTGGTCGTGGTCATCGTAGGAGTCCTTCTGTGCGGGGTTCGGGCGTGATCAGCCCTGGGCCTCGGCGGCGGCCCGGGCCGCCTTCGGCAGGGCGGCGACCACCTGGTCGATGGCGTTCTCGTCGTGCGCGGCCGAGAAGAACCAGGCCTCGAACGCGGCGGGCGGCAGGTACACGCCCTGTTCGAGCATGGCGTGGAAGAACGCCGCGAACACCTTGGTGTCGGTGGCCCGAGCGGTGTCGAAGTCGACGACGTCCTGGTCGGTGAAGAAGACCGTGAACAGGTTGCCGCCGTTCTGGATCCGGTGGGCGACCCCGGCGGCGCCGAGCGCCTTGGAGACCTCGGCCTGAACCTGTGTGGACACCCGGTCGATGTGTTCGTAGACCGCCAAGGTCGCACCACGCAGGGTGGCGAGGCCCGCCGCCGTGGCCAGCGGGTTCCCGGACAGCGTGCCCGCCTGGTAGACGGGGCCGTTCGGGGCGAGCCGGTCCATGATGTCGGCGCGTCCGCCGAAGGCCGCGGCGGGCAGTCCGCCGCCCATGACCTTGCCGAACGTCACCAGGTCACCGGCGACCTCCTCCAGGCCGTACCAACCGGAGGTACTGACGCGGAAGCCGGTGAGGACCTCGTCGAGGATCAGCAGGGCGCCGTTGGCGTGCGCGATCTCCTTGAGCCGGGCGTTGAATCCGGCGCGGGGCGGGACCACGCCCATGTTCGCCGGGCAGGCCTCGGCGATCACGCAGGCGATCTCGTCGCCGTGCTCGGCGAAGGCCCGTTCGACGGCCTCGACGTCGTTGTAGGGCAGCACGATGGTGTCCGCGGCGCTGGCACCGGTGACACCCGGGGAGTCGGGCAGCGCGAAGGTGGCGAGACCTGAACCGGCGGCGGCGAGAAGGGCGTCGACGTGGCCGTGGTAGTTGCCGGCGAACTTGATGACCTTGCCGCGCCCGGTGAATCCGCGGGCGAGGCGGATCGCGGACATGGTGGCCTCGGTCCCGGAGTTGACCAGGCGGACCTTCTCGACGGAGGTGCGTTCCACGATCAGCTCGGCGAGTTCGACCTCACCGGGCGTCGGGGCGCCGTAGGAGGTACCGGCCGCCACCTGACCGTGGAGGGCCTCCACCACGGAGGGGTCGGCGTGGCCGAGGACGAGCGGCCCCCAGGAGCAGACGAGGTCGACGTAGCGACGACCGTCGGTGTCCGTGAGGTAGGGGCCCTCGCCCTTGACGAAGAAGGGCGGGGTGCCGCCGACGGCGCCGAAGGCGCGGACGGGCGAGTTCACGCCGCCGGGGACGACGGCGGCCGCCCGCCGGAAGAGCTCTGCGGAAGTCTGTTGAGTACCCACCTCACCAGTGTCTCAGCTGTCCCCTCCACCGCGACCGTGACCCACCCCGCACTTCGTGCCACCTGGGCTCCGGGTACCCGCTCGATCACGCAGGATGACGCGTACGAGCCGGTAGACGTCGGTGCCGGGCTCCGGACCCGCGGGGAGACGAACATGTGCCCTGCTCCGGGAATGGAGCAGGGCACACGGGTTCGGGGTCTACGCCTTGGCGTGCGTGTCCTGCCGAATGGCCTCGTGGCCGGGGCCGGGGACCGGGGGCTTGGCGCGCAGGAGGGGGCGCAGCGCGTCGATCTCCGCGAGCCGGTCGACGAGGAAGGTCATCGGGCGGGCGGCCAGGAGGGAGACCAGGGTGGCGACGATGGCGCCGACCAGCAGGCCGACCGTGACGTCGTGCGGGTAGTGGGCGCCGACGAAGACCCGGGAGAAGGCCTCCAGGAAGGCGAAGACGGCCGCGACGACGGCGAAGCGGCGCCAGGCGATGATGATCGCGGCCGCGGCGGCACCGGCGATCGCGGAGTGGTTGCTGGGGAACGACCAGTCGCCGATGGGATCACAGGTGGCGATGACGCTGAGGTCCGTCATGGCCTGACAGGGCCGCATCTGTTGGAAGAACGACTTGATCGTCACGCTGACGAAGTAGGCGATGACGGTCGCGACCGGGGCGAAGAGCGCCAGGCCGACTCGGCGCGAGTCGACCGATCGGGCCTTCCACCAGGCCATGAGGAACAAGAGCGCGAAGACACCGAGGAACAGGTCGGTGCCCAGCTCTGCCGCGGACTGCATCCAGGGGTCGAGTCCGGCGGCGAAATCGATCACGGCTCGCGACCAGGCGGCGCTGATGGCGAAGATCTCGGAGACCATCTCTCTCCATTGGGGTCGTACGGGGGAGAAGAGTCGCTCAAGCGGCAGGGAAAAGGCTGGGCGACGTTCCGGTGACGGAACTCCCACGGTCGAATGACGGGAAGCCTTCATCCTGTCATCAACCGGAACCCCGCAGGGCCGTACTACGCCGAAATCCGACGAAGGCGCACGTCCGGTCCGATGTAGGAGACACGCGACCCCGACGAACGCCCTCGGCACTACCGCTGAGTAATTTGGACGGGCCCATCCGTCTCTCCCAGCGACCGGAGCTGTCATGGCCACGAACTTCACCACCGCGGACCTGATCGACGACCACGGCGACACCCTGCGCAGCTGCTCCACACAGTTCCGCCGCTACGGCGGCCACGACGTGTTCTCCGGGCCGATCCGCACCGTGCGCTGCCACGAGGACAACGGCCTGGTCAAGCAGATCCTCGCCTCCCCCGGCGAGGGCGCCGTCCTGGTCGTGGATGGGAACGGCTCGCTGCGCACCGCCCTGATGGGCGACATGATCGCGGAGTCCGCCGTGCGCAACGGCTGGGCCGGGGTGGTCATCAACGGCGCGGTCCGCGACACCGTCGCCCTCGGGGGTCTGGAGCTGGGCGTGAAGGCCTTGGGCTCCAACCCGCGCAAGTCCGTGAAGGACGCGGCCGGTCGGCAGGACGTCCCGGTGACCTTCGGCGACGTCACGTTCGTCCCCGGCGAGTGGCTCTACAGCGACCACGACGGCATCGTCGTCAACGAGACACGGATCTGAGACGAATCAGACATGAACGATGGGGGCCGGAGAAGGCCCCCATCGTTCACTTACCGACACGAATCAGATCTCTCGGGCACCGCTCCGGTTCAGCGCGAGGGCGAGGGCCCCGACGGTGAGCACGACGGTGGTCGCGATCGCCGGGAGGAGGTCGCCGAGCGGCGCGCCCACCGCCGGAAGCACCATCCCCTGGAGCAGGGCGCCGGGCGCCCACTCGGCCAGGAACGGCAGGCTCCCCGCCCCGGCGCAGACCACCAACACCAGGACGGCGATACCGACCACGGCGAGCGCGTTGCGGACCAGGGACGACGCCAGTGCCACCACCGCGACCACGAAGACCATGTACACCCCGCCCAGCAGGGCACCGAGCATGGTCGCCGGCAGCGGCGGCCCGTCGAAGAACATCGCGGTGAACGCCCAGGCCACGAGTGCCCCCACCAGGTGCGCGAGGACGGCGGCGAGTGCGGGCAGGACGACCCGGGGCAGGATCAGTCGCGCCGTCCCCGACACCCTGGACCGGTAGAAGACGGAACGGCCGGGGGCGGCGTCCACCGTCAGGGCCATGGCCGCCACCAGCACCACGAGCAGCACTCCCAGGGGCGCGACCAGTTCGACGTGGGAGGCCAGGGCGTCGCCGGCGGTCATCGTCGGGACCTCCAGGTCCAACGCCGCCAGTTCGCCCTCGGGATCGGCCAGCCGGAGCAGGTCCTCCATGAAGTAGGCGGTCAAGGGTCCGACGGCACCGGAGGCGGTGAAGGCCAGGACCAGCAGGAGCAGGGTGTGCGTGCGCAGCAGTCGGAGGGCTTCGAGCCGGTAGAGGGTGCCGTTCATCGGTCCGTCCTGTTCGTGAGGGAGAGGAAGACCGACTCCAGGTCCTCCTGGTATCCGTGGAGGCCGACCAGTGGCACACCGTGCTCGGCGAGGGCTCGGGGGATCCCCGACTCGCCCGCGGTCGCGTCGACGGCTTCCAGGAGCACGCAGTCCTCCTCGACCGCGTCCGCCCGGGTGACCCAGTCCTCGGCGGCCAGGAGCGCGGCGAGGTGGTCGGCCCGCCCGCGGATCCGCAGATACCAGGCGTTGGGGCGCCCCTGGTCGGCGATGTCGGCGACGGGGCCCTGGTGGACCACACGGCCCCCGACGATCACCACGACGTCGTCGCACACTCTCTGGACGTCTCCGAGTAGATGACTGGCGAGGATGACGGTGCACTCCCGACGCAGTTCGGTGATGAGGTCGAGGATGTCGGCCCGGCCCCGGGGGTCGAGCCCGGAAGCCGGTTCGTCGAGGATGAGCACGTCCGGTCGGCAGACCAGGCCGGCGGCCAGACCCAGTCGCTGCCGCATGCCCCGGGAGAACCTCCCGTTGCGACGGTCGGCGGCCTCCGTGAGCCCCACCCGCTCCAGGGCCCTCGCCACCTCGGCGGGCCCGGCGGGCGCCCCCACCATTCGGGCGCTGAGTTCGACCACCTCGGCGGCGGTCAGCCAGGGTTCGAAGTCGGGTACGTCCGGGCAGAACAGGATCCGTTCCGCGTGGGAACGCACCCTTCCGCTCCCCGGAGCGCGGGTTCCGGCGAGGATCGACAGCAACGTGGTCTTTCCGGCCCCGTTCGGGCCGACCACCCCGAAGACCCGCCCTTCGCGGACGGACAAATCGATGTCGAAGATCCCCGTGTTCGTCCCATAGGACCGGGTGAGTTTCTCGACCCCGATCATTTCGTCAGTACTCATGAGTCACTCCTCGAATCGTTCTTCCGGTTCCGTTCTCCGATGAACGGAACGGCACAGCCCACGAGGATCACCGGACCGATCAGACCGGTCGCGTAGGCCGCCATGACCGGTTCCCCCAGGAGGAACCCGGTCGCCCCCGCCACCGAACCGACCAGGACGATGCCCGCGCTCACCGGCCGGCGCGCCCGCTCCCACCAACGGGCGGCCGGATCGTCGCTTCCCCGAGCCGCGCGCAGCAGCGGGACGATGAGCCCGAGCCCCACCAGGAAGAAGGCGAGGACCGCCGCCATGAGGTGGTCGTTGGACGGCCAGGTCGCGTGGCCCGCTTCCCACAGGAGCAGCACCGTGTGCAGGGCCGCCAGGGCCAGGGACAGCAGCGGGAGCAGAAGGTTCAGGAACCGCCGCAGTGAGGGCGCCGACCACGGTGTCCCCTGTCCCGACACCCGTTGGAACCGTTCGCCCAGCGCGGGCAGGAAGGCCACGGTCGGCACGACGAGGAGGGTGACCGCCGGCATCGCCATCGCGAAGAGCGGGCGAGGGGTCATCGTGGGTTCGCCGGAGAAGTCGACCTTCCCGCTGGGGACCATCGCGGGAAGGTCCGCCCAGACGGCGGCGCCGACCCCGAGCATCAGCAGGGACAGGAGTACGGAAATCGTCACCCCCGCCCTCGGGAAGAGGTTTCCCTCCCTTTCCTCGGCTTCTGTTTCCATCTTCCCATCGACCCTTCCTGGTCCCTGAATTCGGCTACAGGTGAAAAGGTAGAAGGGAAGGGCGTGGGCCCACATCGACCCACGGACATGGCGGGGTCACGTCTTTCCCGGCTTCGGAACATGCCGGAGGTCATGGTGACGAACATGCCGATGCCATGACCTTCCCGAGGTCCCCACCGACCATTTCCCGGTTACTCTCAAGAAATGAAGAAGTCCGACGCTCCGCCCGATCTCTCCGCCTGGGTGGCTCTGCGTGGAAACCGCCCCCCGCGAGTGTTGAACCTGCTCTTTTGGATGGCGGTCCTCACCACCATGCTCATGTTCGGGGTCGCCTTCCTCGCCGGCGGCGCGGAGGAGCTCCGGACGACGGACCCCCTGCTCATCGGCTACCTGGTCGCCGGCGCGGTGGGCCTGGTCCTGTCCTGCGCCCTGTGGCCGTTCCTGCCCTGGAGCCCGCGGACCTCATGGGCGGGCCGGGCCGCCACCGTGCTCTTCCTCCTGCTCAGCCTGGGCACGATGTTCATCAGCAACCACACCACGTTCCTCCTGGTGTGCGTGGCCGCGATGAACGCCGTGGCCGTCTTCGGCATCGCCGGACTGCTCGGGTACGCGGTGCTCCTCATCGTGTTCTCGATGACGACGGTCCTCCTCCCCGGGATGCCCCTGCTGGTCGGGGTGGCCCTGGCCATCGGACTGACCATGCTCGCCATGCTGTCCGGGGCGGCCTACGTGGCGTTGTCGGTCGCCGCGCAGCGCGCCGAGCGCACCCGGGAACTCCTTCGCGAGTTGGCCGGCGCCCACGAGGAGCTGCGCCGCCACGCCGACCGTGTTCGGGAGCTGACCGTGGCCGAGGAACGGGCGCGTATGTCCAGGGAGATGCACGACAGCACCGGGCACTACCTCACCGCCCTGACCATGTCGCTGTCCAACGCCCTGCGCTTCCGCACCGCCCGCCCCGAGGACGCATGGACCGAGGTCGAGCAGGCCCGTGAACTGGCCCGTGAGGCGCTCACCGACACCCGGCGTTGGGTGCGCGCCCTGCGCCCGCTCCGGTTGGAGGGACGCGCCGGAACGGCCGCCATGCGCGCGATGACGGAGTCGTTCTCCGGGGGCGGGGTGCGCATCGACTTCACCGAGGCCGGTTCCTGGCCGCGTCTGCCTGAGGAGGCCGAACTGGTCTGCTACCGCACGCTCCAGGAGGGGTTGACCAACGCGATGCGCCACTCGGGCGCGGATCGGATCGAGGTGAAGGTCGAGGCCGCCCCCGAAGGTGTGTCGGTGACGGTGACCGACAACGGCGTCGGGGCGGGCGATGACGTCCTGTGTTCCGGCTTCGGCCTACGGGGGTTGCGCGAGCGGGTGTCGGCGGTGGCGGGCTCGGTGACCGCCGGCGGCCGGACCGGCGGTGGTTTCCGGCTGCGGGTGGAGGTGCCCTGCGAACCCGGAACAGTCGACCGTCCCGCTACCGTGGCCGCCGGGGGTGGCCTGTGAACACGGTGTCCGTACTGGTCGTGGACGACCAGATCCTGCTGCGGCAGGGGCTGCGCAAGCTGTTGGAGATCGAGGAGGGCATCGAGGTCGTCGGCGAGGCCGCGGACGGTGTCGAGGCCTTGGGACTCCTGTCCGCCTCACCACCGCCGAACGTGGCCCTGGTGGACGCCAGGATGCCGCGCATGGACGGCATGGAGCTGATCACCAGGATGCGCGAGGAACACCCCGGGGTACCCGCGCTCGTGCTCACCACCTTCGACGACGACGAACTCGTGTTGGGCTGTCTGCGCGCCGGCGCGCGCGGTTACCTGCTCAAGGACGTACCACCCGAAGAGCTGGTGGCCGCCATCCACCGGGTGGCCGCCGGCCAGACCATCCTGGGCGGGCCGGCCGCCGAACGCCTGGTCGCCGCGTTGAGCGTGCCCGTCCCGGTCGAACCGGAACCGGCCGCTCCCGCGGCGCTGTCCGACCGGGAGTGGGAGGTGGCACGGCTGGTGGGCGAGGGCCGCACCAACCGGGAGATCGCCCGCGCGCTGTTCATCACCGAGGGCACCGCCAAGAACCACGTCACCAGCATTCTGCGCAAACTGGGGCTGCGCGACCGCACGGCCCTGGCCCTGCGGGTCGGCCGCGGCGAGGGCTGAACCGGGTCAGGTCGCGGAGAACTCCTCGCTGGCGTCGGCCAGGATGTCCAGCACCGCGATGGGGTCGGGGAGGATCACGGGGTCCTCGGAGTCGCGCGGGGCGCGGATCCAGGTGACGCGACCTCCCGAGGCGAGCACGGACGGGGCGCCGAGCACGAAGCTGTCCCGGCAGTGCCAGCGCAGGCCCGGCATCTCCTCCACGGCCTCGGGGACACAGTCCAGGTGACACGACCACCATTCGTCCTCGTCCATCGGGGAACGGGTGGCCACGAAGAACAGGTAGCGCGAGTCCAGGGCCGCGACCGGGCCGGCGGGTACGCCCCGGCGTCCCATCCGCGCCAGGGCCATCACACCGGCCTCACTGGGCACGTCCAACACGTCGAAGACCCGACCGGTGGGCAGCACCACGTTCGCGTTCGGGTCGATGGTCCACCAACGACGGATCTTGTCGGAGTCGGTGCTGGCCTCCACGCCCCAGGCCGCGGTGGTCGGATGCGCGGCCGGGTCGGGACATCCCATGCGGTCACAGGTACAGGACCGGTCCTGCCCCGGGGCGGCGCCCCGGACCACGGGCCAGCCCAGTTCGGCGTAGCGCAACGCCGACTCCAGCATGCTGTCCGTGGTGCGGCGACGCTTCCGGCGGTACAACACATCGGCCATCTGAGCTCCCCGGTCGACTTCGGTGCGGGCGCGGCCGGTTCGATGTGGCTCGGCGCCCGGTGGCCGCGACCGGGGCGAAAGCCTTGTGCGTGTCAGCGCAGTAGCCGTGCCGCCTCGGTGGCCCAGTACGTGAGGATCTGTTCGGCCCCCGCGCGTCGGTAGGAGGTCAAGGTCTCCAGGATCGCCCGCTCCCGGTCGAGCCAGCCCTTCTCCGCCGCCGCCTCGATCATGGCGTACTCGCCACTGACCTGGTAGGCCGACACGGGTACCGGAGCGGACTCGGCCACTTTGGCCACCACGTCGAGGTAGGCCAGGCCTGGTTTGACCATCACCATGTCGGCGCCCTCGGCCACGTCCAGGGCCACTTCCCGCAACGCCTCACGGACGTTGCCGGGGTCCTGCTGGTAGCCGGAGCGATCTCCGAACTGCGGGGCGCCCTCCGCGGCCTCTCGGAAGGGCCCGTAGAACACCGACGCGTACTTGGCGGCGTAGGCCAGGATCGGCACCTGAGCGTGACCGGCCCGGTCCAGGCCCTCCCGGATCGCCGCGACCTGGCCGTCCATCATGCCGCTGGGCGCGACCACGGCGGCGCCCGCCTCCGCTTGGGCGGCGGCGATCGACGCGTACCGCTCCAGGGTGAGGTCGTTGTTCACGTGCCCATCGTGCTCCAGCGGGCCGCAGTGACCGTGGTCGGTGTACTCGCACAGGCACAGGTCGGCCATGACGACGATGTCGTCACCGACCTCGGCGGCCAGGTCGCGCAGGGCCACCTGCACCACACCGTCCGGGTCGTCGGCCTGCGAACCGACGGAGTCCTTGTGTTCGGGGATGCCGAACAGCATCAGTCCACCGACCCCGGCCTCGACGGCCTCGTGCGCGGCCTTGCGCAGGCTGTCCCCGGTGTGCTGCACCTGCCCGGGCATCGAGGAGATCGGCACCGGTTCGGTGAGTCCCTCCTTGACGAACATGGGCAGGACGAGGTTCTCCGGCAGCACCCGGGTCTCCGAGACCAGGCGACGCAGCGCCTGCCCTCGGCGCAGGCGGCGCGGCCGGGCGACGGGGAACGAGGCGTCGTGGTCACCGAAGGTCATGGAGAGCTCCCGGGTCGTGGGACGGAAGAGGTGAGGTGGTCCTGGGCGCGCTCAAAGCTTGCGGCGGCGACCGCGACGCTTCTGGCTCGGCTTGAGGACGGGCTTTCCGGCGTCGATCGCTTCTTGGCGCTTGGCGGCACCGTACTCCGAAAGTGCCTCCACCAAGGCCGAAACCGAAGCCTTCGGTGCGACGACGTCGACACGCAGGCCGAATTCGATGGCGGTCTGCTCGGTCTCCCGGCCGATCACCGCGATGGCGGTGGTGTTGTGCGGCTTGCCGGCGATGCCCACCAGGTTACGGACCGTGGAGGAGGACGTGAAGAGCACGGCGTCGAAACCACCGCCCTTGATGGCCTCCCGGATCGGCTGGGGCGGCGGCGCGGCCCGCACGGTGCGGTAGGCCGTGACGTCGTCGACCTCCCATCCCAGGTCGGTGAGACCGGCGGAGAGGACCTCGGTCGCGATGTCGGCACGCGGCAGCAGGACCCGCTCGATGGGGTCGATCTCGGCGTCGTAGGGCGGCCACACCGACACCAGGCCCCGGCTGGACTGAACGTCCTCCGGCGGCGCCAGGTCGGGCTCGATGCCGAAGTCGCGAACGGCCTGCGCGGTGGCGTCGCCGACCACGGCGACCTTGACTCCGGCGAAGGCGCGGGCGTCCAGGCCGTAGGACTGCAGTCGCTCGCGGATGGCCTTGACCGCGTTGACGGACGTGAAGGCGACCCACTGGTAGCGGCCGGTGACCAGGCCGCGCACGGCCCGCTCCATCTGCTGCGGGGTGCGGGGCGGCTCCACCGAGATGGTGGGCACCTCCTCCGGCACGGCACCGTGGTTGTGGAGCTGTTCGGACAGGGACGCGGCCTGTTCCTTGGTTCGAGGCACCAGGACACGCCACCCGAACAGCGGTCGGGTCTCGTACCAGGACTGTTCGGCGTGGCGGGCGACCGGGGCACCGACGATCATCAGCGCGGGCGCGGTGACGTGATGGTTCTTGGCGTCGGTGGACTTGAGTTCGGAGACCAGCCGGGCCAGCGTGGAGATCACGGTGGTCTGTCTGGTGGTCCCACCGGCGCGGACCACGGCGACCGGCGTGGTGGCCGGACGGCCACCGGCGATGAGGGTCTTGCAGAGTACGTCGAAGCCGGGCCCCTGGTGCTCGGGCGCCTCGCCCACGGGGGCGTCCGCGCCGAGGATCACCAGTGGCGCGTCACTGGCCGCGGCCTCCTGCCAGTCGACCTCCTTGCCGCCGTGCGGGCGGGCGTGCAGGACGCGCAGTTCGGGAGCGCCCTCCCCCATCAGCGAGATGCCGGCGAAGGTGGGCACCGAGGTGATCGAGGAAACGCCGGGCGCGACCTCGACCTCGACGTCGGCCTCCTTGCAGGCGGCGACGAGCTCGGCTCCTCGGCAGCCGAAGAACGGGTCCCCCGAGTACAGGCGCACGACCCGCTGCCCCTCACGGGCGCGGGTCAGCACGAGGGTGTCGATGTCGCCGCCGCACTCGGCGGCCTCCACCACGGACACGTCCTCGCGGCAGTGGGAGAGCAGGTCCCGCCGGAAGGCGGCCAGCTCCTCCCCCGCGGGCTCGCGAGGGGGGATGACCACGTCGGCGCGGCGCAACAGCTCGGCGCCGCGCAGCGTCAGTAGCTCGGCTCCTCCCGGGCCGGAGCCGACCAGGGCCACGTGACCCGGTTCGCGCGTGCTGCGACGCGGTTCCTCCGGAAGGGGGTTGGCGTTGGCGTTCACGTACTCGCTCCTCGTATGTGGGTCGCCCGCCTCCCGGGGCGCGGTCTCCGGGACGGTTGCGGATGAGGCGACCCGCGCGGGTCTTCCGCGACAGTCTTCCGCGCCGGTGGCCGGCGCTGTCCCGAATGGTCTCCAGTGCCGCGTCGGTCAAGGTCCACCCCGTCGTAACGGGCGAAACCCGACCGAAGCGACGCTAGGGGGTGTCCCTTTCGGCGAAGGCCTCCGCGACGATGCGGTCGGCGCCCTCGGCGATCATCTGTCGGGCCAGGTCGCGACCGAGCGCGATCGCGGTGTCGAGGTCGTCCGGGGAGGAGATCTCCACGGTGCGCTCACCGCGGATGGCGGTGGAGCCGTTGGTGGCGACCACGGCCGCGCGCAACCGCAGGCCGCCCTCGCCGTATTCGGCGAAGGCGCCCACCGGGGCCGCGCAACCGGCTTCGAGCTCGGCCAGCACGACGCGTTCGGCGACGACCTCGGCCCGGGTGGGCGCGTGGTCGACGGCGGACAGGTAGGAGAGGTCGCCTTCGGCGCGTTCGGTGGAGCACTCCACGGCCAGGGCGCCCTGGCCCGGGGCCGGCAGCATCCGCTCGGGATCGAACACGTCGGTGACGGCGTCGCGACGGCCCACTCGGCCCAGCCCGGCGTAGGCCAGGATGACGGCGTCGAGTTCACCGGAGGTGACCTTGCCCAGGCGCGTCTCGGCGTTGCCCCGGATGGGCACGTAGACCAGGTCCGGACGCAGCGCGGCCAGCTGGGCGACGCGGCGCGGTGAACCGGTACCGATCTTGGAGCCGGCGGGGAGGTCGTCGAACTTGAGCCCGTCGCGAGCGCACAGGGCATCGCGTGGGTCGTCGCGTTCGGGGATGGCCGCGAGGACGAGTCCGTCCGCGGGGGTCGTGGGCAGGTCCTTGAGGGAGTGCACCGCGAAGTCGATGTTGCCGGCGGTCAGTTCGTCGCGCAGCGCGTTGACGAACACTCCGGTGCCGCCGAGCTGGGTCAGGTGGGCCTTGGT
Source organism: Nocardiopsis sp. NPDC055551 (assembly GCF_053619415.1). Classification (NCBI taxonomy): domain Bacteria; kingdom Bacillati; phylum Actinomycetota; class Actinomycetes; order Streptosporangiales; family Nocardiopsidaceae; genus Nocardiopsis; species Nocardiopsis sp. NPDC055551. Next base: position 189,054 of record NZ_JBSHJJ010000003.1, on the reverse strand, counting down.
GACGTCACCGAAGCTGGTGATGAGTTCCAGCTCGATGGCCTGGCCGGTTCGCTCGGTGATCGTGTCGGCCACGATCTGGGACTGGCTGGTCGCCATGGTGCTGCGGCGGGTGCCGAGCCTGGCGGGTGTGGCGCTCATGCGTTCTCCTGTGCGGTCCGCGCGGTGTCGGGCCGTCCGGGCGCGACCGTCCTTCGCGGAGCCCGAGGCTTCTCTGTGGTCCGTGCGTCGAGGTCGAACAGCCGGCGCAGCGCGGTCTCGTAGGACTCCCCGTCGGGGGACGCGGCCAGTTCCTTGACCCTCACGGTGGGTCGGTGCAGCAGTTTGTCGGCGACGCGACGCATCGCGCGGCCGATCTCCTCGCGGGTGCGGTCGTCGAGGTCGTCGGGCAGCCGGCCGTTCAGGCGGGAGAGCTCGGCCTCGACGACCTCGCGTGCTTGGGAGCGCAGGGCGACGACGGTGGGCGCGACCTGGTCGGCGCGGCGCACGGCCCGGAACTGGTCGACCTCCTCGTCGACGATTCCGCGCACGAGTTCGAGGGCGCTGGAGCGACCGGGGTCCCCGTCCGCCGCGTCGGCCGAGGCCGCCTGACGCAGGTCCTCGATGTCGACGACGCGGACGCCGTCCTGCTCGCGAACGGCGGGGTCGATGTCCCGGGGCAGCGCCAGGTCGAGGAAGACCAACGGTCTGGTGCGGCCCTTGGTGGCGGCGGCCACCTCGTCGGCGGTGAGGACGTATCCCTGGGCGCCGGTGCAGGAGATGACGAGGTCGACGTCGGCGAGGGCGTCGATGGCGTCCATGAACGGAACGGTGCGCGCGTCGACGGTGTCGTAGGCCTCGTTGAGGCACTCGGCGAGGCGGGCGGCGCGCTCGTGGGTGCGGTTGGCGACGGTGACCGTGCGGGCGCCCTGGCGGGCGACGGTGTTGGCGGACAGGGCACTCATGGAGCCGGCGCCCAGGACCAGGACGCCGGTACCGGTGAGCGGACCGGAGGGCAGCACGGCGCTGAGGGTGCGCGGAGCCTCCTCGCCCGGTTCGGAGGGGCCCTGTCCGGACATGGGGCAGCCCGCGGGCGGGGTGACGGCGGAGACCGGCATGTCGGGACTGGGGGTCACCGCGAGGCCGCGGGTGGCGACGCTGAGGCCGAAGGCGACCATGTCGGCGCCGGCGTGGTCGAGGTGGGTCTCGGTGTGGGCGCGCTTGCCCACGCGCAGGGCGCGCTGCCCGAGGTCGTTGAGGACCCGGCCGACGGTTCCGGTCTCCTGGCCGTCCTTGAGGGCGTCACGGACCTGGCCGAGGATCTGGCCCTCGCCGACGACCATGGAGTCGAGGCCGCAGGTGACGGAGAACAGGTGTTGGACGGCGCGGTCGTCGTAGTGCACGTACATGTGCTCGGAGAGCTCGCCCAGGCTCACGCCGGTGTGCCAGGACAGCAGCTCGGTGATGGCCGCGACCCCACCGTGGTAGCCCTCGACGTCGGCGTAGATCTCCGTGCGATTGCAGGTGGAGACCACCATGGCCTCGTTGACCGCGTCGGAAACGACCATCTCCCCGACCGCCTTGCTCCGTGTCTCTCCGTTCAACGAGACACGTTCGAGTAGCGCCACCGGCGAACTCCGGTGGCTCAACCCCACGGCCAGGACACTCATCCGCACTCCTATGCAGGCACTAATGCAGGCTTTATGCCTCTCCATGTTCGGGTAGGACCGAGGACCCCTGTCGTCAGCCCCCCGAAACGCGGCGCACGCTCGCTCTTCGCCACCGCCTGTGCGGGTCCGAAGGACCCTGTGTCTATGTCACTTCCAGCCCTGCCCGTTCCGCGCCCGGGCCGTCGACGTCGGCCCTTCGTTGCGCGTGGAAGGCGAGGATCTGGAGTTCGATGGACAAGTCGACCTTACGCACATCGACCCCGTCCGGCACATTCAGCACGACGGGGGCGAAGTTGAGGATGCTGGTCACGCCCGCCTCGACGAAGCGGCCGGCCACGCCCTGCGCGGAACCGGCCGGAGTGGCGATGACCCCGATGGACACACCCTTGTCACGTACAACCTCCTCCAGGTTGTCAATATGCCTCACGTCCAGGGACGCGACCGACCGTCCGACCACTTCCGGGTCGGCGTCGAGCAGTGCCGCGATACGGAACCCGCGGGTGCCGAACCCCCCGTAGTTGGCCAACGCGCGTCCCAGGTTGCCTATGCCGACGATGGCCACCGACCAGTCCTGCGTGAGACCAAGTTCACGCGATATCTGGTACACGAGGTACTCGACCTCGTACCCGACTCCGCGCGTTCCATAGGACCCCAGGTGCGATAGATCCTTGCGGAGCTTCGCCGAGTTCACGCCCGCGGCTCCGGCCAGGTCCTCAGAGGAGACGGTGGCGGTGCCGCGGTCCTGGAGTGCCTGCAGGGCGCGCAGGTACACCGGGAGTCGGGCGACGGTGGCCTCCGGGATGCCCCTCTCCCGGGGACGAGGCGGGCGACTGATCACAGGCGGGCGCTCCAGGGGGAGGTCGGTTCGGGCGGGGTTGCGGGACGCGCCCGTCCCCGGCCGCGTCGGCCACCGGATCCGTGCGCTTCCCCCGACCTACGTGATGTTCGGTGACCCCAGATTACGCGCTTGTGAAAGCACGCACAAAGTGGGGTGGCATGTGATGCCCATCAGAGGAGTTCACACAAATGATCGCCTCGTGTCCGTCCGGAATGCGGGGATCACAACCTCCGCATTCCGGACGGACGAAAATGCCCGCCACCCCCCGTTAAGGACGTTCAAGGGGCGATGGGGACGAACGACACCGGTGCGCGAAAGCGCGCGGCGAAGCGACTCCGATAGAAGATCGGGAAACCGGGGAGGTGCCCACGAACCGCTAACGGACGCGGTTCAGCCGGAGAGCGCCGAACGCAACCGCCCCTCCGACACCCGCCAGAAGTCGTGCCGACGACCGTCCACGAAGGTCACCGGGATCTTGTCCCAGTACTCCTCCCGGTCGGCCGCCGAGACCGCGTCCAAGGACTCCTCCGCCCGATCCACCCCGAGCTCGTCCGTCACACGAGTGATCACCGACCACGCGTCCTCGCACAGGTGGCATCCCTGCCGACCCAGCATCACCACGCGCGCCTTCCCCGTCCAGGCCGGGGTTTCCGTCATGTTCCACTCCGATTCCACACCTGCGTTCGGACCCTCGGCCCTCGGCTCACCCACCCGCGAAGGGCGGTAGGACTTCGATCACAGTCCCGTCCGTGACCGCCACCTCACCATGCGCCCGCTTGCCGACCGGGCGTTCGTCCACCAGCAGCGACGAAGACCCGAGCACGCGCTGGAAACGGTCGTCCGGGTGCAGCCGACGCGCCGTGTCGAGGGCGGTTTCCAACGTGTCCGCATCGAGCGTGTCCTCGGCCGTTCCGGCCGCTTCCTTCGCCGATGCCCAGTACCTGATAGTGCACTTCGCCATCTGTTGATTATCCTTGGTGTTGCTCGGAGGCGACGTATTCAACAAATCTCCACCGGGGGCAATGGCGCCTTCGATCGCCCGCCACGCGCGGGCCGACGAGAAGAGACGCATGAGCCATCTGCTGTTACTGACGAACTCGAACGAACCGTCCGACCACGTCCTGCCCGCTCTGGGCCTTCTCCTGCACTCGGTACGGGTCGCACCCGCCGAAGCCGGCGCCCTTCTCGCCTCGGGCGCCACCGGCGGATCCAGTGCCCCTGTCGACGCCATTCTCGTCGACGCCCGCACCGACCTCGCGTCGGCCCGTAACTTCTGCCGCCTGATCGACACCACCGGACTGAACTGTCCGCTGCTGGTCGTGCTCACCGAAGGGGGCGTCGCGGCGCTCACCCCGGACTGGCAGGTCGACGACTTCGTCCTGGCCGGCGCGGGCCCCGCCGAGGTCGAGGCACGCCTGCGGCTGGCGGTCGGCGCCGCCGAGGCCGTGAGCGAGGACCCGGACGAGATCCGCCGCGGTGACCTGGTCATCGACGAGGCCACCTACATCGCCCGGCTTCGCGGCCGAATCCTCGACCTCACCTTCAAGGAGTTCGAGCTGCTCAAGTTCCTGGCGCAGCACCCCGGCCGGGTGTTCACCAGGGCCCAACTGCTCCAGGAGGTGTGGGGTTACGACTACTTCGGCGGCACCCGCACCATCGACGTCCACGTGCGTCGGCTGCGCGCCAAGCTCGGCTCGGAGTACGAGTCGCTGATCGGCACCGTCCGAAACGTCGGTTACCGGTTCGTTCCGGACACGGCGAACCGGTCGGTCACGACGGCGGCGGTTCCGGACACCCCCGCCGAGGCCGCCGAGCTGTCCTCGGCCCGCTCCACGGAGTCCGGGGCCGGGTAGGACCCATCGTTCCGCGTCACCCCGGGGCGTCCGTGTTGGACCGTGGACGTCCCGGAATCGTGTCCGATACCGCTCACCTGGGCGAACGACGAACATTCGGGTCCCGGGGTAAATCGAATGCCAAGGGGGACTCGAACTGAGCGGACGCAGAGTTTAGGATCGGTGACGCACCCGGCGGGCCACGGCTGGCGCGGCGGAACCCCTGGGCGCGGATCGAGCCACACTGGCGCGCCATCGCAAGGAGTGAGATCGCCCCGATGCCCGTCCCCGCCGCGACGACCCCCTCGTGCCCCTCGTTCGTCCGAAGAACACCCGCGATGCTCGGTGCCGTCTTCGTCGGCTCCACCCTGGTCCTCACCGCGGCCCCCGCCGTGGCCGCGCCCGGTGATGTGCTGCTGACCTTCGACAAGCCCTCGGACTCGGTCGAACTGGGTGAGGTCCCCGAGCCCAACGCACTCGCGGTGACCAACAACGGTGATCTCACGGTGTGCCTGCTCGGGTTGGACATCGACGAGTCCGCGAGGTCCGTCTTCAGGGTGGACGGTTTCGTCGGGCGCGACGTGTCCGGCGGTACCGGCCTCGACGGCATCGGTGTCGTCTCCGGAGCCCCGCGTGAGACCACCGATGTCACCGCGACCCTGACCTACGCGCTCGCCGACGGGGCAGGCGGGTGCGCCCAGGACGCACCCACCGAATCCTCCGCCGCCACCTGGTCGATCGAGGTCACCGAACCGGAGCCGAGCCCCACGCCGACCGAGGAACCCTCCGAGACTCCCACCGAGGAACCCTCGGAGACCCCCTCCGAGACTCCGACCGAGACCCCGTCACCCACGCCCACGAGCAGCCCGACCCGGACCCCGACCAGCTCCCCCACGGAAGGGAACGATGAGGAGTCCGCATCCTCCACCCCCTCGGACCGGGCCTCGAACACCCCGTCGAATCCGCGGACGACTCCGTCGACCACCCCCGACCGCACGCCGCCTCGGGGCGACGTGCCCACGAGTGGGGCGGACATTCCAGACCTGCCGCGTGGTGAGGCCGACCTGCCCGAGCTCCCGCCGGGTTCGGCCGAGGACCTGGCCGAACTCCCGTTGGTGACACCCTCCTCCGACGACGAGGACACCGAGACCGAGATCGCCGCGGACCACAGCGACATGGGACCGTCGGTCACCCCGGCGATCCTGCTCGCCGCCTTCCTGCTGGCCCTGCTGCTCGCCGCCCCACTGGCGCCCACCCGCCGGGTCCGACTCGCGGTCGGCGGTGGCTACCAGGGCAGGCGCCGTAAGGGCTGAGGGCCCGGCGTACCGATCGAACCGGCCCACACCACGGGTGTCGCGCGCCCACGCGGCGAACAGGATCTAGGATTGCCGCTCATGAACACCCCGCTAGTCACCGACGATCTCGCCTCCGAGCTGACCGAACCCGTACTGGCCCTGGCCGAAGCGGCCCGTGCCGTGGACGGCGTCGCTCCCCTGTCCGAGCACACCGTGCTCAGGGTCAGACACGGGGCGCCCGCCGGCAGCAGCCGTTTCCACGTACTCCGCGGCACCGACCCGACCGGACCGATCATCGGCTTCGCCTTCATCGAACGTGTCGAGGACGAACCCGACTCCGGTGAGGTCGTCGTCCACCCCGAGCACCGCGGTCAGGGGCTCGGGACGGCCCTGCTGCGCTCGGTCCGCGAGGACGCCGGGCCGCGCGGGGTACGGGTCTGGGCCCATGGACGCACCAAGGGAGCGGTCTCGGTGGCGGAGGCGGCCGGTTGGGAGCCGGCGCGTGAACTCCACAAGATGCGGATGCCGCTGCGCGACCTGGGCCCGGAGGTGTCGGGCGGCCCGTGGACGGCGCCCGAGCTCCCCGAACCCGGACTGCGTCCCGAGGTCGCCGAGAAGGTGCGGATCCGCCCCTTCGTGGTCGGACAGGACGAGCAGGCCTGGTTGGACGCGAACGCTCGGGCCTTCGCCGACCACCCCGAGCAGGGCTCCCTGACCCTGGACGACCTGCTGCAGCGTGAGATCGAGGAGTGGTTCGACCCGCGGGGCTTCTTCGTGGCGGCCACCACCAGCGGTGACATCGCCGCCTACCACTGGACCAAGACCCACGCCGACGGGGCGGGGCTCAGCGACGACGAGAGCGTCGGCGAGGTGTACGTCGTGGGCGTGGATCCGGCGTGGCAGGGCACCGGCCTGGGCCGCGCCCTGACCCTGGCCGGGCTACGGCACCTGCGTGACGCCGGGCTGCCCTGGGTCCACCTGTACGTGGACGGCGACAACGAGGCCGCCGTGCGCCTGTACGAGAGCCTCGGTTTCTCCATGTGGGACACCGACGTCATGTACGCGCCCGCGCAGCAGGGCTGATCACGGCCCGAACGCCCCGCCGGGGAACGGATTCCGTCAAGTGTGACGCGTCACATTAACCGGTCGAACCCCTTACCGCCACAGGTGTGCGATGCGGCGTTCATGTTCCGTTCACCTTCCCTGGGACAACTGGTCACCTCTGGGGCTTACCTTCACATTCGGTGCGGCATGCGCCTGTGTCGAGTCCCCGACTCGGCCATGCCCGTATCGGTGTGACCGAGGAACCCGAGAGACCGGCCCAACTCACCATTCCCGAACCGGAGAATCCATGACGACCACGGACGCGCCCAAGGCGGCACCACCGCCCCGGGGCAAGCGCCGGATCGGCGATGCCGTCTTCGCCGGACTCGCGCGAGGGTCGGGTCTGCTGATCCTGGCGATCCTCGCCGGTGTGGCGGCCTTCCTGGTGATCCAGGCCTGGCCGTCGTTGTTGGCCAACACCTCGAACTTCCTGACCGACCAGTCGTGGGACGCCAACACCAGGGAGGATCCCTCCTTCGGTGTGGCCGCTCTGGCCTTCGGTACCGTTCTGGCCGCCTCCATCGCGCTGTTGCTGGCCACCCCGGTCGCCATCGGCATCGCGTTGTTCATCGTCTACTACGCGCCGCGGAAGCTCGCCGCCACGCTCGGCTACCTCGTCGATCTGCTCGCCGCGATCCCCAGCGTGGTCTACGGACTCTGGGGCATGATGGTGCTCGCCCCACAGCTGGTCCCCGTGTACGAGGGCATGACCCACTACCTGGGTTGGATCCCGCTGTTCGCCGGACCCTCCTCCACCTCCGGCCGCACCCTGCTCACCGCGAGCGTCGTCCTCGCGGTCATGATCCTGCCGATCATCACGGCGATGTCCCGCGACGTGTTCCACCAGGTCCCACAGGGCCACCGTGAGGCCGCGCTCGCCATGGGCGCCACCCGGTGGGAGATGATCCGCCTGGCCGTGCTGCCCTTCGGCAAGTCCGGCATCGTCGGTGGCGCCATGCTCGGCCTGGGCCGGGCGCTGGGCGAGACCATGGCCGTCGCCATGATCCTCTCCCCGGCCCTGGCGATCTCCTTCAACCTGCTGCAGAGCGGCAACCAGACCATCGCCGCGCACATCGCGCTCCAGTACCCCGAGGCCACCGGTTACGGGGTCTCCGCGCTGATCGCCGCCGGTCTGGTGCTGTTCGCCATCACTCTCGCAGTCAACATGGGCGCCCGCTACGTCGTGGCACGGGGCAACAAGGAGTCCGCATGAGCACGACGACCACGCAGCCTCACGCCCCCGGACCCGAGTCCGGCGCCAAGTCCGACCTTCGCGCGGGCACCCTGCCCCGCCACTTCCCGCTCGGTCTGCTGGTCGGCTGTGGCGTGGTGGTCGCCGGTGTCCTGGCCGCGTTCTCGTCCTTCGGTCTGATCACCTGGGCGTTGCTCACCGCGGTGGCCTACTCGGTCATCATCGTGACCGCCTCCAACCGTGTGGAGGGCGGTCGCAAGGCCAAGGACCGCATGGTCACGTCCATCGTCTACGGCTGCTTCCTGCTGGCCATGGCGCCGCTGGTGTCACTGCTGTACACCGTCGTCGGATACGGCCTGGACCGTTTCAGTCCGTACTTCCTGACCGTGTCGATGAACGGCGTCCTGCCGAGCATGGACGCGGGCGGTGTCTATCACGCCATCGTCGGCACCCTGGCCATCACCGGCATGGCCACCCTGCTGTCCGTGCCGATCGGTGTGCTCACCGCCGTCTACCTGGTCGAGTACGCCCAGGGCCGGATCAAGAAGGTCATCACGTTCTTCGTGGACGTCATGACCGGTATCCCCTCGATCGTCGCCGGTCTGTTCGTGGTGGCGCTGTGGATGATGCTCTTCGGCCCGGGTCACACCAACGGCGCGGCGGGCGCGCTATCGCTGACCGTGCTGATGATCCCGGTCGTGGTCCGATCCAGCGAGGAGATGCTGCGGCTGGTCTCCCGGGACCTGCGTGAGGCCTCCTACGCCCTGGGCGTGCCCAAGTGGCGCACGATCACCAAGATCGTGCTCCCCACCTCCGCCGCCGGACTGACCACCGGAATCATGCTGGCCATCGCGCGCGTTATCGGTGAGACCGCGCCCTTGGTCCTCACCGCGGGCTCGTCGGCGGTCTCCATCAACTGGAACCTGTTCGACGGACAGATGATGAACCTGCCCGTGTTCATCTACTCCCAGTTCCGCATGGGTGGGGCCGTCAACTACGAGAGGGCCTGGGCCGCGGCGCTGACACTCGTTCTGATCGTCATGCTGCTGTTCATCCTGGCCCGCGTGATCGGCCGCCTCTTCTCACCCAAGACCCGCTAACACGAGGAACATCCTGTGGCGAAACGAATCGACGTCTCCGGACTACACGTCTACTACGGCGACTTCCTCGCGGTCGAGGACGTGTCCATGACCATCGAGCCGCGATCGGTGACGGCCTTCATCGGCTCCTCCGGCTGTGGCAAGTCGACCTTCCTGCGTACACTCAACCGGATGCACGAGGTCACCCCCGGCGCCCGCGCCGAGGGCAAGGTGCTCCTGGACGACATGGACATCTACGGGCCCGACGTGGACCCGGTGTTGGTCCGCAGCGAGATCGGCATGGTGTTCCAGAAGGCCAACCCCTTCCCCACTATGTCGATCTACGACAACGTGATCGCCGGGGCCCGCCTGAACAACAAGCGGATGAGCAAGTCCGAGGCGGACGACCTGGTGGAGGAGTCGCTGCGCGGCGCCAACCTCTGGAAGGAGGTCAAGGACCGGCTGGACAAGCCCGGCGCCGGTCTCTCCGGCGGTCAGCAGCAGCGCCTGTGCATCGCGCGCGCCACGGCCGTCAAGCCGTCCGTGCTGCTGATGGACGAGCCGTGCTCGGCCCTGGACCCGATCTCGACGCTGGCGATCGAGGACCTCATTCACAACATGAAGGAGGATTACACGATCGTGATCGTCACCCATAACATGCAGCAGGCCGCGCGTGTGTCCGACCAGACCGCCTTCTTCAACCTCACGGCGCCCGGCAAGCCCGGCAAGCTGATCGAGATGGGCGAGACCAACCAGATCTTCACCCGTCCCGAGAAGAAGGACACCGAGAACTACATCACCGGTCGCTTCGGCTAGCGGGACCGGCCCGACCCGTGGAAGGACCCCCATGGCCACTCCGTTGATCATCGACACCGACACCGCGCAGGACGACTGTGTGGCGTTGTTGGTCGGGCTGCTCGACCCCGAGGCGGATCTGCGGGCGATCACCATGGTCGCCGGGAACGTCGGGTTCGAACGGCAGGTGCGCAACGCGTTCTTGACCTTGGACGTGGCCGGGCGACTCGGCGAGGTGCCCGTGTACCTGGGGTGCCGTGGGCCGCTGGTGCGCGAGTGGGTGAGCGCGGAGAACGTGCACGGTGACGGGTCCGGTGGGCTGGACATGGACGTCTCCGGTCTGGTCACCGAGTCCGAGCACGCCGTGGACACCCTGGTCCGGATGGCGGCGGAGAACCCCGGTGAGCTGTCGATCGTGGCGATCGGTCCGCTCACCAACATCGCCATGGCGTTGGTGAAGGACCCCTCCTTCGTCGACAACGTGAAGTCGTTGTACGTCATGGGTGGTTCCAACAACGGTCGGGGTAACATCACGGCCGCCGCCGAGTTCAACTTCTACGTGGATCCCGAGGCGGCCAAGTCCGTGTTCTCCGCGGGATTCGACGTCACCGTGGTGCCCTGGGACCCGCTGACCCTGCGTCGGGCGGTGTTCGACCAGGAGCGGTTGGATCGGATCGCCGCCCTGGGCACCCCACTCGCGTCCTTCTTCACCCGGGTGTGCGCGGCCACCCTGGAGTTCGACCGCACGGTGGGCATCGAGGGCACCACGCACCCCGACTCCCTGACCGCGGCGCTCCTGCTGCATCCCGAACTGGTCCGGAAGGTCTCGCCCTACCACGTCGACGTGGAGACCGCCGGGGAGCTGACCCGCGGCTACTCGGCGATGTCCTGGGGCGTGCACGGGCTGGAGCCCAACGCCCGGGTCGTCGAGGACATCGACCCCGAGGCCTTCTACGAGTACCTGGTCGCGTTGTTGTCCCACCCCACCGAACCGAATCGTCCGATCCGGGGCCTGTGATCCAGCCGAGCTGATTCGGTTGCTCGGCCGACGTCTTTCGTCCAGACCTGGCCATTTGACCCGTTTATGGTGCTTTAAAGCCTAGTGTCCCCTTCACTGAAGGGAGGGGTTCACATGCGAATCGCCACGATGGCCCCTGCGGCAGCGGTCCTGCTCACCGTCTCCGTAGGTGCCTGCGGCTCGGAACCCGCCACGACCTCCGGTGACGAGCAACGGACCACGGAGTCCCCCGGCGAGGAAGACCCCGGAGGCGGAGACGGCAGCGGGGCCGGCGGGGGCTCCGGAGGTTCGGGGGGAGACGGCGGCTCGGGCGGTTCCGGAGGCGACGGAGGCCGAGGTGGTCAGCCTGGGGAACCCTCCGCCGAGGAGGAGATCGACCCCCCGCAGGAGGACGAAGGCGAGGGCGAGTCGACCGATGGACCCGTCATGTTGGCGCTCGGAGCGAGCCACCGCTTCGAGGACGGTTTCACGGTGACCATGAGTTCGGTGGAGCGTCTGACCGAACCGGCGCCGGATCGCTCCGATACCTCCGCCGACGACGTCCCCTCAGAGGATGAACCTCTCGACGAGGATCCCGTTGAGGAAACGACCGAGGACGACGCCTTGGAGGAGGCCCCCGAAGAGGAACCCACCGAGGCACCCGCCGACGAACCGACCGTGGAGAACGAAGAGTCCGAGGAAGAACTCCTCGGGGAGGAACCCACCGACGATCCGGTGGACGAGGAGACGGTTGAGGAGACGGCTGAGGAGACCGACGAGCCGATCAGCGAGGAACCCGTGGACGAAGAGCCCACGGAGGAGGAATCCGAGGAAGAGGGCGATGACTACTACGCCTGGAGCGTGGAGATCACCAACGGAACCGGGGAGGACCGGCACACCGGCTCGGTCCTCACGAGCTGTTCGGTGGGAAGCCCGCTGACGGAGTCCTCCGCACCTCTTCTCGGCGCGGCCCTCGAACCGCCCATGGTCCTGTCCACGGACGAGACCGGGAGCTGGGACGAGGACTGCTGGGCCGACGAGGACGACCCGACACTCCAGTGGACCCTGGAGTTCATCGACGAACAGGGCCGGAGTCTCTACCCTCCCCTGATCTTCGAGGGCCGGGTGGATTGAGGAAGCGCACGGACCGACCCGGGTGAAGGAATGGAGGCGGTCTCCGTCGGGCCGCCCTCGGCGGGCGGCCCTATCGGGTCAGGCGCTGTAGGGAACGGCCTCGACGAGGGTGACGCTCACGGTCTTGCCGCTGGGGACCTTGTAGGAGCGCTGCTCCCCGCGGGCGGCGCCCATCAGGGCCTGGCCCAGGGGTGAGCTCGGCGAGTAGACGCTCATCGCCTCCCCGGACACACCCTCGCGGGCGCCGAGCAGGAAGGTCTCCGTGTCGGGGTCGTCCGCGTAACGGATGGTCAGGACCATGCCGGGCTCGGCGACACCGTCGTCCGGCGGGGCCTGACCGATGACGGCGTCCCGGATGAGCTCCTCGATCTTGTGGATGCGCGACTCACGGGCGTCGGGGCCCTCCACGAGGTGGATCCCCAAGCTCTCGGCCTCGGCGGGTTCCGCCGTGCCTTGGAGGACCGCCAGCTCCACGGTGAGCCGACGGTGGGCGTCCGGAGTGATCCAGACGCGACTGTCGTTGGACATCGTGTTTCTCCCTTTGGAAGAGGAAGGGCGCCCGGCCGACGATTCGGCGGGGCGCCCGGTGGACGTGATGGTCGTTCACCGGAGTGGATCGAAGGGGCGTAGTGCCTCGGGCGGATTGCCCGTGGCGACCGCTCGGGCCAACATGCGGCCGGTGGCCGGGCCCTGGGTGAATCCCCACATGCCGTGTCCGCCGGCCACGTACAGGCCGGGGATACGCGTCTCACCGATGATCGGGAGACCGTCCGCGGTGACCGGGCGCGACCCCACCCATTCGTCGGTGCGACCGGCCAGGTCGACCCCGGCCAGGTATGGTTCCGCCGATGAGGCGATCGCCGAGATGCGTCCCTCCGACATCGGGGCCTCGATGTCGCGGAACTCCATGGTTCCGGCGACCCTGAGTCCCTCCGCCAGTGGCGTACAGGCGACTCTGGCCTCCGGCAGGTAGAGCGGCCCGGGCACCGGTGTGTCGGTCGGCACGGTGAAGCTGTATCCGCGACCGGCCCGCAGTGGGACGGTGACGCCCCAGGGGCGGCCCTGACGGCCGAGCCAGGCGCCGGTGGCGACCACCACGGCGTCCGCCGTCTCGGTCTCGCCATGGGCGGAGCGGAGACGGAAACCGTCCCGGCTCGTCTCCACCCCGGTGACCCGGAACCCCTCGACGATGCTGCCCCCGCGGGAGCGCACGGCGTCGGCGAGCGCGTGGGTGAACAGACCCGGGTGAACGTGCCGTTGGTCGTTGATCCGGACGCCGGCGCGGACACTGTTCGAGACGAACGGGCTCTGTGCCCGGACGGCCTCCTGGTCCAGCGCCGTGTAGGACAAGGGGAGCCCCGAGGCCCGCATCTGGTCCAGCTCCATGAGGAGGTGGACGGCTTGCCTCTCGCTACTGAACAGCGCGGTGACCGGCGCGTCCTCGACCTTGGGCCCGTCCTGCATGCCCACGCCCGCCTCGACGAGTTCGGTGAAGGCGTCCAGGCTCACGGAGCTGAGCGGGGCGTTGCCGGTCAGCGCCCGCTCCCAGGTGGAGCGGCGGCTGTTGAACGCGAAGGAGGCCAGGAAGCCGAGCAGCCCGGTGTCGGTGGTCGGCGGGATGGACAGCGGGGACTTCGGGTCCAGGACCGCGCGCACCCCGTGGCCGAAGACCGACGGGTCGTTCAGCGGAATGGTCAGACCGGGCGCGATCCAGCCGGCGTTCCCCCACGAGGCACCGGAAGAGACCGTATCTCGCTCGACCACCGTGACCCCGACCCCGTACCGCTGGAGGAACCAAGCGGTCGACAGGCCCACGATCCCAGCGCCGACGACGATGACGGTACGCGGAACATCCGCGCCCTTCCCGGCCATGGTCTCTCCCTGTGCACGACGACAAGAGGGCGCGGTTCGCCCTCTGTTACCAAAGTGTGCCCTGGAACCTTGAGCCGCCCTTTGTCCGACACGCACAATCTCGACCTACGCTGAAGTCAGTTCGGAACAACGGAGGGGGCGCTGTGGTCCTTTTGGACCGGTTGGTCACCATCCTCGGCACCTATGGAACCAGGTTGGTCGGGTCGCGCCCCACCCCGGGCACTGTTCTACGCGGGGTGGCCCTGCATGACCCCGGTTCACCCGGCCGAGAGGAGGGGGACATCCTCTTGGCGGTGGGCGTGGACGACCCCTCGCTCGCGGTGGAGCTGGCCGAGCGCGCCGGTGCCGTGGCGGTGCTGGTGCGCCCCTCTGAGTCCGTCGAGGACCACGGAAGGGCCGAGGCCGCCGCGAACGCCCGCGAGCGGGGCGTGGCCCTGTTGGTCGTGGACTCGTCGGTGTCCTGGGGACAGGTGGCCGGCGTGGTCTACGGGCTGGTGTTGGAGGGCGGCGAGACCGAGGCGGGGCGCGGACCGGCGGACCTGCCCGCGCTCGCGGACACCATCTCGGAGCGGGTGGACGGGCCGGTGACCATCGAGGACCCGCGTTATCGCCTCCTGGCCTACTCGCAGCGGCAGACGGACGCGGACCGGGCCCGGTTGGACACCATCCTGGGGCGGCGGGTGCCGGACGAGCTCCAACGCCACATGGAACGCACGGGGGTGACCGCGCACCTGGTGTCCTCCTCCGAGCCGCTCCACCTGCCCCCGGAACCGGCTCTGGGCCTGGGTGGACGGACCACGGTGGCCGTTCGTGTGGGTCGCGAGTTCCTCGGCTCCCTGTGGGTCGTGTGCGATCGACCACTGGGGGAGGAACGCTCGGCGCTGCTGGCCGAGGGGGCCCGGACCGTGGCCCTGCACATGCTGCGCACCAGGGTGAGCGCGGATCTGGAACGGCAGGTGGAGTCCGATCTGGTGAGCCGTCTGCTGGAAGGCGCCATGGATCCCACGGAGGCGGCGGGAAGGCTGGGTTTGGCCGCGACGGCGCATCGGGTGGTGGCGTTACAGGCGCACACCCCCGAAGAGCGCCACTCCGCCACCCTGATGACGTTCGAGCGGGCCACCACCGGGTTCGGCTGGTCCCGTCCCGGTCGGAGCACGGTGTTCGGCAGCACCGTGTACACCGTGTTGCCGTGCGGACCCGATCCGGCAACCGCCCGTGAGTGGCTGAACTCGACCACGAGAGGCTTGCCCTCACACGTGACGGTGAACGCCGGCATCGGTGGCCCGGCGGATCTGGCGAGGTTGCCGTCCAGCCGTCGTGAGGCCGACGAGAGCCTCGCACTGCACGCCTCCCGGCCCGCCGACGTGGATCGCCCGGTACCGGCCTACGACGAGTCCTGGGACGAGGTCCTGGTGCACCGGCTGCGCATGGCGTCGTTGTCCGGGCGCCGACCCGCCGACGGTCCGGTCGCCGATCTCGTCGCGCACGACGCCGAGCACGGCACCCGGTACACGGAGACGTTGCGCGCCTGGTTGGGCGCCTTGGGCGACCCGAACGAGGCCGCCGGGGAACTCGGGGTGCACCCGAACACGGTCCGGCACCGGATGCGCAGGATGGCGGGGGTCGCCTCGTTGGCCCTGGACAGCCCCCGCGCCCGGTTGGCGCTGGCCATCACCCTTGAGGCCTACACGGAACCTCCCACCTGAGCGCCGGGGGTTCCCGTTCGGGCGCCGTCATGTCCTGCTTCTCGGGGCGCCCGAACACGCTCCGGAGGAGCCGAAGAATACGATCAGCCGTTCTTGACGACGATGGTCTCCACTGTGTTGGCGACGTGCTCGAAAGCGTCGGCGGCGGTCTCCAACTCCTCGATCACGTCCTTGAGCTTGAGCACGGTGAGGGCGTCGTACTCACCGCTGAAGAGCTTGGCGAGGAGCTTGCGGTAGATCCGATCGGCCTGGTTCTCCAGCTGGTTGATCTCGATCCAGTAACGGGTCAGGTCCTTCATCGTCCGCAGCCGCGGCATCGCCTCGGCGGTGAGTTCGGCGGCTCGTTCGAGCACCTCGATCTGGTCGATGATGCCCTTGGGGAGGCGTTCGAGGCCGTAGAGCCCGATGAGGTCGACGGCGGCCTCCATCGAGTCCATGACGTCATCGAGGTTGGAGGCGAGTCGGTAGATGTCCTCGCGGTGGAGCGGAGGTGCCGAACTCTTGTTGAGCCGTCGCATGATGGCGTGGGTGGCGTCATCGCCGGCGTGCTCACAGGCACGCATCTTCTCGGTGATGGCTTCCCGGTCGGCCCCGTCGCTCATCAGTTCCACCAGCAGGCGGGCCCCGATGACCAGGTTGTTCGCCGAGTCGGTGAACATCTCGTAGTAACTGTCATCACGCGGGCGCAAGCGCAGGCGCACGTCGTTCTCCCGATGGTGCGGTGGTCTTCCTTGGTGGATGTTAAGTGCGCTGATCAGCTACTTCAGCGCGACAGCGTGGGACTCGTCCGGGCTGGACCCTATATGGGGGAGGCGGGTCCGGCTCGGGTCACCCCTCGTTCATCTGCCTGTGTCGGTGCGAGGAACGCCATGGGACATGGGTTCCTTCGCAATCCTCCCAATCTCAACGACACCGGGACGCATCGGGACGCTACCGCGTCCAGGCTCCCGCCGGCCAGCCGTGCGTTGAGACAGGAATCACCTGGAAATGTGGAGATGGGACCACATCCCTCCCCCTTCGCCTTCGATGTCCACCTTGGAGGCAACCCCTCGACATGACAAGTGCCCCCCTGGTTCACCGGGGCGATGAGCGAGCGATCCGAATATCGGTCCTTACCCCCGTAGGCTTCGGGCATGCCTTCCGCGCTCACCCCGAGTTCCGTGCGGCGCCTGCGCGCCACCTTGGACGAACAACTCGCCGTCCTGGGCGAACCCGCCTTCCCCGGTTCGGACGAGGAGGCCGTGGCCACGTCCGCGCGGTTGGCCCTACGGCTGGAGGATCCGCCGAGGGCGCTGCTCAAAGCCGCCGTACGGTGCAGCCTGGCGGTGTTGGCCGACCGAATCCCGGGGCACAGCCTGGAGGTGCGGGTGCCGCCCTACGGGGCCGTGCAGGTGATCCAGGGCCCCAGGCACACCCGTGGCACCCCGCCCGGCGTGGTCGAGACCGACCCGCTCACCTGGCTGCGGTTGGCCCTGGGCCGGGTCGATTGGGAGGGTGCGGTCGACGGTCACGACGTGCGCGCCGGCGGAGTACGTTCCGACCTGTCCGGACACCTGCCCCTATGGACGGACGAATAGGGACGTTCGACCCCGGTTGATCGGCCACGGTCGACCAGCCGTTAAGCTGTGCGTGTGTCGTACTCCGACGGCCGGCTCTCCATGGACCTCGATCCGCTCGAACGCGGCCCGCAGGACGCCTGCGGCGTTTTCGGGGTCTGGGCACCCGGCGAAGAAGTCAGCAAACTCACCTACTTCGGTCTCTACGCGCTCCAACACCGCGGCCAGGAATCCGCGGGCATCGCCACCAGCGATGGAGAGCGGATCGTCGTCTACAAGGACATGGGACTGGTCTCCCAGGTCTTCAACGAGGCGACGCTCGACTCACTCAGAGGCCACCTCGCGATCGGTCATTGCCGGTACTCCACCACCGGGTCGCCGGTGTGGGAGAACGCGCAGCCGACGTTCTACACGGCACGCGAGGGAGGTCTGGCCCTCGGTCACAACGGCAATCTGATCAACACGGCGGAGCTGGCGGCGATGCTGCCCGACCAGCGTCGTGGCGCCACCACGGACACCGAGATCCTCACCAACCTGTTGGCGGCCCGGGCCAAGGACGGCCAGTCGCCGGACGACGCGGCCATGGATCTGCTCCCCCAGGTCAAGGGCGCCTACTCCCTGGTGTTCATGGACGAGAACAACCTGTACGCCGCGCGCGATCCCCAGGGCATCCGTCCGTTCGTACTGGGTCGTCTGGGCGAGACCTCCGGTGCGGGCGGCTGGGTCGTGGCCAGTGAGACCGCCGCGCTGGACATCGTCGGTGCCGAGTTCGTCCGGGAGATCGACCCCGGCGAGCTCCTGATCATCAACGGCGAAGGGGTCCGTTCCCGCCGGTTCGCCCCGGTCCAACGCAAGGGCTGCCTCTTCGAGTACGTCTACCTGGCCCGTCCCGACACCAGCATCACCGGGCGCAACGTCAACTCCACCCGGGTGGAGGTCGGTCGCCGGCTCGCCAGGGAGCACCCGGTCGACGCCGACCTGGTGATCCCGGTCCCCGAATCCGGAACCCCGGCGGCCGTCGGTTACGCCGAGGCCAGCGGTATCCCCTTCGCCCAGGGGCTGGTGAAGAACTCCTACGTGGGGCGCACCTTCATCCAGCCCAGCCAGACCCTGCGCCAGTTGGGCATCCGGCTCAAGCTCAACCCGCTGCGCGAGGTCATCGAGGGCCGTCGTCTGGTGGTCGTGGACGACTCGATCGTGCGCGGCAACACCCAGCGTGCCCTGGTGCGGATGCTGCGCGACGCGGGGGCCGCCGAGGTGCACGTGCGCATCTCCAGTCCACCCGTCCTGTGGCCGTGCTACTACGGCATCGACTTCGCCACCCGCGCCGAGCTCATCGCCGCGAACCTGTCGGTGGAGGAGATCGCCGAGTCCGTCAACGCGGACTCGTTGGCCTATGTGGACCTGGACGAGCTCATCGCCGCGTCCGAGCAGCCCAAGGACCAACTGTGCCGCGCGTGCTTCGACGGGGTGTACCCACTCCAGGTCGACGCCGACTCCCAGGGCAAGTACCTGCTGGAGAAGGCCTGCGGCACCCCCGAGGGTTCCACGCTGGCATCGAACCAGAAGTAGTCACGTGCGGCGGGCCCTCGCGCCCACCGCACGCTCATCTGTCCGGCCGGATCCTTCGGCGTGCCCTCGACAGGGGCGGCGGAACGAACCGAGCAGATCATCCGAATACACGAGGAGAACTCGCGTGGCAGCCGACAGCACAGGGACGACGGGCGCGTACGCGGCCGCGGGCGTCGACATCGCCGCCGGTGAGCGCGCCGTCGACCTGATGAAGCGTCACGTCGCGCGTACGCGCCGACCCGAGCAGGTCACCGACGCCAGCGGTTTCGCGGGCCTGTTCCGCCTGGACACGGCCAAGTACAAGGACCCGGTCCTGGCCACGTCCACCGACGGCGTGGGCACCAAGCTGATGCTCGCCCAGCAGATGGACAAGCACGACACCATCGGCATCGACCTGGTCGCGATGGTCGTCGACGACCTGGTGGTCAGCGGGGCCGAGCCGCTCTTCATGACCGACTACATCGCCACCGGCGCGGTGGTGCCGGAGCGCATCGCGGAGATCGTCGGCGGGATCGCCGAGGGTTGTCACCAGGCGGGCTGCGCGCTGGTCGGTGGGGAGACCGCCGAACACCCGGGGGCGATGGGGGCCGACGAGTACGACCTGGCCGGCGCCGGCACCGGTGTGGTCGAGGGCGACGCCATCCTGGGCCCGGACCGGGTCCGCGAAGGCGACGTCGTGATCGCGATGGGCTCGTCCGGTCCGCACTCCAACGGCTATTCGCTGGTGCGTCACATCGTGGACTCCGCCGGGTTGGACCTGCGCGCCGAGGTCCCGGAGCTGGGCGGTGTGCTGGGCGAGGTCCTGCTCACCCCGACCCGGGTCTACGCCAAGGACTGCGTGGCGTTGACCGAGGCGGTGGAGGTGCACGCCTACTCGCACATCACCGGCGGTGGTCTGGCGGCCAACCTGTCCCGGTCCCTGCCCGAGGGTGTGGAAGCCGAACTGGACCGTGCCACCTGGGCGCCGCTCCCGGTCTTCGATTACCTGGCCGACAAGGGCGGTGTCTCCCGCCAGGACATGGAGGCCACCTTCAACATGGGTGTGGGCATGGTGGCGGTCGTGGCGGAGGCGGACGCCGAGCGCGCGCTCCAGGTGCTCGCCGAACGGGATGTCCCGGCCTGGCGTCTGGGCACCGTGAAGAACGCCGCGAAGAACGGTGCCGGCCTCGCGACCCTGACGGGCGAGTACCGGCGAGCGTGAGGAAAACGGACGCGAATATAGCCGGTGCGAACCACCTGCGTGGTTCGCACCGGCTATATCCACCTGTCCGCGACGGCTTCCGATGGGAAGCCGTGGCCGCTACAGGTCAGCGATTGATTCCGAGCGACCTGAAAGTCTCGGCGACGTGTGACTACTTGTCGGAGTCCGAGTACTTATCGGCAAGATCCGCGTAACGGTCGACCAGGTCATCGTGAGGCTCAACGTAGGGATCGTCCGGACCCGACGGTCCGGAGGGAGACCCCTCATCCTCAGCGACACCCAGCTCCGACCGCAGCCGATCAAGGTCGGTCCCGCCGGTGCTGTACTTGAGCTTCCGGGCGACCTTCTGCTGCTTGGCCTTGGCTCGGCCGCGCCCCATTGGCTCGACCCCCTCAACGATTGGGTTCCGACGAACCCCAGATCACTTACTAACCCGCAGTACCAGGCTGATGGCCGTCAAACGCGACTGACGGCCGGCGCCAGCTTACGTACACACACAACCGTACCTGGTCGGACCGCGCCGTGCCTACGCCACCCGGGGGTGAGGGGTGTGGTGTATGCACGAAAGCCCGTCCTGTCAGGCGTTTCTCACGGTGAGTGTCAGAGGCAACGATCTGTGCCACGATGCGATCGTGCTGCCCTACACCGCGTACCTACGTGTCTACCAACCGATCGCGTCCTTCCCCCCGCGTGACCGAAGGTACTGGGAGGAATACGCCTCGTCCGAGGACAGGCCCAAGCGGATCAACGCCCTGGCCGCCGAACAGGCGGAGAACCTGGGGCGGACCATCGGCACTCCTCCGATCGTCGCTCCCGCCCAGGAGAGCGGGGACGCCTACCTGCGTCGGGTGGACGAGCGGTTGTACGTGTGCCCCTGGCAGACCCGCCTGCGTTGCTGGCGCTCCTTCGACGAGTTCGCCACGGACATGCCCAAGCCCCTCGTCGAGGCCTTCGTGCCCAGGCGGGAGGCGTCACGGGTGGAGACCGGCTACCGGCAGTGGCGCGAGTCTGGAGCGCAGACCAGGCCGTTCATCCTGTCGAGCACGTGGACGATACCGGTGCCGTGGTTCGTGCCCTTCGAACACCAGGAGCGTTGCCTGGTGCTGTCGGCCGACACCACCAGGACGTTGCTGTATCTGACGCACACCTCGCAGGCCCGGCGGCGGTTGGAGCACACGGTGACGATCCTGCGGGAGAACATCGGCGAACACGCGGTCTCGGGGTCGACCGAACGGCTCGTGGACTGGTTGGAGGCGGTCGCCCATCCCGACTCCCTACTGGAACTGGACTACGGGGGGCTGCCGCATCTGCTCAGCGACGACCACCTGAGCGAGGATCACTCGGTGGCGGAGATCTCCGACGCGATCGAGGCCTTGTCCAAGGGCGACGGGGGCCGCGTAGTGGAACTGCGCCAACGCATCACCCGACGTTGGAAGTCTGTGCGCGCCCTGGAGCACGCCAACTGAGGGTCATGGACCCATCAGGTTTTCGTGGACGGCCATGACGGTGTTGTCGTCATCCCAGGCCGGAAACGGTGGAACGCCACGCCGAAGCACAACCTGGTACACCAGGTTTCTCGCCCCGCACCGAACCTCTTTCCGCACGTGACGGCGTTGTGGAACCCGGTTCCATTCGCCCACGACATCAAGGGTAGTGAAACTGGGCATAACGCCCGATAGGGATCGACGTAGACTGTAGTGAGTCGGTTACCGAGTGCACTCTGAGTAATCGAGAAACCCTTGCCACACCGCGAATCCGCGTAACCCGACCCATTGGCCGAAGCGGACGAGCACTTGAGGCGCGAAACCGCCCATCTCCTTCCAGAAGGCGACCGATCAAGGGCTCCGCCCTCTCCCCCGAGCTCGGCATCCGGGTTTCGGTCAGGTCTGCCCTAGCACTTCGGGCACTCCGGATCGAGAAAAACGAGGCCTGAGAACGAAGTTTTGACCGAATACGCCACATGCCACTAAACGTGTCGCTAGAATCACTTAGCGTGACGCGATCACGGGCGGCTTTCGAGGGCCTCCCACGTGCAAAGTTGCTTGGAGTGGTCGCGTAATCACCTCGGGTGATGCCAGTATGGACTTAGACGACATACTGGACATCCGGGCCAAGTGCCAGGAAAAAGGCTCAAGGATCGGCACACAGATCCAGGAGGAGAGGCCGTACACATGTCAACTCGCACGCCCGAGGCGGAACCCCTGTTGACCCCCGCCGAGGTTGCCACCATGTTCCGCGTGGACCCCAAGACCGTGACACGCTGGGCCAAGGCGGGCAAGCTGACCTCGATCCGCACCCTGGGCGGCCACCGCCGCTACCGCGAAACCGAGGTCCGCGCTCTGTTGGCCGGTATCCCGAGCCAGCGTACGGAGTGATCTCCCCGGTCTGTGCCGATTCCGGGGGGAGCGGCCGGACGGGCTCCGGCCACTGAGGACAAGAAGTACCTGGGCGGGTCACCTAGACGGGGTGACCCGCTCATTCTCATGCGCTCGAAGGCCCGCCGGCGGGCCGCACAGGACGAATCCGACCAGGGACGACCTGGACCCTCGCCCTCGCCCACCCTGTCCGGAACGGGTCCCCCGAGTTCGACCGGAACACCGGTCGGATCAGTCCTCGATACGATCGTCCATCGCCGTGGTGCGCTTGCGGGCCAGGAAGGTCGCGGCCGCGCCACCACCCACCGCGACCACCGCGGCGGTGATCAACGCGGCGATCGAACTTCCGGTCGTCGCGAGGAGGCGACGGCTCGGAGCCGCCGCCTCCTCCTCGGGCTTCTCCCCGCGCTCGCCGCGCTCCGCGCGTTCGCCGCCCTCATCATCGCTCTCCAGCTCGGTCGTGTGGGTGGAACCGATCGCCCACGCGTCCGCGAAGTCGACCGCGAACCCGTTCTCGTCGGCGGGGTCTCCCACCTGGACCCACACGGTCAGGGCGGAGCGGACACCTTCGCCCCGCCACCCCTCCTGGTCGTCCTCGAAGCCGCTCTCATGCTCGATGAAGCGGACACTGACGGGAACTTCCTCGGCGGTCTCGCCATCGGCGTCGAGGACCTCCAGAGTGTCCTCGGCGGTGTACTCGCCCTCGAAATCGGGGATCGGCGCACCGAAGGCGGTCAACTCCCCGTACTCCAGGGTGGCCTCGGTCCGGCCGTCGTAGTCCGCGGCCGCGGTGGACCGCACGTCCTCAAGGGTGAACTCGATCGAGTTGCCGTCGGTGGAGACGTTCTCGGACCCATCCTCGCCGAGGATCACCACGTCCTCAGGGGTCGGGGACTCGCCGGGCGAGGGAGAAGGCTCCTCGAAGGGTGTGTCCGGGGTGGGTTCGTCGGCCTGCTGCCGATCCCGATCGGGTGGAGCCTGCGAGCCGTCGTTCTCGTTCTCCGCCGGGTCGTCCCGCGGGGCCGGGGACCCACCCTCGGAACCGTCCGAGGGGCTCGGGGAAGGCTCCTCCACACCGTCGGGCAGGTCGATCATGCCGAGGTCGACCAGATCCTCCACCCCGAGTCGGACCCGGGCCCGATCCACACTCGCCTGTGAGCTCGCGCCGGTCCCGTCCGCCACCATGGTCCGGCTCTCGCCCTGGACCCGCGCGTACCCGGCCAACGGGCCGAGGAGGGGATCCGCCGTGGACTCGTCCTGGCGTTCCCCGCCGAAACTGATCGCGGTGGAGTACCCGGTGACCAGATCGCCATCGGCCACCCAGGCCTGTGAACTGGCCCAGACCAGCGGACTCGCGGAGGCCGGGGCCGCGGAGGCCACACCGAACGCGCCCAGCGCCACGAACAGCGTTCCGCCGGCGATCAGTCGGCGGGCGGACGGTACGGCGGGAGTCACCACAACACTCCTGTTGTATCTGGGGGATGCCCGACCCGAGGGTCGGCGCCGCCCCGGCGACGATGCACCGGAACCGGGGACACGTTCCGACCTGGTGGCCGGGCGCGGTGTTTCGTGAAGATCCGAGGAGGGTCTCGAACCGGTCTGGGTGGGCGATCGGGTGGAAGCGGGTCGGATGGAACACCTGTGCGCATGGCGGTCCACACCGCGAGCCTAGCCCCTGGATCACGAAACGGAAACCGTTCCGCCGACGACGATGCCATGACCATGGGGTGACCGTCGGTGGACGCGGAGCGATCACGGGCCGGGTTCGGCGGGCCTTCGAGCGCAAGGAAGGACCCTGGGAACCACGGGGTTCCCAGGGCCCTCAGGACCATCCCACCATCAGTCGGTGGAACCGTCCGGGGCGACGGATCTCACTCAGCCCTCATCGGTCTCCTCGGCCGTGTCACCGTTCCTCTTCCGGCGACGGGCCAGGTAGGCGGCGGCGCCACCACCGGTGGCGAGCGCGACACCGGCGCCGATCAGGGCCGCGATGGGCGCGCCGGTGCGGGCCAGGTCCTCGTCCTTGCCCTGCTCACCGTCGCTCTTGTCACCGTCCCCGGGGTGCTCCTTGCCGTCGTCCTTCCCGTCGTCTCCTTCGCCGCCGCTGCCGCCCTCGTCACCATCACCTTCGTCACCGTCACCTTCGTCACCGTCGCCGTCGTCATCCCCGCCGTCCTCGCCGCCGTCGTCGCCACCGCCGTTGTCGTCGTCATCGTCGTCGCCACCGAGGTCTCCGTCGGTGGTGGCCGCGACGGCCTCCGCCAGGTAGAAGTCGATCCCGCCCAGGACACCGGCGTCGAACTCGGCGTAGAGGATGTTGAAGGCACCGTCCCAGACGACGTCCTCCGCGTACCGGTCGTCGAACTCGCCCTCGCCCTCCTCGTTGAGGACGGTGATGTCGATGCCCAGCTCATTGACGTTCTCCTGGACGGTGCCCGGGGAGAAGTCGGTGGTGTGGGTGCCGTCCCAGTTCTTGGTGACGGAGATGGTGGCGTCGTTGAACTCGACGTCGATGAGGAGGTCCTGGTCCTCGAAGGTCTCGACGGCGTCGTCTTCGGAGAAGGTGGTCACGTCGCCTTCGGAGGCCAGCAGTTCGGTGTCCGCCTCGCTCATGATGTCCAGGACGTCCTCCAGCGTCAGCCGGGCGTGGGCGCTGTTGACCGCGACGCTGGTGTGCGTGCCCGCTGCGTCCACCCGGACCTCGGTGTCGGCGTCGATGGTCAGGAAGCTCTCGGCCTGGAAGGAGTGGTTGTCCGCGGCCGAACCCTCCTGACCCTGCTGAGTGCCTTCCAGGTAGGTCTCCTCGCCATAGACCGAGGCGGTGCCGGAACCGTACAGAACGGTGTCGGCCTGGGCGGGCATGGCGGCGGCCAGACTCAGGGCGCCGAAACCGATGAAGGCGGCACTTCCCTGCAGGACACGACGCGCGGTGATGCTGTGGGTTCTACGCAAGACAATCCTCATTCGGATTCGTCCGACCCGGTTTCGGGTCGGCCTGGCCACGCGTTTCACCACCGAAAAGCGGGTGGGAAGGTCTCGGAACACGGAGTCGCGAGCCAGGATCGGTCGGGGGAGGGCGAGGGCGTTCAGAAGCTCTCTACCTGCGAGAACCGGAAGGATTCGACCTGGAGCCAAGGAGGGACAGGTGGCCGGTGAACCTTCGTGTTACTTCCCGGTTCTCTTTCGGGAGACTACTCACCGACAAAGATCAAATCACGAATGATAAGATCACGAACATATCACGATGACCATTCCATTGCACTGCGTGATCATCACCGAAGGAATGGGTGAAGTTTTATTAGGCCGGTAAACCTTCCCGAGTCGAGCGCGTCATTGGCGTTTCGACAAGGAAGGAAGCGCCCGAGAAAAGGGAAGAGGCCACAGAACTCCGCCACCTTTTCGTATAGCGATATCCTGAACTTTGTCCGGTTTCGGACCTTCGACATGGAACGTTCGTCCACCTTTGAGGGGGTACGGCCAGGTCTCGTCGACCCGCTAGGTTGTGGGCATGCTCGACTCCGCACCAACAGAGCGCCCGGGCCGTGTACGTGCCCTGGCCCTGCTCTCATTCGCGGTGCTGTTGACCGCGGCCTGTTCAGCACCCGCCGACGGTGCGCCGGACGGCGATCCCACGGCCGCCCCGCCTCTGCCGGGCCCCGAGGACGCGAACGGGGAGGACGGCGACGGTGGCGCCGACGACGGGTCCGCAGAGGGCCGGGACAGCGCGGCCGACAACGATGGCCCGCTGGGTGATCGGGTGGTGGTGATCGACCCCGGACACAATGGTGGCAACGCCCGGGCTCCGAGCGAGATCAACAGCCAGGTCGATGTCGGCAACGGCGAGAAGGCCTGCGACACGGTGGGGGCGGAGACCTCGGACGGTTACGCCGAACACGAGTTCAACTGGGAACTGTCGCTTCTGGTCCAGGAGCGGTTGGAGGCCGACGGGGTCGAGGTGATCCTCACCCGCGAGGACAACGAGAGCGTCGGCCCCTGCATCGACAGGCGAGCCGAGATCGGCAACGAGGGGGAGGCCGACGCCGTGGTGTCCATCCACGCGGACGGCGGCCCGGAGTCCGGTCGTGGATTCCACGTCATCACCCCCGGGGAGGTGCCCGGGTTGACCGAGGACATCGTGGAGCCCTCCGCCCTGCTCGCCGAGGACCTGCGACGCGAGTACCTGGAGGGCAGCGACATCCCCTACGCGGACTACCTCGCCGATGAGGGGCTGGACGAACGCACCGACCTGGGCGGGCTGAACCTGTCCACCGTGCCGAAGGTGTTCCTGGAGACCGGGAACATGCGCAACCCCGAGGACGCGGAACTCCTGAGCGACCCCGCCTGGCAGGAGAACGCCGCCGACGCCATAGCCACGGGTCTGGCCACCTACCTCATGCGCGGCTAGCGGACCCACCGGAAACGTTGCCGGTGTGACTCATGGGATCTCATCCCGGATGATCTTGCCTCTGGAAGCAAGATCCAGGGGGCAGGACGGACGACCTGGCGGCCGACGGTCCTTCTTCTTTCGGGCGCCGAAACGCCGAGGAGGCCCCGGTGGCACCGTGTGCCCCGGAGCCTCCTCACGTCCACGAGGGACGCGCCAGGCGAACCGATCCGCTCGATCCGGTCGACGTGATGGTCGAGCGGCGAACGATCAGCTCTCGGCGGTCGCGGCCTCGTCCACCTCGGCGTTGTTCTTCTTACGGCGGGCGAGGAAGGCGGCGGCGCCACCACCGGCGGCGACCGCGGCACCCGCGGCGATCAGGCCGAGGAGCGGGGAACCGGTCGTGGCCAGCGGCTCGGCGTCCTTGACGTCCGAAGCCGGCAGCGTGTCCTTGTCGCGCTCCCTCGGCGGGGTCTTGTCGTCGCCCTCATCGTCCTTGTCGCCACCATCGCCACCATCGCCGCCACCGGTGTCACCACCACCGTCGGTCGCACCGGTGGTGATACCCGCGGCGCTCTCGGCGAGCGGGTAGCCGTTCACGATCTCACCGTCGACGGAGAAGGCCAGGTAGAGGTTGGTGTAGGCGTCGTTCCAGAGGAAACCGGCGTCCTCGGTCTGGGCGACCCCCTGGTCGACGACCGGGACGAGGTCGATCACGACCTCCTCACCGTTGGCGAGGGTGGCGACCTCGTCCGGCACGGACAGGTTCCCCTCGAACGCGTGGTGGGAGACGTCGCCGTCCCAGCTCTGGGAAGTGCTCACTGTGGCACCGGTGACGGTGGCCTCGATGAAGACGGTGTCGCCACCATCGACGAGCTCGGAGTTCTCCTCGTTCAGCTCGATGACCTCGTCGGCCGCGTCGTCGGCGGTCGTGTCCACCGTGTCGGCGGCGCTACCGGCGTCGGCCTCGGGGGTCGGCGAGGGCTCGGGGCTCGGCGACGGCTCGGGGTCGGCGCCCGGGGCGGGAACCTCGGTGTCGCCACCGGGTTCGGCACCCTCCGAGGGCAGGTCCTCGGAGTCCTGCGAAGAGCCGTCGTCGCCGTCCTGGCCACCCTCGACGGGCTCGGCGTCCTCGGAGCCGTCGGTCTCGCCGTCCTCGTCCGTCTCGTCGGCCTCGCCGTCGTCCTCGGAGTCGTCCTCGTCGGTCTCCTCTTCCTCTTCCTCCTCGTCGTCCGCCTCGGGGTCGAGGATGTCCTCAAGGTCGTCGAGGGTGATGAGGATGCGGGCCGAGTCGACGACCGTGGTGGCACTGGCGCCCTCGGCGTCGACCGTGGCGGTGGTGGTGCCGTCGACGGTCAGCCAGCCGCCGATACCGCTGGAGAAGGAGTTGGAGACCGTCTGGTCCTGGGTGACGTACGTTTCCGAGACACCGTCACCGCCGACGGCGGAGGCGTATCCCCAGCCGTAGGTGTCCGCGTAGGCCGGCATCGCGGTAGCGATACCGAGAGCGCCGAGAGCGGCGAAGGCCGCGCCGCCCTGAAGCACACGTCGAGCACTGAAACGAGCGTTCTTCAAGATCAATCCTTTTCGGATCGTCCTGGCCCGAGGGGGATCGGGCCTGGCCTGGTCGGGATTTCCACCGCGGAAAAACAACGCGCGGGAAACCTCGCAGAGGCTTCGACCAGGGTCGGATATGGGGGATCGGACAGGGCACACAGAAGCCCTTGACCTGGCGCAACGAAGCACGGGATCGACTACGACCCGCGAAAGCCAGGGCCGGAAAAGCCGTTTTCTTCATGCTCGCCTGCTTGACAAGAACAATACACAAGCGACGGACAGGCGATCACGGAACCGGGTTTCAGAAAGGACACGATGACGATCGACAATCACCATTCGTGACGGAGTTCGACGAATTCCGTGATTCTTCGAGAATCGTGTGAACCGTTCGCCGACACGAGCGTCTTCCATAGAAGGGCCCGCCGCGGGCGCCGGTGGTTCACCGCCTTTCCGGTGTCTCGCGTCACCCCGCCGGCCGCTCGGCCACGTCGTTACCCGACCTTCTGCACGGAACGGGACTTACGTCCACACTCGGCCAGAAACACCGGACGGCATGGCGCGGGCCACTCCATCTCGGCATAATGCGGTCCATGAATCCCCCGGCCACGGCCCTCCCCGAACCCGAGTTCGACCTCGTCCTGCGCGGGTTCGACCGCACCCAGGTCGCCGACCTCATCGAACTGGGTCTACGCGCCCTCGTCTCACCCGAGTCGGTCACGATCTCCGCCGAGCGACTGCGAGAACTCTTGCGCGCTCCCGAGTTCGACGTGGTGTTGCGGGGGCTGGACCGCGGCCAAGTGCTGGACTACCTTGACCTGCTCGCCGACCGACTCGAAGGTCGACCGGATGGCCGACAGGACGGCAACCGACCACCCGCGGGCCCCTGACTCGGCCCCTTCGACCCGCATGAACTGCACAATGGGGACCATGCCTCTGACACCGGCGGACATCCGCAACAAGAAGTTCCACACGGTGCGCCTGCGCCCGGGCTACAACGAGGAGGACGTCGACGCGCTCCTCGATCGGATCGAGGCGACCCTGGTCGCCTTGGAGGGCGGGCCGCGCAAGGGGCCTCTGATCACCGCCGAGGAGATCCGCAACTCTCGCTTCCGCACCACCCGGATGAGTCCCGGGTACCGCGAGGACGAGGTGGACGACTTCCTCGACACCGTGATCGCCGACCTCGCCGGGCGTGGGTTGGGCCAGCCGGCGCCCCCGCCGCTGCCACCGCATCCGACCCAGGGTGATCCGAGACGATCCCCCACCGCGGCGCCCGGACGTCCCGGGGTGGGCGGTCCCGCTGTCGGCAGGCCCGGAGCGGGTGACCCTGGTGCCGGAGGGCCACCGGCCCCCCAGCCCCCGACCGGTCGGCCGGTGCCGTCGGGCCCCCGGATGGCCCCGGACGACATTCGCAACCAGCGTTTCGCCACCACCAGGCTGACCACGGGATACAACGAGCAGGAGGTCGACGATTTCCTGGACCGCGCCGAGTACACGCTGGGTGTGCTGCTCCAGGGTCGTCAGGACCGAGCCACTCTCACCTCGGGCGAGGTGGAACGGGCCCAGTTCGCCACCACTCGGGCCAGGCCGGGCTACGACCCCGCCCAGGTCGACCGTTTCCTGGACGTCCTCGCCGACGAACTGCGCCTGTACGAGCACCACTGACGAGCGCCCTGCGACACCCGCGCGGGAACACGCCGTCAGCGACACACCACGTCCAGGGAAGCGGAACGTAATATTCGAGTACAGGGAGTAGTCATCCCACGCCGCCGGCGGCTCCGGGAACAGTGAACCCGTGTCCACGGCGGCTTGAGGGGAGCAGCATGCAACACGCCACGCCGCCCGGAGCGCCCGCCCCGGCCTGCTCGGTCCACACGTTCCCCGGTCGCGCCACCATGTCCAGGAGCCACCACACACCACGGCCGACCTTCCTCAACGGTCCTGCGCCCGAACTGTGCGCCGAGGATTCCGAGGACCACGTGGTGCTGTCCCCCCGGCACCCCTGGGAACGGCCGCTGTTCGCCCTGTGCACGGTGGTGTCGGTGGCGATCATGAGCGGCCTGTTCCATCTGGTGTGGTCGATCTGGTCGCTCCCGTGGGCCGTTACGGCCTTGGGGGCGGCGCCGTTGGTGTGCTGGTGGGCGAGCGGTCTGAGGTACGCCCGTGAACGCGCGGAGTCGGTGCGTGTCTCCCCCACCCAGTTCCCCGAGGTGTACCGCGTGGTGGTCTCCCTCGCCCGGGAGATGGGGGCGCCCAAGGCTCCAGAGGCGTACGTGCGGCGCGGGGAGGCGTCAGCGCGCACCGACGCCTCCGGGCACGGGCTGCGCAGGTACCTGGTGCTTCCCGGTGCCCTGCTCGATGGTTCCGGCCGGCCGCGCGACCCCGACGCGATGGCGTTCCTGGTGGCCCACCAGATCGGGCACATCACCTCCGGGCACACCGGCTACTGGCAGCGCCTCGCGATCCTGGGGGCCGAACTCGTCCCGGGACTGGGCTCGTCGTTGGCTCGCACGCGGGAGTACACGGCGGACGACCACGGTCTGGCGCACGTGCCCGAGGGCGCTTCGGCGGTACGGCTGTTCGCGGGTGGATCGAATCTGTACACGCGGGTGAACCTGGGTGAGATGGCCGCTCGGGCGTCGGTCGACCGGGACCCCTCGTTGTTCGTGTACCACTTGCTGTCGCGGCGGCCGGGCAACGTCCGGCGGATGGCCGCGCTCCGGGACCGCAGCCGCAGAGGACGCGTTCTCCTGTGAGACCGGGACGGTCCGACCGCTCCCCCGCGCGTCGGGCCTCGCGGTCTCGCCGGGGCTCACCGGAGGTAGTAGGGCGTGCCCTCGGGATGGCGGGCCTTGTGGATGCGTTCCAGGATGCGGTCGGCCATGGGCGGTAGTTCCTCCTGGGCGAACCAGCCGACCTCCAGGCTCTCGTCGTCGTCCGCGCGGGCCTCACCGCCGACGGGTCGGCAGCGGAAGGCCAGATCGAGGAACTGCACCTGGTCGCCGTTGGGGTAGGTGTGCGGTTCCTGGGTGATCACGGTGACCAGGCGCTCCACCTCGATGCGCACTCCGGTCTCCTCCCACACCTCACGGACCACGGCCGGCGCCGGCTGTTCGCCCGGTTCCAGGATCCCGCCCGGGGTGGCCCAGCGACCGTCGTCGGAACGTCGGTGCAGGAGGACCTTGTCCTGGTCGAGCACCACCGCGGTCACCCCGACCAGGGGCAGCAGATCGTGGCCGACGTGTTCGCGCAGGCGCTTGAGGAAGTCAGGGACCGGCATCCTCCGACCGTAGCGCGTACTCCTCGTCGAGGATCGACATCAATACCGCGTCGTGCCATTCGCCGTCCCAACGCAGCTGCTTGCGCCACACCCCTTCACGGACGAACCCGGACTTCTCGTAGGAACGCCGCGCGTTGGTGTTGAAGTCGAACACCTCCAGCGCCACCCGGTGGAGCCCCACGGTCTCGAAGGCGTACTTCAGGACGGCGTCGGTGGCGGCCGTGCCATGACCCCGACCGGTGAAATCCATGCTGTGCAGGGCGATCCGGTAGCCCACCCCGGCGTTGTCCGGGTCGAAGTCGATCAGGGCGCAGTCCCCGACACAGGTGTCGTCGGCGTAGATGAGCCAGTCGGCCCGGTCGTGGTGGTCCGGGCGGCTCGCGGCGAAGGCACGCAGTTCTTCCTCGGTGAAGATCCGGTGGGTGCCGGTGAGACGACGCACCCGCGGATCGAGGTCGAGGATCGCCGGAACGAAGTCGTCGGCGTTCTCGGCACCGAGCGGGACGAGCCGCACTCCGCGTCCGTGGAGGGTGGGCTGTTCGCGGAAGAGGTCGGGAGGCAGCATGATGGGAATCCAAGCAGCGGGCCCTGGCACGGGCAACGGGTTTTCCAGGAGGTCCTGTTGGAGAGGGTCAGCTTCCAGACCGTCCGGGAGACCAACCTGCGGTCGGTGTTGGGGACCGTGCGGGAGTCGGCTCCGTGTTCTCGGGCGGCCGTCGCGGCGAACACCGGTCTGAACAAGACCACCGTCTCCAGCCTGGTCGCCGACCTGATGGAGCGTGGGCTGGTCAGGGAGACCGGGGAGACCTCTCAGCGCAGGGTGGGCCGGCCCGGGGTACTGCTCGCCTTGGACGACCGGTCGGTGGCGGCGGTGGGGCTGGAGGTCAACGTCGACTACCTCTCGGTGGTGGCGGTGGACCTGTTGAACCGCGGACTGGTGGAACGCCACGTCCCCTTGGACGCCCGGGCCGAGGGGGCCGAGGAGTGCGCTCGGAGGATCTCCGAGGCGCTGCGGGAGGTCGCGGGGGATCCCGCGTTACGGGGACGCCGCCTGGTGGGGGTGAGCGTCGCCGTTCCAGGGTTGATCGACGTGCCGTCGGGGGTGGTGACCCGGGCGCCGAACCTGGGGTGGCGGGACGTACCACTGGGGGACCTGGTCCGGGGTTCCCTGGACGGGGTTCCGGTGTTGGTGGACAACGACGCCGACCTCGGCGCGATGGCCGAGTTCCGGTTCGGTCCGTGCGCGGGCATCCCGGACCTGGTGTACCTGACCGGTGAGGTCGGCATCGGCGCGGGTGTGCTGACCGGCGGTGAGCTGGTGCGCGGTTCCGGTGGGTGGGCCGGGGAGGTCGG
This sequence comes from Nocardiopsis sp. NPDC055551, assembly GCF_053619415.1. Taxonomy (NCBI): domain Bacteria; kingdom Bacillati; phylum Actinomycetota; class Actinomycetes; order Streptosporangiales; family Nocardiopsidaceae; genus Nocardiopsis; species Nocardiopsis sp. NPDC055551. Next base: position 156,286 of record NZ_JBSHJJ010000003.1, on the reverse strand, counting down.
GCACCTGGAACTGGAGCCGAACGGCCCGGAGTGCTCCTGTGGTCGGCGGGGTTGTCTGGAGGCTCTCGCCGGTGTGGGGGCGATCCTGCGCGAAGCGCTGCCCGGCTCTTCGGGGGGCGACGTCGCCGGTCTGGTCGCGTCGACGGTGGAGCGCGCCGAGGCGGGTGATCCCACCACTCTGGGCGCGTTGGAGCGGGCGGGCGAATGGCTGGGCCGTGCGGTGGCCGTGCTGGTCAACGTGGTCAACCCGGGCGCGGTGGTGTTGGGCGGTTACTTCGTACCGCTGGCGCCGTGGTTGCTCCCACGGTGTCGAGAGGCCGCGTTGGCGCGGTCCTTCGCCCCCGACGCGGGCGGTTGTCGAGTGGAGCCTTCGGATCTGGGGATGAGCGCGGCGGCCCGGGGTGGCGCCGCGGTGATGATCCACTCCCTGGAGACGGGAGACCTTCCGCTGCCCCGTTGACAATTAGTTGTGACTCTAGACAAACTGATCGCGTCCGGCCTCGGACCGACACCCCCCAGGAGCGCAGCCATGTCCGATCACCAGCCCACCCCAGAGGACAACTTCACCTTCGGTCTGTGGACCGTGGGATGGCAGGGCGTCAACACCTTCGGTGACGCCGTCCGCCCCCCGCTCGACCCCGTGGAGGCGGTCCGCCGCCTGGCCGAACTCGGCGCGCACGGCATCACCTTCCACGACGACGACCTCATTCCGCGCGGCAGCAGCACCGCCGAACGCGACGCGATCGTCGCCCGGTTCACCGCGGCCCTGGAGGAAACCGGGATGACCGTGCCGATGGCGACCACCAACCTGTTCTCCCACCCGGTGTTCCGGGATGGCGGCTTCACCTCCAACAGCCGCGACGTACGTCGATACGCGCTGCGCAAGGTCATCCGCAACATCGACCTGGCCGCCTCACTCGGTGCGCGGACCTACGTGTGCTGGGGCGGCATGGACGGCGCCGAGTCCGAGGCCGGCAAGGACGACCACGCCGCCCTCGACCGTCTCCGAGAGGCCTTCGACCTGCTGTGCTCGTACGTGCGCGATCAGGGCTACGACCTGCGTTTCGCCATCGAGCCCAAGCCGAACGAGCCGCGTGGCGACGTCCTGCTGCCCACGGTCGGCCACGCCTTGGCGTTCATCAGCAGCCTCGAACACTCCGAGATGGTGGGGGTCAACCCCGAGGTCGGCCACGAGCAGATGGCCGGACTCAACTTCGTACACGGCGTCGCCCAGGCACTGTGGGCGGACAAGCTGTTCCACATCGACCTCAACGGTCAGCGGGGCGTGAAGTACGACCAGGACCTGCGCTTCGGCGCGGGCGACCTGAAGGAGTCGTTCTTCCTGGTCGACCTGTTGGAGCGGGCCGGTTACGCGGGCCCCAAGCACTTCGACTTCAAGCCGCCGAGGACCGAGGACATGTCCGGGGTGTGGGAGTCCGCCGCCGCGTGCATGCGCAACTACCTGATCCTCAAGGACAAGGCCGCGGCGTTCCGCGCCGATCCGGCGGTGGCCGTCGCCCTGGCCGAGGCCCGGGTGCCGGAACTGTCCGAGTCCACCCTGTCCCCCGGTGAGAGCGTCGCCGACCTTCTCAAGGAGGACCTGGACCTGGATGAGGTGGGCCGGCGCGGCTATCACTTCGAGCGCCTGGACCAACTGGCCCTGGAGCACCTGCTCGGCGTGCGCTGAGCCGTTCCGTACCTCCGTGTGAGCCCGCCACCGATCGATCGGTGGCGGGCTCGCGATGCCCGAAAGACCCACCCCCGACGTCACCAAGTCGACGTGCCATCTCGGCCAGGGAAAGGGAGGGTTCGTAGCCTTCCCGTTTCGCGTCGTCCGCGAGACGGTTGAGCCATCTCTCCTCTTCGGCCCACCCGTTGGTCTCACCGCCCCGCTGTTCATCCATGGATTCCCGCGACCACGGTCCTTCCGGTCAGTCGGTGCCGCCGTATGTGGTGTCGTAGACCTTTGCGAAGGCACGTGCCCGACGCAGGCCGCGTTTGTGGGCGGGGCCCATGAACACGGCGATCACCATGACGAACAGGCCTCCGGCGAGCATGACGACCGGCACCCAAGACGGACCACCCGAGAGGAACCGCAGGATCCCGTTGGCCACGTTGATCCCACCGACCAACAGGAACAGACCGACCAACAGCCCCGGCGAGACCCTGTTCTCCAGGATCCGATCGGCCTGGATCCTGGCGATCCGGTCCACGTCGGGGTGCCCCGAGAGCTCGCCCGAACGTTGTAGGGACCGGGCCTCGCGCACGTCCGCGGGTTCGGTGTCGGGCGGCAGGACCCGGCCACGTCGAACGGAGGCGGCAGCGGTGGCGGCGATGGTGACGACCAGTCCCACCGCGAGCGCGGTGAACAGGGCGACCACCAGGATCAGGGGCACCAGGCCGAAGCCTCCGCCGCCGACGACGAAGCCCGCGACCATGGCGAGCAGGAAGGTGACGCCTCCCCAGAGGCCGGCCCGGCGGCCGTAGCGGCGTGGGTCGTTCTGGGCTCGGATCTGGAAGCGGATCAGGGCGTCGGAGAGGGCGCGGGAAGTGGACATGGGGGGTGTCCCTGCTCATGGGCGCGCCCGGACCGAACACGGATGACCGTGTCACGGCCCCGGGCGTGCGTGACCGACCGTTGGAGGGCCGTGGTGGCCCCGAGGTGGCGACCACGGGGCCTCGACGGGTTCGAGTGGCGGCTAGCCGGCCTGCCGTTTGGCCTCCAGGGCCTCCATCGCCGCGATCGCGGTGGCGACGGTCTGGTGGACCGGAACCTGACGATGCAGGCCGACCAGGCGGACGACCTTGGTGACTCGTTCGTTCAGAGCGGCCAACGACAGTGAACCGTTCTGCTCACGAACGGTCCGGTAGGCGTTGATGATGACGTTCAGCCCGCTGGAGTCCATGAAGTCCAGCGCGGACAGGTCCAGGATGAGCCACGGACCGTGGTCCTCGATCGTGGCCCCGATGTGTTCCTGGAGGTCTGCGGCGGTCGCGATGTCGAGTTCTCCCTCGATCGCGACGATCACGCTGCGGCTTTCGACCCGCGTGCTCAGTCCGAGCCTGTGCACGTTCACTCCTCCCGGCCCCACGTTCAGATGGTGAGGGGTCCCTCGCTTAACCATACGCAGCCCGACCGGGTACGACCACCGGGCCCGGCTCCACTCCCACAGAGCCGATCCGGTGCGGAGGGTTCCCTCGTGCCCGAGCGATCTGGTCGGTCGTTGGACACACACGGTATAAGCGAACCGCCGCGACGGGAATGGCATCGGGCAAGAAATTTTCGCCTCATGGGCGAGAACCTCGTTCCGGTGTCCGGGTTTCGACCGTTGACACTGGGTTATTTCACGACATCGGAACCGGTGCCGTCGGCTGCTCCCCGGAGGGCTTCGGTGTCCTCTTCGGACCGGTCACGTTCCGTACCCGCCTCTCGGACGCCATCACGCTGCGTGAAGGAATCCAGCAGGGTGCGAGCGGCCAGGGTGGGCGTGGTCTCCCCCGAGCGCACCCCCGCCTCCATGCCCGGGATGAGATCCGACACTTCCCGGTCGCGCAGGAAGGTGTCCATCAACTGATCCCGAACCTGGTCCCACATCCAACTGACGCCCTGGGCGCTGCGACGCTCGGCCAGGGCACCGTCGCTCTCCAGCACGGACCGGTGTTCGAGCACGGTCTCCCACACCCGGTCCAGCCCCTCGCCGGTCAGGCCGCTACAGGTCAGCACGGGCGGACGCCACTCCGGGTGGACGGGCTGGAGCAGCCGCAGGGCCCTGGAGAGCTCCCGGGCGGCCTTGCGGGCGTCGTCGGCGTGCGGCCCGTCGGCCTTGTTCACCGCCACGACGTCCACCAGTTCCAGGACGCCCTTCTTGATGCCCTGGAGCTGGTCACCGGTGCGCGCCAGGGTGAGGAAGAGGAAGCAGTCCACCATCGCCGCGACGGTGACCTCGGACTGCCCGACACCCACCGTCTCGACCAGGACCACGTCGAACCCGGCCGCCTCCATCAGCAGCATGGTCTCCCGGGTCGCCCGGGCCACCCCGCCGAGGGTTCCGGCCGTGGGCGAGGGACGGATGAACGCGTTCGGGTCGACCGACAGCTCGGACATCCGGGTCTTGTCGCCGAGGATGCTGCCACCGGTCCGGGTGGACGAGGGGTCCACGGCCAGCACGGCCACCCGATGCCCGTTCGAGGTCAACCGGCCGCCGAGCGCGTCGATGAAGGTCGACTTGCCCACCCCGGGCACCCCGGTGATTCCCACCCGATGCGCCTTACCGGTGTGCGGCAGCAACCGCACCAGCAGCTCCTGGGCGGAGCGCGCGTGGTCACGACGGCGCGATTCCACCAGGGTGATCGCCCGGGCCAGGGTCGGCCGGTGTCCGGCCAGGACCCCCTCGGCCAGGGCGTCCACGTCCACCGAACGACTCCTGCGCGCCGTCACGGTCACTCCCCTTCCAGGTCCGTTCCCAGACGTTGTTCGAGTTCGTCGAGCAGGTCGATGGCGGCTTCGGCGATCACCGTGCCCGGCGGGAAGATCGCCGACGCTCCCGCCTCGCGCAGCTCCTCGAAGTCACCCGGGGGGATGACCCCGCCGACCACGATCATGATGTCCGAGCGGTCGAGCGCCGCCAGTTCCTCGCGCAGCGCCGGAACCAGGGTCAGGTGCCCCGCCGCGAGGGAGGACACCCCGACCACGTGCACGTCGGCCTCCACGGCCTGGGCGGCGACCTCACCCGGGGTCTGGAACAGCGGGCCCACGTCGACGTCGAAGCCGAGGTCGGCGAAGGCGGTCGCGATGACCTTCTGACCACGGTCGTGACCGTCCTGGCCCATCTTCGCCACCAGGATGCGGGGACGACGCCCCTCCTCCTCGGCGAACTCGTCGACGCGCGCCGTCACCCGGTCCATCAGCCCGGCCGCGTCGGTGCTGCCGGCCGCCTCGTCCTTGTACACACCCTGGATGGTACGGATCTGACCGGAGTGCCGGTTGAAGACCCTCTCCATCGCGTCGGAGATCTCCCCCACGGTGGCCTTGGCGCGGGCGGCGTTCACCGCCGCGGCCAAGAGGTTGTCGGTGAGGTTCTCGTCCGCCTTGGACTCGCGTCCGGCGGCCTCGGTCAGCGCGTCCAGCGCGGCGCGCACCTCGTCGTCGTCGCGTTCCGCGCGCAGGCGGCGCAGCTTCTCCAGCTGTTCGGCGCGCACGCGGGTGTTGTCGACCTTGAGCACCTCGATCTCGTCGGCGGTGTCGGGCCGGTACTTGTTGACGCCGATCACCGGCTGACGGCCCGAGTCGATACGCGCCTGGGTGCGCGCGGCCGCTTCCTCGATGCGCATCTTGGGCAGGCCGGCGTCGATCGCGGCGGCCATTCCACCGGCCTTCTCGACCTCTTCGATGTGCGCCCAGGCCTTGGTCGCGAGCTGGTGGGTCAGGCTCTCCACGTAGTAGCTGCCGCCCCAGGGGTCGACCACCCGGGTGGTTCCGGACTCCTGCTGCAGCAACAGCTGGGTGTTGCGGGCGATGCGCGCGGAGAAGTCGGTGGGCAGGGCCAGCGCCTCGTCCAGGGCGTTGGTGTGCAGTGACTGGGTGTGTCCCTGGGTCGCGGCCATCGCCTCCACACAGGTGCGGGCCACGTTGTTGAACACGTCCTGCGCGGTGAGCGACCAGCCCGAGGTCTGCGAGTGGGTGCGCAGGCTCAACGACTTGTCCTTGGTCCCGCCGAGGTCCTTGACCAGACGCGCCCACAGCAGGCGGGCGGCGCGCAGCTTGGCCACCTCCATGAAGAAGTTCATGCCGATCGCCCAGAAGAACGACAGCCGCGGCGCGAACGCGTCCACGTCCATACCGGAGCGCTGACCGGCACGGATGTACTCCACCCCGTCGGCGAGCGTGTAGGCCAGCTCCAGGTCGGCCGTGGCCCCGGCCTCCTGCATGTGGTAGCCGGAGATCGAGATGGAGTTGAACCGCGGCATGCGCTGGGAGCTGTAGGCGAAGATGTCGGAGATGATCCGCATCGACGGCGTCGGCGGGTAGATGTAGGTGTTGCGGACCATGAACTCCTTGAGGATGTCGTTCTGGATGGTCCCCGACAGCTTCTCGGGTGGCACACCCTGTTCCTCGGCGGCGACGATGTACAGCGCCAGGATGGGCAGCACCGCACCGTTCATGGTCATGGAGACGCTCATCTTGTCCAACGGGATGCCGTCGAACAGTTGGCGCATGTCGTAGATGGAGTCGATGGCCACACCGGCCATGCCGACGTCGCCGGCGACCCGGGGGTGGTCGGAGTCGTAACCGCGGTGGGTGGCCAGGTCGAAGGCGACCGACAGGCCCTTCTGTCCGGCGGCGAGGTTGCGCCGGTAGAAGGCGTTGGACTCCTGGGCGGTGGAGAACCCGGCGTACTGGCGGATGGTCCACGGCTGGTTGACGTACATGGTCGGGTAGGGACCGCGCAGGTACGGCGGGACGCCCGGCAGTCCATCGACGAAGTCCAGGCCGGCCCGGTCGGCGGGGGTGTAGAGCGGTTTGACCCCGATTCCCTCGGGGGTCTCCCATTCCAGGGCGTCGGCGGCCTTACCGGTCGCCTCCTCCAGGGTCCGTCGCCAGTCGGCGCCGCCCTGGGACCCCTGCCCGGTGAAGGCCGGTGGCTCCGGTGCGATGTCGGAGAAGTCGGGGATCATGAGCTCGCCCCCTGGGCGTCGGTGGTGCTGACGGGCGGATCGGTGATGAGGACGTCCACCAGGTCGGAGAGCAGGGCGACCGCGTCACAGCCCTTGTGGGCGAACACGTCCACCCCCGCCTCACGGTAGGCGTCGCGCGGTGCCCCGGCGAGCAGGACCCGACGGGCACCGGCTCCCTTCAGGGCACGTGCCAGCGCTTCGGCGTGCTCGGCGTACATCTTGTCGGAGGAGCAGATGACCACGACCCGGTGGCCGGAGGCGGCGAAGGCCTCCGCCGCGGAGCGCGGGTCCTCCAGCGGCCCCGGCGAGTCGGTGGTGATCCCACCGGCGGCGAGCAGGTTGGTGGCGAAGGACGCGCGGGCGGTGTGCACCGCCACCGGACCCAGCGTGGCCAGGAACGCGGTGGGGCGGTGGCCGGTCTCGGTCTCCTGGGCGTCGCAACGGTCGCGCAGTGCCTCGTAGTCCTGCCCGTAGCGGCGTACCGGGAAGCCGTCGGCGGACGGTTCGATCCGACCGGGGTCGACCTCGCGCACCAGCGGCGTCTCGTCCAGGTTCGGGAACTCGCTCAGCCCGGTCAGCGGTGCGGCACGGGTGGCCAGGTCCTGTCGGCGGCGCTCCCACACCTTGTCGACGGCGGCACGCAGCCCACCGTGGGCGATGGCCTCCGCGACACCGCCGGACCGCTCCAGCTCCTGGAAGAAACCCCATCCGGCGCGGTACAGGTCCCCGGTGAGGGACTCCACGTAGAAGGAGCCGCCGGCGGGGTCGATGACCCGCGCCAGGTGCGATTCCTCGATGAGCAGCGACTGGGTGTTGCGGGCGATGCGCCGGGCGAAGTCGTCGGGCAGCCCGAGGGCGGAGTCGAAGGGCGCGACGGTGACGGTGTCGGCGCCGCCCACCCCGGCGGCGAAGCAGGCGATCGTGGTCCGCAGCATGTTGACGTGCGGGTCGCGACGGGTGAGCATCGCGTCCGAGGTGGTGGCGTGCAGACGCATGGCGCGCCGGTCGGCCGGCAGCCCGGAGACCTCCAGCACCTGGTTCCACATGGCGCGGACCGCTCGGAGCTTGGCGATCACCGAGAACTGATCGGCGTTGGCGGCCAGTCGGAACTCGATCCGCCCGGCGGCGTCGGCCACGTCCAGGCCGGCCTCGACGAGGGCGCGCAGGTAGGCGGTGCCGGCGGCGATGGCCGCGCCGATCTCCTGGGAGTCGGACCCGCCCGCGTTGTGCACCAGGGTGCCGTCGGCGATGAACAGTCCGAGGTGCGGGTGGTGGGCGGCCCGTTCGGCGGCGAACCGTGCGGCGTCGGCCACCTCGGGGCGCTCGCCGGCCAGGGCGGCCGTGGTGAGCGGGTCCAGGCCCAGGTGGGAGATGACCCGACCGTCGGGGACGTCGGCGTCGATGTGCGCCGCCAGCAGGGCCCGGGCCGCGTCGAAGGCCTCGGGGCCGGGTGCCCGCAGCACCACCGGAGCCAGGTCGAGGTAGACGTCGGCGAGGGCCTCGCCCAGTCGGGAGACCGGGAGACCGTCACCGCCCACGCCGATCCACAGCGATGCGACGCCGTTCATCAGGTCGTTGTGGATACGCCTGCGCAGCTCGGCCGGGTCCGCGTCGTCGTGGCGCGCGCGGATGTCCCATCCGCCGGGCACGCCACCACCGGGGCGGTACCCGCGGGTGAACGGCGCCAGCCCGGGGTAACCGGGATCGGGCGCCGGCGGTGTGGAGGTGTAGAGGGGATCGATGTCGAACCCGTCGAGGGTGTGCGTGGCGAGCACCGATTCGGGCGTCCGCTCCAGGCGGTCCTCGGCGACACCGCTCTTGCGCAGCACCCCGGCGACGAGTTCGCGCCACCGCTCATGTGTGGCCGCCGGGAAACCCTCGGCCAGGTCGAGGGCCTCGGCGGACCCGCTCTCTGGAACGTCCATACTCCGAGATGGTAGAGAACACCGTTCGGTTTCGGTGATCCGGGGTGCGGTCCCCCGACGAACGTGGCGGGGTCGACGCCCCGGCCCGAGAGGAGGCGATCGGCCGGCCCTGCCGCCACAGCGGCACCTCGGGATCCATCACCTACTTCTTGTCGTTCTTCTTGTCATTGGCCCATTTCAGCCGGATCACGCCGACCAGGACGAGAAGCATCAGGCCGATTCTGAGGCCCGCGGACACGAGCGCGACGGTCGTCCACGAATCGTCGCCCTCCTCTTCCTTCTCCTCATGGTCCTGGAACGTCTCGGCGACCATCGTGTTGTACTCCTTCACGAAGTCGTCCCGTTGGAACAGGCGGATCGACTCCGACAGCAGCTCGGGGCGCGTCGGCTCCACCCCGCCCTCCTCAGCCTTCCAATCGGCCAGACGGATGCTCTCCTGGGCACCGTCTTCGGTCCCGGCCACACCGAATCCATGACCCATGTGGTAGACACCGTCGACCCCGGCCCGCGCGGCGATGAGCGCCGGCGCCTCTCCGGTCTCCTCGTCCACCTCGGCGAGCACGACGTAGACGGTCTGGGGCCCTCCCTCGACGTACGAGCGGATCTCATCGATCGTTTCGGCGCCCACGGCCTCGGCCATGTGGTCGTCGACGTACACGGGGTCCTCGCGCAGGGCCTCGGCGATCTCCGAGAGCTCGGTCGTCTCCCCTTCCACCGTCCGGGCCCAGGCGTTCGAGCCCCACGGCAACGCGGTGGAGAAGAGGCTCACGACGGCGAGCAGGGCCAAGGAGCGAGCTCCCATGGGCCTCACTCTCCCGTCTCGTACCGCGTCCACCCGGACAGCCGTCCGCGGGGTAGGGGGTGGACCTCTAACTCGCGTCCTCCGCGGGGGCGTCGGTCTCACCGTCGACGTCGGAGTCGGCCTCGGGGCCCGGGCCGTAGACGAACCGTTGTCGGCCCTGGACGAGGATGGCGTGCCCGGTCTCCGTGACGGCCTCCACGTAGGCGTCCAGGTCGTCGGCGACCACGTCCATGGTCTCGGCCTCCAGCACCAACTGGTTGTCGCCGTCCTCGTTGGAGCGGGTGTCCCCGTAGACGAACCCGGCGTGTGCGAAGGCGGGGGAGATCGCGCCCGCCTCGTCTTCCAGGCCCCAGCGGATCTCGCCCGCCACCAGGTCGACGGCGACCATGGGAGCGCCGCCGCTGGCCTGGGACAGCAGGAGGGTGGCGGTGTCGGAGTCGTAGAGCCCTCCGGGGGTACCGGCCTCCTCGAAGAGGGCGGAGACGGGGTTGGCCCCGGGCTCCCGAAGCGTCCACAGGACATCGCCGTCGTCGATGTCGTGCGCGGACAGCGTCGAGGGCGCCTCGGGCTGGGCCCAACGCAACAGCATGACGTCCTTGGTGGGCTCCTCCTCGGGAGCCTCCTCGTCGACGTCCTCCCCGTCGGTCTCCTCGTCCCCGGTCTCCCGGGCCTCGGGGTCCGGGACCTCGTACAGTCCGAGGACCTCCGGGACGCTCACGGGGGCGTTGGACAGACCGAGTTCCTCGTTCTCGGTGTCCAGCGACCAGACGTGTTCACCGGCCTCCTCAGGGGCGACCGAGTAGGCGTGCAGGCCCGATTCGGCGTCCTCTAGCAGGATCGTGTCATCCCAGGCGGAGACCGGAACGCCCAGCGGGTCGACCGGTTCCGCTTCGGTCTCCTCGTCCTCGGACTCACCAGGCTCCTCGGACTCCTCGTCGGACCCCTCGTCCTCTTCGTCGGGCTCGGGTTCGAGGGTGTAGGTCCACAGCTCTTCGCCGTCGACGTCCAGCACCGTGTAGTCGCCGTCGGGTTCCTCGGCGCTCCACTCACTCGGTCGGCGCACCGCCAGCCCGTCCAGGTAGCGGTCCTCCTCCTCGGCGGGCTCCCACAGGGTCTGTCCGCGGGCGTCCAGCACGAACGGTCGATCGTCGGTGTCGCTCAGGGCCAGGACCGGGTCGCCCTCGGTGTCGACGTCGAAACCCCGGAAACGCGCCTCGCCCTCCCAGAGGAGGTCACCGGTGGCGGCGTCGTGCAACAGGTGGCGGTCCTCGCCGCCGGAGCTGATGAGGAAGGCTCCGCCCACGGGGCTGATGCGCACTCCCATCGGGTCGTCGAGGATCTCGTGGACACCCGCGTCCTCGCCGTGCAGGTGGCGCAGGACCTCACCCTCGATTCCGGGCGGGGGTTCCCCCTCGAACTCGGTGGGGATGGGGGCGGTCTCCTGCTCGGCCGGTGACTCCGGGGGTTCCGGATCACCGGTACATCCCGCGACCATCAGCACCACGAGACCACAGGTCAGGGCCTGGGGCACGCGTGAGCTGCGCATTGACGGTCTCTCCCGATGAAACGATGATGATTACGGCAAATCCTAAGCCGCGAAGCGGTCAAGTGGATACACGGAGCCCACCACTCGTTACCTGTACGTGAGCACCGAACGTTCAGGCGTCCGAGTCGGGTTCCACCTCGATCACGGTGGTCCCCTGGACCTCGAACTCGGCGCGGCCCCCGGTCAGTTCGGCCAGACGCAGCTCGAACGCGGGAAGCTCGTCCTCTGGAAGGGCCACCTCGATACGGACCCGCTCCTCGTAGGCGACGTCGCGAACGTTGAGCGAAGAGTCGCGCAGGTCACTCTCCAACCGCCCACCCAGGACGTAGTCGGCGTGGACGTCCACCACCAGCAGCGACCGGCGCTCCAGCAGACCGAACTCCTCCACCGCCGCCGACACGGAGTTGCCGTAGGCCCTGATCAGGCCGCCGGCACCGAGCTTGGTGCCACCGAAGTAGCGGGTGACGACCGCGACGGTGTCGGTGATTCGCCGGTGGCGCAGCACTTCGAGCATGGGCACCCCGGCGGTCCCGGCGGGTTCGCCGTCGTCGCTGGAACGCTGGACCCCACCGTCCTCACCGAGCACGTAGGCGGTGCAGTTGTGGTTGGCGTTCCAGTGCTCCTTGCGACGTTCGGCGATGAACGCGCGCGCGGCCTCCTCGCCGTCCACCCTGGCCATGGCGCAGATGAACCGGGACTTCTTGATCTCGATCTCGTGTTCGCCGCCGCGTCTGATCGTTCGCATGTCGCCTGTTCAGCAGAGGTCGTGGGTTCGACGCACAGTCTGCCGGCTTTCGGGACGATCCCGACGCTCAGAGATCTTCGTCGTTGGAAGGGCGGTGACAACGGTGCCCCACCGTGCGCATGGCCGCGCTCGCGGCGTTCGACCCGGACCTGACCGCGCCCCTCGGACTGGTACGGTCCCTTCGCCGGAGTATGCCGGGACGAGCTTGGAACCCCCACAGGGCGACGGACCCGACTCGACGCGTTCATTCTCCGCGAGCGCTTCGTTCCTCCGGGCACATCAGAATTTCCGCACTCGCTGTTATCAGGTACACACATTGGGTAACGTTGCGGACATCAAGCGACTATCACCCGGGAGTCCCGACATGCGCACCACCTCACCCGCCGTGGGCCTGGCACTGACCGCCTTCCTCGTCGCCGGGTGCGCCCAGGGAGCGCCCACGACCAACGACGGTTCCGCTTCCGGCGCGGGCCCCTCGGCCCAACCCACCGCCGAGCCCAGCGTGACGGCGTCGATCTTCCTTCCCCCGAGTGAGAGCACCGGCGCGGTCACCTACGACGAGACCGCCGTGCCCGAAGGCGCCACCGCCGACGTCCAGGTACGTGTCCAGGACGGGGCCACGTACGTACAGTTCACCGGAACCGGGCTGGAGGCCGACCGGGACTTCGGCGCCCACGTGCACACCAAGCCCTGTGGCGAGGACCCCGCCGACGCCGGACCGCACTACCAGGACGAGGTCGACCCGGCCGCGACGGAGGACGAGCCCTCCGCCGACCCGGCCTACGCCAACCCGGAGAACGAGGTGTGGCTGGACATGACCACCGACTCCAGTGGCAACGCCTACGTCACCACCACGGTCGACTGGGAGTTCCGCGAGGGGGAGGCCAACTCCCTGGTCCTGCACGACGAGCACACCGCGACCCACGAGGGCCACGCAGGCACGGCGGGCGACCGCCTGGCCTGCGTGACCGTGGAGTTCTGAGCCCCTAGTCGGGGATGAGCCGACGCAGGACGAGCTTCTCGCCCAGCGCCCACGCGGTGGAGGCGCACAGGTACAGTCCCGCGGCCAACGGCACGAACACCGCGACGAGCACGGTGAAGAACTGCAGGTAGGACAGGGCCCCGAGCATCGGCGGCTGAGTGGGGCCCGCCTGCATGGTCGGCAACATGACGTACCGACGGCTGGCCCAGGCCACGGCGGCCAGCACGACCAGCATCACGACGAATACCGGGGCGAAGGAACCGCCGGCCAGGGTGGCACCCAGTTCGACCCCCGCGAAGGTGCGCCGCAACAGCTCTTCCGTACCGGGTGCGACCCCGATGAACAGCCCGTACAGGGCGATCATGATCGGAACCTGAGCGAGCCCCGGGAGACAGCCGGCCATCGGCCCGGTCCCCGCCTCGGAGTAGACCTTGCGCTGTTCGGCGATCAGCCTTTCGGGGTTCTTGCCATGGCGTTCGGTGATCGCCGCCAGACGCGGGGCGAGGCGGGCACGCTGCTTCTCCGCGCGCACCTGCGCCACCCCCAGGGGCAGGAGCAGCACGCGCACGGCCACGGTCAGCGCGATCACCGCCAGACCGGCGGCGAAGGCCCCGGAGAACGGGGCGAGCAGGTCGGTCAGTACGGCGAGGGTCGCCGAGAGCACGTCGATGAGAGCCGCGATCGGCCCGAAGGTGTACAAGGTGGAAGGCCCTTCGTCCAGGTGGAGAGTTCGGACGTGGGCCGCTCGTCGTGGATCGGGGTGCGCACGAGGCCGCGCCGGACACGGGAGGGGACGCGTGTCAGAGCGCGGGGCGGGACATGGTCACCGCGAGGCGCACGAATCTAGAGAGCGGCCGGAAGGGCCTGTCCTGGCGCTCGGGGGCGTGGTCGACCCGCGGCGTCGGGATCGCGGAGGGTGAGGACGGGCAGTCGGGCGGAACGCCGCCGCATCGCGCGACCGGCGCCGGTGGCGCTGTCGCCGACCGGCCACGGGGCCGTTCCGTGCAGGACCATCCAGGTCAGGGCCGTGCCGACGGCCACCGCCACCAGCACGAGGGCCGGTCCCTGGGTCCCGAGACCGAGGAGCTCGGTGGGAAGGACGCCGAGGAGGAGGAAGTCGAACAGGGGAAGCAGGTAGTGCACCCGGCCCCCTTCGATCTCGGTCACCGCAGCCACCGACCGCGATCACATCCGGCCACCATCATACGGACAAAGTCGCCGCTCGGCCAAGGGAGAAATTCCGCCGACACTCCGCCGACGTTCCACTCCGATCACGCGAACCTGTAGCTAAATGACACAGAGTAACCATCTCCGCCGTGTCTTTCCGGGCTCGCGCGAGCCTTCCGAAGAGGGGAACCCCGTGCCGATCCGCCCTGCGAACCTTGCCACCATGTCCGCGACCATCGCTGGAGCCATCTCGGGCATGTCCGACAAGGATCGGACCACCCCGGTCCGGGTCACCTTCGAGTCGGGACACGAACAGAACGTGGAGAACGGCGGTTGCCGAGTGCTGGAGACCGGCCAGGGCGGTGTCGTGGAGATCGAGGGGGACTCACGCTTCGCGTTGTTCGCCGGAACCAGCTGTCAGGGCAGCCGCACCCTGGCCTCCGGTCACGGCAGCGTCCGCTTCGGCACCCCGGTCCTGGCCGGCGCCATCGTCATCGGCTGACCCCGGCCCCCGGTCACTGGTGGACATCGCGACGGTGACCGACCTTTGACATCGACGTTGGCGATGGCGATCATCGGCGATTCCTACGTACTGAGCGGCCGGGGAGGCGATCGGTGCGTCGACCGTCCCGGACGGTGAACTCGCCGGAGAGCAGCACGTGTTCGATACCCACCGGGGTGCGGCGGGGGTCGTCGTAGGTGGCGCGGGCGGCGACGGTGTCGGGATCGAAGACGACGAGGTCGGCGTGGGACCCCAACTGAATGGTGCCGCGGTCGGCCAGGCCCAGGCGTTGCGCCGGCCGGGAGGTCAGGTGCCGCACGCATTCCTCCAGGCTGAGCAGGCCCAGTTCGCGAACGTAGTGGCCCAGGTAGTGGGGGAAGGTGCCCCAACCACGCGGGTGCGGCCGGTCACCGACGAGGATGCCGTCACTGCCGGCGGTGTGCGCGCTGTGCCGCATGATGGTGCGGATGTTCTCCTCGTTGCCGACCTGGAGCAGACAGCCGCTGCGGAGTTCGTCGGCGACCAACAGGTCGACGTACAGACGTCCCGGTTCCTCGCCCCTACGTGCCGCCAGGTCGGCGATGGAGTGCCCGACCGCCCAGGACAGGCCCGGGTCGGCGGTGCCGGTGACGACGAGGGTCCCCCAGTCCATGGGGACGCCGTGGTTGCCGTCGGTGCCCTTGGTCTCCACCTCCCGCAGGATCCGGCCACGGGTGTCCGGATCGCTCAACCGGTCGAGGGTGGCGGTGGTGCCACCCTCCTGCGCCCAGCTCGGCAACGGAGCGGCCAGGTAGGTGGCGCTGGCCCGGTAGGGGTAGCTGTCGAGGGTGACGTCGAGTCCGAAGCGGACGGTGGCCTCGTCGATGGCGTCCAGGACCTCGCGGGCCCGCCCTCGGTTGCGGGGGAAGTTGACGTGGCAGTGGGCCAGGTGGAGCGGGACGTGCGCGCGGCGGGCCACGTCCAGGCATTCCTGGTAGGACTCCACGACCCGAGAACCGTAGTTGCGGTGGTGGGGGCAGTAGTAGCCGCCGGCCTCTCGGACCGGCCCGAGGAGGGCGACGATCTCGTCGTCGGTCGCGTACATGCCCGGGGTGTAGGTCAGTCCGGTGGAGAGTCCGTGCGCTCCGTCTGCCATGCCCTGGGCCACCATGGCGCGCATCCGGTCGAGTTCGGCGTCGGTGGGCGGACGGTCCTCGTTGCCCAGGACCGCCATTCGGACGTTGCCGTGGGGGACGAGGTAGGCGGCGTTGGTGGGGGCCCCACGGTCGACGCGGTCCAGGTACTCGCCCACGCTCCGCCACGTGTGGTCCAGGTCGGGGGTTCCGTTCCAGGCGGAGATCTGCTCGCGAATCGGTTCGACCGTGTCGTCGGTGACGGGGGCGTAGCCGAGTCCGTCCTGGCCGAGCACTTCGAGGGTGACGCCTTGGCGGACCTTGGCCTCGTGGGCCGGGTCCGCGAGCAGGGCGAGGTCGGAGTGGGCGTGCATGTCGACGAAGCCCGGTGCGACGACGAGGCCGCTCACGTCGAGGGTCTCACCGGCGGATCGGGCGGATCCGGGCGAGACTATGTGGCTGATGCGGCCGTCGCGTAGGACGAGGTCGGCCAGGCGGGAGGGGCCGCCCGAGCCGTCGACGACCCGTCCCCCACTGAGTACGGTCTCGGGCTGCACTGTTCCTCCGTTCGGGTCACCGTCGCCCGGCGCGCCGAAGCGCGGGTGTCGGTGTGGCCCAAGATACGCTTACGGGCAAATAATTGGTAACTTTGTTGCCAATAAAAGTGCCCGTGGCCCGCCCTGAGTCCGCACGAGCAGCGGCGCGCGCATGTGCACGCGACCCTCCGACCGAAGGAGACCCCATGTCCAAGCAGGCGGTCCAGACCGACCGGGCCCCCGTCCCCGCCGGTGCCTACAGCCAGGGCGTCGTCGCGGGCGGATTCCTGTTCACCGCCGGGTTCGGCCCCCAGGACCCCCGGACGGGGCGCGTCGCGCCGACCGTGGGCGAACAGACCGCCCAGGTCCTGGCCAACGTCGCCGCCGTCCTGGCCGAACACGGGCTGACCTTGGACGACGTCGTCAAGGCCACCGTCCACCTGGAGAACCTCAGGGCGGACTTCCCCGAGTTCAACGCCGTCTACGCGGAACACTTCACCGCCCCCTACCCCGTGCGGACGACCGTGGGCTCCGACCTCGCGAACATCCTCGTCGAGATCGACGTCGTCGCCAAGCTCAAGGACTGAGGTCGGGCCGCCCCGGAAGGCCCCGGGGCGGCCGACCCGCCCTTCGCGGTACCTACCCCGAACGGCGGGCCCTGACCACGAGGTCGTGGACGGTGTAGGTGACGTCGTCGATCGTCTGTCGCCCCGGGCGGGACTCGTCGACGAGCACCCGCCACTCCCCCTCGGTGAGCGCCGTGGTCACCGCCTCGCCCTCGTAGAACAGTTCCGGCATGGGCGGCCGAGGCACCCCGGTCTTCAGGTCGCTCGGGTGATGCGCGACGACCAACAGCTCGCCACCGGGCGCCACCACCGCGGTCAGGTCGGCGAACAGGCGCGCCCGGGGGTTGGGGAACAAGTGCATGAACTGGGCCGTGACCAGGTCGAAGGGCGGTCCCGGCGGAGACCAGCGGGTCACGTCGGCCTTCAGCCACGTGACTCGTTCGGAGATCTCCGCGCCCCGCTCCCGCGCGTGGGCCTCAGCGCGGTCCAGTGCCACGGACGAGATGTCGACCGCGGTGACCCGCCACCCCCGCTCGGCCAGCCACAGGGCGTCGGCCCCCTCCCCACTGCCCACGTCCAAGGCGCGTCCGGGTTCGAGTCCGGCGACCTCCGCCACCAGATGACGGTTGGGCTCACCGCTCCAGATCCGGTCCTTGGACCGGTAACGCTCGTTCCAGAAGTCCTCGCCCATCTCTTGGGGCGCGGCTCCGTGCTCCTGGGTCATTGATCGACCACCTCCGACCACACTCTCGTCGTCCGCGATCCGCGTGGCCACTTCCCTTGCCGGTACGGCAACGGACGTTCACCCCGGCCGGCACGAGCACGGGAGCTCTAGGGATCGTCCGGGTCCGGGGTTCCGAGGTCCTCCAGGCACAACTCCAACATGGCCTGGATCCGCGCGGTGAGCCGCGTGCGGTCCTGCCCACGCAGTGCCTCACCACCTTCGATGCGTCGGACCCGTCCCAGGCCCAGCCACACGGCGGCGATCAGGGAGGCGTGCACCTCGGCGTTCTCCCGCCCCAGGTACTCGACGAGTGGTTCGATGAACGCGCTCTTGAGTCTCCCCTGGTAGACGGCCTGCAAGTCCGGATCCCCGGCCGAGTGGTCCAAGGCCCGCTGTAGTGTGCTCCCCTCCCCGTGCAACCGCCCCACCGCGTGCTCGGCGAGTCGACGAGGTAGTTCCTCGACCGGGCCGTCGGTGATGAGGCGGGGAAAGACGCCGTCCTCGCGCAGGATCTCGGTGAGCAGCCCGGCCTTGGAACCGAAGTACCGGTTGATCAGCGCGACGTTCACCCCGGCGTGCGAGGCGATCATCCGAGAGGAGACCGAACCGAACCCTTCCTGTGCGAAGAGCTCCTTGGCGCTGGTGAGGATGCGTTCCCTGGTCACCTCACGGCGGCGCGTGGGGACGGTGGCACCGCTTCCGGTCGCGTCCGGACGCTCCATCTGCACCCCTTGGGGCCTCGATCCGACTTTCAGGATTCCAGGGTCCCACCTCCGTGGACCCAGCGCATACCGGCGGCGTTCGAGTGACGCCGACTTGACAGGTCAACAGCGTTTACCTATACCTGAATCCGGATGCCGCCCCCCGGTTGTCGTGCCGTGGGGCTTTCGTGCGTCCGGAACGGGGAACCCATGGAACAGTCGCCGCGCGGAATGTCGAAGACCCGAGAACCCGTCCCGAAGGCGAAAATCCCCGAGGATCCCGCGGCGGCACCGACGTCCGGCCCCGCTCCCGAGACCCCCGACTACCCGCCACGGCCCGTCGTGCGCCGGATCATGGTCGGTCTCGTGCTGGCGATGCTCACCTCGATGCTCACCAACTCGATCATCGGGACCGCGTTGCCCACCATCATGGGCGAACTCGGCGGACAGGACCGGCTGGCCTGGGTGGCCACGGCGGCGCTGCTCACCATGACCGCCTCCACACCGGTCTGGGGCAAGCTCTCCGACCTGTGGGGACGCAAACTCCTCTTCCAGATCGCCCTCGGCGTCTTCATCGTGGCCTCACTCGCCGCCGGGTTCGCCCAGGACATCAACTGGCTCATCGCCGCGCGCGCCCTCCAAGGACTGGGGGTCGGGGGGCTCGCCACCCTGCCCAACATCATCCTGGGCGATGTCGTCTCCCCGCGTGAGCGTGGCCGCTACAGCGGTCTGATCGGCATGGTCTTCGGTGTGTCCACCGTGCTGGGCCCGCTGGTCGGCGGCTTCCTCGTGGACAGCCCCCTGGGGTGGCGTTGGTGCTTCCTCATCACCGTTCCACTCGCCGTGGTGGCCTTCACCGTCGTCCAGTTCATGTTCCGGATGCCGTTCGCCCCGCGCCGTGACGCGCCGGTGGACCGGCTCGGGGCCGCACTGATCTTCTGTGCTGCCAGCACGGTGATCGTCCTGCTCAGCCTGGGTGGGACCCAGTTCCCGTGGAACTCGCCGACCGCCTACGTCATGGGAGCGGGCGCGGTACTGCTGACCCTCACCGCGGTCCTGGTCGAACGTCGCGCCGCCGAACCCATCATCCCGACCCGCCTGTTCCGGGACCGCACGTTCGTACTGGCCTCCGCGGGCTCGGTGACCGTCGGCATGATGATGTTCGGGCTCATCATCTACATGCCGCAGTACCTGCAGATGGTGCACGGCATGAGCCCCACGGTCTCCGGACTGATGACGCTGCCACTCGTGGGTTCCTTCCTCACCACTTCGATCGGCTCCGGGTACGCCATCAGCGGTACCGGCCGCTGGAAGGTCTACCCGGTGGTGGGCATGGTGCTGTGCGTCATCGGTTTCACCGTGCTGAGCCTGGCGCAGATCGTCCCCGGGCTGACCACGATCGTCGTCGGGCAGATGTGCGTGGGCCTGGGCTTCGGACTCAACATGCAGATCCTGTTGTTGGCCACGCAGAGCGCCCTGCCGCTCCGTGACATGGCCTCCGGGACCGCCTCGGTGACCTTCTTCCGGAACCTGGGCGGCGCCATGGGCGTGGCCGCCTTCGGGGCGGTGATGGTCGGTCGACTCAACGGTGAGCTGGCCGCCGCGGCCACCGCGGCCAGGGAGGCGATGGTCGCCGACCGGGTCGAGGACGTCGACTCGGGCGCGGAGGAGCTGTCGATCGGCCTGGAACAGGCCGCCGAGTCCGCCCAAGGGTCGCCCGAGTTGGTGCACTCGCTGCCCGAACCCGTCCGTGAGGTGATCGTGGGCGCCTTCGACCACGCGATGCAGGGTGTGTTCGTCGCCGGGATCCCCATCGCCGTGATCGGGCTGGTCTCGGTGTCCTTCATGAAGGGGGTGCCGTTGCGCGGCGGAGGTCCCGAGCGGCGCCAAGGCTGACCCGGGTCATCCCATGACCGGGTCGTCCACACACCCCGGGTTCAGAGGTAACGGCGGAAACCCTCGGCCGAGTCGTCGAAGCCCAGGTTCCGGTAGAAGTGGTGCGCGCCCTGCCGGCTCTCGTGGGAGAGCAGTTCGACCTTGTAGCAACCCGCGCGGGTGGCCCGGTCCAGGGCGTCCTCCATGAGGGCCCTGCCGATGCCCTGGAAGCGGGTCTCGGGGTCGACGACGAGGTTGTCGACCACCGCCCACGGCTGGGCGTCGTGGGTCAGGTTGGCCACGACCATCAGGTCGAGGGTCCCGATGATCTGGCCGCGGCGTTCGGCCACCAGCACGGTGCGATCGGGGTCGGTCTCCATCCGGGTCCAGGCCCGGACCGCGGCGGAGGACATACGAACGTGCGCACTCCGCGTATGGGTGGTGTCCCCGAGTTCACGCAAGAGGCGCAGGATCGCACCGAGGTCGGACCGAATGGCCGCACGAATCATCATGGCTTTCGGCATCGTAGCCGACAGCCTGCTACAAGGCGGACGACACCCTACAACCAGTCACAAAACGCCGAGGGCGGGACGACCGTCCCGCCCTCGTCCCGCCACCTGGCGGAGTGCTTCCCGACGAACCCTCAGGGTTTGCGGATGACCCGCACGCCCTCGTCGTTGGTCGGAGGCTGCTGCCGGCTCTCCGGACGACGGTAGACACCGGTGAGACCCGGGTCCCCGGTGTCGGTCGGGGACTGCTCCTGGCCACTCTGCGGCTGCTGCGGGCCGCTGGGCGCCTGCTGCGGACCTCCGGGGGCCTGCTGTGGCCCACCCTGCGGACGCTGGGGACCGCTCTGGGGCTGCTGAGGACCGCTCTGCGGCTGCTGCGGGCCACCGGGTGCCTGCTGCTGCGGCGCGTTCGGCGGACCATCCGGAGCGGGCGCGTTGAAGCGGGCCCCCTGCGGCGGCTGGGGCGCCGCAGGCTTGGGCTCTCCACCCTTGCCCTCGTCCGGCCGACCCTGCTCGTTCTCGGGCAGCGGCTGGATGCGCACCGTCGCCTCGTCCGGAGCCTGCGGCGGCGTCTGGGCGGCGGCCTCGTCCTGCTTCGGCTCGGCCTCCGGGGTCTTGGCCTTGGGAGCCTCGCCCTCCGGGCCCTTGGCCTGCGGGGCCTTGTTCTCGGGTGCCTTGTTCTCGGGCGCCTTGTTCTCGGGCGCCTTGTTCTGCGGCGGGCGTCCCTGCGGTCCCTTGGGTCCGGTCTTGGGAGCCTCGGCCTTGGGCTTCTCCGCCTCGACGGCGGCCTCGCGCGAAAGACCGATTTCGAGCGCGCCGGCCTTGTCCTCGGCGGTGACCAGCTCGGCGAGCGTCGAGTGCATGTCCTTCAGACGACGCAGCGCCTCGGCGTGCGTGGCCGTGAGCGTGGCCAGTCGACGATCGGCCGTATCGTGGATCTTCTGGGCCCGGGCCTCGGCCTCGTTCAGCCGCCGCTCGCCCTCCTGCTTGGCCTGCTCGCGGAGCTGGTCGGCCTCTTTCTTGGCGCCGGAGACCATCTCGGTGGCCTCGGTGCGAGCGGAGGAGACGATGCGCTCAGCGTGCTCCTCGGCGTCCTTACGGTGTTTGGAGACCTCCTCCTCGGCCTTCTTCTGGGCCTCCTTCACCTCGGACTCGACCCGGGAACGACGCTCCTTGGCCTCTTCCTCGGCGATCCGCAGGATCTCCGCCATACGCTCGCTGATCTGCTCGTGCTCAGGCTTGACCTGGGCCTTCTCGCGAGCGATCGCGAGGTCACGCTTGTACTGCTCCAGTTCGTCGTCCATCCGCTGAAGACGTTCGCGGAGGTCCTTGAACTGATTGTCCATTCGGACGTAGTAGTCGTCGACGTGCGCCTTGTCGTAGCCGCCCTTGCGCACTGTCGGGAACCTGTCTTGCTGCAGTCCGCCGCCCGGCAACATATCGCTCATGTGCCTTTCATGTCCTTAACACCGTTGACTGCACGTCGCTGATGGTAAAACTGCGCCATCTGTATAAAGAACACCCAAGGCGTCCCCCTGTGCGAGTTCTGCCCTCAAGTGTCTGTTTCATGCACCGGCTCGGCTCGATGAGGGGCATCGGCCGAGAGCGGAGCGTAACGCCGTGGACACCGTCCAAACGACCAAGGTAGACACGGGCCGCGCCGCCGCGTCAAGATCCCTGACGGGTACTTCACCGTGCGGACCCTGGTCACCTACTTACTAAGGTATGCGCGATCATCCCCACACGGGGGCCGGGCGGTCAATTTCCTCCACATTCGGCCTCAGGGGAACCGACCTCGGAAAGAAGGACGTGGCATATGGGCAGCGCGACGGACGACGGTGGCGTGGGCCGGGGCGGAGGCCCGCTCATCGGGGGCGCCCCCTTCGGCGAACCGGAGATCGATCCCACCGCCTGGATCGCCCCGGGAGCGGTCGTGGTCGGCCGCGTCCGCCTGGGTGCCGAAAGCAGTGTCTGGTACGGATCCGTCCTCCGCGCCGACACCGAGGACATCGTGGTGGGTGAGAAGGTCAACATCCAGGACCAGTGCGGGCTGCACGCCGACCCCGGACAGCCCGCGATCCTCCACGACAACGTGAGCCTGGGTCACAAGGCGATGGTGCACGGCGCGATCGTCGAAGAGGGTGCGCTCATCGGCATCGGCGCGATCGTGCTCGGCGGCGCGCGGGTCGGCGAGGGCGCTCTCGTGGCCGCCGGTTCCCTGGTGGCCCCCGGCAAGGTCGTCCCACCGAACACGCTGTGGGCGGGCGTTCCCGGAAAGGTGGTCCGTGAGCTCAACGACGACGACCGCCTGGTGCTGGAGCACACGCCGACCGCGTACGCGGCCTACGCCGTGCAGCACCAGGACGTCACCTGGTACTGAAAGGCGGGGTCGACGACCTCTCCCATGCCTCAGGGGGGTGGGAGGCGCAGGGACTTCGCCGCGCCTCCCCCGGAGGGAACGGACACCGTGTGACTAGCTCGGGTGGGCGGGTGGGTGGCCCACCCGAGTCATGCGCGGGGAGCACCCTCGGACCTAGTCTGGAGAGTGCTCGTCCCCTGTCGGAGCGGACCGCGTCGCGTCCGCCCGAACGCCAAGGGTGTGGGCGTTTCCGTCCTGCCCGGCGACACCGTCGTCCCTCGGAGGTGAGCACCGATGAACCACGGCGTCTATCTGTGTGAGCGCCTTCACGATCATGTCGCCCTCGACGAGATCGAACTGTACGCCGAGGTCCTGACAGCGGTCGCCGACACCGATCAGAGCCTGAGTCTCGACGAGATCGACCGTGCCCTGGGGATCGTGGACCACCCCGAGGGCGACCACGGGGACACCCCGCCGGCCGGTGGGACACCGTGCCCCGAACCAGGACGGGAAGAGCCCGATCCCCGTGCCCCGGAGCCGACGCCTCCCGAAGGAGCGTCCCCACGCGGTGCCGGCATCGCTCCGGCGCCCCGCCCTCCCGATCCACGCTCGGAGCGACCACCGACGGACCTGAAACGGAACGCGACCCTCACCGGCAACGGTCACGGACCGATCCCGCTGGGACCATCCACCCCTTGGGCCCCGCTCCAGGCCCTCGGGGACTTCCACACCCACCGCGCACTCCAGGGCCCCCTCCTGCGCAGGCTCGCCCCCTGGTACATCTGACCGCCGGCGGCGCCCCTCCTCGCTCGATCGTCGGGTTCCCGATCGAAGCGGCCTGATCCGGCCACCTCCGGCCCGCTCCAACGGCCCCGCCACCGGGTAGTGACCCTTCTGACCCCTCGGTCACCCCGGTCACGACCGGCCGCCCCCGCAGGAGCATGGATGCGCGAACCCGAAAGGCCCGCCCCCGAGACCCGGCGGCGCCTCGACCTCCACGACACCGACGACTCCGAAGAGCCGGACAACGCGCGCAAGGTCACCTTCACCATCGCCGCCGCGGTGACGATCCTCTTCCTCCTGATCACGGCGGCGGGTGTCGGATGGTTCCTGTCGCGCGACGACGCCTCGACCGACCCCGGTGACGCCTCGGGTGACGCCTCCGCGTCGCAGGACTCAGGCGAGGGCGGGGAGAGCGAAGCGGACCGGACTCCGGTCGAGACCGGCACCGTCTCCGACCCGAACGCGGGGTTGGCCTTCCAACTCCCCGGTGAGGGCTGGCGGCGACTCGGTGACGACCAGGTGCCATCGGAATACGACACCTACTCGATCCATGGTTCACCAGAGGATCCGGAGGCGATCATCGTGACCGGCACCGAGGAACTCGGCCCCCTCGAACCCCTCGCGCTCACCGCCGTGGACATGGCCACGGACATGGTCGGCCAACTGGTCGCCGAGGAGGGCGACCTGTGGATCGAACCGGACGGCGCCACCGAGGTGGACGGCGTTCCCGCGTTCGGGGTGACCATGGGCAGCGACTCGGGTGACGGTGCGAACACCTACGGAAGATTCCTGGTCATGGAGCTCGGCGGCGACCAGGGCGCGTTCATGCTCGGCTTGAACACCGGCGGAGGCGACGAGGTCACCGACGGTATCGATGCCGCCTTCGACTCCGTGGTCACCCTCTGACGGAACCGACCCCCCGGATGCTCCGCGACACCCCGGTCCAGGGTGTCGCGGGGCAGGGAGGCCCACGCGTGGGGTCAGAGCGGCAGGACCGCGCGGAGCAGGAAACCTCCGTCCCTGGTGCGGGAGCCGGAGACCGTCCCCCCGTTAGCGGAGACACGTTCGGCGAGCCCGGTCAGCCCGTTGCCACCGTTCTCGTCCCGCACCCGTTCCCGGGCGTGGTCGTTGTGCATCTCCAGCACCAGGGTGGCGCTCTCCCCGGCCTCCCCTCGGGCCAGGGTGAAGGTGATCTGGCATTCCTCGGCGTCGCTGTGTCGCAGCACGTTGGTGCCTCCCTCCCGGACCACCCAAGCGGCCGTCGCCTCGACCCGCTCCGGGAGTTCGAGTCCCTCCAACCCGGTGACCGTGGTCCGGGTCCCTCCGGTCTCCAGGATCGAAGAGACCGAGGCGACCTCGTCGGCCAGGTCGGCCTCCCTGTGGCCGCTCACCGCCGATCGCACCTGGCCCAGCGCCTTGCGGGCCAGGTCCTGGACCTCCGCCAGTTCGACGGCGGCGCGATCCGGAGCGCGGTCCACCAGACGGCTCGCCAACTGGGCCTTGACCGCCAGGGCGGACAGGCTGTGCCCGAGCAGGTCGTGCATGTCCCGGGCGAAGCGGAGTCGTTCCTCGGTCACCGCGAGCCGGGCTCGGGCCCGCTGGCCGATGACCGCCTCACGGCTCGCGTCCCAGAGCCAGATGGTGAGCAAGGTCGTGCCGACCAGCACCAAGGCGGCCACGACCGCCCCGGCCCAGACCACGAGGTACAGGGGGAGGTCGGTGATGGGCACGGCGTAGGTCGGCAGCAGCACCAGCGGGGAGAACAGCAGGGCCACAGCAACGATGAGGGTGGTGCGTCCGTGCGTCAGGAGGGCGCCGACCGACCACCAGAGGGCGATCGTGAACAGGCTCGCCACCGGTGAGGCGAGCAGGACGGCCGTCGCCGCCAACAACGCCAGAGAGGTCCAGTAGAGCCTCGGTGAGGGGGACCGGTCGCCGTCCAGGCGCTCGCGCAGCAACAGGATGAGCAGGACGATGTTGGGGACGCAGAGCGCCACCCCGAGCGCGGACCGCCACATCGGGCTCTGTCCCGACGCGCTGAAGACCAGGTCGAGGAGGGGGAAGAAGGCCGTGGACAGGCAGCTGCCGCCGAGCATGACGAAGTTGATCAAGCGCGTGATCCGGAAACGACGGTCGGCCCACCGTTCCCTCCCACTGCTCGTCTCGCCCTGGACGCTTCCAGAGGGTGACACGGCGTCCGCTCGCGGTGGGGCCGGCGCGATGTCCGCTCGCGCGGTGGCCAGAGCGGTGTCCGCTCGCACGATGTCCGCTCGCACGGTGGCCGGTCGCACCGGGTTGCGGGGGGCGCTCTGGAGCGAGGCGTTGGAGAGCGGGACGACCGTGCGCAGCCGGAAACCGCCGTCGGCCGTACCGGTCGCCGTCAGTGTGCCACCGACACGCTCGACGCGTTCGGCCAGCCCCGACAGACCGCTGGCCGAGCCCGTGTCCTCGACCTCACCGACCTCGGCGCCGTCGTTGGCCATCTCGATGACCAGGCTGCTCGGAACGTCGTCGGCCGCCTCCACCACGGAGAACCCGATCCGACACCGGCGGGCCTCGCTGTGCCGCAGGACGTTCGTGCCGCCCTCGCGCACCACCCACGCGGCCAGACCGGCGGTCTCGCGTGGCAGGTCCAACCTGCTCAGGCCGGTGACCGTAGTGACGGTCCGGTTCTGTTCCAGGACCGCCCGGACCGAACCCACCTCGGTCTCCAGGTCGAGGTCACGGTAGCCGCGGACCACGGATCGCACTCGCTGCAACGTTCCCCGGGCCGCCTCGTGCACCTGGTCGATCCTCAGCCGTGCGTCCTGTGGGTCGGTGCGCAGGACCCGTCCCGCGTGCTCGGCGCTCACCGCGAGTGTGCTCAGTTCCGTGCCGAGAAGGCCCCGGATGTCGTCGGCGAAACGGAGACGTTCCTCGCTCACCGCCAGCCGGGCCCGGGCCTGGGAGCCCTCGACCGCCTCACGGGTCGCGTCCCACATCCAGAAGGTGGCCACGCAACCGGACCAGATGATCAGCATGAAGAGGACCGCGAGGACGAAGTCCGCCCCCAGTAGGAGGGGCGAGTGGCCGATCGGGTCCAGCAGGACCCGGACCCAGGGCAGGACCACCAGGAGCGGACTGATCCACAGGGACCGTCGCCACGGGGCCATGAAGACCAGCAGGCACCAGGCGCCCGCGCACGCGGAGAAGATGTAGAAGGGGACCTGGAGGAAGACGCACATCAGGGCGACCACGGCCAGGGATCCCCAGTACAGACGGGGGTCGGCGACGGCGCGACCGTTCACCCGTTGCCACGTCATCCGCCACCCGAAGGCCGAGCCGACCACCCCCAGCCCCAGGGCCACCAGGGTGGGCCACCGCCGCTGTCCCGCCACGGCCCGGTACGCGGTGGGATCGAGCTGGAAGAGCAGCTCGTAGAAGGGCCAGACCAGGAAGAGCAGCCCCAGTGCGGACATGAAGATCAGCACGACCCAGCGGAGGCGACGCTGCCTGCGGGTGTAGAGACCGCCGTCCGACGATTCCAAGACCTCGGTCGACTCCGTGTCCTCTTCGGCCCGTAGCGCCACCCGCCCCGCCTTCCCCACCGACATCCGTCCACCTCACGTTAGAACGTGCCGACCCCTCAGAACGGTTGTCCACAGGCTTGGGCCCTGTTTCCTGATCCACAAGGGGTTACCGTTCGGGCGCCGTCAGGGTTCTGGAGGTGCCGGCGGTGGGATAGCACGCTTTTCGCTATCACACCAAAGGCGCCGAAGGTTCCTGACTTTTTGGGGCGCCCGAACACGCCGAAGCGAAGCGGAGGCCCTAAAGGATAGGCCCCCGTCCTGGGTCTTCCCGACACGTTCGGTCTGTCCGTCACACTCAGGGACGGCGGGGGTCCCAGAGGAAGTAACGGTGGACCAGCAGCGCCAGGACCACGATCCAGGCGAGCATGATGCCGATGTTGGGCAGCGCGCCGGCCCACAGACCGATGAGACCCACCGGTTCGGCGCCCTCGAAGCCACCGAAGACGTCGTAGCCGAAGTAGGCGGCCTGGGCCATCTCCACGGTCGGGGCGACCGGCAGCAGCATCGCCACCTGGCGCAGGCCGTCGGGCATGACCTCCAGCGGGATGAAGCTGCCACCGAGGAACAGCAGGGCCATCATCGGCACCATCGAGAGCATCTGCGCGGACTCGGCGTTGCTCACGAATCGGGTGATCAGCAGACCCAGCAGGGTCATCGCGAGGCATCCCAGCACCACGGAGAACACCAACATCACCGGGTCGGAGGGCAGCGGACCGCCGAGGGCGACGGACCCGCCGATGATGAGCGCCGCGATCAGCAGGGTGAACAGCAGGACCACGAGGAACACGCCCCCGAAGATCGCCACCGCGGGCACCCCGCTCACCCGGAGCCGTTTGAGGACCAGGGCCTCACGTCGGGCGGTGAAGACGTTGGAGGGGTGACCCAGGCCGATGAACAGGGCGATGGCGCCGATGGTGCCGACCAGCGCCGCCTCCGTGGTGGTGTAGTCCCCCAGGATCGGGACGCTCTCCTGGTTGAGGACCGGAAGCAGCAGGATCATCGGCATGATCAGGTACATCAACGCGGTCTTGTACCGGACGAAGAGCGTGAACTCGGTGCGGCCCAGGCGCAGGGTCTGACGCGGCACGCCCGGCCCCTTCTTGCGGCGTTCGGTGCCCTCGGGGGCTGTGGTGGTCATGTCGGGTGCTCCAGAAGTCTGTGGGATGGGTGGTCCGAGTGGCCGGTCGCTACTCGCCGACCAGGTCCGCCGCGCCGTCCGCGACCTGGAGGAAGACGTCCTCCAGGGAGGCGCCTCGCACCTGCAGGTGTTGCAGGGTTCCGCCGCGCTCGCCCGCCCAGGTCATGAGGGCGGCGACGGTGTGGTGGGCCCGGTCGGCGACGTCGCCGCCGCGGATCGTGTAGGTCGCCCACAGCCGCTGTTCGCGGGTCTGCACCTCGACCTCGGCACCCTCCAGTCGGGGCAGGTCGGCGGTGCGCACGTCGCTCGGCAGCAGGAAGGTCACCCGGTCGCCCCATCCGGCGAGGACCTCGGCGAGCGTGCCCTCCACCCGGATCTCGCCGCGGTGCATGATGGCGAGCCGGTCGGCGAGCTTCTCGGCCTCTTCCAGGTAGTGCGTGGTGAGCAGGATCGCGACGCCGTCCCGCTTGAGGTCGCCGATGATGCGCCAGGTCTCGTGTCGCGCCTCGGGGTCCATCCCGGTGCTGGGTTCGTCGAGGTAGAGCACCTCGGGCCGGGTGAGCAGGGCCAGGCCGAGGTCGAGTCGACGCTTTTGACCACCGGAGAGCTGTCGGACCCGCAGCCCGCGCTTGTCGGTGAGGCCGATCAGCGTGAGCACCTCGTCGGTTCCGCGCGGGTCGGCGGCGAGGTCACTGGCGAGGGCGAGGGTCTCGTCGACGCTGAGGTCCTCCATCAGACCGCTGCCCTGGAGTACCGCGTTGGTGCGCTCGCGCACCCCGACGGGCTGTCCGTAGGGGTCCTGCCCGAAGACGCGGGCGGTGCCGGAGCTGGGGCGGCGGAACCCTTCGAGGGTCTCGATGGTGGTGGTCTTACCGGCGCCGTTGGTGCCCAGGAGGGCGAAGAGCTCACCGGGCCGAATCTCGAAGGAGACACCCTTGACCGCTTCGAAATCGCCGTACTTCTGACGTAGATCGCGGACCACCACCGCCGGTTCCTTGGAAGCGTGGGGGGTGGTGGTCGCGGTGGTGTTCGCTGTCGCCGTCATGTCCCACAGCTTTTCGCATGGGGCGGGCCGGCGACAGACTCGGCTGTCACAGGAGCACGATGGCGATCACCCGGCTCCGGTACTGACAAATGTCATTCCCACCGGGCCCGTGGGGGTGCGCCGCGCTCGCACGTGCCCCTTCGTCACCTCACGTGCGAGCGCGGTCGCGGCCGCTGTGCGGTCCACGCCCGTCCCCTCACACTCACGTCGGGCGGGGCCGTACCTGCGGTCACCAACTTTCTACACGAACCACACTCGGCCTGTCGTCGGAATTCGTCATTCTCCGTTGAATCGATCCCACGAGACAACGAAAGAGAAATTTCTTCTCAGGAAAAAACGTCCTATGGGATCTACTGGCATTTCGAAGAAACGGAATGGGCGGGACCCCCGTGGGTGTCCCGCCCATTCGCGCGCGGATTCTCGGCGAGATCGGACGCTAGGCGTCGGCGGTCTCCTTCTTCTCCCCGCCGGCCGCGGGATCGTCGCCCTTGACCGAACGGAGCAGCAGCTGGGAGACGTCGACGACCTCCAGCGTCTCCTTGGCCTCACCGGCGGACTTCTTCTCGTTGATGGCGTCGCCGAGCATGACCTGACAGAACGGGCACGCGGTGGAGACGGTGTCGGGGTTGGTGGTCAGCGCCTCGTCCACCCGCTCGGTGTTGATGCGCTTGCCGATCCGCTCCTCCATCCACATGCGGGCGCCACCGGCGCCACAGCAGAAGCCCCGCTCCTTGTGACGGTGCATCTCCTGCGTCTTGACGCCGGGCACCTGGGCCATGATGTCGCGCGGTGGCGTGTACACCTTGTTGTGGCGGCCCAGGAAACACGGGTCGTGGTAGGTGATGTTCTCGTCGATGGAGCTCACCGGGGTCAGGCGACCCTCGTCCACCAGCTGGGCCAGCAGCTGGCTGTGGTGGATGACCTCGTAGGTGCCACCGAGCTGCGGGTACTCCTTGGCCAGGGTGTTGAAGCAGTGCGGGCAGCTGGCCACGATCTTGGTGACACCGGCGTCGTTGAGCGTCTCGACGTTCTGCTGGGCCAGCATCTGGAAGACGTACTCCATGCCCAGACGCCGCGCCGGATCACCGGTGCAGGCCTCCATGCCGCCCAGGACGGCGAACTTGACGTCCGCGATGTCCAGCAGCTCGGCGATGGCCTTCGTGGTCTTCTTGGCGCGGTCCTCCAGGGCACCGGCGCAACCGACCCAGAACAGGTACTCGGTGCCCTCGGGCAGCTTGTCCTCGACGACCTGGACCTCGACCGGATTCTCCTGGCCGGCCAGCTCCTCGATCCAGTCCATGCGCCGGTCCTCGGCCATGCCCCAAGGGTTGGCCTTGTTCTCAAGGTTCTTGAGGAGGGTGTTGGCCTCGGACGGGAAGTTGGACTCGACCATGACCTGGTAGCGACGCATGTCCAGGATGTGGTCGATGTGCTCGATGTCGACGGGGCACTGCTCGACGCAGGCACCACAGTTGGTGCAGGCCCACAGCTCGTCGGGGTGGATGACGCCACCCTCCTCCTCGGTGCCGACCAGCGGCTTGTTGAGGAGCGCGAGGACGTCGACGCCCGCGTGGCTGTTGTCCGGGGCCTCGGCGAGGGTCTCCTCGGTGATGCCCTGGAGCAGGTACGGGGCCTTCTCGTAGGCGTGTGCCTGCAGGTCGAGGATGACCTTCTTGGGCGACAGCGGCTTGCCGGTGTTCCAGGCGGGGCACTGGGACTGGCAGCGACCGCACTCGGTGCAGCTGGTGAAGTCCAGCAGGCCCTTCCAGGTGAAGTCCTCCAGCTTGCCGGCGCCGAACGGGTCCTCGTCCGGGTCGGCCTCCTCGAAGTCGAGGGGCTTGGTGCCGGACTTGTCCATCATCTGCTTGGCGGCGCCCAGGGACGGGCTGCCGTCGGCGTTGCGCTTGAAGAAGATGTTGACCGGCGCGATGAAGCGGTGCCAGCCGATGCCCATGGTGAGGTTGAGGTAGAGCACCACGAAGAACGCGTAGCTGATGATCAGCTTGAAGGCGGCGACCAGTGCGATGCCGGGCTCGGCGATCGCGGCGTCACCGGGCAGGATCGCGCCGACCGCGTGCGAGATCGGGGTGGCCCACACAGGGAAGGCGAAGTCCTCGATGGCGACCTTGAAGCCGCGGATCACGAAGACGGCGAGCAGCAGGCCGATGATGTAGGCCTCGACGTAGTACGCGGTCCAGGTCCTGGAGTTGGCGAACCGGGAGTCGCGACCCTTGCGGTGGGGGCCGTTCAGCAGGCGGTAGGCGGTGAGGCCGAGGATGCCGATGAGGCTGGTCCCGGCGATGAACTCGATCGCCAGACCGTAGATGGTCCAGTCGTAGATGATCGGCAGCTTGAAGTGCGGGTCGAAGACTTCACCCTGGGCCTCGATGACCGTGAGGACCAACAGGGGGAAGGACACCATCACGAACCAGTGGGCCACACCGACCCAGGGACGCTTGAGCATCCGGGTGTGTCCGAGGATCTCGATGAGCGTCATCGTCAGCCGCTTGCCCGGCGACTCCTTGCGCTCGGGCTCCACCGTTCTGCCGATGCCCACTGTTCGCACGATCTTGTACAGACCGAACCCGAACAGGGCCATCGCGACCACGGCGAAGACCGAGGTGATGATGCCCAGTGTCAAGTACAGCGGGTGCATCGTCCGTGGCCTCCCATCCTGCGTTCGTCATCCGGTGCGCCACACACCGGTGGTCCCAACTTATGTTACTAGCGAGTAATAGCAAGGTCGCCACCACCCCGGGCCATCCTGGCCCGAGACCCGCTTCCGAGCCCTCGCCGATGCGTTCTCTCGCGACGTGCCGTTCGATCGCGGAACCGCCCTCACGCGCGGGCCCACCGTAGCCGGCCTCGGCCACAACGGAATCACGCCGGTCGCTTCCGGTCCCTTCGCACACGTACACACCACGCCCCCTATGTAAGCGGACGGCCGGACCGATCGGGCACACCCGGGCATCGGTGGGTCCACCGGTCCCCCTGAGTAGCCCCTTACTCTCCCGGATTCTCGAATCGAGGATCTCCCCGAGTCGTCCCGGAGTTCGGCCACGGGCCCACCAAAAATTCCCCAGGTCGGGAACATCTCCGCCGGGCCACCCGTTGTCAGGTCGTAGGAATCAAGTTGAGCCTCATTGACTCAACTGACTTGACAGCCCTGACCTGACGAAGCAAACTTACGCCTGAACGACTCAACTTTGACGGAGGAAGCAACCATGGCACGTGCGGTCGGAATCGACCTCGGTACGACGAACTCGTGTGTCGCGGTCCTGGAGGGTGGCGAGCCGACGGTCATCACCAACGCCGAGGGCTCCCGCACCACCCCTTCGGTCGTGGCGTTCGCCAAGAACGGTGAGGTGCTCGTCGGTGAGGTGGCCAAGCGCCAGGCCGTCACCAACGTCGACCGGACGATCCGCTCGGTGAAGCGTCACATCGGCACCGACTGGTCGGTGCAGATCGACGACAAGACCTTCAACCCGCAGCAGATCAGCGCCTTCATCCTGCAAAAGCTCAAGCGTGACGCCGAGGCGTACCTGGGCGAGGACGTGACCGACGCGGTCATCACCGTCCCGGCCTACTTCAGCGACTCCCAGCGTCAGGCCACCAAGGAGGCCGGCACGATCGCGGGCCTCAACGTCCTGCGCATCATCAACGAGCCGACCTCGGCCGCGCTCGCCTACCACCTGGAGAAGGAGGACGAGGCCACGATCCTCGTCTACGACCTCGGTGGCGGTACCTTCGACGTCTCCCTCCTGGAGGTCGGTGACGGCGTCGTGGAGGTCAAGGCGACCAACGGCGACAACCACCTCGGTGGTGACGACTGGGACCAGAAGGTCGTCGACTGGCTGGTGGAGAAGTTCAAGAACTCCAACGGCGTCGACCTGGCCAAGGACAAGATGGCGCTGCAGCGTCTGCGCGAGGCCGCCGAGAAGGCCAAGATCGAGCTCTCCAGCTCCAGCGAGACGCAGATCAACCTGCCCTACATCACGGCCTCGGCCGAGGGCCCGCTGCACCTGGACGAGAAGCTCACCCGCGCCGAGTTCCAGCGTCTGACCTCCGACCTGGTCGAGCGCACCAAGGTGCCGTTCCAGCAGGTCCTCAAGGACGCCGGGATCGCTCTGGACCAGATCCACCACATCGTGCTGGTCGGTGGCTCCACCCGTATGCCCGTCATCGCCGAGCAAGTCAAGGAGATGACCGGCGGCAAGGACCCGAACAAGGGCGTCAACCCGGACGAGGTCGTGGCCATCGGTGCCGCGCTCCAGGCCGGTGTGCTCAAGGGCGAGGTCAAGGACGTCCTGCTGCTGGACGTCACCCCGCTGTCGCTGGGCATCGAGACCAAGGGCGGGGTGTTCACCAAGCTCATCGAGCGCAACACCACCATCCCGACCAAGCGCTCCGAGATCTTCACGACGGCCGACGACAACCAGCCGTCCGTGCAGATCCAGGTGTACCAGGGTGAGCGCGACATCGCCCAGTACAACAAGAAGCTGGGCGTCTTCGACCTGACCGGTCTGCCCCCGGCGCCGCGCGGCGTCCCGCAGATCGAGGTCGCCTTCGACATCGACGCCAACGGCATCGTGAACGTCACCGCGAAGGACCTGGGCACCGGCAAGGAGCAGTCGGTCACCATCTCCGGTGGTTCGGCCATGTCCAAGGACGACATCGACAAGATGGTCCGCGAGGCCGAGCAGTACGCCGAGGACGACCGCAAGCGTCGCGAAGAGGCCGAGGTCCGCAACAACGCCGAGTCCCTCGTCTACCAGACCGAGAAGGTCATCACGGACAACGAGGACAAGATCCCGGCGGACGTGCGTTCCGAGACCGAGGCCGCCGTCTCCGAGCTGAAGACCGCTCTGGAGGGCACCGACACCGAGGCCATCCGCACCGCCAGCGAGAAGGTCGCCCTGGCCAGCCAGAAGATCGGCTCGGCCATCTACAGCCAGGGCCAGCAGGGTGAGGGCGCCCCGGCCGACGACGCGAGCGCGGACGGCTCCGCCGACGACGCCGACGTCGTGGACGCCGAGATCGTCGACGAGGACAACGGCAAGGGCAAGGGCGACCAGTCCTGACACGTGGTCCCGTAAGAGTCGAGGAAGGAGGGAACGTCGGACATGGCGCTGTCGGATAAGAACAGCCCCGACTCCGGTGACGGTGACGAGACCCAGGGTCCGGTGATCCGCGACAACCGCAGGATCGACCCCGAGACCGGTGAGGTCCGCGAACCCGAGGTCGAGGAGACCAAGGAGTCCGAGGCGGACGACGCCGAGGAGCCCGAGGTCGTCGAGGCCGAGGTCGAGGACATCCCCGAGATCCCGGACACCCCCGAGTCGGTGGTGAGCGAGGCCATCAACGCCGATGAGCGGGTCGTCGAACTCACCAACGACATCAAGCGGGTGCAGGCGGAGTACGCCAACTACCGCAAGCGTGTCGAGCGTGACCGCGTGGCCGTCCGTGAGGTCGCCACCGCCCAGGTCATCGGCGAACTACTGCCGATCCTGGACGACATCGGTCGCGCCCGGGACCACGATGAGCTCACCGGCGGGTTCAAGGCGGTGGCCGAGTCCCTGGAGGCGGCGGCGACCAAGCTGGGCCTGGAGAAGTACGGCGAGCAGGGTGACGAGTTCGACCCGAACGTGCACGAGGCACTCACCCTCGTCCCGGTTCCGAACATCTCCGTCCAGTCGGTGATCGAGGTGTTCCAGCCGGGGTACCGGATCGGGGAGAGGGTCCTGCGCCCGGCCCGCGTGGTCGTGGGAGAACCCACCGGCGACACTCCGCAGGCCTCGGAAGAGGACACCGGGGATGCCTCCGCCGAGAAGGACGAGGACGAGAAGTAACGAGCTGTGGCCGTGGCCGGCATGAGATCGTCGGTCACGGCCACAGGTCGACCCCGGCCCCACACGGCCGGGACCCACGTGGAAACATCGGACGCAACCGGCACCAGCGGGGAGAAGGCACCAGTCGATGAGCACCAAGGACTACCTGGAGAAGGACTACTACAAGGTCCTCGGAGTCTCAAAGACAGCCACCAAGGACGAGATCCGCTCGTCCTACCGCAAGCTGGCCCGGGAGAACCACCCCGACGCCAACCGTGACGACCCGAAGGCGGAGGACCGCTTCAAGGAGATCTCCGAGGCGTACAACGTCCTGTCGGACGAGAAGCGCCGCAAGGAGTACGACGAGGCGCGTTCGATGTTCGGTGGTTCGTACCGGCCCGGTGGCGGTACCGGCCCGGGCGGGTTCGACATGAGCGACATCTTCGGTCAGGGCGGTGGCGGTGGTGGCGCCCCCGGTGGCGAACGGCTGAGCGACCTGTTCGGTGGGCTGTTCGGCAACCGCGGACGGTCGGGTCAGGCGACCCGCAGCCGACGTGGTTCCGACATCGAGACCGAGACGACACTGAACTTCCGAGAGGCCGCGGACGGGGTGACCCGTTCGTTCCAGCTGACCAGCGACGCGGCGTGTCCCACCTGTAGGGGCACGGGCGCGCGCGCCGGCACGGCCCCTCGAATGTGCCCGAAGTGCTCCGGCACCGGGCACGAGAACACCAACCTGGGCGGCTTCTCGCTGTCGGAGCCGTGCAGCGAGTGCAAGGGACGCGGCCTGGTGGTCGACGACCCCTGCCCCACCTGTTCGGGCAGCGGGCGCGGCAAGAGCACGCGCAGCATCCAGACCCGCATCCCCGGCGGTGTGTCCGACGGGCAGCGGATCCGGCTCAAGGGCAAGGGTGCACCCGGCGAGAACGGTGGCCCCGCCGGTGACCTGTACGTCGTCGTCCATGTGAAGGATCACCCGGTGTTCGGTAAGAGCGGCGACAACGTCACCATCACGGTCCCGGTGTCCTTCCCCGAGGCCGCGTTGGGCGCCGACGTCCGGGTTCCGACCCTGGGCGGTTTCCCGGTGACGGTGAAGGTGCCGCCGGGCACCCAGAACGGGCGCACGCTGCGGGTTCGCGGCAAGGGCGCCACCCGCAAGGACGGCACCATCGGCGACATGCTGGTCACCTTCGAGGTCAAGGTGCCACAGACACTCAACGACGACGCTCGCGAGGCGTTGGAGAAGTTCCGCGCGGCGACGTCGGACTACGACCCGCGTGACGGACTCGAAGCGCGGGCGAAGGGCGCGTGAATGTCGTGAACGATCCTTCGTTCGGAGTCGACGCCCCGGTCTACGTCATCTCCGTGGCCGCGGAGTTGGCGGGTATGCATCCGCAGACGCTGCGGCAGTACGACCGGCTGGGGCTCGTGTCGCCCGGACGTACTTCCGGGCGGGGCCGTCGTTACTCCATGCGTGACGTGCAGACGTTGCGCGTGGTGCAGCGGCTGTCGCAGGAGGAGGGCATCAACCTCGCCGGGATCAAGCGGATCCTGGAACTG
This sequence comes from Nocardiopsis sp. NPDC055551, assembly GCF_053619415.1. Taxonomy (NCBI): domain Bacteria; kingdom Bacillati; phylum Actinomycetota; class Actinomycetes; order Streptosporangiales; family Nocardiopsidaceae; genus Nocardiopsis; species Nocardiopsis sp. NPDC055551. The sequence goes on along the minus strand of NZ_JBSHJJ010000003.1, from coordinate 119,637 downwards.
GAGGACGAGGTCGAGCAGCTGCGCGAGCAGGTGTTCCACCTGGCCAACGAACTTGAGGCGGCGCGCCGGGCGGTGTCCCGGCGCGGCCGCCCGGCCCGTCCCGAGGGCGGACCCGCACGTGGGGAACTGGTGCGCCGCACCCGCGTGACGATCTTCAACACGGCCGACCCCGAAGAGCGTCCCGAGCGGGGCGGCGGGCTCGGGGACGACGGGAACGCCCGCGACACGGGCGATCCCGACCAGAAGTAGGGGCCGGACCCTCGGGGTCGGGCCTCGCGGACTCCACCCCTATTGCGCGGTGGGGTCGGCCATTGGACATTACCCTGAGTGAAACTTCATGTGAATGGAGTCACGGATCGTGAACTACAAGCTCACCCAGAAGAGCCAGGAGGCTCTGGCCGCCGCCATTCGTCAGGCCACCACCAACGGCAGCCCTCAGACCGAGCCCCTGCACCTGTTGAACGCCCTGCTGGACCAGGCGGAGGGCATCACCCGGCCGCTGCTCAAGGAGGTCGGGGTCGATCCCGACCGGCTCAAGGACAAGGTCGGGTCGGCGATCGGAGCCCTGCCCAAGGTGGCGGGTTCGACGGTCAGTTCCCCCAGTTCCTCGCGGCAGCTCATCGTCTCCATCAACACGGCCGCGCAGCGGGCCCAGCAGATGGAGGACGAGTTCGTCTCCACCGAACACCTGTTGGTGGGGTTGGCCGCCGACGGTGGCGAGGCGTCCCGGCTGCTCAAGGACGCAGGGGCGACCCCGGAGGGCCTCTTGGAGGCCTTCGAGCGGGTCCGCGGCACCGGTCGGGTCACCTCGGAGAACCCCGAGGACACCTACCAGTCCCTGGAGAAGTTCGGTGTCGACCTGACCGAGCGGGCCCGCGAGGGCAAGGTCGACCCGGTCATCGGTCGCGACGGCGAGATCCGTCGGGTCATCCAGGTGCTCAGCCGCCGCACCAAGAACAACCCGGTGCTCATCGGCGAGCCGGGCGTGGGCAAGACGGCCGTCGTCGAGGGACTGGCCCAGCGCATCGTGGCGGGCGACGTTCCGCAGTCCCTGCTCGGCAAGCGCCTGATCAGCCTGGACCTGTCCGCGATGGTGGCGGGCGCCAAGTACCGGGGCGAGTTCGAGGAACGGCTGAAGGCGGTGCTCACGGAGATCAAGGAGTCCGAGGGCCAGGTCATCACGTTCATCGACGAGCTGCACACCATGGTGGGCGCGGGCGCCGCCGAGGGCGCCATGGACGCCGGCAACATGCTCAAGCCGATGTTGGCCCGCGGTGAGCTGCGCATGGTCGGCGCCACCACCCTGGACGAGTACCGGGAGAAGATCGAGAAGGACCCCGCGCTGGAGCGCCGTTTCCAGCAGGTGTTCGTCGGTGAGCCCTCGGCCACCGACACCATCGCGATCCTGCGCGGTCTCAAGGGTCGGTACGAGGCGCACCACAAGGTGCAGATCTCCGACTCCGCGCTGGTCGCCGCGGCCACCCTGTCGGACCGCTACATCACCGCGCGGTTCCTACCGGACAAGGCCATCGACCTCATCGACGAGGCCTCGTCCCGGCTGCGCATGGAGATCGACTCCAGCCCGGTGGTGATCGACGAGCTGCGCCGCACCGTCGACCGCCTCAAGATGGAGGAGATGGCGCTCGACAAGGAGTCGGACCCCGCGAGTCGGCAACGGCTGGAGCGGTTGCGCGCGGACCTGGCCGACAACCAGGAGCGGCTCAACGGGCTGGTGGCCCGTTGGGAGCAGGAGAAGGCCGGACTGAACCGGGTCGGTGAGCTCAAGGGCCGGCTGGACGAGATGCGCACCAAGGCCGAACTGGCCGAACGCGAGGGCCGCTTCGAGGAGGCGTCCCGGCTGATGTACGGGGAGATCCCGCAGCTGGAGAAGCAGGTCGAGGAGGCTTCCAAGGCCGAGGAGAAGGCCGCGGACTCGGCCGGTTCCGATGGTGATGACCCGATGGTCAAGGACGAGGTGGGCGCCGACGAGGTCGCCGACGTCGTGTCGGCCTGGACCGGGATCCCCGTGGGTCGGCTGATGGAGGGCGAGACCTCCAAGCTGCTGCGTATGGAGGACGAGCTGGGTCGGCGGCTGATCGGGCAGAAGGACGCCGTGGCCGCCGTGTCGGACGCGGTGCGCAGGGCCCGGGCGGGCATCTCCGACCCCGACCGGCCCACCGGTTCGTTCCTGTTCCTGGGCCCGACCGGTGTCGGCAAGACCGAGCTGGCCAAGGCCCTCGCCGAGTTCCTGTTCGACGACGAGCGCGCGATCGTGCGCGTGGACATGAGCGAGTACTCCGAGAAGCACTCGGTGTCGCGCCTGGTGGGTGCGCCCCCCGGATACGTGGGTTATGAGGAGGGCGGTCAGCTGACCGAGGCGGTGCGCCGCCGCCCCTACACCGTGGTGTTGCTGGACGAGGTGGAGAAGGCCCACCTGGAGGTGTTCGACACCCTGTTGCAGGTGCTGGACGACGGTCGACTGACCGACGGCCAGGGCCGTCAGGTGGACTTCCGCAACACCATCCTGATCCTCACCTCGAACCTGGGGTCACAGTTCCTGGTGGACCAGTCCCTGGAGGAGGCCACCCGCCGGGAACGTGTGATGGACGTCGTGCGCGCGACTTTCAAGCCGGAGTTCCTCAACCGCCTGGACGACGTGATCATGTTCGACGCGTTGTCCACCGAGGAGCTGACCCGGATCGTGGACCTACAGGTGGACAAGCTGGCCCGGCGACTGGCCGAGCGCAGGTTCACGCTGGACGTGTCCCAGGGCGCACGTGAGTGGTTGGCGTTGACCGGGTTCGACCCGAACTACGGCGCCCGGCCGCTGCGTCGCCTGGTGCAGTCGTCGATCGGTGACCCGCTGGCCAAGGTGATGCTGTCCGGCGAGCTCACCGAGGGCGACACCGTGACCGTGGACGTCGACCCCGAACGCGACCGCCTGGTGGTGACCCCCACCAAGGCCTGACCCCGCTGTTGAAGGGGGCCGCGCCCACCCGGGCGCGGTCCCGACGCGTGAGAAACCTCAGGTCCTGGGAAGGATCCCCGAGTAACCTGGGACTCAGAGTCCTATATGAGTACGGGGCACTCATCCACAGCAGAAGGGGTCGAACTCCATGACCGTGGTCGAACACTCTTCACCGAGATCTCCCATCGAGAAGCTGAGCATCGACCAGTTCGAGTCGATTGCCCAGGCTGCCGCCCGTGAGGACGTTACCCTCGAATACCTCAACGGCCAGATGGAGATCCGTCCCGTGCCCGACAGCGACCACAACGCGATCCTCATGTGGCTGATGCGTCAGTTCATGACTCAGCGGGCGGACCTGGACCTGAACGTCACCGGGCAGGGCCTGAAAGTGGACTCCTACCGCAAGGGCCGGGCACGTCCTGATGGCATCCTCGCCCCCATCGACCACTTCGCCGGCCAGGGCGAATGGGCCGACCCTCAGGGTGTCCTCGCCGTCGTCGAGGTCACTTCGTGGGACTTCGACACCAACGCCCGTGACCGTGTCGAGAAGACGCACGCCTACGCCGCCTGCGGCATCGGCGTCTACCTCCTCATCGACCGCGACGATGACAGCGTCACCGTGCACAGCGAGCCCACCGGTGACCGCTACCGCAGCATCGTCACTCTCGGCAACGGCCACACCATCGAGATCCCCGGAGTCGGAGTCACCCTGAACACCGACGGTCTCAAACGCTACGGCCGCTAGATCTCGGAGCTCTCGCTGGTCTCCTGAGCCAGGCAGCCGGGGTAGACGCGAGAGAGGCGCGTCGCCTGGTGCAGTCCTCGACCGGCGACCCGCTGGCCAAGGTGATGTCGTCCGGCGAGGGAGCTACCTGTGCCAGGGTTTGCCTTACCGGCACGGGTCACTCCATCCGAGCCTGTCGGAACCAGGCTCTGGCCTCTTCCACCCGCCCCGCTTCCTCCAGCAGCAGCCCGAGGTTGGTCATCGCGCCGATGTGGCCCTGATCGGCGGCCTTCCGGTACCAGTCCCTGGCCTCTTCCACCCGGCCCTCCTTCGTCAGCAGGACCCCGAGGTTGGCCATCGCGCTGATGTGGCCCAGATCAGCGGACCACTGGAACCAACTCTCGGCCTCCCCCACCCGACCCACATGCGCCAGTAGGATGCCAAGGTTGAACATCGTGCCGATGTGGTCCTGGTCGGCAGCTTGCCGGTGCCAGCTCTCGGCCTCCCCCACCCGAGCCACCTCCGTCAGCAGGGCCCCGACGTTGAACACCGTGTTGTGGCGGCCCAGCTCAGCGACTTTCCGGTACCAGGTCTCGGTCTGGTCCACCCGGCCCTCCCGCTTCAGCAGCATCCCGACTTTGAACACCGTGTGGTGGTGGCCCAGCTCAGCGGCCTCCCGGTACCAGGTCTCGGCTTCCCCCAACTGACCCGCCTTTGCCAACAGGACCGCGAGGCCGCGCATCGCGCCTATGTCGCGCTGGTCGGCAGCTTGCCGGTACCAGGTCTCGGCCTCCCCCAACTGACCCGCCCTCGCTCGCAGCAGCCCGAGGTTGGACACCGCTTCGATGTTGCCCAGATCAGCGGACCGCTGGAACCAACTCTCGGCCTCCCCTACCCGACCCGCATTCGCCAGCAGACACCCGAGGTTGAATACCGCGTTGTAATGGCCCAGTTCAGCGGCCTTCCGGTACCAGGTCTCGGCCTCTTCCACCCGGCCCTCCTTCGTCAGCAGGACCCCGAGACCGAACATTGCGCCGGTATGGCCCTGATCAGTCAATGGAAGATAGGCGGCTTCGGCTACCTTGGCCAGATCGGCCTTGTAGGCCGCTAGACCGACAGCGAAACGATCTTGGACTGTGGCCGTTTCCAAGGCTGCGTACCTCACGGACTCGGGCAGGGGGCCCTCGATCGTGAGGTAATCGAAGGCCCGCCACCGGAGACCCTCATGGTCGGCGGGCACCAGCAGCCCGGCCAGGCCACTGCGCGGGCGGGTGGCCCAGGCCCAAGCCTGATCGGCTTCCTCCGGCAGGGGCGGCGGGGCCGGCAGGTAGGCACCGTGGGCGGTATGGATCTGTTCTCGGGTCAGCGGACTCGAAACTCCGGCTGCGGCCAAGCCCACGGCAGCGGCCACCAGCGCGTAGCCACGTGGGTGATCGCCTTCGAGACCATTGCGCCAGGTCCGTGCGAGGAGGGGACCTGCGGCCAACTGTTCGGCCACCCCGAACCGCTCATCGCCTGCGGCCTGGACCAGACGCTCGTCTCCACTGGCAAGTGCCCGTTCACGCTCTTCGGGGTTCCAACGACGTTCGAGGACGACCGGTGGAGCCTTGAGTACCGTGTACCCCGCCCCTTCCGAAGCAGAGGAGTGGTCGGTGGTACTCGGGCTCAGGGCCTCCAGCCGTTCCCGGCGGATGGTGACGGCCACCACGGCACCGGCCTGCCCCAGTTCGGCGACCAGGGCGGAGCTCAGCCCCGAGGCGCCCAGGTGGCGATCCAGATCGTCCAACCAGAGGACCCACCCCTGTGGTGCCCGTCCGGCTCGTTCCTTGAGCCAGCCGGGTAGGGGTCGCAGATCGGCGTCCTCGGGAGGGGCCACCAGCATCCGGTCGGGCAGGGTCCGGCCCAGCGCGGCGGCCAGTGATCGGGTCTTGCCCGCGGTCGAAGCCCCGGCCACGAGCACCATCCCGCCGCGCGGTGCCGCCGCGACCGCGGCCAGACGCTGGTCGAGTTCGTTGTCCACGTCCCTGGTCACGTAGGGAGGCAGCCCCTCGCCCCCAGCTCCCGGCGGGGAGTTGTGAACACCCAGTTCGCCCTCATCGCACTGGTGGACCTGCAGGGCCGTGTCCACCCAGCCCGGCACCGGCCCGGCCGTCGAGGAGTACACGTTGACCGACCCGTGGATGACGCCGGCCTGAATGGAGGTCCCGTGGTTATCGCCCACGCGATTATCGACCATCGTGATCCCCGACCCCGGAGTCGGGGAGGTACGACGTGGCCAGGCCGCGCCAAGGGCGCACCCAGCACCGTCGACAAACCCGCCGAAGAGAGACTGTGTGCGTCCACACCCGTGTTCGTCGCATACGACGATTCTGCTTTCTGCACAGCGGTTGTGGCCATCTCTGCCCGGATCCGCAAAGTATCGCGGTCCGTGGGGCCGTACCCGGGCGGGTACGGCCCACGGGGTCAAGGGCGCTGACCGATCTCTTCGACCCACCCGGTCCAGACGTAGCTGGCCTGCTGGGACAGAACGGGATATTCGAGCCCGTAGTCCTCGATCGGGGTCTCCGGGTCCTCCTCGTCCATCAGGGTGGAGTCCTGGTAGAGCAACGCTCCGTCCTCGGCGCTGAAGAGATAGCGGTACTCCAGCACCTGGACACCGGGCTCCTCGACGACGAACGAGAAGAGCTCGCCCTCTCGACCCAACGGATCGGTGGCGGTGCCCAGGTGGCTCGTCTCGGCACGGTCGGCGATGATCCGTTGGACGGCGGACTCCTCCTCACCGGACAAGGGCCGGTACTCGTAGAGGCTCGCGACGGCGTGGAACAGGGAGGAATCGGTCCTCTTGACCTCCTCCGGGTCCTGACCCAGGTCCATGAGGGTCTCCGCCAGAGCGTCGGGGTCGGTGGGCAGCGTCTCTGGCAGGACCAGGCTGGGGTGAAGAGTGTCCTCGTAGGATTCACCGACCTGATCCAGGAACCACTCGTGGTCGCCGGCCTCTCCCCCCGTCTCGGTCGGGGGCTGGGGATGACTGTCCTCGCGCATGTCACCGTTCAGGTTCTGCCACCGGTTCCACTCGAAGGGGATGAACCCGTATCCGTGGGTCTCCTCCGGGTCCGCGTCACCGGCGTTGGCGTTCATCCGATACATGGTGGTGCCGGTGGAGGCGACGAACCCCACGTCCCCCCGGCCCTGGGGGTCGCCGCGTCCGGCCGTGACCTCGGCCAGCTCCAGCAACGGTTCCGTGCCGTCGACCGGTTCCCCACCGACGACCTCCACGGTCTCGGGTGGGGAGGCGTAGGCCACGGGTACGCCGGCCGGGTGGTCCGTGGGCAACAGCATCGCTCCCACGCCCACGGCCAGGGCAGCGGCGGCGGCACCGGTCACGAGCACGGGGATACGGCGCCACAGGGGATTCGTCACGGGGGTGTTCTCCTTCAGTCTGGCGATGGCGTTGGTCCGGGCCCATCGACGGCCCTGGGCGGTGGGGGTGGTGTCCCTGGCCGGGTCGCTGTCGTTGAGGGCCGCGCGCAGGCTGGTCAGGTCGTTCATGACGTCTTCTCCCAGGTGAAGTCCGGTTCGGGTTCGGTCGCCTCATTCAGGTGAGTGGTGAGCCTCTTGCGGGCCCGATGCAGTCGTCCACGGGCGGTGACGTGGCTACATCCCACGACCTTGGCCGCCTGGCGGGCATCGAGCCCCTCCCAGGTCACGAGCATCACGAGTTCGCGTTCGATCTCGGTCAACCGCGCCAGGGCCGCCAGGGCTCCGCTTCGGTCGATGACACGGTCGGCGTGGTCGGCGAGCATGTCGATCCGTCCGGGTTCTCGGATCAGCGATTGCGCGATCCGGTCCTGCCTCTGGTCGCGGCGCAGGTGGGCCAGGGTGATCCTTCGTGCGCACGCGTACAACCAGGGCAGTTCCTGCTGCGGGACCAGGCGCCTTCTTTGTTGCCAGGCCACGACGAAGGACTCCGAGGCCACGTCGTCGGCCTGGTCGGCGCCCACTCTGCGCCGGGCGTATCGGTACACGGCGTCGTAGTGCTTCTCGAACAGGGCGTTGAAGGCGCGTTCGTCGGAGTAGGGGTCTCCGTCCGTGCTGCGTCCCATGAGCATCCCTCCCGTCCTCTCACCTGCTTATGTCGGGACGGGGGGTGTGTGTTCGGTCGCCGGTGAGGATTTTTCCTGCGGAAGGTTCGCGGGATGGGCAAGGCCCGGCCGGGAGAACCGGTGGCCTCGGGGTGCGTTCGGCACGGATGCCGTCGTCGACGATCGCGACCTGGACCGTGGTGGCGGTGGGCATGTGCAGCGTGCGGATGACCCGGCTCCGGGAGAGTGGGCCGGGCTGGTGGGCACAGTGAAGGCCCCCGGGGCCGGCCAAGCGACCGCCGGAGGGCACCATGCTCACCATCTCGCCTCTACCCTCGTGATCTTGCTACCAGTGGCGAAGCAAGGGCTTTCATTGCTACTGGTAGCAAGATCACGGGGGATGGGAACCCCTACCCGCCGGCTGGAACCCGAACGGTCGGGGCCTTCGCGATGCTCACAAACCCAGAACACGCCGTTCGACCTCGGGGTCCAAACCGAGACTGGGCCGGTCGGGGCGTTGGGGCGCCTCGCCACCGATGGACCTCAACCACGCCCAGGTGTCGGCGACGGTCTCGATGACCGGGCGGCACCTCAACCCCGTGGCCAGGGCACGATCGACATTCCCTTGGTGCAGGGTCTCGTGCATCTCGCCCGGAGGCAGCCAGACCGGAAGGTCCATCCAGGGTCGAATCCCCTCCGCCTCGATCACCTGGGGATCGGTCCAGCGGAACTCCGCGTCCGAACCCGTCACCTCCCGGCAGGCCTCCAGGAGTTCCACCATGGTGGCGTGCCCACTCGGGCTGACCAGGTTGTACGGACCTCCCAACCCCTTCTCCACCGCGTCGAGGGTCCAGGCGGCCAGGTCCCGGACATCGATGTACTGCAACGGCAGGTCACGCGGCCCAGGCGCGAGAACGGGACCACCCCGCGCGATCCGGTTCAGCCACCACGGCAACCGGCCGATGTTCTCGTACGGACCCAGGATGAGCCCGGCCCGGACGAACAGCGCCCGGTCACCGAACACCTCCTCGGCGGCCACCTCGCCCCCGCGTTTGGCCCGCGCGTAGTCCTCTCCCTCGTCGGCGGGGGCGGGCTTGACGGTCGGGGCGGTCTCGTCCGCACCGGGAGCGCTGGGCATGCCGTGGACGGAACGGCTGGAGACGTACGCGTAGTGGCCGACCCGACCGTCCAACAGTCGAGCGGTGGCCGCAACGGCTCCGGGGGCACCCGACCAGGTGTCGACGACGGCGTCCCACTCCCCCGTCTCCAACGCCGTGAGACCACCCTCCTCGGTACGGTCGCCGTGCAGCACGCGCGCCCCCGCCGGGGCCTCATGCCGTCCTCGATGGAACACCGTGACGTCCCACCCTCGGGCGAGCGCGTCCTCCACGATCGCCCGTCCCACGAACTCGGTACCGCCCAGAACCAGAAGTCTCATGCGGACCAGTGTGACCAGAACGAGCGCTCGTCGCTAGAGCCCACTGCCCACGGCAGAACGGGCGCGCTCCAATAGGAGGGCGCGTTCGCGTTCGTTGCGGGTGAGGTCGGCGGCCCGTTCGTACTCGGCACGAGCCTGCTCACCTCGTCCGAGACGCTGGAGCAGGTCGGCGCGAACGGCCGGGAGCAGGTGGTAGCCGTCCAGTGCCCCGGAATCGCGCAGGGCGTCGACGATGTCGAGTGCCGCACCGGGCCCGATCGCCATCGACACCGCCACCGCACGGTTGAGTTCGACCACGGGCGACCCGGTGCGGCGGGCCAGCACCTCGTACAAGACGGCGATCCCACGCCAGTCGGTGTCCTCGGCGGTGTGGGCCGTGGCGTGCTTGGCGGCGATGCCGGCCTGGAGGGAGTAGACGCCCCGTGGACGGGCGGGATCGACGGGGATCGAACCTTCCAACGCGACCAGTCCACGTTGGATGAGCAGCCGATCCCACCGGGAACGATCCTGATCGGCGAGGGTCACCGGCGCCCCATCGGCACCGATCCGGGCCCGGAACCGGGAGGCCTGAAGCTCCATGAGCGCGATCAGCCCGTGCACCTCGGGTTCCTTGGGCATCAACCCGGCGAGGATCCGTCCCAGGCGCATGGCCTCCTCGCACGGTTCGGAACGCAGCCACCCCTCCCCCGAGGTGGCCGTGTACCCCTCGTTGAACACCAGGTAGAGGACCTCCAGCACGTCGGCGAGGCGGGCGTCGCGGTCCGCACCCGAGGGCACCTCGAACGGAACCCTCTTCTCGGTCAGCCGTCGTTTGGCCCGCACGATGCGCTGGGCGATGGTGGTTTCCGGCACGAGGAAGGCGCGGGCGATCTCGTCGGTGGTGAGTCCACCGAGCAGGCGGAGGGTGAGCGCGATCCGAGCCTCGGTGGACAGCACGGGATGACAGCACACGAACATGAGTTTGAGAAGGTCGTCGCCGTAGTCCTCTTCCAGGACGGCGTCGAACTCCGCTTGTCCGTCGTGCTCGACGAACTCCCGGCCGAGTTCCACCATGCGGTCCCGGAAACGTTCGTCCCGGCGCCAGCGGTCGAGGATCCGCCGCTTGGCGACGGTGGTCAGCCAGGCCCCGGGACTACGTGGCACACCCTCCCGGGGCCACTTCTCCAGCGCGGTGACCAGCGCGTCCTGCGCGAACTCCTCGGCCGATCCGACATCGCCGACCATGCGCGTCAAGGTCGCGATCAGGCGGGCCGACTCGATCCGCCAGACCGCCTCCACCTGGCGCGTCACATCCGTATGATCCACCGCATCATGACAGCACCGGCGGGCTCCGGCCGCAAGGTACGGGGGCGGGCCCACGCGGACCCGCCCCCGTACCACCGGAAGCTCACCCCTCCTGCTGGGCGCGCAGGGCGCGCTCTCGCTCCTTGAGCTCCTCGGGCATGTCGTCCATGTCCTCCAGCTCACCGATCCGGCGCAGCTGGAGCTTCATCTCGGTCGGGTCCCCCTTGGGCGGGTGCGGGCAACGCTTGGCCCACTCCACGGCCTCGGCGTGCGAAGACACCTGGAGCACCCAGTACCCGGCAATGAACTCCTTGGCCTCGGTGAAGGGCCCGTCGACGACGGTGGCCTCCCCGTCGCGGAAGACGACCTCGGCGCCCTCCGAGGTGGGGGCCAGGCCCTCACCGGTCAGCAGGACCCCGGCCTTGGCCAGCTCCTCGTTGTAGGCGGCCATCGCCTCGTAGATCTCGGGCCCGGGCTCGTAGTCGGCGGCCTCGGACGCGGGGTCGCTCATGATCGACATCAGGTAACGCATGGTGTTCGCCCTCTTTCGAGTGTCCGGCGGGGTCTTCCCCGCTCTCACCTGTTCGTCGAACGGGTCGACGCCGGATCGACACCCGCCATGAACTTTTTTTCCTACTCCTCCTTCCTTCCCAGCGCGGCTCGTTCGACCTGCGCCCACGGAGCGGGGTGCCGGCCACAAGTGGTCAACGAACACCCCGGGGAACGTGCTGAGCTGGGGCGTTCGATAGGGTTTCGGCACGGTTCCGACGGATACGAACCCTGGTCGCCCTCCCCCGGCGCCGGTCGCGGAACCACGAGAACACGAAGGAGTACGCGGGATGGGCCTGTTCCTGAGTACCGCCTTCGGATTCCCCACCGTCCTGTTCACGCCGATGCTCATCGTGGTCCTGGGCTACTGGATCTTCGTGATCGTCGGTGCCGCGGACACCGAAGCACTCGACAGCGTGGACGCCGACGGTGACGTCGCCGGGCTCAGCGCGGTCCTGAGCAAGGCCGGACTGGGGAGGGTTCCGGTGACCGTGGCCCTGACCATGCTGATCTGCGTGGCCTGGTTCGTCAGCATGATGGGAAGCATCGTGACCAGCCTCATCGAGACCACCTCCGCGCCGATGCTGTGGGCCCTGGGGGCCGTCGTCCTACTCATCGCCCTGGTCGCCGCGTGGGCGGTCACCAGCGGCGTGGTGATGGGACTCCAGCGGTTCCTGCCCAAGCGCAAGGGCGACTCCAAGCACGAACTCGTCGGCCGCACCTGCCGCATCCGCATCGGTGAGGCCCGTGAGGACTTCGGCCAGGCCGAGATCACCACCGCCGGTGGAGCCGCCATCTCCATCCCGGTGCGAACGACCGGCGGCGAGGTCCTGTCCGTCGGCAGCACGGCCCTCATCTTCGACCACGACGCGGCCGACGACCACTTCCTCGTCACCGCCTTCGACCCCGCTCTGGATCCCGGCCAGCACTGAGTGTCCCGGCTCCACCCGCGATGAGCAGGGATGATCTTGTCCACTTCGGAACCGTTCGCCACGCGGACGCGTCATAACCCCTGACAAGCGATCTTTTCGGGCACGGCCGTCCCGCTCCCGTCCCTCCGCCCGACGCCGCGTGTCCCCCGATCCACGCCGCTCGCAGAAAGAGACCCCTACGTGTTGCTGAGTGCTCCGGCCACCGGACAGGAAGCGGCCGATGCCACCTTCCTGACCATCGGTGTCGCCATCGCCATCGGAATCGTCGTCCTCCTGGCCCTACTGCTGATGGTGACCAGGTTGTTCCGCAAGGTGGAGCAGGGCAAGGCCCTGATCATCTCCAAGGTGCGGGACGTCCACGTCACCTTCACCGGATCGATCGTCCTCCCGGTCCTGCACAAGGCCGAGATCATGGACATCTCCCTCAAGAGCCTGACCCTGGAACGCGGTGGCCGTGAAGGCCTGACCTGCAAGGACAACATCCGCGCCGACATCACGGTGTTCTTCTACGTCCGGGTCAACGAGACCGCCGAGGACGTCAAGAAGGTCGCCAAGGCGATCGGCACCGAACGCGCCAGCGACCAGGACACCCTGCAGGAGCTCTTCAACTCCAAGTTCTCCGAGGCGCTCAAGACCGTCGGCAAGCAGTTCGACTTCGAGGAGCTGTTCACCCACCGCGAGCAGTTCCGGCACGCGATCGTCTCCCTGATCGGTACCGACCTCAACGGCTACATCCTGGAGGACGTGGCCATCGACGAGCTGGAGCAGACCCCGCTGCACCAGCACGACGCCAACAACATCCTGGACGCGCAGGGCATCTCGAAGATCACCGAGCGCACCGCCCGGGAGCACAAGCGCACCAACGAGTTCGAGAACGACCGCAAGAAGGAGATCGACCGCCAGGACACGGAGACCGCCGAGACCCTCGCCGAACTGGAGAAGCGTCGTGAGGAGGCGGCCGCCAAGGCCAAGCGCGAGATCGAGATCATCCGCGCCCGCGAGGAGGCCGAGACCGCCCGGGTCCAGGCCGAGGAGCGTCTCAAGTCCGAGACCGCCAACATCCGCACCTCCGAGCAGCTCGGCGTCCAGCACCAGAACCAGCAGCGTGAGATCGCGGTCGCCGAGAAGAACCGCGAGCGGGTCATCGCCATCGAGACCGAACGCATCGAGAAGGACCGCATGCTGGAGGTCATCGGCCGCGAGCGCGAGACCGAGCTGAGCAGCATCGCCAAGGACAAGGAGGTCGAGGCCGAGAAGCGCGAGGTCGCCGACGTCGTCCGCGAGCGGATCGCCGTCGACCGCACCGTCGCCGAGCAGGAAGAGGCGATCAAGAAGCTGCGGGCCGTGGAGGAGGCCGAGCGCCAGCGTCAGGCCATCATCATCCACGCCGAGGCCGAGGCCCAGGAGAACCTGGTCAAGGACATCAAGGCCGCCGAGGCCGCCGAAGCCGCGGCCAAGCACAAGGCGCAGGAGGAACTCACCCTCGCCGAGGCCCGTCAGCAGGCCGCCGAGCTGGACACCCGCGCCAAGATCCGCCTGGCCGAGGGCCTGCAGGCCGAGGCCGCCGCCGCGGGTCTGGCCGAGGTCCAGGTCCGGGAGCAGGACGCCGAGGCCGTCGAGAAGCTGGGCCGCGCCGAGGCCGTCGTGGCCCGCGAGAAGGCCGACGTCGAGGCCGACGCCGTGGAGAAGAAGCTGCGCGCCGAGGCCGCGGGTCTGACCGACAAGGCCGCCGCGATGGCCGCCCTGGACGAGGTCAGCCGCGACCACGAGGAGTACCGCCTGCGTCTGGAGGCGGAGAAGGAGGTCCGCCTCGCCGGCATCGACGTCAACCGTCAGATCGCCGAGGCCCAGGCAACGGCCATGGCCGCCGGGCTGGAAAGCGCCGACATCAACATCGTCGGTGGCGACGGCGCCTTCTTCGACCGGATGGTCAACTCGATCGGCATGGGCAAGGCCGTGGACGGGTTCGTCAACGGTTCCGAGACCGTGCAGGCGCTGGGCAACGGCTGGCTGAACGGCGAGGGCAACTTCGCCGAGGACATCAAGAGGGTCCTGGCCGAGGTGGACACCGAGGACGTCAAGAACCTCACGGTCTCCGCGCTGCTGCTCAAGCTGATCGGCGCGGGCGGCCCGGACACCGGCAAGCTGGACCGGCTGCTCGGCACCGCCCGTTCCATGGGGCTGGACCAGCTGCCCGTCAACGCACTCGCCCCCGTGAAGCAGTGAGGTAGTCCTCCGTGACCGAGGCCCAGTCCGGGGGCGCACAGCCCCAGGAAGCACGGCTCCAGGAGACCGAAGGCCCCGGGCCCGAAGCCGAGGACGCGCGGTCGCTGGACGCGGGCACCTATGAGGTGCTCCGCGCCCGGCTCCGCGAACAGACCGGCGAACTGGCCCGACGGACCGAGGAGCTCAACAACCGACGGTTGGAGGTGTTCGGCGGCACCGAGCTGGCCCTGCTCGGCACCGAACGCATCCGCACCGAACACAACTGCGTGCCGCGCGACATCGTCAGCGTGGGGCGTTCCGTCGGAGACGACGCCGGCGGGGACACGATCCTCTTCGGCTACAACGTCTACATCGGGATGCAGAGCACCACACACGTCCCCGACGTGTTCTCCCTGCACCGGTACGAGCACGGTGACGACTCCTTCGAGTTCACCGACGCGGCCGAGGACGCCATCCCCGGGCTGCTCGCGGACGAGCGTTTCCGGCAGGACTTCGAGCAGCTGTACCGCTATTACCGCGACGCCCGCCTGCTCCAGCTGCGCAGGGTCGAGGAGCGGCTGCTGGCCGTCTTCCAGACCGGCCCGAGAACGGAGGACGTCCGCGTCCTGAGGTGGTCGGTCTCGCCCGCCGGTGAGATCGCCTACCTCGACGACCGGGGCGAACGCGACCACGTGTTCCCGCCTGCGCACGACTTCGAGTGGGTGGAGGCCACCCGCGAGAACCACGTGATGGGGCGGCATCCGCATATCTCGATCCGCGACGAGTTGTTCGTGGAGACGGTCGGCGGCGACCTGACCATCAAGATCGAGAACAACACCGAGGTCGGCGAGGGGATCTACAGCGAGCCCGTCGACGAGCCGCTGCAGAGCCTGGCCGACGCCTCGGTGTTCCACGCCGAGGTCGGCGCGCTGATCCTGCTGAAGGTCCTGCCGTACAACGAGACCACGTGGCGGTACCTGGTCTTCAACAAGCGGACCAAGGAGGTCGAGCGCCTCGACGGCATCGGCCGTTCCTGCCAGCGGCTGCCCGACGACCAAGGGCTCATCTTCCCGGGTGGTTACTACCTGGCCACCGGGGTGGCGCGGACCTTCGACACCGACGTCACCGACCTGGAGTTCGACCGGGTGGTGCGTTCTCCCAACGGTGAGGACGTGCTGTACGTCTTCCACTCCCCAACGGATGGGCGCAGCCTGCTGCTGCCCTACAACACCATCCGCAAGGAGGTCGCCAACCCGATCGTCTGTCACGGCCACTCGCTGTTCGACGACGGGACCATGACGGTGTTCCGCGACGGCTCGGGCGAACCCACCCGGGTGCACCCGATGCAGGTGTGGCGGACCCCGTTCGTGTCCGACGTGTACGCCGCCGCACAGCCGGTGGGCACCGGGCCCCTGGAGCGGATCGGCAACGCCGAACTGGTGCAGGGCATATCGGAGAGTCTGTCGGTGTCGCGGATCGCCGAGGACATGCGGCCCTCCACCGAGGTGTTCGAGGCGATCATCGCCTCCTGCCGGAGGGTCCTGGACCGGTTCCACTGGCTCGGTGACGAGGAACTGGGCGACCTCGCAGCTCCACTGACCGAGGTACGCGGCACCGCGGAGCGGGTGCTGGACGAGTTCGAGACCGTCCAGTCCCTGACCCGGCAGGCCGCCGAGACCCTCGCGGAGACCGAGGCGAAGGTCACCGCGCTCATCCGTCGATCCAGGGGCGAGACCCCGAGGTCGGCGGAGGGCTGGGTGACCCGTCTGACCGAACTGCGCCGCGCCCAAGGTCAGGCCGCCACGCTGCGCGAGATGCGTTACGTGGACGGCGAGCGGATCGACGCGATCGAGCAGGGCCTCGACGAGGAGATCGCCTCCACCGGCCGGCGCACGGTGTCCTTCCTGGAGCAGGAGGACGCCTTCGACGGCTACCACTCCGAGGTGGAGCGGCTGGTCGAGGACGCCGAGGCGCTGGAGGCGGTCAGCGCCGCCACCGCCGTCGGCGAACGCATCGCCGAACAGACCGAGGGCCTGCAGGTCGTCACCGAGGTCATCGGTTCACTCGACATCGGCGACGCCCAGGTGCGCACCCGCATCCTGGAGCGGATCAGCGAGGTCATGGGCGGGGTCAACCGCGCCCGGGCCACCCTGGAATCCCGGCGCAAGGAACTCCTCGCCCTGGAGGGTCGGGCCGAGTTCGCCGCCGAGTTCGCGCTGCTGGGACAGGCCATCACCGGGGCGATCGCCGCCGCGGACACCCCGGAGCGCTGCGACGAACAGCTCGGCCGGATCATGCTCCAGCTGGAGAACCTGGAGTCGCGCTTCGCGGAGTTCGACGACTTCCTCCAAGAGCTGGCCGACAAACGCGAGGACGTCTACGAGGCGTTCTCCACCCGCAAGCAGTCGCTGGTGGACGAGAGGTCCAGGCGGGCCGACCGTCTGGCGTCCTCGGCCGCCCGTGTCCTGGAGGGGGTGCACCGGCGGGTCTCCACCCTGACCACGCTGGAGGACATCAACACCTACTTCGCGTCCGACGCGATGGTGACGCGACTGCGCCGCACCGTCACGGAGATGCGCGAACTCGGTGACACCGTCCGCGCCGAGGAGCTGGAGGGCCAGATCCTGGCCGCCCGGCAGGAGGCCGGACGGGCCCTACAGGACCGCAGCGACCTGTTCGAGGGCGGGCCCGGGGGCGAGACGATCCGGTTGGGCAGGCACCGTTTCGCGGTGAACACCCAACCCATCGACCTCACCCTCACTCCGCACGACGGACACATGTCGGTGGCCATCACCGGTACCGACTTCCGCTCGCCCGTCACCGACGAGGCGTTCCAGGAGACCCGGCACCTGTGGGACCGGCTTCTGGTCTCCGAAAGCCCCGACGTGTACCGGGCCGAGTACCTGGCCACGTCGATCCTGGCCACGGCCGAGGAAGGCGCCGAAGGGCTGTCCCTGGACGCCCTGCACGACGCGGAGCTGCACGCCGAGAACGGCGACTCGTTGCTTTCGCTGGTGCGCGGGGTCGCGGAGTCGCGTTACGACGAGGGATACGAGCGGGGCGTGCACGACCACGACGCCGCGAAGATCCTGTCGGTGCTGTTGCGGTTGCGCGCCGGGGCCGAGTTGCTGCGCTACCCGGGGCAGGTGCGCGCGGTCGCCCAGTTGTTCTGGGCCAACGGGGCGGACGAGGGGCTGCGACGTTCCTGGCGTACTCGCGCGGTCTCCCTGGCCCGGGCCCGGAGCGTGTTCGGGGCGCGGAGGTCGGCGGCGATCGACGCCCTGCGCACCGAGCTCGCCGAGGCCGTGGACACCTTCCTCACCGAGACCGGGCTGCACCAGGACACCGACCTCGAAACGGTGGGCGACTACCTGTTCGAGGAAATGGCCCTGGACGGTCCGAACCGGCGCGGATTCGTCTCCGGTGCGGGTGCGCGCACCCTGCTGGACCGGTTCCACCGGGCTCTGGGCAGTACCCGCGAGACCACCCGTAAGGCCTTCGAGGAGGACCTGCGAGGGCTCGGCGACGACGTGGCCGCCCGACACCAGCTCGTGACGGCCTGGTTGGAGGCCTACGCGACCACCCTGGAGGAACCGGCCGCCCCGGGTGACCTGCCCGAGGCGGTGGCGCTGCAACTCGCCACCGTGAACCGGTACGAGTCCTCCGCCTCGGTCGAGGAGAAGGTGCCGGGGCTGTTGGGGTCCCACCCGAGGATCGAGGGGCGGTCGCTCTCCGTGCGGTTGGACGAGATCCTGCCGCGCACCCGCCGGTTCCAGGCCGTGGACGTGCCCGCCTACCGGGACTTCCAACGGCGCCGCAACGACCTGGTGGGCACCGAACGCGAACGTCTGCGGCTGGAGGAGTACAAGCCGAAGGTGATGAGCGGGTTCGTGCGCAACCGTCTGTTGGACGAGTCGTACCTGCCGCTGATCGGGGACAACCTCGCCAAGCAGTTGGGGGCGGCCGGTGACGACAAGCGCACCGACCAGAGCGGCCTGTTGCTGCTCATCTCCCCGCCCGGATACGGCAAGACCACGCTCATGGAGTACGTGGCCAGCCGGTTGGGGCTGGTGTTCGTCAAGGTGAACGGGCCTTCTCTGGGGCACTCCATCACCTCGTTGGATCCGGCCGAGGCCCCGGACGCCACCTCCCGCCAGGAGATCGAGAAGATCTCCTTCGCGCTGGAGATGGGCGCCAACACGATGCTGTACCTGGACGACATCCAGCACACCAACCCCGAGCTGCTCCAGAAGTTCATCTCGCTCTGCGACGGGCAGCGCCGGATGGAGGGCGTGTGGGAGGGCCGAACCCGCACCTACGACCTGCGCGGGAAGCGGTTCGCGGTCTGCATGGCCGGTAACCCCTACACCGAACAGGGCAAGCGGTTCCGGATCCCGGACATGTTGGCCAACCGTGCCGACGTGTACAACCTGGGCGACGTGCTGTCCGGGAAGGAGGAGCTGTTCGCGCTCAGCTACATCGAGAACGCGATCACCTCCAACCCGACCCTGGCGCCGCTGTCCACCCGGGACCAGGAGGACGTGCACACGTTCGTGCGCATGGCCCAGGGGGACGAGTCGGTCGGCACGGACCGGTTGAAGCACCCGTACTCGGCGGCCGAGGTGGACCGGATCGTGTCGGTGCTCCAGAAGCTGCTGCGGGTGCAGGAAGTGGTGCTGGCCAACAACCAGGCCTACATCGCCTCGGCCGCGCAGTCCGAGGACTCCCGCACCGAACCGCCCTTCCAGCTCCAGGGTTCGTACCGCAACATGAACCGGCTCTCCGAGAAGATCGTGCCGGTCATGAACGAAGCCGAGGTGGAGGCCGTCATCGACGACCACTACCTGGGCGAGGCACAGACCCTGACGTCGGGCGCCGAGGCCAACCTGCTGAAGCTCGCCGAGCTGCGCGGGGTGATGACCCAGGAGCAGGAACGGCGCTGGGCCGAGGTCAAGGACGGCTTCCGTCGGGGCCGGGCCTTGGGCGGAGCCGACGACGACCCGATGACCAGGGCCATCGGTGCGATGGGCCTGCTCGCCGACCGGGTCGGAGAAATCGGTACCGCGCTCAACAACAACGACCGCTGACACCGTTCGGCCGGTAAGGGCCGGTTCCGGGGACGCCCCGGAACCGGCCCTTCGAGTTGTCCACAGAAGTTCACCCCGCCCCTGCGCATGTGCTCACGACTCCTCTAAAGTGATGCGGGCATAGTGAAAAGCCAAGCCTTGGAGCGTCGCGACGAACGACGAGTCAAGGGCATACTGCCGAGTTTTCGGGTAGAGAACCATCGGTCGCTACGCGACGAGCAGGAACTCATCCTCGTACCCGCCGAGCAGAGCGCCGTTGGATTCCCCTCACCCGACGAGATCGGTCCGCTCAAGACGACCGGGATCTTCGGAGCAAACGCCTCCGGGAAGTCTTCCGTGGTCAGGGCGATCGCGTTCATGCGGCGTAAGGTGCGTGGTGATCCATTCAGATGGACACCGGCGTTCTCTTCTTACGGCCCAGAAGGCGATGGCCTGCCCCAAATCCCTCGCGAGCCCCACCACGTTCCATTCGGAGGCGGTCGGCGCCCTCAACCGAGTACGTCGATGGTTCAGAACCTCACTCCGTGTCATTTCCGGGGATCTGGGGTCCTTGCGAGGCAACCGACCACCGGCCGGCGATACAGAACATCTGCGCCGCCTCACCGAACCGGCAGGCGCGGTCGGCACCGGCATCGATGGTTACAAGGTCGAGAGGATCCCCCTCACTCCCGAGGAACAGGCCGAGATCGAAGCCCTTCGCCCACGAACCCCCGTAGAGCGTCAGGGCCCAGGAGAGGAACCCCCGATGAGGAGAGGTCGCAGCCCGGGTAAACGACCGGGTGGGCTTCGAGAGCGTCCCAAGGTCCTGATCCTTGGGGAGGGCGAAACGGAGCACGAGTACTTCGTAGGCCTACGCGACCACTTCAAGTGGTCCGGGCGAAGAGCCTCCGTGTCTTCGGGGCGAGGTCCCGAGCCGGTGAAGATCGAGATCACGGCCCGAACCAGGGCGGACCACTACGACGATCACCCCTGGGCCGATGTCCATACGGTGGTCGACGTGGTGGAGCGACAGTACGAACGGCACGCTCGCTGAGGCGTTCGTGTGTCTACCACTCGGTGGCGGTCAGGAGGCGGTCACGCAGCTCTGGGGCGAGGGTGCGCATGTAGGTGGCGCTGATGTGTCCGGCGTCCCAGAAGACCAGCACGTTGCCGACGACCGGGCGGCACAGGTCGGGTTCGCAGATGCGGTCGGTGAGGTCGAGGGTGACGACGTTGTTCGGGAGGTCGAGGTCGGCGGCTTCGAAGGGGGAGGCCTCGGCCATCGAGTCGGTGAGGGGCGCCGTGCATTCCTCTGGGGATGCCGTGGCCAGGCACTCGGGGGCGTCGAAGCCCAGGCGCGGGGTGTCGCGGACCGCGACGACCTCGATGCCCAGGGCCTCCAGCTCGCGCCAGCGGTCGACGTACCCCTCCACCAAGACCTCTTCGCCGAAACCGGCGGTGGTGTCCAGGCTGGTGGTGGTGCCTGTGGTGAACACGGTGTCGGGGCGTAGGTCGGCGAGTTCGGCCATCACGCCTTGGTTCCACTCGGCGCACTCGGTGTAGGGCTCACCCTTGTAGAGCTGGGGCGCGTCGGTGAACAGGCAGGCGCCCTTGACGATGTTGAGCAGTCGCCAGCCCTGTTGCTCCGCGATGACTTCGAGGGCGGGGAACCAGTGGGCGGCGTGGGAGCCGCCGACGAGGGCGATGGTGCGGTCGGCGTCCTCGGGCCCGTACTCGCAGACGATCGCCTCGGTTCCGGCGATGGTCTGGTTGCAGCCGTCCTCGTAGGTGAGCGGGGTGTCCTGGGCCGCGGAGGCGGGAGCGGGGTGGACGGGGTCGGGGTACTCTCCGTGCTCGGCGCCGATCGCCGCGGCGCCCGGGTAGCGCTGCGGATCGGCGATGAGTTCCTCCAGGCGTCGCTGTTCGGTGTCCATGTGTGTGGTCCACACGGTCGTGGCCAGGAGGA
Source organism: Nocardiopsis sp. NPDC055551 (assembly GCF_053619415.1). Classification (NCBI taxonomy): domain Bacteria; kingdom Bacillati; phylum Actinomycetota; class Actinomycetes; order Streptosporangiales; family Nocardiopsidaceae; genus Nocardiopsis; species Nocardiopsis sp. NPDC055551. The sequence goes on along the minus strand of NZ_JBSHJJ010000003.1, from coordinate 98,423 downwards.
GTGGCGAAAGGCAGGCCAAGGCGAGGGCCGGGCCTCGGACCCGCGAAGCCCGGGCGTAGGTCGTGACCCGGTCGGCCAGAGGGGTCGTCGCGGCGGCCAAGGCCATGGACACGGCGAGGACCATCGCGCCGCCGAGGGGGCTCGCCAGGGTTCGGCCAGTGAACTCCAGGTAGAACACCAGGACCGGCCAGTGCCACAGGTACAGGGCGTAGGAGATCGAGCCGAGGTAGCGCACCGGGCGCGGGGTGAGCATCCGGTCCGCGCCCCAGCGTGAATCCGTGGTTCCCGCGACGACGACGGCGGCCGCCGCAAGGGTCGGCCACAGTGCCGCGTAGCCGGGGAAGACCGTGGACACCTGGAGCAGGACACCGCAGAGGACGAGGGCGGCCAGGCCGGCCCAGCCGAGGAGGATCCGGAGGCTCTTCGCCGGCTTCAGGTACGGCAGGAACAGCGCGAGCAGACCGCCCAGCGCGAACTCCCACAGGCGCGCGCCGGTGTCGAAGTAGGCCCAGGTCTGGTCGGTTCGGGTGACGTACACCGAGTACGCCAGGGAGACGGTGAACACCGCGCCCAGGGCGACGACGAGGCCGCGCCGCGGGGAGGTTCCTCTCCGGGTCGCCCACCAGAGGGCCAGGCCGATCAGCGGCGGCCACAGCAGGTAGAACTGCCCCTGGATCGAAAGCGACCAGAAGTGTTGGAAGAGGCTCGCGCCGTCGTCACGGGCCAGGTAGTCGACCGACCCGAGCGCCAGGTGCCAGTTCTCGAGGTAGAGCGCCGAAGCGACTCCTTCGGCGACCGTGTCGCGCCACCGGGTCTCCGGGAGGAGGAACCGGGTGGCGACCAGGGTCGCCCCGATCACCAGGACGGCGGTGGGCACCAACCGTGTGGCCAGTCGCGCGAGGAAGTCCCCGTAGCGGATGCGTCCGCGGCCGGCGGCCCGCACCAGGGATCCGGTGATGAGGAAGCCGGTGAGCAGCAGGAAGACGTCCACGCCGCCGGAGACCCGGCCGAACCAGATGTGGTAGGCGGCGACGAGGAGGACGGCGATCGCGCGAAGCCCGTCGATCTCCGGCCGGTGGCCTTCGGTGGGCACGGGAGAACGCACGGACGACCTTCGCGAAGGGAACGGGGAGGTCGCCATGATGGCCCGCCCGGGTGAAGGGCGCGCGTACGTGGGTCGACCTCCCGGTCTCGTCCGGAAGAACCCCGTCGAAGGTCAGAGGCGGATCGTCTCGCGGTTCGGGTCGGTGAGCATCTTCGGGTCGCGGTCACGCAGCAGGGCCATGATCGGGGCGATCGTGTCCGCCTCCTGGGCGTACTCGGCTTCCTCGGTCTTGAGCCCCACCACCTGGAAGAACAGCACCAGCCCGTTGTCCGTGTCCAGGATGCGCATGTCGGCGTCGGGCACGATCGCGAGCGAGGTCATGTCGCCGTTCGACCTCTCGCCACCGAGCGGAGAGCGGGTGATGATCCAGTGCCCCACGTCGAGTTGTGCCCCGGCGACGTACTGCTCGGCCAGGGCGTGCAGGACACGGAGGATCCACGCGGGTACGGTCTCGTCCCCCTCCTCACGCGGGATGCGGCAGGAGAACTCGAACCCGGCCCCGGAGACCCGCTTCTCCTCGCTGGTCTTCTCCCCCAGTTCGGTGAGGCCGAAGGTCACGAGCAGCCAGTGCCCCTCCATCGGGTAGGCGAGCACGCCGTCGATGCCCTGGTCGTTCCCACCACCGGGGAACTGGATGGTCAGCGGCCGCACGTCCGGGTAGTGCTGCGCCCACCCCTCGTAGATCTGGGTGAGTCCGGGCAGCATCTCCAGCATCGTGCGTTCTCCTGGTTCGGGTTCGGTGCGCGGTGGTCGGCGCACTTCAGAGGATAGGAGTCGTCCGAGGGCACGCCGACCGTCCTTATGAAGAACTTGCGCGCCCCTACGTAGAGTCGCTGTCCGCCCCTTCGCGAAGAGGGGGGCGGACAGACAGGGGACAGCGATGAGCAGCAGTGATCCGACCGAGGCGGGGGCCATCGTCGGTTGGGTGGTCGGCCTCATGGAGACCTTGGGCGGGCCGGGGGTGGGTCTGGCGATCGCCTTGGAGAACCTCTTCCCGCCGATCCCCAGTGAGGCGATCCTGCCGTTGGCCGGGTTCAGTGCTTCCCAGGGCGACCTGGGTCTGATCGAGGTGATCCTCTGGGCCACCATGGGCTCCCTCGTCGGGGCGCTGGCGCTCTACGGTCTCGGCGCGTGGCTGGGCCGGGATCGGTTCCGGCGGCTCGCCGACCGTGTCCCCCTGGTGAAGCTGTCCGACATCGATCGCACCGAGGCCTGGTTCCGCCGGCACGGGACCAAGGCCATCCTGTTGGGACGCATGGTGCCGATCTTCCGCAGCTTCATCTCGATCCCGGCCGGGATCGAGCGGATGCGCCTCTCGGTGTTCCTGGCCCTGACGGCTCTGGGGAGCGCCGTGTGGAACACCGTGTTCGTCCTGCTCGGCTACCACTTGGGCGAGCAGTGGCACGTGGTGGAACAGTACGTGGGTATCGGTTCGAAGGTGGTTCTGGCCGGGGTCGGCCTGGCGTGCGTGTGGTTCGTCGTGGTGCGGGTGCGTGAACGCCGCCGCCCTAAGGTGCGGGGCACTCGGGTCGACTCCGAACGAACACTCTGAGGGACAGGGTTCCCTGGCGGGTGGGTGACAGTTTCCGCGCGGTACACGGCAAGGGGTCTTGTCGGCGGGTCGAGAGACTTGTAGGTTTCCTCCAATCTCAATGAGATAAACGAAAACTACTTCCCGTGACCTTGGTGGTAGACCCGCACACCCTCGAACCCGCTCAAGAGGTGGACCCCCATGAACTCCCCTGTGTTCAAACGCGCCCTGAGCGGCCTGGCGGCGGCGGCGCTTCTCGCGCTCACGCCCCAGGTCGCCATGGCCGACACCGACTTCACACCCACCCCCGCGGACACCCCCGCCGAGCGTGCGTCCGCCGACCGGCAGGCCCTGGAGGACAAGCTCGAAGCCGTCTCCATCCCGACCGGCCCGCTGACCTTCGGCGCCGAGCCCCTGGCCGCGGCCCAGAACGCCGCGGAGAGCGCGGCGGCCGGCGCGTCCTGCACCATCTCGGCCCAGGAGGCCACCGCGATGGCCTTGGCCCCGGTCTGGCCCGAGGTGTCCGGCGGTTCCTCCGAGCCGCCCTCGCCGATGACCCTCTCCCGGTACGACAACCAGTCCGGTCTCTACGACCCCGCCGGGCGTGACGGCCTGTTCTTCAACCCGGGCGTCGGCCTGTGGCAGATGGACTCGGCCGGGCTGGGAACCGACAACACCGCCGGTGAGGCCATCGACTCGGTGTGGGTGTCCGACTTCGTGGTGCCCTACATCGTGGACAAGTACTGCGGCGCCATCAACGGCGGATCGGCCGCGCCGGCCGCGCGGGCGACGGCGTGGTCGGACTGGAACGCCTGTTCCGCCGGTGACTGCGACACCGTCTACTGGCGTGCGTACAACAACGGCATCGGCGCGGAGCCGACCGTGGACCGCTACGGCGGTGGCCAGGCGCGGACCTGCTCCTACGAGGGCTCTTCGTACGACTGCCTGTTCGTGGACGTGGCCAACGCCCAGGGCGCGGACTGGTGGGCGAACCCGGGCAGTGGCCAGTCGCCGGTACCGCACCCGTTCTACGTGCTCCGGGCCGGTGACAACGAGGTCCGGGTGTGGTTGGCGCAGGACTCGGGGCACGGGGTGGACGTGACGGTCACCCGCCCGTTCGGCGGCAACGCCCGTGACGCCCTGTCCTGGACCGACGGACGAGGGCTGTGCGACACGACCGAGGGTCGCGGCGCCTGCTGAGGCACTCACCCAGGGGCGGGACGGCTCGGCCGTCCCGCCCCGCGCCATATCGAACGCGACACATCGATGGGAACCGCCCGCACATCCTTGTCCCGGTCGAATAGAAGACGAATAGGATCCAACCTCCGACACCATTTCCGACCGAAGTCACTTAACGTCACGGGAAAAACATGCAAAGGCCCGCCCGGCCAGGTATTCGCGCGAACTTCGACACCCTCATGCGACTTTTGGAGGAAAAAGGTCAAGTGCGAACAGGTGGATAAGATGCCTAGTGTTCTACCTGCGCAATCAGACCTTTCAACGGCCATCGAGGTTCACATAAAAAGAATCACCATTGACATGGCCTGAACACACGACCAACTCTGCTTTTCATATTCGAATAACACATCGGAAGCCGGCCCTGACACCGGCCACGACCACTGCCTCCCCACCGGAAGCGAAACAAAAGTTACTGTGCGCACGGGGCTCGCAGAAAAATCCCCCGAACTCACAAGGCACGGTGTCACTTCAGCATGAAGTACAGGTTTGAAATACTCGGTCCCGTCGGCCGAGGTGGTCCCGGACGGCACGGTGAACAACACCTTGGCCGTGTGGATCCCGCAACGTTCCAGGTCCGGGGTGCCGGTCCGGACGACGACGGCGTTCCGACCGTCCTCGGCCAACGCCTCGCACACCTGGTCGGCCGTGGTTCGGACGTCGTCCGGCGGCTCCGCCCGGGAGTCGGTGTCCAGGACGAGGGAACGTGGGTCGAAGGCCTCCAGCCACGTGTCGGCCACCTCGTGGGGCGGGACCCCGTGCTCCGCCAGTTGTTCCATGGCGATCAGGTCGCGCAACGCGGCGGTCACGGCCTCCGCGGTGGAGGCGCCGAAACCCAGGGTCCGGTCCGTCCCCTCCTCACGGCGGGCGATGAGGGTGGGGCGGTCGGGGGCTCTTGCGCGTCTTCGCGTCGGTTTGGGAGCGCACCCATGCCGATGGACATAGTGTCCGAAATGCCCCCATAACCTGCCCTGAGGGACAGTTGACGCACTCTTGGCCGACACAAGTACCTGTCAAGACTGGCGCATGGAGCTACTCAGTAGTAACATTGACTTGTTACTAGTCGGTAGATCCGCGTGTACAGACACCGCGGCCAGGGACACAGCGGAGCTGTCCATGACGCATTACAAGAGCAACCTGCGCGACATCGAGTTCAACCTCTTCGAACTCTTCAAGCGCCAGGACATCCTGGGCCAGGGCCCCTTCGAGGAACTCGACGAGGAGACCGCGCGCACCATCCTGGAAGAGGTCGACCGCCTCGCCACCGGTGTCGTCGCGGAGTCGTTCGAGGACGCGGACCGCAACCCGCCCGTCTTCGACCCCAAGACCAACACCGTCGCCATCCCCGAGAGCCTGAAGAAGTCCTACCAGGCCTACATGGACGCCGGCTGGTACAACCTCGACCTTCCCCAGGAGCTCGGCGGCCTCGGCGCCCCCCGCTCCCTGGTGTGGTCCGCGGCCGAGCTCATCCTGGGCTCCAACCCCTCCGTGCACATGTACTCCGCGGGCCCCGGCTTCGCCGGCATCCTGCACGCCGAGGGCAACGAGGCTCAGAAGAAGTTCGCCCAGCAGGCCATCGAGAACGGCTGGGGCGCCACCATGGTGCTGACCGAGCCGGACGCCGGCTCCGACGTCGGCGCCGGCCGTACCAAGGCCACCGACCAGGGTGACGGCACCTGGCACATCGAGGGCGTCAAGCGCTTCATCACCTCGGCCGAGCACGACATGTCCGAGAACATCTTCCACCTGGTGCTGGCCCGCCCCGAGGGCGCCGGCCCCGGCACCAAGGGCCTCTCCCTCTACCTGGTGCCCAAGTTCCTGGTCAACGAGGACGGGTCCCTCGGCGAGCGCAACGGCGCCTACGTGACCAACGTCGAGCACAAGATGGGCCTCAAGGCCTCCACCACCTGTGAGCTGACCTTCGGCGACAAGCACCCCGCCATCGGTTACCTCGTCGGCGACAAGCACGACGGCATCCGTCAGATGTTCCTCGTCATCGAGTACGCCCGCATGATGGTCGGAACGAAGGCGATCGCGACCCTGTCCACGGGTTACCTGAACGCCCTGGAGTACGCCAAGAACCGCGTGCAGGGCAACGACCTCGCCGGGGCGAAGAACTCCCCCAAGGTCACCATCACCCACCACCCGGACGTGCGTCGCAGCCTCATGACGCAGAAGGCGTACGTGGAGGCCATGCGTTCGCTGGTCATCTACACCGCCACCCAGCAGGACGCGATCCAGATCGCCCGGGCCAAGGGTGAGGACCCCTCCGGGCTGGAGGCCATGAACGACCTCCTGCTTCCGATCGTCAAGGGTGTCGGCTCGGAGCACTCCTACGCGCTGCTGGCCGAGTCCCTGCAGACCCTGGGCGGCTCCGGGTTCCTGCAGGAGTACCCGATCGAGCAGTACATCCGCGACGCCAAGATCGACACCCTCTACGAGGGCACCACCGCGATCCAGGCCCAGGACTTCTTCTTCCGCAAGATCGTGAAGAACGGTGGCCAGGCCATCGGCGCGCTGTCCGCCGAGATCAGGGCCTTCGCCGAGAGCGACGCCGGCAACGGCCAGCTGAAGGAGGAGCGCGCGCTCCTGCTCGGCGCCCTCGGCCAGGTCGAGAAGATGGTCGAGCTCATGGTCGGCCACGCGATGGGCTCCGCCGAGGACTCCCGCGAGCTGTACAAGGTCGGCCTGAACTCCGTCCGCCTGCTGTTCGCCTTCGGTGACGTCGTCCTGGGCTGGCTGCTGCTCCGCCAGGCCGAGATCGCGCTGAACAGCGTGGACGGCGCCGACGACGTGGACAAGAACTTCTACACCGGGAAGATCGCCGCCGCGCGCTTCTTCTCCGAGCAGTTCCTGCCCCGCGTCGAGGCCGAGCTGAAGATCGCCCAGAACGTGAACCTGGGCCTCATGGACGTCCCCGAAGAGGCCTTCTAGGCTCCGACGGGACACAGGACACCGCCGAGGGGCGGGGTGGTCACACGACCGCCCCGCCCCTCGGGCGTTCTCGCCCCACGGGCTCAGGGCTCCACGCCCACGAGGTCGCCACCGCGGCGGCGTTCCTCGCCCGACCTGGCGCGCGGGCCGACGCGCGCCCCCTATCTCCGGCGGCGGGCGCGGAGGAGGAACACGACGAGCACGCAGGTGGACAGGACCGTGGTGACGGCCATGGGAACGAAGGCCACCTGGTAGGAGGAGGGCTCTTCGGGGAGCGCCTGGAGGATCGCGCCCGCGGCGACGGTGCAGACGACGGCGGTGGTGAACCCGCTCATGTTGACCAGGCCCGAGGCGACTCCGGTGCGACCGGCGGGGATACCGTCGCGGGCGAAGTCGAAGGAGATCGTGGGCGCCATGGTCTGACCGAGCGCGCTCAAGGCCAGTACCGCCACGCCGAGGGGTACGGGCGCGCCATCCGGCCACAGGACCAACAGGAGCCACCCCAGGCTCAGGGTTCCGCCGAAGACCAGGGCGAAGTAGCCCCGCACGCCCGGCCTGCGACCGACCAGGACCCCCGCTAGGGGTGCGAGTGGGAGGGCACCGGCGGCCAGACCGGTGAGGGTGAGTGCGGCGGCGCCCTCGGAGAGCCCCAGACCGTTCACGAGGAAGGGGTAGCCCCACAGCACCATCATCATCGTGAACGGCGCCATGACGGCCGCGTGGTGCGCCATGCCGATCCGGGGCCCGTCGGCGCGCAGCGCCTCCTTGAGGGCCGCCCAGGCGGATATGGGGTCGGCGACGGTGGAACGTCCGGCCGCCCCGTCGGGTCGGTCACGGACCATCAGCAGCATCAGGGACGCCATGAGCACGGTGAGCCCGGCTGTGGCGAGGAAGGCCGCCACCCAGCCGATCCCGCCCAGTGCCCAGGCCAGCGGGGCGGCGCTGGCCACTTGGCCGGTGCCGCCGACGACACCGGTCAGACCGCTCACCAGCGCGTAGCGCGCGCGGGGGAACCACAGCGCGGCGAGCCTGATGACGTTGAGGAAGACGAGCGCGTCACCCAGACCGATGAGGAAACGGCCGGCGACCGCCATCTCGATCCCCGGGGCGAGCGCGAACATGCAGGATCCGATGGCCATCGCCGCCATGCCCATGACCAGCGTGTACCGGGGGCCGAGCCGGTCGGCGAGCAGTCCGGCGGGCACCTGCAGGACCACGTACACGAGCAGCTGCAGCATGGGCAGTAGGGAGAGCAGCGCGGGCCCGACGTCGAATCGACTCTGTGCCTCCAGGGCGGCCACACCGAGTCCGTTGCGGTGCAGCATGGCGAGGAAGTAACCGCCCACGGCCACGCCCCACACCAACCAGGCGCGGGCACCGCCCCGTGGTTCGTCGGGGTCGGCGCCGTTCACTGTTGTCCTGTCACCGGATGTTTCGGACCGAATCTGGGTCACTTCGCCGCTTCTCTCCTTGTTTCCCGCCGTTTTCCAGTGTCCTCCACACCGGCGAACACCCCCCGCACCGGGGTGACCGGCCGCGCAAAAAGAACGGGAATGCCTTGTGGTGCGGCGGGTGTGGAAAGGGCAAAGCACCGCCGCCGACCGGCAAAACCTGCCCCACCTGCACAAAGTCACTGTAGGCGACAGTTTCGCGGCTCAACGTGGCGAAAACGGGTGACTCTGGCGACAGTCGAATCGGGACCAGAGTCCTTTCATCTCGGTTCGATAACTCGAACACAAGTTCTATTCGACCCTTCTGAACTGCAGGTTTTATGAATCAACGGGTCGATACAGACTTGTTAGGTGTTACATGCGTCACACTTACAAGCCTCGACTCCCAGGGGGACGTTGCTGCTAGCATCCGGAGCGCGAAGAATAACTGCGAGGTAACGGCAGAGTTCACACCGCACCAACTTCGTTCGAGGAAGCCATCCGGTGGCCCCTCGACACCGCGGCGACGTGGCCGCACAAGCACACACGGTCAGCACCCGCGGTTCCTCGACACACACTGGAGACGACCTTGAGTCACTGGCGCCTGAACAACCCCCGGGCCTCCCGGGCGAAGTCGGTACTCGCCAGCCGGGTCAAGCACAAGCCTCGCCACGCCTTCTGCGCCCAGCGAGCGATCACGGCGCTCTTGAACGAACTCTCCGCCGTGGCCACCCGTCCCCTCTACTGGTCCGGTAGCTCCGAGATGGCCGTCGCCTCCGTCATGCGCGACGTGAACGTCTGGTGCCGCGACGGCCGCTTCTTCTGGAACGACCTCTTCCAGGGCGGCACCATGTCGCACCCGGCGAACGACCCCACCGGCGCCGCGGCCCTGCTCAACCCGTTCGCCCAGATCCCCGAGCCGGCGCACTACTACACGCACCGCAGCCCGGTGGCCGCCGCCTGACGCGCTCCCATTAGCCTTCTGCCCCATGAGCAGACCCCTGGACACCGACACCGTCGTGGTCGGCCTGGGCGCGATGGGATCCCAGACCCTGTGGCGGCTGGCCCGTGAGGGCGTCGACGCGATCGGTGTCGAACAGTTCTCCCCCGGGCACGACCGGGGTTCCAGCCACGGCGAGTCCCGCATCATCCGGACCGCCTATCTGGAGGGCGCGGAGTACGTCCCCTTCGTGCGCGCCGCGTGGCGTGCCTGGGACGAACTCCAGGAGGCCGCGCGGGCACGCCTGGTCATCCGATCCGGCGCGCTGATGCTCGGCCACCCCGGTTCGGCGGCCATCGCCGGATCCACCCTGGCCGCCGAGAAACACGGCCTCGCCCACGAACACCTCTCCGCGTCGGCCCTGGCCGAACGCCACCCCCGCCACCTCACGCGCCCCGACGAGGTCGGCGTGTTCGAGGAGGGCGCCGGGGTGGTCCTGCCCGAACCCGCGATCCTCGCCGCCGTCCGGCTGGCCCGCCAGGCCGGGGCGCGGGTGCTCACGCAGCGGGCCGTCACCCGCGTCGAGCCCGATCCCGACCGCCCGCGCGTATGGGTCGGTGACACCGAGATCCGTGCCCGCCGCGTGGTCGTGACCGCGGGCGCCTGGCTGACCCGTCTACTGCCCGGTCTCACCGACCTGGGCGGTGGCATCAGGGTCGAGCGGCGCGTGCTCGGATGGTTCCCCATCACCGATCCCCTGCCCAGCACGGCCGGCCCCGAGCCGGTCTTCGCGCGCGACGAACCCGACGGCACCCTCTGGTTCGGTTTCCCCAGCATGGACGACGGTCGCACCTTGAAGATCGGGATCCACGCCGAGTCCGAGACGGTGCGCGCCGCCGCGGGCCGACGCGCGGGTTCCCAGTGGGGTGAACCCGTCGACCCGGACGTCGGCCCCCGTCCCCCGGACGAGGACGACGCACGCCGTCTGGGCGACCTCGCCGCGGGACTGCGCGGGGTGGGCCCACTGCCCGAACACATGGTGGCCTGCATGTACACGATGACGCCCGACGAGCACTTCCTCATCGGACGTCGGGACGAGCTGCCGGGGTTGGTCCTGGCGGGTGGTTTCTCCGGTCACGGGTTCAAGTTCGCCTCCGCCGTGGGCGTGGCCCTCGCCGACCTGGCCCGCACCGGACACACGGACCTGCCGATCGGTATGTTCGATCCGCACCGCTGGGATACCGACGGGCGACGGTCTCGCTGAACCCCGACGTCGTGTCCTGGTCCACGACGTCCGGAAGATCCCATGAGCCCGCCGCCCCCGGCGACCTGTCCGCACCGGACTCCCGTTCCACGTCCACGTTGGTCCACACCCCCGACTCCATGGCCCTGGCCACCGCCATGGAGGACGGCACCTCCCTGTGGGACTCCGAGTCGGGTGAACCCCTCGCGCACGTTCCCGTCGACACCGACCTGTCCTCCCCCGCCCCGGTCGCCTTCCACCCGAGCGGCTGTCTGATGGTCGACGGCGCCCTCATGGACGTCGCCCACAGTCGCGAGCACGACCTCGTCCTGGCCTCGCGCACCGGCGAGGACGGTCGGGCCCGATTCCTGGTGGCCTGGGATCCCGACACCGGAGAGGAGTTCCGGCCGGAGGGTCCGTCGACCTCCGGACCCGAGGTACACCCCTTCACGCTCTCCGATGACGGGAGCCTCCTGACGGGCGTGCGTTCCGAGGGCGGGGCCGTCGCCGTGTACGAGATCGACCCCGAACTCGGCTACTTCCCGAGGATGCTCCTGGGCGGACGCGACTGAGCCCCCTCGACCGCCCCATCAGGCGGAACTCCGGGCCGGATGAGGACAGCGCCCTGGGTGGTTTGTCGCCAAGCCGCTACATTGGCCCGGTACACGTCCTCTCCGTGAACCCTCCGGAAACGCCGCCGACTCGCGCGCAGTAAGGATCCCCTGCAGTCATGCAACCCCTCACCGCCGACGATCCCCCCGCCATCGGTCCGCACCGACTCCTGGCCCGGCTGGGCGCCGGCGGGATGGGGAAGGTGTACCTCGCGCGTACCCCCGACGGTCACCTGTGCGCCCTGAAGGTGGTCAAGGAGGACCTGGCGCACGACAACGGGTTCCGGGCACGGTTCGCCCGTGAGGTACGCACGGCGCAACGCGTGCGAGGCCCCTTCACCCCGGCGGTCGTGGACGCCGACCCCGAGGCCCCCGAACCGTGGATGGCCACCGAGTACGTGCCCGGCCCCACCCTCAAGGAGGCCGTCCGGGAGGTCGGGCACTTTCCCGCCGAGTCCCTGTTGGTGCTCACCCTGGGGTTGGCCCAGGCGTTGGCGACCATCCACGCCGCCGGGCTGATGCACCGCGACCTCAAACCCAGCAACATCTTGCTGTCCCCGCGGGGTCCACAGGTCATCGACTTCGGAATCGCCCGCGCCGTCGAGGGGACCGTCCTCACCAGGACCGGCCAGACCTTCGGCACCCCGTCGTACACGTCTCCGGAACAGATCACCGGTAAGAACGTCACTTCGCGCGCCGACGTGTTCTCGTTGGGCGGTGCGGTGATCTTCGCCGCCAGTGGGACGCCGCCCTTCGGTGCGGGCAGCCCGGTCAACGCCCTCGCCAAGGTGCTGAAGGCGGAACCGAACCTGGAGGCCCTCCCGGAGGGGCCGCTGCGGGACCTGATCGCCCGGTGCATGGCCAAGGAACCCGAACAACGCCCCGACACCGATTCCATCCTACGTGAGCTGTCCGGTCTGCCGCTGCCGTCGGCCGCGCACGGTTGGCTTCCCACCCGGGTGAACCGGCAGATCGACGCCAAGGCGGGTGAGACGGAACAGGCCAGGGCCGCCGAGCGCACCACCCTGCCCATGGGCAACGGCCCGGGTCGGGGCGGTGGAACCTCGTGGTGGCGCCGCCGGTCCGTGGTGATCGCGGCGGCCGCGGCCACCGCCTTGGTCCTGCTCGGTGGTGGGGCGCTGGCGTGGACCGCGCTGCCCCTCGGATCCGAGGACGGGCGGGAACCCACCGCCGACGCCTCCGCCGGGGCGGATGACGGGGCGGACGCGGGGACGGACGGCGGGGCCGCCGGCGAAGGCGATCCGGACACGGAGGAGAGCGACCACTTCGGCGGGTTCATGTACACCCTCACCTTCTCCGAGGACGGCGACCACCTGCACGTCTTCGGCGCGAGCACCCTCAGCACGTGGGACTGGCGCGACGGGGAGCTGATCGACGAGTACCCGAGCGCCCTCGGGGCCGACTTCACCGATAGTGGCCACGTCGCGACCGCCGTCAACGAGTACATCCGGGTCTGGCGGGGCGGAAGCGACAATCGGATCGCGGTCCTGGGCCAGGACGAGGAGTTCGGCATGTTCGACATGGCCGCCCTCACCGAGGACGCCTCCACGTTGGCGGCCGAGGCCTCCGACGATGGAACCGAGGACGGGAACCCGATTCTTCAGACGTGGGACGTGGAGAGCGAGGAGGTCGTCTTCGACCTCCCCCTCGACGGATACCTGCACGCCCTGGACTACACCCCGGACGGATCGATGCTGGTGGGGGCGAGCTACAACCTGGATGGTGAGGGCACGGCCTTCACGATCGTGTGGGACGCCGAGAGCGGCGAGGAAGTCCACCGGTTCGAGGGTGAGGAGATCTCGGACTTCGCGCTGTCCAGGGACGGGAGCACCCTGGTGGTCCTGATGGACTACACCGAGGTCCTGGCGGTCGACCTGACGGACGGTTCCACCCGGGAAATGGACATGTCGGGCCTCGGCGACGACAACATCTACGAGGTCGCGCTGTCCGAGGACGGTTCCGTCGCCTACGGCGGGACGAGTTGGCCGACCGCGGACACTCCCGTCTGGGACACGGCCACCGGTGAGGTCACGCCGGTCGAGGGGCTACGTCTCTCGGACGTCATCGGGGTCAGCGCCGACGGCGAGCACATCGCCACCACCGTGACCGAGGACGGCTACGCCACCGTCCGTGTCCTGGACACGACCGACTACGAAGTCGTCGCCGAGTTCTCCTGAACACCCCCGGAAGGCCACCATGCAGCAACCCGCCCCACACGACCCCCGCGAGGTAGGCCCCTACCGTGTCATCGCCCTGCTGGGCTCCGGTGGCATGGGGCGCGTGTACCTCGGGATGGACTCCGACGGCAGGCCCGCCGCGGTCAAGGTCGTGCGCGCCGAGTACGCCTACGACCCCGGGTTCCGTGAACGGTTCGCCCGTGAGCTGGAACTCGTCCAGCGGGTCCACGGCGACTACACGCCGCGCGTGCTGGCCGGCGACACCTCCGGGCAGACCCCCTGGTTGGCCACCGAGTACGTGATGGGCCCTTCCCTGCAGGACCTGGTGTACGACACCGGGCCGCTCCCCGAGCAGTCGGTGCGCTTCATGGCCCGCGGCATCGCCCAGGCCCTGGAACGCGTCCACGCCACCGGGCTGGTCCACCGCGACCTCAAGCCCGGAAACGTGATGGTGGCGGCCGAGGGCCCCCAGGTGATCGACTTCGGCATCGCCCACGCGATGGGGGACTCCCCCGAGGCCGGCGAGGAGGGGAGACGCTTCGCGGGCACCCCCGCGTTCATGTCACCGGAGTCCGTCGACTCCGAACACGGCCCGGGGCCGGCCGCCGACGTCTTCGCGCTCGGCGGGATCATGGTCTACGCGCTCACCGGCCAGGGACCGTTCGGCGATGGCCACCCCTCAACCGTCCTGTACCGCATCGCCAACCTCGACCCCGACCTCGCCCAGGTCCCACCGTCCCTGCGCGACGTCATCGCGGCCTGTCTGGAGAAGGACCCGGCCTCGCGGCCCAACGCCGCGCAGGTGCTGCACGCCCTCGGTGGTCCGGTGGCCCCCGCTCCGACCTCCGCCGCCTGGTCGCCGCCGAACGCCGCGGCCCGAATCGACGGGGTCGCGCACGAGTTCCACTCCACGGTGTCCGCCGCCCCCTCCCCCGGGGCCAAGGGTGGTCTGGGCGGGCGCCTGCTCATCGCCGGCGCCGCCACCGTGGCCCTGGCGATGGTCGCCGGGCTCGGTGTGTGGACCGCGGGACAGGCCGGTCTGGTCGGCGGGTCCCCCGACCCCGAGGAGCAGGAGGCGGCTCCGCGCCAGACGTGCGACGCCACCGAGCACCTCGCCCCCGAGTTCACCGAGGCGGCCAAGGAGGAACCCACCGCGCCCAACGACGACGAAGGCGTCTTCTACACGGAGTTCTCCAGCGACGGCGAGGTCCTGGCCGTCGCCGGCACCGGCGGCGTGGCCCTGTGGAGCTGGCGGGAGGACACCGAGGTCGCGCGGATCGAGACGCGGATCCCCATGCTGTACGGGCACCCGAGCTTCAGCCCGAACGACTGCCTGCTGGCCTACGCCTCCGACGACGGCGCGCACGTGTACGACCTGGAGAGCGGCGAGCACACGGTCTACTCGGAGGGCTTCGACATCGGCTCCATCGCCTTCACCGACGACGGCACCCGTTTGGTGGTCGGCGCGGGTGGGGGTACCGACTCGGCGGTGATGATCTACGACCTGGAGACCGACGAGATGGCCGACACGCTCTCCGGTCCCTACAGCGTGCGCTCGGTCGACGTCTCCCCCGACGGTGCCCACGTGGTCGGTCAGGACTACTCGGAGAAGCTGTACCTGTGGGAGGTGGAGAGCGGTGAGGTCATCGGACAGAGCGAGGAAAGCCCCCTCGTGGGCCCCCAGGGCGTGTCCATGGTGGACGACTCCACCATCCTGCATCCCATCTCCAACGGCGCCCACCGGATGAACCTCGACGATCCCTCCGACTCCACCGACTTCGTCGACGAGGACATGGACGCGGAGGAGTTCGAGGTCCACGACGTGCAGTACAGCGTGGAGGCGGACCGTGTCTACGTCACCTACGTCCCCGTGGACTACGAGTTCGAGGACGCCTACATGAAGGTGTGGGAGTACTCCACGGGGGAGGACCTGACCGCCGCCGAGAACGAGGGATACCTGCACGAGATCGCCGTGCACCCGGAGGGTGAGGTCATCTCGGGCGTGCCCGGGCACGGCAGCGGCATGTGGTTCGTGGACGCGGTCGAATTGCGTCTGGTGGAAGAGATGTGACCCCCGCCCCGTGTCCCCTCCCTCCCCGACCCCGGTAAGGCCCATGTTCCCTCTCCACCCGCACGACCCGCCCGCCATCGGCCCCTACCGGCTGCGCGCCCGCCTCGGCGAGGACGCCTACGCCCGCGTCTACCTGGGGGTACCCCACGACGGTTCGTCGGTGGCGGTGAAGGTCGTACGTCCGGAGTACGCCACCGACCCCACCTTCCGCGCCGCCTTCGCCCGCCAGGTGGAGGGGGCGCGCGGGCTGTCCGGGGCGCACGTGTGCGCGGTCCGGGACGCCGACCTGAGCGGCGCGGTCCCCTGGGTCGCCGTCTCCCGTCCGCTCGGGCCCACCCTGGCCGAACTCCTGCGCGCACACGGCCCGCTCCCCGTAGACGCGGTGCGCCCCTTGGCGTTGGCCCTGGCCCAGGCGCTGGCCGACCTGCACGGCGCCGGCCCGGCACACGGTTCGCTGTGGCCGGACGGCGTCCTCATGGCGGGTCACGGGGCCGTTTTGGCCGACCCCGGCCTGGAGTGGGCGGTCTCCGACACCGAACGGCGGGCGCCGCATCCGGCGTTCGCCGCTCCGGAGGGCGGAGCGAGCCCGGCCACGGACGTGTTCTCGTGGGCGGCGACGCTCTGTTACGCGGTCTCCGGGGTGGCCGGGCCCGAGGGCCTGTCCGCCGTGCCACTGCAACTGCGCGGCCTGGTGGACGCCTGTCTCAAGCGGGACCCCAGACTGCGTCCCAGCTCCTCGGACCTGGTGAGCATGCTCGGTGGGCCCACCGAGCCACCTCCGTGGTCGCCTCCGCTGCGCGCGGCGATCGACGCGGTCGCCACACGTCAGGGCGAGGTCCTGGCCACCGGCCCCGCGGGACGGGAGGTGACGCCGCCGCAGACGATGCGTCGCGGGCGCGGACGACTGCTCGCCCTGGGCACCGGGGCGCTGGTCCTGGTCGTACTCGCGGCCGGGGGCGCGATGTTCGCCCATGACCGACTGTCCGATGATCCGGCGGACGCGACCGGCCCGGAAGAGGGCTCGGAGTCGCTGGTCGGCGAGGGCCGTTGCCTGGATGCCACCGGGTTCCCGCCTCCGGAGGAACCTCCCGCTCCGGACATCAACATCTCCAACCTCACGTTCTCCGGTGACGGAGACGTCCTGGGCGTCGCTTCCGAGGTGGGGTTCATGGTCTGGGACTGGCGGGAGGGACGGGAGATCGCCCGCCCCACCACATCGGATTCGGACCTGTTCTCGGAAGCGGCGCTCTCACCGGTGGGCTGCACACTGGTCACCGCCGCGCCCGTCGAATACGAGGGACGAGAGGATCCCGTCCTCCTCGCGCACACCTACGACCTGATCTCCGGCGAAACCGTCCGACACCTGGGAGCGCAGGAGGGCCCGGACGACCAGGAACGCTGGTTGGCCAGCCCGAAGAACGTCCGGGGTTTCGCGTTCTCCCCCGAAGGCACCCGACTGGCCGTCACCCTGGACAAGGGTTCCGGCGAGGGCCCGGGCACCAACGTCGTCGACACCGCCACCGGCGAGGCCGGCGAGCCCTTCGCCGAGGGGCTCCAGTTCGAGACCCGATTCGTGGACGAGGACCACGTCGCCACCAACGACAACGACACCGTCCACGTCTGGGACGTCGGCACCGGTGAAGAGGTCGGCACGGTGGAGGGGACCTCGGACAGTTCGCTGGCGGTACGGCCGGGAACCACCCAGATCGCCTACGCGCAAGACCCCGAGGTCCAAGTCGAGGACTACGAGGACGGCAGCGAGGTCGCCTCGTTCACCCGCGAGGAGTTCGAGTCCGACGACGAGCCCATCCTCGTCCAACTCCTGTTCGACCCCGCCGGGGAGCGGCTGTACGCGACGTGGTCGGCGGGCACGGGCCCCGGTTCCCGGGAGTACCACCCCTACGTCTGGGACCTGGAGTCCGGCGAGAACCTGCTGGAGGCGGCCGATCAGGCGGCCTCCTACCGGAGCGTCGCGATCCACCCCGACGGCGAGGTCATCGCGGCCCTGCCCGGCGACGGCACACCCCCGGTCCTGCTGGACCCGGACACCTTCGAACAGACCGGCACCCTCTACTGAGGGCCCGCGTCACCCTGCTTCGGAGCACCGTGGGATCAGGTGGCTCCGGTCATCCTCGCCACGAAGTCGAACAGGCCCATGCCCCAGGCGAACATGACGCACATCGTCATGATGATGAGGATCTCGGTCCAGTTCAGGACCCTTCGGAGCGAGGCACGGGGGACGTCGTTCAACTTCACCCAGCTCAGGACGCTCAGGAGGATCCCGGCGAGCAGGACCACGGCCGGAAGCCACGGGCCGAACACCGGGTGCTGCACCGTGACCGCGACACCCGCGGCGCCCAGACCCACGGCGCCCGCCAGGCGCAGGGGCAGCACGTGACGGATGCGGTCGAACAGACGGGAGCGCATCACCAACAGCACCCCGAGGAGACCGCACAGCAGCAGGTCGGGAAGGCCCGTGCCGAAGTAGGCGAGCAGGACCGCGAAGATCCCGCCGGAGAGGGCCGTGCCCATCA
Organism: Nocardiopsis sp. NPDC055551; assembly: GCF_053619415.1. Taxonomy (NCBI): domain Bacteria; kingdom Bacillati; phylum Actinomycetota; class Actinomycetes; order Streptosporangiales; family Nocardiopsidaceae; genus Nocardiopsis; species Nocardiopsis sp. NPDC055551. Next base: position 80,590 of record NZ_JBSHJJ010000003.1, on the reverse strand, counting down.
CGATGCCCAGCAGCAGGCGGTCGGTGTTGGTGAAGGTCTCCTCGAACCGGTCCGTGGCCACCTGACCCGACCGTCCGACCTCGTAGTCCAGTCCGGACAGGCCGCCCATCACCATCGCCACACGCGGCAGCGCGCCCACGCACAGGGCCAGCGCGATCCCCATCGCGCGCACGCCCTGTACCGGCTGCGCGAAGATCCCGACCACGACCAGAACGCCCCCGGTCAGGGTCAGCACCGTGAGTCCGGCGATGTAGGGCAGCCCGGTCTCGTGCATGGACCAGCCGATCACCGCCACCAGCAGACCCCCGCAGAGCGCGATGGCCCCCGTGACCAAGGGGGTGGGGTTGAAGAGGAACCCGGCCGCGAGGACCGCGGTGGCACCACCCCACACACAGGCCGTCGCGAAGAGGACGTAGGCGACCGCGGGCAGCGGCCGGCGGGCCGCCAGCATCATCGTGCCGATCGTCAACAACGTGCCCAACGCCGCCACCGCGAGGTGCCCCGGCGACGGACGCAGCCACATCATGAGGAACAGCATCAGCAACGGCCCGATGCCGCCCACGAGCAGGCCGAACGACAACGTGGTCGTCGGGTTCCAGATCCACGCGGTCTCGTCGACGCTGTCCTCGACCGCGCCGCGTACGTCATCGACGTGTTCGGGACGGCTCGGAGCGACCACACGATCGAGGAGGAGCACGTCCCCGTCGTAGACACCCGCGCCTTCGAGAGGCGCTTCGGGGCGAACCGGTTGACCGTCGACCGTGGTCAGTGTCCAGGAAGCCGGTTCGGTGCTCTCTCCCTCGTCCACGCAGACCTCGATGATGCGAGGCATGAGTGTGGCGACGGGAACACTTCCCGGTAGCGCCAGATCGGCCCAGCGCCGGGGTCCGGTGACCGTGACCCTGCAGTATCCGCTCACCCAAGACCCTCTTTGTCGACTCGTTCTGTGATTACCATGCTCAACGGGCGCAACCGATGACAATTAGGCGATTCGCTGTGTCCACGAGATCATCTATAGCGTAGTCACCGAAACACGAAACCTTGCAGGTGGACGGAGAAGGGACCCCCGTGGCGACGAGACCTGTTCCCCGCCCGGCTCGTGAGATACCACCCGCACCAGGGACGTCTCCGCTGGTCATCGCGACACCGCCGCAGATGCCGGAGAACGCGCCGGCCGGTAGCTCGGGCGCGATGATCATCATGCCGATCATCACCGGTTCGGGCTCCCTTCTGATGTCCATCACCATGGGTCACCGACCATTGATGATGGTGGCGGGCGTGATGATCATGCTCGCGAGCGTCATCGTCGGAATCATCATGTTCGTCGCCCAGCACAACGGCCCGCGTAAGCGCATTCGTGAGCAACGAGAGCGCTACGTCGACTACCTGGACCAGTTGCGCGAGATCGTTCGAGACGTCGCCGCCGGCCAGCGTTCGGACAACGCCTTCCGCCATCCGAAGCCGAGTCTGCTCACGGAACCGGCCCGCTCCCGGGCGAGAAGATGGGAACGCCGGGCCTCCGACCCCGACTTCCTCGACGTGCGGGTCGGATGCGGCACACGGCCTCTGGCCCGAAGGTTGAAGCTCAAGGTCGATACCTCCTCCCCGCTGATCGTCTACGATCCCGTCTGCCAAGGCGCCGCCGACCAGCTCATCGAGCTCTACGGCGACGTCCCCGAGATGCCCCTGATCGTTCCACTCCGACGGCACGGCGTCATCTCGATCAACGGGGACCGGGAGGCCGGACGCGGTCTCGTCCGAGCGATGATCTCCCAGCTCTCGGTCTTCCACTCCCCACACGACCTGCGCATCGGTGTGGTCCGCGACCCGAAGCTCCGGGAGCGGTGGGAGTGGACCAAGTGGTTGCCGCACAACACCTTCGAGGACGCCACGGACGGCCCCATGCCCGCCCGCTTCGTCTCGGACAACACCGTGCAGGTCGCGGAACTCCTCTCCGACGAGATCGAACGACGCACCGTCGACCTGCAACGTCGCCGTGGCAAGCCCCCGGGCCCCGGCACACAGCGGCTCGTGGTCGTCCTGGACGGCGAGTACCAGTCCACCCTCTCCGGCCTTCAGGCCGAGCCCCCCGTCACCAACCTGGCCGACCTCGGCATCCACGTCATCATCCTGTCCTCGGAGCGACGCGAGGAACCCGACTCCGTGGAGCTACGGCTCCTGATCGAGGCCGACGGCACCCTGCGTGAGGACACCGAGGGCATCAAGCCGGACCCGGAGTCCGCCTACGTGCCCCTCGATGGCAGGGCCGACAACGCCGGCGTCGCCCAACTGACCACCCTGTCCCGCGTCCTGGCCCCCTACGGCATCGCGGTGACCGACGGCGACGACGCCATGCACGAGACCGTCGGGCTACCCGAGATCCTGGGCGTCCCCGACGTCGCCGCGCTGGACACCCGCCGTACCTGGCGCAAACGCTCCACCGGCGACTACCTGCGCGTACCCATCGGGGTGGGCCCGAGCGGCAACACCGTCCTGTTGGACCTGAAGGAATCAGCCTTCGGCGGTATGGGACCGCACGGCCTGGTCGTCGGTGCCACCGGTTCCGGTAAGTCGGAGATGCTGCGGACCATGGTGGCCTCCCTGGTCATCAACCACTCACCGGAGAACCTGGCCCTGCTGCTGGTCGACTTCAAGGGTGGCGCGACCTTCGCCGACACCGACCGGCTGCCGCACAGCGCCGGGCTCATCACCAACCTCGCCGACGACGACGGCCTGGTCATCCGGTTCCGCGAGGCGACCTTCGGTGAACTGGTACGACGGCAACAGATCCTGAAGAACGCCGGCAACCTGCCCAACCTGCACGCCTACGAAGCGGCCCGGGAGAACGATCCCGGCCTGGAACCACTGCCGCACCTGCTCATCATCATCGACGAGTTCTCCGAACTGTTGACCGCCCACCCCGACTTCGCGGAGTTGTTCGTCGCGATCGGCCGGATCGGCCGTTCCATCGGCGTGCACCTCCTGCTCGCCACCCAGCGGCTGGAGTCGGGCAAGATCAAGGGGCTGGAGTCCCACCTGTCCTACCGGGTGGGTCTGCGGACGTTCTCCGAGGCGGAGAGCCGGGAGGCGATCGGTGTCGGTGACGCCTACCACCTGCCCCCGGAGCCCGGTTCGGGTTACCTGAAGGTCGACACCTCGGTCTTCGAACGGTTCAAGGCCGCCATGGTCTCCCAGCCCTACGAACCACCGGCCAAGGAGGAGAAGACCGAGCACGACCCGGTCCTTCCGCTGCTGTCCTACAACGGCCTGGGCAAGGTGACGGGTGCGGGATCGCTGGTGGAGTCGCTGGTGGACTCGATCAAGGCGAAGTCGGAGGAAAAACCCAAGCAGGAGAAGCGCACCACCCTGCAGGTGACCGTGGATCGGTTGGTGGCCTCCGGCGCCGACCCCGTACGCCCCGTCTGGCTGCCGCCCCTCCCGGAGCTGCTGACCTTCGACACCGTCCTGACCGACCTCGGCGAGGGCGAGGACCTGGAGGGCGCGGGCACCGAGCCGAACCCGACCGAGGCCAAGGCGGTCTTCGGACTGACCGACATCCCGCGCGAACAACGCGTGGTCCCCGCCGAACTGGACTTCACCGGTGGCGAGGGCAACATCGTCGTCCTGGGAGGCCCCCAGTCCGGTAAGTCCACCCTGCTGCGGACCATCATCACGAGTCTGGCGTGGCGGTACCCGCCGGGTCGTGTGGCGGTCTACGCGATCGACTTCGGTGGTGGCGCGCTCCAGGCGATGGACGAGCTTCCGCACGTCGCGGGTGTGGCCGGACGGGCCGACCCGGAGAAGGTCCAGCGGGTCCTCACCGACGTGTCCGGACACCTCGACCGCCGCCAGCGTCTGTTCCGCAAGCACAAGCTCGACTCGCCCGCGGCCTTTCGTCAGGCCCGCGCGGAGGGCGAGGTGCCCTCCAGCGTCCCGGGCGACCTGTTCCTGATGATCGACGGCTGGTCGGCCGTTCGGGACGCCTTCGACGCCGCCGACGACTACCTCATGGACATCGCGACGCGTGGTCCCTCCCTGGGCGTGCACACCATCCTGACGGGCGCGGCCTCCTCCCAGGTCCGTTCCCGTCTGCAGGCGCTCTTCGGCGGCCGGTTCGAGCTGCGGCTGAGCGACCCCATGGACTCGGGCATCGGACGCAAGATCGCCGAGGACATCCCGAAGGACACCCCGGGTCGAGGTCTGTCGGCGGAAGAGCACCACACCCACGTGGCGCTGCCCCGGGTGGACGGTGTCGCGAGCGACGAGGACCTGACCGACGGTGTCCAGGACCTGATCAAACGGATCCGGGAACGCTGGCCGCAGAAGGCGGTCCAGGGCGTGCGCACCCTCCCCGAGCGCGTCGAACTGAACGAGCTGCTCAAGGGCCGCAGATCCGGCCGGAGCAGGTCGCGGGAGCTGGTGCTGGGCATGGCCGAGAGTTCCCTGGCCCCGGCCGTGATGAACCTGGACCGGGACCCGCACCTGTTGGTGTTCGGAGACCCGCAGAGCGGCAAGTCCGCCTTGGTGCGCGGGCTGGTCAAGCAGATCGTCCAACGCCCGGCCAAGGAGCTGGGCATCGTGATGGTCGACTTCCGGCGCTCACACCTGGAACTGGTTCCCGAAGAGCACCTGTTGGCCTACTGCACGACCGCGGAGCAGACCAAGGCGGTCGCCGACAACCTCGCCGGTTCCCTCCAGCAACGTCTGCCGGGCCCGGACGTGACCCCCAAACAGCTGCGGGATCGCAGCTGGTGGAAGGGGCTCGACCTGTACGTCATCGTGGACGACATGGACATGATCGCCTCGCGCAGCAACCCGCTGGCTCCCCTGGCCAAGTTCATCCCGCAGGGCGCCGACCTGGGCCTGCACGTCATCGCCGCCCGCCGCACCGGTGGTACGGCACGCGCGATGTTCGAGCCGGTACTGCAGTCGCTGAGCGACATGGCCACCCCGGGCGTGCTGTTCTCCGGCGACCGTATGGAGGGACGCCTGGCCAACGGTGTGGCCTCCAAGCAGCTTCCCCAGGGTCGTGCGCAGTTGGCCCTTCGTGGAAAGCGCCCCGACCTGCTGCAGGTCGGCTGGAGCGAGCCCCCCGCGTAACGACGCCCGCCTCGACCGACGGTGGCTCAGGCGGCCAAGAGCCGCGAGCCATCGCCGCCGACGACTCCAACTCGGTGTGTACATGCGTGGTCACCCTACGCACGGTCACCTCGGACAATACGGGTCTCGTTACACTTCTGTTTCCTTTGGTATGAAACTCTCGTCCTCTTACCGTCGTCGCACCAGGCGACCCTGTCCCCGTCACTCCGCGAAGCGGTGTCAGCGGACACCGGTACCCGTCACCGGTGCACACCCTCATCCGAAAGGAGTGCCCCCATGACCAACGAAGCGGGCGCCAACCCGATCGAGGCGATGGAGGGCGGCGAGTACGCCGAGACCCTCGCCGCCGCGATGGCCGGGCTGGCCGACGCGTTCGACCTCCTCCTCGGAGACGCGGTGGGCGCCTGCGGCCACGAAGACGTCAGATCCGGGTTCAACAAGTTCCGGGAAGAGGCCGACCAGGCCCTCATCGACCTCCAGGAACACGGTCTCGCCCTGGCCAACAACATCCAGGCCGGCGCCGGTGAGGTGGCCCAGAACGACCTGGACAGCTCGGATGGCTTCCACCCCTGGCAGTCCCACCGTGACCTGAACTTCGACTGACGCCCCGTGGCCTCGCCCCAGCCCGAGTCCCCTTCCATCACCCCGCTCGCTCTTCGCCCCTGAGGATGACCGTGGCCACCATCGCCCTCGTTTTCTTCCCCCGAGACTTCTACGGACGCTCGGCCGACATGTACGACTGCGCTTCGGATCTGGAGATCCTCAACGCCCGCGTGCTCGGTCGCGCCGACGACCTCGGGGGGAGCTTCGACTCCGCCTCGCATCAGTTCACCGACCTCATCGCCTGGAACATCCAAGGGCATTCCGAGGAGGACCTCCAGAAGTGGCGAGACGCCGCGGTCTCGGTCAGCTATGCCTCGTCGGTCGCCGAGATGTGGGCCGACACCGTCAAGGCCTTCGACGACGAACGCGAGGCCCAACTCTCCACCTGGCAGACCAGCAAGGGCGAGAAGGAGGGCGCCGTCCCCTCCAAGTACCAGGGTGACCGGATCACCGAGTCCCACCCGCAGGCCGACGGGTTCCTCTGGACGGACTGGGGCGCCGGTGACGAGAAGAAGTGTCGCGAACTCTACGACGAACTCTCCACCGTGCAGGAGGGCCTCATCGAGCGCGAGCGGACCAACTGGAACACCCTCCAGGACACCGCCGAAGACGTTCGGACCATGCTCGAAGAGGGTCCGACCCCGGAGAACGTCTCCAAGCTCATCGAGGCCGGGAACGCCGGTTGGGGGTTCCTCAGCCTCGACCCGTCGCGTTACTCCGGACTCCTCGAAGACGTCGAACTCACCCCGGAGAACGCCGAGGAGTACGCCGACGAACTCTCGGCCTACTGGTCCGGAGACAAGCCCCTGGACGACCGCTACCACGAGCTCATGCTCGTGATGGCGATGATGGGGTCGAACGCCCGCGGTCACCAGCAGAACGGGACACAGTTCGAGTCGGAGGAGGTCGAGTTCCTGGAGGAGTTCTACCGGCAGTTGGAGGAGCCCTACTACCGCGACGGCGCCGGCGCGGGCCTCATGGCCTACCCCGACCTCATGGCCGAGTCCGGCATGAGCGAGGAGGAACGCGAACAGGCCCTCGGCACGCTCGGCGACGGTCTACTCGCGTTGTCGGACCCGCGTATCGGCGGTGGCTACGACAACCTGCCCCAGAGCTTCCGTTACGCGGTCGAGGGGCCGTGGATCAACCCCGACGCGGAGGGCAAGATCTCCACGGGCCCCGCGGGGATGGGCATGGACATGAAGGCGCTCTCCGCCTTCATGGAGCACACCGATGAGAACCTGGAGGCCGGTTACGGCCTGTCCACCAACCTCCACCTGAGCACCGGCGCCTTCCTCGACGCCTGGGGCGGCGAGGTCCACGACTCCGACGGCGTGCTGCCCGACTCCGAGCAGGTCTCGCACATGGTCGACGTGGCCTCCCGGAACAAGGACTCCAACTACTACATCCTCACCGGGGAGCACCTCAACGAGGAGCCGGGCGTCCCCTACGGCGACGAGGACCTGCGCAAGCAGGCCCTGGAGGGCACCCTCACCTTCGAATGGCACGACGACGGGCACACCGCGCGACAGCTCACCGACTGGTTGGCCGAGGACGTGCACAGTGAGGATCCCGAGGTGAACGAGCGCGCGGGCGACGCCTTCACCGGGTTCATGGAGACCATCACCGACCCGGAGATGCACGACGCCCTCATCAACACCGGCGTCAGTGTCACCGAGGGGGACAACGACTACTCCGACGCCTCCTTCACCCAGTTCAACGGCGCTCTGGCCGACAGCCTGGGCGACATCTTCGAAGCCCACATCTTCAGCTTCGCCAACGGCGACATCCTGGACACCGACGGCAACCCGGTGCAGGGGATCGGGGACTTCGATCCCGATACCAACTACGTGCGCATGGGTCCCGACGAGCGTGCCCAGTTCATGCAGCTCCTCATGGGCAACGACGAGACCGCCGGGCGCATCGTGAACTCGGTGGACGCCTACCAGCAGATCGAGGCCATCGCCTACCTGGAGTCCGGTAACGAGGCGACGTCCGCGCGCGGCTCGGCGCAGCTCCAAGGACTGTTGGAGCGCGCCCTGTACCTGGAGTCGGAGGACCGCACCGCCGACCTGGACAAGACGATCGAGCGAGAGACGCAGATCGCCGACTTCGTGGTGAGCGAGGCGGGAACCCTGTCCGAGAAGATCCCGGTCATCGGTCAGGGAGTCTCGAAGGGTCTGGACCTCGGTAAGGACAGCATCGTCGCGGCGATCGTCGACGGCGAATACGACGTGTCTCCACGGTTCCCGACCTATACCAGTGAGCAGAGCGTGGAACGGAACTTCCGGGTGGAGACCCTGGACTTCATGCTCGCTAACGATCCCCAGGCGTTCAACGGCGAGACCCAGCGCTCGGACCTTCGGACCCTGGTCGACGGTGGCGCGCTCACCATCGTGCAGGACGGTCAGGAGCTCAAGCCCTCCGAGATCACCAACGACTTCGTCATCGACGACTCGGTGACTCTGACGTTCGAGAAGGACCCGAGCGCGTGGGAGCACAACGAGGACCGGAACCTCTCCGGGATGGACGACGCCCTCGGCAACGTCATGAACAACACCGTCCTCACCGCGAACAGCACCGACCCCCACACGGGAGAACCCATCGAACACACGGCGTCCGGCCGTGAGTGGGTGGGCGACTTCACCGGTCAGTACAGCGACGCGTACAAGACCACACGTGACTACTTCGGGGGCGAACTGGAGACCTTCGGGAAGCCCCCGGAGGAGAACTGACCCCCCATCGCCGCGACACCGTCTCCTCCCCCGCCACAGACTCTCCTCGGAGGATCCCTTGACCCACCGTACGGTCCGGACATCCACCCTGCCGGTGCTCGCCCTCGCCGCGGGGCTGGTCCTATCGGGTTGTTCCACGTCCGAACCCGAACCGGAGCCCACGTCGGGCCTGCCCGAGGACTACGTCTCCGTGCAGTGGATCGAGCGGGAGATCCGGCTGTACACCTTGGACCGCATGATCGACGAAGCCGGCTCCGACGAGGTCCTCGTGAACATGGGCGGCACCCGTAAGCGCCTCTTCGACTCAGGGGTCATCGTCGCCGAGGGAGGCGGGGAAGCGGACGTGGACTGGGATACCGGATACGAGGACGGTGACTTGGAGGGGTTCGTGGTCGAGTTGGACAAGGACGCCTGGCACCCGACCAACCTCCACTATGTCGATGGGTCCCTCGGCAACGCGATGAACCACAACGAGGTCACCTGGTGCGACGAGACCGTCGGCGGCGATGACTTCGTCAAGGCCTACAAGGAACAGTACGAGGACGTCTTCGACAGCCAGGAGGAGTACACGGCGAGCGTCGCCGACTACGTCGACTGCGGCACCGGTGAGCCCTGAACGACCGCCTCGACAGCACCTGGAGAAACCGTTGATCCGTCGTGAGGGCCGTGCGCCCGTCTTCCTCGGCATCGCCGTGTCGGCGAGTCTGGCCCTGACCGGTTGCTCGACCTCCCAGTCCGAGACCGGGCCGGAGACCGATGACGCCTCTGAGCACATCTCGGCATTCTGGGTCGAACGCCAGGTGCGGGTGCTGACCCTGGATCGGATGTTCACCGAAGGCGACTCAGGCGAGGTCGTCGAGAACATCGGTGACGAACGGGATCGGTTGTTCGAATCCCGGGTCGTCCAAGAGGATGGCGACGGGTACACCGTCGAACTCGACGAGGATGAGTGGGACACCACGATCAACCTCAGCCGGATCGACAGTGCGTTGAACGACGCCATGTACCACAACGAGGTCACCTGGTGCGGGGACGTCGTGACCGGTGAGGAGTTCGTCGACGCCTACATCGACGAGTACGAGGGAACCCTCAACATCCACGACGCCTACGAGGCGAGCGTCGTCGACTACGTCGACTGCGGCACCGGTGAGCCGTGATGGTCCTCGACGGCCCGGTGATCGGAACGCGCACCAGGTGGCCTGAGACGCCCACCGAGGCCCGCCGGTTCGACCAAGGAAAGGAGGGAATTCGCACCCGGTCAACAACATCACGAAACGCGCATACGCATTGACCGACAGGTCAAACCCTGACTAATGTCCCTACTCGCCGTACCTCCCCTGATCCCGAGCCTCGGGCGAACACCCTGCTCTTGGAGGACGGGACGCACACTTTCCCATCAGAGATTCTTCGAAAGGGTTCGGATGTCCTCCCAGCACGCCGGTCTTGAAAACGTCAATAGCCTGTCGCAGGGCGGTGAGCAGCTCGGGCAGGAGTCCGACGGTCTCCGCACCCAGATGAACCAGCTCATCGACGACATGAGCAGTGACGCCGACTCCATCCAGGGACAGGCCCTGCACGACTTCCGCGAGGCGCGCACCACCCTCATGGAGCGCTTCGACGAGCTCATGAGCTGGTGCAACCAGAACGGCATCAAGCTGAACGAGGGCCAGCAGCAGTTCAACCTGACCGACGACGAGGCCAGCGACGACTACGCGCAGTCCACCAACGACCTCGGCGCCATGGCCCGTCCGGTCAACGCCTGACCCCTTCACCGCTTCCGTCACGGCTTTCGAGAAAGGCACATTCGTGGGTAGTAACTTCGACGTTTACGGCAATGTCGGTGGGCTGCAGAACCTGGCCTCCGACCAGCAGGCGCACCTGGGTCGCTTCACGGCCATCATGAGCGCGATCAACGAGCAGTCCGAGAGCACCGTCAGCCAGTGGGAGGGGTCGGGCAGCTCGCAGTTCCAGGCCAAGGCCCAGGAATTCGACACCCACTTCTCCGAGGTCAACTCCGCGTTCGCGAAGATGATCGACGCGACCAGTGACACCGCCGGCAAGTACGACAAGCTCACCCGGTACCTGGACGGTCTGTTCTAGTAAACTGGGTCCCGATGTCCTCCCCACCCTCGCCTCCTGCCACCGATCCGGATCCGCAGCTTCCCGAGGCGTTCCACTACACGCCCGACGAGGAGAAGTACGTCCTCGAAGCGGACGCTCTCCGGCATCGGCAACTTCGATCCGCCCTGCTGTACGGCTCCAGCCGGTACTGGCGCCGTCGTCAGCGGGTGTGGCCCGCCGTGATCGGCGGCGCCATCCTCATCGCGCTCATCTGCGGGGTCATCGCCCTCATCGGCGCCTTCGGCAAACAGCAGGAGATCAATGAGGAGCGAGGGTGGGGAGCCAACAACAACGTTCGCAACCAGATGATCGAGATCCCCACGCTCGATCATCCGGTGTTCCAGGATCGTCCTTGACGTAGCCCGGTACACCTGCCCCGTTCGCCCGAGCGGGTATCCCACCACCAACAGGGGGTCGATCTCTCATGTCCGGCTCCGCTCCCGGGCCCGTCCGGGCCCCGGGGTACGACACCTCGACGCAGCTTCGCCAGGGGCGACGCGCCCGGATCATCCGCGCGACCCGAGCGACCAGCGGCGCCGAGGTCGTGCTCAAGGTGCTTCCCGTGGAGGCCGGCCAGGTCGAACTCGGTCACCTGCGCACGCTCAACGGCGTACCCGGCGTGGTCCCCCTGTTGGACGCGGGTTCCACCGCGGACGGTGCGTTCTTCATCGCCATGCCCTACTACCCGGACGGTTCGTTCGGGGAGATGCTGGCGAAGAGGGGCCCCGCTCCGTTGCAGGAGGCGGCCGCGATCGCGCGAAGCGTCGCCGCCGCCCTGGGCGCCCTGCACGCCCGTGGCCTGCTGCACAACGACGTCTGTCCGGGAAACGTCCTGCGGGCCGGGCGCACACCCGTGCTCACCGGGTTCGGTGCGGTGTCCACCTCCGGTGAGCCGCTCACCCCGCCCTCACCCCAGTTGGAGTCCTTCCTCCACTCGGCCCCCGAGGCCCTCCGTGGCGAACCGCGTACACCGGCGTCGGACGTCTACCAGCTCGCCTCGACGATCTGGACGTTGCTCATGGGTCGGGCACCGTTCTCGTCCATGGACGGTTCCCCCTTCGACCCCCAGGCCTACGCTCGGCGCGTGCTCTCGGAGGAGCCCGCGCCGGTGCCGCGTCCGGACGTGTCCCGTTCCCTGCGTCGGGTCCTCACCCGAGGCCTGGCGAAAGACCCCGCGGGCCGGTTCCCCAACCCTTCCGAGTTCGCCGCGGCCTTCGAGAAGGCACGGTCCGGACGCACGGCGACGGCCCCCAGCGGCGCCCAGCCCTCGATGAGCGGTATCGCCCCGACGAACGCTCCCTCCGGCCCACAGACCCCGCCCGCGTCCTCCGGCCCGCAGACCCCGCCGGCCCCTTCCGGGCCTCAGTCACCTCCGGTAGCCACCGGACCGCAGACCTCACCCGCCCCTTCCGGACCACAGGCCCCTCCGGTACCCCCAGGACCGCAGAACCCGCCGACCGCTCCCACCTCTCAGGCGCCCCCTTCCCCCGGGCCGACCGGCCACCCGTCCGGGCCCCAGGTTCCGCACCTATCCGTTCCTTCCGGGCCCCACACTTCGCCCGCGCCATTCGGAACCGGACCACAGCGCCCACCACACGTTCCGGCCGAGGGAACCGGCCACGGATTCCCCCAGGACGGGTTCCCTCCGGCCGATGGAGGGGACCGGGGTCGGCTGGAGAGCGCGGCGCGGCTGCGTCCGCCCCAGCGACCGCTGCCCACCCCCGAGGAACGCGAACTCCACGGCGCCGTTCCCGAGGCCTCCGCCCACAGCACCGCCGACCTCATGATGGCGAAGCTGCGTGGGGAGGAGGTCTCCACGCTGCGCGCCTGGTCACGGCTGGACGGTTGGAGCGGTGACGCGAAGTCCGCGTACCTCCCCGTCGACGAGGCCGAGGAGGAGTCCTCGGATCCGGAGTGGGACTCCCTTTCCGCGATCCAGGAACCGCCACGGTGGCGCAAGCAGATGCACATCGCGGTGACGGTCTGCGGTGTTCTCGTGGCCGGCATGGTGGCGAGTGCCTTCGCGGCGACGAGCACCCCCGAACCAGTGGTCGCGGTCGCCGCCGAGGAGACCGAGGAGGAACCGGTCGAGGAGGACACCCCCGCCCAACCGGTGGCCGAACCCTCCCCGCTGCCGGAGGTATCCCCCGCCTCCAACGTGATGTTGGAGGACACCCTCAGCGCGGTCACCCTGAATTGGACGGACAACACCGGCGGCACGGGCTCCTACTTCGTGGTGGGCGGGGCCCAGGGCCACGACCCCCGGACCCTGGCACGGACCGGCCCCGGTGCCGTGACCGCGCAGGTCCCCACGGAGAACACGCAGGTGGAGTACTGCTTCACCCTGGTCGCCGTCGACGAGGGGTCCGCCCCCGCCGAGGAGGTCTGCACGACGCGGGCCGCGGACAGGGCCGCCGAAGCCGAACGCCAGGCCGAGGAAGAGGCCGAGCGGGAGGCGGAGGAAGAGGAGGAGGAAGAAGCCGAGGCCGACCCCTCGCCGTCCCCCTCCCCCAACGCCGACGACTAGAAATCCCCCTATAAGAGGAGAGACCGTGAGTGGGTCTGTCGGAGTAAACCCCTTCAAAGCACACGAGGATGCGGAGTTCTCAGAATCCCTGGCTGAAGCCATGATTGGCCTGGTGGAAGTCTTCGAGGATCTCATCTCAGACGCAAAAGAGCAATCCGGAAACACTCAAGTAGGAATTGGCTACGAAAGGTTCAAGGAAGACCATATCGAGTTTATCGAAAAGGTTCGGGAACATGGACTCCAGATCGCAGATAATGTTCAATCAGGAGCAAAGGAATCTGCTCAAACTGACTGGGAAGCCGCCGAGGAGTTCGAACACCCGTGGGAATTGGCCCGAGACATCAACAATTAGCTGATTCAGACACCAGGGAAAGCCTTAGCCATGGCCGGATTCGACCTCACATTTAAACCAGTAGAAATCGACGGGGAGGCTTTTAGCATAAGATCCGTTGCCAGCGATTTAGAGATTCTTACATCAAGAATTTTAGGCCGCGCCGGAGATCTAAACGGGAGTCTTAACGATTCGGCCACTCAATTCAGTGATGTCATTGGGTGGAACATCAAGTACATATCAGAAGAAGACTACGCCCTCTGGCAAGATGCCGCTAACGCAGTAACCTACTGCTCACACATGACTGACATGTGGGCCTCGGCGGTCGGCGACTACAACTCTGGAAAAAACAATCTGATCCGAGAATGGAATCGGGAGGTGAACGAGAAGAAAAGAAACGTCCCAGACAAATATCAAGGGACTGTTATTACTGCAACTTATCCAGAGCGAGGAATTGCGCTACTGGACTGGCAGGAGAATAAATGCCGAGACCTGTATTTGGAGCTCACCAATCTCCAATCAGAGCTTCAAGGCAGGGCAAGCGACCTGCTCCAGGAGTACCGGGACTCGGCAGACGACATCAGAAAAATGCTCGAGCAGGGTGCGACTGAAGAAAACGTTCAAAAACTAATCGATGGTGGACATACTTCTTGGGCGTTCTTTAACATCAGCCCAGAAAAATATACGATGCTTTTGGATGAAGAGGACCTCTCCGAGGAACGTGCGAGAGAACTCCCTGATCAACTTAATCCATATTGGACCGGGGAGAAGCCAATTGATGATGAATACCACGAGCTAATGCTCGTACTGAGTATGGTCAGTACAAAGGCGATGCAGGCTCAGCAAGATGGTACAGATGTCGATGAGGAACTGGAATTCCTCATCGCATTCAATGAGGCTCTTGAGAATAGCCACCATGGAGGAATTATTGACATTCCTGACATCATGAAAGAAGGGAGTATTAATGAAAATGACATGGAACACGCTCTAGGCGTGATCGGTGATGGACTTCTCGTTCAGTCTGATCATCGAATTGGTGGAGGTTATAACGATCTTCCCGAAAGCATACGCCGGACTGCAGAGGGTACCTACTTTCTACCGGACGGAGAAAATTATTCTTACGATGACTGGGCGGCAGACTTCAGCAATCTTTCTGATCTATTAGAACACACATCAGAGGGAATCGAAGGTGGGTTTGGATTCTCCGCAACATTGAACCTCACAACCGGAATGCATGCAGATGCTTTCCCAGCAGATTCTCACATGTCAGACCTGCTCACTTCCGACGATCTCGAAGCCATCCTTGATGCCTCCACAAGAAACCGAGATGCTAATCACGCCGTTCTGACTGGCGACTTTGATCACCCTAATCTGATTGATAGCGATGGCAACTATCTCAACGTTGAACGTCAAGAAGACGAGAACGGTGATCTAGAAACCCAGGAAGAAGCAAACGAAAGAGCAAGACAGTCCGTCATTGACAACGCACTTGGCGGCATCTTGGCCTTTGACTGGAGTGATAATGGCCGAGCCGCTGCCGGGCTAACTGATTGGATCCATGAGGACAAACTGAGTGAAGACCCAGATGTTCAGCAACGTGCGGGCGAAGCAGCTGTTGGTTTCATTGAAACAATTACCAGCCCAGAGATGCATGAGACCCTCTCTAGAACGGAGGTGGCCTTCACGGATGAAAATGGGGGCGAGTTCCACAATCCTTCATTCACGATGTACAACGACTACATCGCTGACAGCCTGATGAAAATTTATGAGAGCTATATCGATAGCTTTTCAGGTGAAGAAGGTTTTTCCGGCGAAACCATCGATCTAAATTATGAAAGAGTTCCTGCAGAAGAATCTTGGGATTCAGATAACAATACGTTTACTACCGGAATCGCGGAAAGGACAATTTTCCTCGAGTACATTATGGGGAACTCAGATTCTGCTGCGGAAGCGATTGCCGCAACAGAAGTTTACCGAGCCATCCAGATGGAAACTCTGCTGGAGACAGGTGAACATCACTACACTGGAGGGAATGCTGGCCGACTGAATGCCCTTGTCAATCAAAGCATCATGAACGAGGCTCTCGAAAGAGGTCTAGGGGAAGATGAAATAAACGAACGAAAGAGAGAGCTATATGGTGCAGCTGCAGCTACTCTAACCAACCCTGTCGGAAGCATTCCTCGCGTAGGGTTCATACTCCAAAATGGAGTCGAATATTTGACCAACGAAATGATCGAAAATGCACTCAGTAGGGCTATTGATACAATCCCCCGGGGTGGAACGGAAACTGCAAACTACACCGACATGCGG
The DNA here is from genome assembly GCF_053619415.1 of Nocardiopsis sp. NPDC055551. Classification (NCBI taxonomy): domain Bacteria; kingdom Bacillati; phylum Actinomycetota; class Actinomycetes; order Streptosporangiales; family Nocardiopsidaceae; genus Nocardiopsis; species Nocardiopsis sp. NPDC055551. The sequence goes on along the minus strand of NZ_JBSHJJ010000003.1, from coordinate 64,863 downwards.
AGCCATGCCTATGTTTTGTCGGGAGAACTTGATAGCAATGGAGGCGCCTTCCCTGAAACAGATAAACTTGTTCGAGGAAAAAATGCCTCGGAGGTACTTGAAGAGAGTGGAGTGCTAGTCGAGTCCGAAGGCAGATACAGAATCGAACTCGATGATTCCAGGTGGAATGAAGGCTACTCTCAGGATAGTATTCTTGAGGCCCTCGAGTTTGTTAATGAAGAATTGCATGTTGACACGATCCAGGGAGACTACCCAGCCGGCAGCTCCCTGGCAAACAAGTTCACTGAAAGCTTTAGAAACCCATATGAGGATCTTAGCAGTGAGCTAGACAGGTACAGAACAAGCAAAGAGAACCTTGAAAACTTCTACAATAGAGAACCCCTAGAGCTGAACTAAAAAGAACTTCAGAGTGACCCTATGCAGAAAAAAGCTTCTTGCGTTGTTTTTTCCGTTTTAATATCGGTTTCGATGGTTAGTTGCACAAGCCCCGAAGTGGATAATCCCGTAACCGTCCCACCCCAAGACAAGAAGGTCAACCGCCTTTGGATTGCGGGATCTGTCTACTCTCAGATCCTTGCGAAGGCCGTCGATGAATACGGAAGCCACAAGGTGGTCACCGACATCTACGGCCACCCCGAAGCAACTTCCGGCCACGAAAACATACCCTTCACTCTATCCAATTACGATATTCTCACTTCCTCCCAAGTCCTCATCGAGGATGAGGATGGTGAGTTTCATGTCGAAACAGACCAGGAAAAATGGGATCTCAGCGGACAGCATGGCCGAGAGAAAACACTGGATATGCTCTATCTCACCATTCGGAACTTTGATGTTGAATGGTGCTCAGGCCAAGACGAGGCCGTTCTCGCCACTGACTTTGCTGACTCCTATTTGGATGGGCCCGAAAGGCGCTTCGAAACCCGAGAAGAGTACACCGAAGACATCATCGAGTACGTGAACTGCGGAACCGAATGAACCCCACGCTCTCCCGGTTTCAGCTCAGTACCCCCAGGTCCTCGAACGGGGTCTCCAGAGCCGGGACCCGCACGCTCAGATAACGTGAGGAACCAGGAGAACCATCGTGTGCCTGCGGTGATCCCACCTCCCGGACAGGTTCTTCAGCCCCACTCTTCCCGGAAAGGCGACCCGATGCGGCGTTCCCTCGCCCTGGCCTCGGCCGTGTGCCTGCTCGCCGTGACGGCCTGTGACTCCTCCTCCGATTCCTCCGACGAATCCCCCGAGACCGTGGAGGAGCTCACCGAGGGGGGAATGGTCGGCCTGGCGCTGATCCACCGGGGATTCGAGGGCGGCGACCCCGAAACCGACCAGGTCCTGGTCTTCCACGACCCCGAGACCGGTGCGCCGCTCCAGCGGATCGAGCTGCCCGACGGGGCCGTGGACCCGATGGCCTCGGAGGTCCCTGTACACGGGCGCTTCTCCGAGGACTGGCAGCACTTCGCCTTCGTCACCGACGAGCCCAGCGCCGTGCACCTGGCCGCCCTCACCGACCCCGAGGACGCCGAGGGGGAGGAGGGGGACGAGGTCGAGGGGTTCTCCTACCAACCGATCGAGTCGATCGCCGCGCCGCAGAACGAGGTCCTGTCGGAACCCCTGATCCACGAAGACCGCCTCTGGTACGTCTCCAGAGGTCCTGACGGGCAACCACCCCAGGTCCTTTCGGTGCCCTTGGACGCCCCCAACGGCACCCCCAACCAGGAGGGCAGCCTGGCCCTGGGTGAGGGGCAGCGGCCCAGCGACTGGGCGCTCACCCCGGATGGTTCCCTGCACATCCGCAACAGCGTGCCCACCCAGCAGTTGTCCGGCGGGGAGGGCCAGTTGGTGACGCGATCGACCAACGGCACCACCGTCAACGCGACCCTCACCACCGGCGGGGAGCAGTGGCAGACCTTCGACGACGCGACGGTGTGGGGCGGCGAAAGCGCCCTGTTGCGCCCCGACGAGAGCGACGACGCACCCGGCGGCGTGCTTCTGCTGACCCTGGAGGGGCAGGGTTTCTCGACGGCCGAGCTGTTGGCCGACGAGGGCTCCCCCGTGGTGCAGTTCGCCCCCTCCACCGAACGTGACGCCGTGCTGCTCCAGACCGAACAAGCGTGGTTCCGCGTCGGTCTGGAGGACGGGGCGGTCGGTGAGACCGAGGAGCTCTTCCCCCGCTACCACGACGCCTCCATGGACGGTTGGCCCCTGCTCGTGCGCTGGGCACAGGAGCCGCCCGCCGAGCCGAGCGAGGATCCCTCGGAAAGCCCCACCACCTGATCCCGTTCGGTCCGGGAATCCGAACACTCCGGGACCATCGACCTTCCCCCGACCCCTGGTCGCCCCCTATAGCGTGAAATCCCACGACCACCCGTGAGGAGAGGACACCGAACATGGCGAAGCAGGACAGGCCGCGCGGAGCGATCGCCGCCATCACCTCGCTCATCGACAGCACGCGCTCACTGGCCCGAACCTCCACGGTGTTCGGCGACCCGGTGACCTCCGGGGCCACCACCGTGGTACCGGTGGCGCGGATCAGCGTGCTGAACACCATCGGCGGCGGCACCGGGAAGATGCCCATGTCCGGTGGCGACGGCGCCGGAGGTATGGGACTCATGCGGGCGCGCCCCGCCGGGTTCCTGGTCGTCTCTCCCGAGGGCGCCGCCTTCCGGGCCATCCATCAGCCGGCCGCCAGGTTGGTGTTGCCACTCGCCGCGATCACCGCGGTGGCGGCGGCGCGCATCGTCTCGGTGTCCGTGAAGGAGGCCCGGCGACGCAAGCGGCTGGAACTCGAATGTGGGCGACACCAGGAGTGCTCACAGCACTCGGTGTGACCTGTGCCGTAGTCGTCGTGCGCCGCCTCGGATAGCGTTTGCCGGTCTTTAGCCGCACGGTAGTTCGGGGGGCGCCCCTTGTCCGGGGTCATCGTCGGGTTCGGAGTCATCGCCAGTATCGTCGCCATCGGCTACATGCTGGGCCGGATCCCGCTTCTGGGCCCCGGGGCCAGGGAGGTCCTCAACCGGCTGGCGTTCTACGTGGCCAGCCCGGCTCTGTTGTTCACGATCCTGGCCCGCACGGACCTGTCCGTGCTGCTGTCGCCGCCGGTCCTGGTGAGCGTCTTGAGCGTGGTGGTCGTCGCGGTGCTCTTCCTCGTCGTCGGGGTCATCCGACGATGGGGTGTGGGACGCACGACCGTGGGCACCCTGGGTTCCTCCTACGTCAACGCGGGCAACCTCGGCATTCCGATCTCCGCGTACGTCCTCGGCGACGCCTCCCTCGTCGCTCCCATCCTGCTGTTCCAACTGCTGGTGTTGGCACCGGTGTCGTTGACCGTGCTGGACCTGGGCAACGGGCGTGTGCGGGGGTTCTGGCCGGTGCTGCGCCGTTCCCTGGGCACCCCGGTGCGCAACCCCGTGGTGATCGCGTCCCTGACCGGTGTGGCGGTATCGGCGTCCGGTTGGGTGCCGCCGGCACCGTTGATGGAACCCTTCGACCTGGTCGGCGGGATGGCGGTGCCGTCGATGCTGCTGGCGTTCGGGATCTCCCTGCACGGCAGCGCGATGCCCGGGCGGAGCGGTCCGGACCAGGTGCCGGTGCTGTTGGCGGTGGCGTTGAAGTCGGTGGGACAACCGCTGGCGGCGTGGGCCTTGGGCTCCTTGGTGTTCGGTCTGGAGGGCGCCGCCCTGTTCGCCGTGGTGGTCCTGGCCGCGTTGCCGACCGCGCAGAACGTGTTCAACTACGCGACCCTGTACCGAACGGGTGAGGCGCTCACCCGCGAGGTGGTCCTGATGACCACGGTCCTCACCGTCCCGGTCCTGTTCACCGTCACCCTGCTCCTGGGCTGATCCCCGCGTTCACCGGCCCGGCCCCGATCCCGAAGGACGGGGCCGGGCGGATCTCCCTGGGAAGGGTGGTCACTCGGCGAAGTACACACCCTCGATCTCACCGAACGGGCCGGCGCGCAGAGTCAGTTCCGCCCCCTCCATGGAGGGGGCGGGGAAGACCGCGATGAGCTGGTACTGGTTGTCCGGCTGCATCTCGTGGACCTCCTCGGCGAACCCGGCGTAGCTCTCCTCCATGCCGAAGTTCAGTTGGGTGACGTAACGGACCAGGTCGGTGTCGGGCTCCAGCAGTTGGAAGCCGCCCAGGGCGCCCTGACTGAAGTCGGTCGGCCCGCCGGGGGAGACGGCGTCCTCGCCACCCATGTCGGGCAGGACGGGCTCGTCACCGTTGTTGGTGAGGGTGACCGTGCTGATGACGTAGGCGCCGTCGCGGCGCAGCGGGTGCACGTCCAGTCGGACGTCGTCGTCGGTCACGCTCTCGACGATCTCGGTGGTGTCGTCCTCGACGAAGGCCGCGGGCGGGTGGACGTGGCGTTCGCTGGAGCCGAGCGCCCCCTCCTCCTGTCCACCCTCGCCGCCTTCGCCGTTCTCGTCGTTGGAGCGGTCGACCCGGTAGGAGAACTCGACGCGTCGGTTGCGGGCCTCCGCCTCCTCGGTGTCCGAACCGCCCTCCTGCGCCACGGGCTCGTCGGCTCCGCGACCCTCCACGCTGAAGGACAGGTCATCGACCTCCCCCTCCAGGATCTCGCGTACGGTCTCGGCGCGTTCCACGGACAGGTCCTGGTTGTAGTCGTCGCTCCCGGTGCCGTCGGTGTGCCCGATGACGGTGACCTCGGGGTCGTCGGGATCGATGTTGCTTCGCAGGGTGGCCGCAGCCTCGCGGACGACCTCCTCGGCGTCCGAGGTGAGTTCGGCGGAGTCGAAGTCGAACATGACGTCGGACTTGAGGGCGACGGTCTCGGTGTCGCCGTCTCGGGTGGTGGAGGCGACCTCGGAGTCGACGAAGCTCTCCATCTCCCCCGCGTACTCCTCCCAACCGGGTTCGGGGCGTCGGTTCTCGAACTCGACGGTCTCGCCCGCGTCCGGGCCGTTGGACACGGTCATGTCGGCGCCGTTGGGGTCGGCCGGATCGGGCTGTTCCTCGTCGACGTCGACCACCGGGATACCGGTCATGGCGCCGAGGCCGCTGCCGACGAAGGTGATCTGTTCGACCTCCTCCGGTAGGCGGGGGAAGTAGCTCCGGTACTGGTTGGTGGCGTCCACCCGGACGGGGAAGACACCGTCGTCGGGCGGCACGGAACCGAAGGGATAGCCGTCCTCGTCGGTGAGCTCCCAGAATGCCTGACCGCTGACCGGGTCGATGAGGGTGTTGGGCATGGACAGGCTGCTGTCGATGCCCCGGAAGTGGTCGACGAAGGTGTTGTCGAAGTACATGACGGTGTAGTCGTCGGTGCGTTCCAGGCCGGTGATGGCGAAGCGCAGGGTGGAGTCCTGGCCGGACTCCTGGAAGATCCGGCCCTCACGGGTGTAGGGGAAGTCGGCCTCGACCTCGGGGCGCGGGTCCTCCTCGACCGCTTCTTCCTCGGTCGTGGGCTCCACTTGGTCGGGGTCCTCGCCCTGGATGTCCCGGACGAGACCGCAACTCGACAGGGTGAGGGCGGCGGTGGCCACCAACGCGGTGCCGGCCAGGAGCCTGGCACCAACGGTCCGGGAACCGCGGTCTCGGCCGGTGCCGGCCTTGGCGGGGAGCAGGAGGTGGGGGGTGGGCGGCATGGAGAGTGCCCTTCTGTGTCTCTTTTGGTCAACGCTGATTGAGACTCCACCAACACAGTGTTGGTTCTAGCCGGGTCCCGTTTTCTCGACGGAACGGCACCCGCGCCGAGAGAACGGTTCTCCGTAGGTGTCGATCGGGGAAAGCCGAGGGGAAACCGAATCGTCGGCCCCGCTCACCGACACCCGACCGTGCCCACGGTCGGCCTTCGTGAATCGGTCGACAAAAACGCCGGCCAAAGGTTGGTCAAGTCCACATGACGGGAACACTGGACGGTAGGGTCCGCCCCCACCCCCTTGGGGGACGGGCCCGTCCACGTGTTCGACGGGCGAACGTGAAGGGGCCGGCGCACCCACGGTGCGCCGGCCCCTCGCTCTTCCAGGATCTAGCCCCAGGCCAGGGCGGTCCGCTCCGGGTCCTCCAGTACGGTGCCGATGTCCCGCAGCACCTTGGATCCCAGCTCACCGTCGACCAACCGGTGGTCGAAGGAGAGCGACAGGGTGGTGACCTTACGGATCTTCAGCTCACCCTTGTGCACCCAGGGCATGTCGCGGATCTGGCCGAAGGCGAGGATGGCGGCCTCACCCGGGTTGAGGATCGGTGTCCCCGCGTCCACCCCGAACACACCGACGTTGGTGATGGTGATCGTGCCACCGGACATGTCGGCCGGGCTGGTCTTGCCCGCACGCGCGGTGTCCGTGAGCTCCTTCAAGGACGCCGCCAGTTCCGGAAGGGGCTTGGCGTCGGCGTCCTTGACGTTGGGCACCACCAGCCCGCGCTCGGTGGCGGCCGCGATCCCCAGGTTCACGTAGTTCTTCACCACGATCTCCTGGCTCTCCTCGTCCCAGGACGCGTTGACGTCCGGATGCCGTCGGATGGCCATGAGCAGGGCCTTGGCCACCAACAAGAGCGGCGACACCTTGACGTCGGCGAAGTCCGGACGTTCCCGCAAGCGGGCGACGGCCTTCATCGTCTTGGTGACGTCCACCTGAAGGAACTCGGTGACGTGCGGGGCGGTGAACGCGCTGTTCACCATGGCCGCGGCGGTGTGCTTGCGCACGCCCTTGATCGGCACCCGACGTTCACGCGCGGTGCGGTCCGGCGTGGGCGTGGCCTCCGGCGCCGCGGACACCGCGGCGGCCGGGGCGGCCGGGGCGGCCGGGGCGGCCGGGGCTTCGGGCGTCTCGACGGCGGCGTGCACGTCCTCGCGGGTGACGACGCCGCCCTTGCCGGTGGGCGTCACCGCCGCCAGGTCCACCCCGAGGTCCTTGGCGAGCTTGCGCACCGGCGGTTTGGCCAGCGGGCGGCCCACCGGCCCCGAAGCGGGCGCCGGACCGGCGGGAGCGGCCATCACCCCGGGGGTGCCCGCCGGAGCGGGCTCGCTCAACTTGGGCGGCGGTGCGGACACCGGGGCCGAGGGGGTGGGACGACGACGAGCGCGGCGCTGGGTGGAAGCCGCCCTCTCGCCGTAGCCCACCAGGGGCTTCTCCCGCTCCTCGGTCTCCTCGGCGGCCTCACCATCGGCACCACTGTCGGCGGAACCGGAGGCACGCGTGCCGCCCGTTCCGTCGTCCACGGTGATGATGACCGAACCGACCTCGACCGTCTCACCCTCGGCGGCCATCAACTCCTTGACCGTCCCGGAGAACGGGCAGGGCAGCTCGACGACGGCCTTGGCGGTCTCGATCTCGCAGATCATCTGACCGTCGGTGACCTTGTCGCCCGGTTGGACGTACCAGGTGAGGAGTTCGGCCTCGATCAGGCCCTCACCGACGTCGGGCAGTTTGAACGCGTTCACGCCGTCGACCGCGGGCGTGCTCTTCTGAATCGCCATGTCTTGCGGTTTCCCCGATCTAGTACGCGAACGCCCGGTCGACCCCGTCCAGGACGCGGTCCAGGTCCGGCAGGTAGTGCTCCTCCAGCCTGGACTGCGGATAGGGGGTGTCGAACGCGGCCACGCGGATGACCGGCGATTCGAGGTGGTAGAAACACTCCTCGGTGACGCGCGCGGCGATCTCCGCCCCGGGGCCACCGGTGAGGGTGGCCTCGTGCGCGACCACCAGGCGGCCGGTGCGCTTCACGGACTCGGTGATGGTGGCGTAGTCGACCGGTGCGAGCGAGCGCACGTCGATGACCTCGATCGAGTGGTCGACGTCGGCCTCGGCCGCCTGTAGCGCGGTCTTGACCATCGGTCCGTAGGCGAGCAGCGTGCAGTCGGTACCCGGGCGGGCGATGCGCGCCGCACCCATCGGGGTGACCGCGTCGATCGAGGCTCCGGTGTCGACCTCGGCCTTCTCGTAGTAGCGCCGCTTGGGCTCCAGGAAGATCACCGGGTCGTCGGATCGAACGGCCTGCTGGATCATCCAGTAGGCGTCCTCCGGGTTGGCGACGCTGACCACTCGCAGACCGGCGGTGTGCTGGAAGTACGCCTCGGGCGACTCGCTGTGGTGCTCGACCGCGCCGATGCCGCCGCCGTAGGGGATGCGCATGACGACGGGCATGCTGAGCTTGCCCGCCGAACGGCGACGCATCTTCGCCAACTGGGTGAAGGTCTGGTTCGCGGCGGGGAAGAAGAACCCGTCGAACTGGATCTCCACCACGGGGCGGTAGCCGCGCATCGCCATACCGATGGCGGTGCCGACGATGCCGGACTCGGCCAGCGGGGTGTCGATGACCCGGTCGGCGCCGAAGTCCTTGTGCAGACCGTCGGTGACGCGGAAGACGCCACCCAGGCGACCGACGTCCTCGCCCATGACGAGGACCTTGGGGTCGTGCTCCATCGAGGCGCGCAGCCCCGCGTTGATGGCCTTACCGATCGTGAGGTTGGTTCCCATGGCCTAACGGCCCCCTTCCGCGCCGGCGCCTTCGAACGAGGCCAGGTAGTCGGCGAACTCGGACCGCTGTCGGTCGATGTGGACGTTGGGCTCGGCGTAGACCTCGTCGAAGATCTCCAGCGGCTCGGGGTCGGCCATGGAGCGGCACTGGGTGCGCACCATCTCTCCGACCTTGTCGGCCTCTTCGTCGATCTTCGCGAAGAACGCCTCGTCCGCGAGCTCGTACAGTTCGAGGTGGTTGCGGACCCGCATGATCGGGTCCTTGGCCTTCCACTCGTCGAGCTCGGCCGCGTCCCGGTAACGGGTGGGGTCGTCGTTGGTGGTGTGGGCGCCCATCCGGTAGGTGAACGCCTCGATCAGGGTGGGGCCCTGACCGGTGCGCGCGTTGTCCAGGGCGGCACGGGTCACGGCCAGGCAGGCGAGGACGTCGTTGCCGTCCACGCGCACACCCGGGAAGCCGAAGCCGGCGGCGCGCTTGTAGATCGGTACGCGGGCCTGACGTTCCAGGGGCTCGGAGATGGCCCACTGGTTGTTCTGGCAGAAGAACACGACCGGGGCGTTGTTCACCGAGGCGAAGTTGAACGCCTCGTTGGTGTCGCCCTGGCTGGTGGCCCCGTCGCCGAAGTAGGAGATGACGGCGGTGCCGTCCTCGCCCACGGCGCCGTCGCGCTGGACGCCCATGGCGTAGCCGGTGGCGTGCAGGGCCTGGCTGCCGATGACGATCGTGTACAGGTGCAGGCCGTACTCGTGCGGGTCCCAACCTCCGTTGGTGACCCCGCGGAACATGCCGAGGAGTTCCTTCGGTTCGATGCCGCGGCACCAGGCGACGCCATGCTCGCGGTAGGAGGGGAAGGCCATGTCCTCGGGGCGCAGAGCACGGCCGGAGCCGATCTGCGCGGCCTCCTGGCCCAGGAGCGAGGCCCACAGGCCCAGCTCGCCTTGGCGCTGGAGGGACACGGCCTCACTGTCGACCCGGCGGACCAGGACCAGGTCACGGTACAGGGCGCGGATCTCCTCCGCGCTGATGTCCAGGGGGTAGTCGGGGTGCTCCTTGAGCTCCCCTTCCGGGGTCAGGAGCTGGATGAGCTCCGGTTCCTCGTGCGCGGCGGTTTCCGACACGTCGCTCCTCGGGTTCTCGGGGCCGACTTCGCGTGGGTGAACGCTGGCCGACCGTTTAACGGTCCATGCGCGCTCCCAGGGTGTCGGGAGGGTCATGGACAGTCCTGCCCACATCGTGACAGACCTCACCATGGGGTGCGCAAGCCCCCGGCGACACCTTTTACGCGGCGCGACCCATGTTCCCGGATCCGTGACCAGGCCGATTAGCAGGGGTTCCTAGCATCTACAAGGACTTCCAACAACTTTTCGAGCACGCGACCGCGACGGGCCGGGCACTCGTGGCGAGGCCACCGGAACCCGTTCCTCAGGTCGCCAGGATCTGCGGTGAGAGAGCCTTGAGCATCCCCCGCGCCCAGCGCATCTGACGCACCGAGCGAGGCCGGCACCGCTCGGCGACCGAGAGCAGGTCGGGGTCCGCGACGGCCTGGGCGCCCTGTCCGAGCAGGTCCCAGTCCAGCGCCACCCCGCCGCTCATCCGGTACAGCCGTCTCAGGTCGGCCAAGAGCGCCATCTCCTTGTCGGAGCCCTCCCCGGGCAGCTCGGGCCGCCCCTCCTCCGAGGGTTCGGGGCTTTCCAGGGCGGCGGGGTCCACACGGTAACGGGGCGCCACCTCGGCGATCACGCGCACGTGGTCACGGGACCACGCCGCCAGGTCCTCGGCCACGTGATGGACCTCCTGTTCCTTCGGATACCGCTCGGACACCCGTGACAACTCGGTGGCCAGGGCGCTCTCCGAGCGGTGAAGCTCCCGCAGGGCGGCTCCGATCCTCATCGTGTCCTCCCCTCGGTGGCTTCCGCCGTCGGCTCCTCCACGGTGTCCGGCTCGCCCCGAGTGGCCGGCACCCGCGCGTCGACCGGCGCGGACGCCGTCGTGGTGGGCGCCGGAGACGGTCGCCCATCGCCCCGACCCAGCGGCCTCAGGCTCGCGGCGGCGGTCTTGAACAGGGGCTGCTTGGACACCGGATCCCAGTCGTTGACGGTCATCTCGTTGGCGGCCCGGTCCCGGTCGTCACCGTCCTCGGAGGCGTCGGTGTCCCAGTAGCCGTAGTGGAAGGGGACGAACAGCACCCCGGGACGGATTCCGCTGACCCTGGCGCGGGCGTGGATTCGGCCACGCGGCGAACGGACCTCGACGTGGTCGCCCTCGTCGATCCCCACTTCCCGCGCGTCGGCGGAGGCGATCTCCACCCACACCTCTGGGGCCGCCCGTTGGAGCTCGGGCGCGCGCCCCGTCTTGGTGCGCGTGTGGAAGTGGTAGATCGTGCGGCCGGTGATCAGCGTGAAGGGGTACTCCTCGCCGGGTTCCTCGTGCGGGGGCACGTACTCCACGGCCTTGATCATCGCCAGGCCCTCGGGATTGGTCGAGCGGTACTCCCCCTCCTCCGAGGGCGCCCCCGTGACGAGGTCCTTGCCGAAGCTCTCGCACTCCTCGGGGCTCGCCCAGAACCGGCCGTCCGCGTAGAGCCGCTCGGTGCCCCGCGGATGTTCCTCGTTACAGGGCCACTGGACACCGCCGGTGCGGCGCAGGTGGTCGTAGGTGATCCCGGAGTAGTCGCAGGGGCGGCCCGCGCTCGCCCGCTTCCACGCCTCGAAGGCGGACTCGGGGTCATGCCACTGTGGGAAGGGATGCCCGTCGTTGTCGCGGAAGTCCATGCGTCGCGCGTAGTCGAGGAAGACGTTCAGGTCCGGCCGTGCCTCGCCCGGTGGTTCCACGGCCTTCTCCGACAGGTGCACGGTGCGGTCGCTGTTGGTGAACGTCCCCGTCTTCTCTCCCCAGGTCGCGGCGGGGAGCACCACGTCGGCGAGCTCGGCCGTCTCGGTCATGAAGAGGTCCTGAACCACCAGGAACAGGCCCTTACTCGCGAGCAGTCCCCGAATCCGGCCCAGTTCGGGCAGGGACACCGCCGGATTGGTCGCGCTGACCCACAGGAAGCGGATGGAACCCTTCTCCGCGTAGCGCATGATCTGCATGGCGTGCGTGGGCGGGGCGTAGTGCGGGATCCGGATCGGGTCCAGGTTCCAGACCTTGGCCAGGTCGGTGATGTGCCGGTCGTTGTTCCAGTTGCGAAAGCCCGTGAGGTCGCCGTCGGCGCCGCACTCGCGGGTGTTCTCGGCGGTCGGTTGGCCGTTCATCTGGAGCACGCCCGCGCCGGGTCGGCCCAGCATGCCCCGCAGCAGGTGCACGTTGTTGACCTGCACGGACGCCGCCGTGGCCTGGTTCGACTGGTAGAAGCCCTGGAGCACGGTGGAGAGCAGGCGTTCGGCCCCGCCCAACAACGCGGCGGCCTCGCGGATGTGGTCGGCGGGCACCTCGCAGATCCGCGCGGCGCGCTCGGGCGGGTAGGCCTCCGTCGTCTCCAGCAGGGCCTCGTAGCCGACGGTGTGCGCCTCGACGTAGGCGTGGTCGACCCGGTCGGTACGGATGAGTTCGTGCAGGATCGCGTTCATCAGGGCGACGTTGGTGCCCGGGCGCGGCGCCAGGTGCAGTGTCGCCTCCCGGGCCACCGGTGTGGGCCGGGGGTCGACGCAGAGCAGCAGGGGCGGGTTCGGTCCGGCCAGGCGGTCCAGGATCCGGGACCACAGCACCGCCTGGGTCTCGGCCATGTTGTGGCCGTACAGGGCGATGACGTCGGCGTGGTCGATGTCGCCGTAGGAGCCGGGTTGGCCGTCACAGCCGAACGACTCCTTCAGCGCGGCGGCGGCCGTGGCCGTGCACAGGCGGGTGTTGCCGTCCATGTGGTTGGTGCCGATGGCACCGTGGCCGATGGCCGCGAGCGTGTAGTACTCCTCCAGGAACAGTTGTCCACTGGTGTAGAACCCCAGGGCACTGGCGCCCTGCTCGTCGAGCAGCTCCCCGCTGCGCCGGACCACCAGGTCCATCGCGGTGTCCCAGTCGGTCTCGACCAGTTCGCCGTCGCGGCGTACGAGGGGTCGCGTCAGTCGGTCGGGTGAGTGGCCGGACCGCCAGCCGTAGAGGTCCTTGGGGTCCAGGCGCCCACGGTTGACCCGGTCCTCACCGTGCCCGCGCACCCCCACCATCCGGCCGTCCTTGACCGCGATGTCCATCGCGTCGCCGTTGGAGTGCAGGATCGACGCGGTTCGCACCCAGCGGTCCACGTCATCGGGATCCACCCCCTCGGCGAGGTGCCGGTCGACCCGCACGGGCCACTGCTCTCCCTGGCCGTAGGGGGTCCGTGTGCCCCACGGTTCGGCGATCGGGTCCCTGGACGGCACGGGTGACCACCCCTTCTCGTCGAGACGCGGTTCGGGTCGGCCCGAACCGGTGCCATCCCGGCTACCCGGTCGCCCACCCGCCCACACCCGGCCGTCCCCGGGTCCGGCCAAGGGAGCGCGGGGTGAATCGGCCGGGTTCCAGGTGAGGATGACGCGTGCCCGACCCACCCAAGCCGCTCACGTGTGATGGCGGTCGTCCGGACCTTCGCCCGGCGTGGCCGAACTCAGGTGTGCGTAGGGGTTGGAAGACTCCCGGCGTCAAGGCGCCTTCACCTCGGCCGGCGACGGACGACCTGGCGACCTCTCATCCCCGTCATCAGCGGAAACCGGGAAACGGCCTCATGGGGGTCGCGCATGAAGGTTCTCGGGGGCACTGGATCTTTACCGAGAAGGGGCAGGTCACAGGTTGATAGGCAAGTACTTACTTGCCTATAGTGGCCGCATGGCCGATGACATCTTCAAGGCCTTGGCCGACCCCACCCGGCGGACGATCCTCGACGAGCTCACCGAAAGGTCCGGACAGACCCTGTTCGAGCTCTGCGGACGACTGCTCATGAAGCACGAGCTCGGCATGTCCCGACAGGCCGTCTCCCAGCACCTGGCGGTACTGGAAGGCGCGGGACTCGTCAGGAGTCGCCGGGAGGGGCGTTACAAGTTCCACGACATCGATCCGGAGCCACTGCGACACATCACCGAACGGTGGCTCCGACCCGACACGAAGGACGGCACACCATGAGGATCCACCTGAACAGCGTCTTCGTCGACAGTCAGGTCAAGGCCCTGGACTTCTACACGAACGTGCTCGGATTCGTGAAGAAGCACGACATCCCGCTGGGCGAACCCGTGGACGAGCACCGGTGGCTGACCGTGGTCTCTCCGGAGGACCCCGAGGGCACCGAACTGGTCCTCGAACCCTCCGGACACCCCGCGGTGGGCCCCTACAAGGAGGCCCTGGTCCAGGACGGCATCCCCGCCACAGCCTTCGCGGTCGACGACGTCCGTGCCGAGTACGAACGTCTGCGGAAACTGGGTGTGCGCTTCACCCAGGAACCCCTGGAGATGGGCCCGGTCACCACCGCGGTCCTGGACGACACGTGCGGCAACCTCATTCAGATCCAACAGCTCCGGTGACTCCCACCGCGGAGACCGGTGAATGACGGATGTCATGTGCCGGTCTCCGCGGATCGCAGTCGGAACCGGTGATTCCGGGGACTGCCGAGTGAGCACCCCGCGGACTTAGGTTCAAGACATGAACCGCGACGACGAACAGCCCGGATCCACCCCACCGGCACCCCACACGCCTCCCCCGCACACGGACGCCCCCACCGCCGGGGGCGTGTCCGCACCACCCGCCCCGCAGGCACCGACCAAGCGGCGGCGCGGTCCGCGGCCGGTCCCGCCGGGAGTCCCCTACCACCGGGTCCTCACCCGCGAGAAGCGCGGGATCTGGCGGGGCATCGCCGCGCTCACGCTGCTCATGGGCGGCCTGCTCGTCTTCGCCTTCGCGTTCATGTTCCTCGGAGTCGCGATCGACATGGCGCTCGGCCGCGACAGCATCCTGACCGGAGGCACCGACTTCACCCCCGCGACCCACGCCACGAGCATGCTCGGGCTGGCCGTCCTCCTGCCGTGGAGCATGTTGATCCAGCGTTGGCTCTACGGGGTGAAGGGCGCGTCACTGCACTCGATCCTGTCGCGGTTCCGCCCCGACGTGTTCGGCCGTTCCCTGCTGGTGATCCTGCCGATCTGGACGGTCTACCTGACCGCCTTCTCCGTGTTCACGCCCTACCCGACGACCTCGTGGACGACCGTCGACCTGGTCGTCATGCTCGGCCTCGTCGTTCTGCTCACCCCATTGCAGTCGGCGGGTGAGGAGTACGGCTTCCGTGGACTGGCCTTCCGGGTCGCCGCGAGCTGGGGGCGCGGCCCGCGTACGGCGCTGCTGCTCGGCGTGGTGGTCTCCAGCCTGCTGTTCATGGTGGCGCACTTCGCGTTCGACCCGTGGCTGAACCTCTACTACCTCACGTTCGGCGCCACCCTCGCCCTGATCACCTGGCGTACGGGTGGGTTGGAGCTCGCGGTGGTCATCCACGCGGTCAACAACACGCTCGCCTTCCTGCTCACCCTCGTCACGCACACCGACTTCACCGAGGGCATGGACCGGTCGGTGGGCACCGGATCCCCGGTCATGCTCGTGCCTTGTGTGCTGCTCGCCGTGATCACGGCCGTGGTGTGGACGCGGTCGCGACGGACCGGGCCACCGCTCACATCCGCTGTCGCGGCGCAGCCGGAATCGGCCACCACGGTGGAGAACCGGGGCTGAGACCAGGGTCGAGGGGCGTCCCGAACCCGGCCGGGGGGTTCGGGCGACGCCGTTTCCGGTTCCCGGGCAGGGGTTCGGAACCGATGCCGACCGCGAGTCACCATCGGTGTGGTCTCCGTGATAAATCGGTGGGGAGCTTCGGCGGATTCGTCCGGAACGCGGTTTCACGAGTGCGCGAAAACGCTCGTTTCCGGGGTTTCGGGAAGAGCGGTCGAGAAGAACGGCCGGGAAGAGCGATGATGCGACCTGAGCCACTTCCTCGGGCGTCTTACCTCGCGTTACTTCGAGTTACTCCAGGTGCGTACGGGGCCACCCGGTCGGAGTGAACTCCATCGTCCCCACACCACCGCCGACACGGGGCGGGGACGCTCTGGCCCGTGGGAATTGCGGGCCGCGCACGGCCCCGTTCAGGGGCCTTCCCATCACCGTTATTCGGTGGCCGCGCGAGCCTTGGGCGTGGGCGCCTTCATGCCGCGCTCACGGCCGTAGTCGGCGAGCATCTCGCGGAGTTGGCGACGTGCGCGGTGCAGTCGCGACATCACCGTGCCCAGGGGTGTTCCCATGCGCGCGGCGACCTCCTTGTAGGCGTAGCCCTCGATGTCCACGAGGTAGATGACCTCCTGGAACTCCTCCGGGAGTCGAGCCAGCGCCTGCTTGATGTCGGAGTCCGGCAGACGGTCGAGGACCTCGGTCTCGGCCGACCGCATGCCCGACGAGGTGTGGGCCTCGGCGGCGGCGAGCTGCCAGTCCTTGATCTCGTCGGTGGTCTCCTGGCGGGGCTCCCGCTGCTTCTTGCGATAGCCGTTGATGAAGGTGTTGGTAAGAATTCGGTAAAGCCAGGCCCTCAGGTTGGTACCGGCCCGGAACTGGTGGAAATTGGCGAAGGCCTTGGCGAACGTTTCTTGAACGAGGTCTTCGGCGTCGGCCGGATTGCGCGTCATGCGCAGGGCCGTCGGGTACAGCTGGTCTGCGAACGGTGTGACCGCGGCGGCGAAGTCGAGAGTCTCTTCCTTGCCCTCACCGTTCGTGGAGACGTGTTCTTTTTCGAGAGTCGTCAAGATTCCCCCTCGGGACGACCGGAACGATCACTTCCACTCTGTTAGACGCAGCATCACCTTCCCAATGATGACATCAATCCACGTGATACGGGTCACGAACCCACCGAATCCGTATCCGGTACCGGTAAGCATGCGGTAAACAGCCGGCGTGGCGCCTGGCCGAGGCCGGTGTTCACCACCGGGTGTCATACGCTGGCGTCGCCACCAGGTGCGTCCCGCGCCCTTCGCACGGTGGACCGATGGCATACCCCTTTTTCCAGTTTTCCTGTGGAGGACCTGTGGCCCGCGTCGTGGTTGACGTCATGCTCAAGCCCGAGATCCTGGACCCCCAGGGTCAGGCGATCGCCGGGGCCTGCTCCCGCCTCGGTTTCGAGGGGATCGACCAGGTCCGCCAGGGCAAGCGCTTCGAGGTCGAGGTCGAGGGCGAGGTGGACGAGGCCAAGCTCGCCGACGTCCGTCGCCTGGCCGAGACCCTGCTCGCCAACACCGTCATCGAGGACTTCGAGGTCCGTCCCGCCTGACCCTCCCCGCACACTCCGCGCCGCATACCCCGAACCCACGCGCCGGAAGTGTCCGACTTGTTCAGCCGTGCCCCCCCGAGGGCGCGGCTGTTCGTTTTACCCGGAGCGACCTCGGGAAGGGTTCCTGACGCCGGGTAGCCAACGACACGGAGCACGAGGGGTTCACGGATGGACACCGTATTCTCGATCTCCCTCCCACGAAGGACGTACACCGTCGCCATAGTCCGCGACATGCTCGGCGCACTTCTCAGCAGGTCGGGACTGTGCCAGGAATGCGTCGACGACATCTTGCTGTCCGTCTCGGAGGCCTGTGCCAACGCCATCGAGCACGGCGGGCCGAACGCCGGTTACGAGGTGGAGACCGAGTTCGCCCCCGGCTGGTACGAGATGCGGGTCTCCCATAGCGGCAGGGCGCCGGACATGGCGGCGCTCGCCGACAGGTTCACCTCACCGCACACGCCCCTCCCGGGTCTGGAAACGGAATCGGGCAGGGGCATCTCGTTGATGCGGTACCTCATGGACGAGGTCGACTTCCGTGGGGAGCCCCGTACCACCGTCATCCTGCGCAAACGGGCCACGTCGTGCGACCCGGAGCACACGGGAGAGAACCCACACGCCCGCTTCGCCCTGCTCTAACAGCCGGGCCCTCCCCTGGTGATCTTGCTACCAGGGGCGAGAAAGAGGCCTTTTTCGCTTCTGGTAGCAAGATCACGACGGAAAAGGCGAGACGTGACGCACGCCACGAGAACTGTCCGGTCGCACACCCGCGCCCCCTCCAGACGGGGTTTCCTTCGGAGGATCACACAGGTCGGACCTTCCCTAACGGGGTGACCGTCGTACCCGAGCACAGGTGAGCGGGTACGCTGCGGGGGTAGCGGACCCACCGTCCTCGTGGCGGGGTCGGGCACCGAACTTCTCCCCGTCGAACCACGATCTCGGAGTGTGCTCATGACAGCCCGTGTGGGCGTCGTCACCTTCCCCGGCTCCCTTGACGACAAGGACGCCGCTCGCGCCGTGTCCCTGGCCGGCGCCGAACCCGTCCCGCTGTGGCACGCCGACGCCGACCTCAAAGGTGTCGACGCCGTCGTCCTGCCCGGCGGCTTCTCCTATGGCGACTACCTGCGCTGCGGCGCCATCGCCCGGTTCGCCCCGCTGATGTCCGAACTGGTCCCGGCGGCGCGTTCGGGCGCCCTTCCGGTCCTGGGCATCTGCAACGGCTTCCAGATCCTGTGCGAGAGCCACCTGCTGCCCGGCGCGCTCACCCGCAACTCCTCGCTGCGGTTCGTCAACCGCGACCAGGTCCTGCGGATGGAGAACACGAGCACCGCCTGGACCAACGCTTACGACGAGAGCCAGGAGATCCTCGTCGTCCTCAAGAGCGGTGAGGGCAGCTACGTCGCCGACGAGGCCACCCTCGACCGGTTGGAGGCCGAGGGCCGGGTCATCGCCCGTTACGTGGACGCCAACCCCAACGGTTCGCGCCGCGACATCGCCGGCGTCACCAACGAGCACGGCAACGTCGTCGGCCTCATGCCGCACCCCGAACACGCCGTGGAGGCCCTCACCGGCCCCTCCACCGAGGGTTTGGGCTTCTTCACCTCGATCCTGAGCCACCTGGCGTCCGGAACCCCGGCTCAGGTCTGACCGACCCGGGCCGGTCCACCGGCCCCATGCACCCGACAGGGGGACGATCCTCGCGATGATGGCGCTGCTGCGCTCCCGGAAGACCATGTTCGTACTGGTGGGGCTGGTCGTGGTCGGCCTGGTGATCTCCGGGGCCATCGGCCTGTTCCAGTCGTTCAACGCCGCCCCCGTGGCCCAAGGACAACAGGGCCAGGAAGAACAGGGGCAACAAGGGACGCCGGACGGGCAACAGCAGGAGCCACCGCCCGACGTCGACGCCCTGGGCAGCCCACCCTCCGGGTTCACCTACGTGGACCAGGACGAGGCCCACTGCAACGGGAGCATCTGCTTCCGGCTGATCCTCGTCGCCGGTGAGGACGGTGAGGAACTCGACATGGACACCGACGAGGCGATCGGAACGGTGTACGAGCACCTGCTCGCCAACGGTTGGAACCAGGAGCTGCCGCCCGAGGCCGACTCCCCCGACGACATCGAGCTCACCGAATCCGTCCTCACCGACGGCGACGTCCTGGTGGCCGACTCCTCCTCGCCGGGTGATTCCATCCCGGTCATCATGCTGGGCAACGCGGGCATGCCCGCCTACTGATCCGGTGCCGGGCGGCGGACACTGCCAAGGCTCGGCCTGAACCACCCGCGCAACTTCGCGAGACCCGAACGGAACAACCGCATGTCTGAAGTACCCGGCCTCGACACCGTCATCGCGGCGAACGACACCCCGGACACCCCTCAGCCGTACGCCGAACTGGGTATGGCCAAGGACGAATACGAGCGGGTCCGCGAGATCCTGGGCCGCCGACCCACCGCCTCCGAGCTGGCGATCTACTCGGTGATGTGGAGCGAGCACTGCTCCTACAAGTCCTCCAAGGTGCACCTGAGCCAGTTCGGGGAGAAGGCTCCCGACAACGACGCCCTGCTCGTGGGCATGGGCGAGAACGCGGGTGTGGTGGACGTCGGTGACGGACGAGCCGTCACCTTCAAGATCGAGTCGCACAACAGCCCGTCCTTCGTCGAGCCCCATCAAGGCGCGGCCACCGGCGTGGGCGGCATCGTCCGCGACATCCTCACCATGGGCGCCCGTCCCGTCGCCGTGATGGACGCGCTGCGTTTCGGGCCGCTCGACGCGGACGACACCAAGCGGGTGCTTCCCGGGGTGGTCTCCGGCATCTCCTTCTACGGCAACTGCCTGGGTCTGCCCAACATCGGCGGCGAGATCGGCTTCGGAGCCGGTTACCTCGGGAACCCGCTGGTCAACGCCCTGTGCGTGGGTGTGATGCGGCACGAGGACATCAAGCTGGCGCAGGCTCCGGGCCCGGGCAACAAGGTGGTGCTGTTCGGTTCCAGCACCGGCCCGGACGGCATCGGCGGCGCCTCCGTACTGGCCAGCGCCAACTTCGACGAGGAGTCGCACACCAAGCGGCCCAGCGTCCAGGTCGGTGACCCGTTCATGGAGAAGCTGCTCATCGAGTGCAGCCTGGAGCTGTACGCCAAGGACATGGTGGTCGGCATCCAGGACCTCGGCGCGGCCGGGATCTCCTGCGCCACCACCGAACTGGCGGCGGGTGGCACCGGTGGCATGAACGTCCAACTCGACAAGGTCCCGCTGCGCGACCACCGACTCACCCCTGAGGAGATCCTCATGAGCGAGTCGCAGGAACGCATGATGGCGATCGTCGAGCCGGCCAAGATGGCCGACTTCCTCGCGATCTGCGACAAGTGGGGCGTCCTCGCCGACGAGATCGGCGAGGTCACCGACGTGACGCCCGAGGAGGCCGAGCGCGGCGGCCGTCTGCTGATGACCTGGCACGGCGAGACCATCGTGGACATGCCGCCCCGGACCGCCTCCGACGAGGGCCCCGTCTACCAGCGCCCGTACGCGCGCCCGGAGTCCCAGGACGCGCTACAGGCCGACGACGCCGCGAAGCTGCCGCGCCCGCAGGGTGACCCGGAGCTGCGCGAACAGCTCCTTCGGGTGCTGGGAGCCCCCGGCGTGGGCGATCCCACCTGGATCACCCAGCAGTACGACAGCTATGTGCGCGGTGACACGGTGGTGTCGACCCCGCACGACTCCGGGATGATCCGGATCTCCGACGACTCCGACCGCGGGGTGGCCCTGGCCACCGACGGCCACGGCCGGTTCACCCGGCTGGACCCGTACGCGGGCACCCGACTGGCCTACGCCGAGGCGTACCGCAACGTCGCCGTCACCGGCGCGCGGCCGCTCGCGGTCACCAACTGCCTCAACTTCGGTTCACCCGAGGACCCCGGCGTGATGTGGCAGTTCGCCGAGACCACCCGCGGCCTGGCCGACGCCTGCCAACAGCTCGGCACCCCGGTGACCGGCGGCAACGTCAGCTTCTACAACCAGACCGGTGAGGTGCCGATCAACCCGACCCCGGTCATCGGTGTGCTCGGCGTGATCGACGACGTGAACCGTCGCCTGCGCTCGGGCTTCGACTCCGAGGGCTCGCGGGTGTTCCTACTGGGCGAGACCCGTCCCGAGTTCAGCGGTTCGGCCTGGGCCGACGTGATCCACGAACACCTGGGCGGCCTGCCCCCGAAGGTGGACCTGGCAGCCGAGGCCGCCCTGGGCGAGGTCCTGGCCACCGCGGCCGAGCGTGGTCTGGCGGCGGCCGCGCACGACCTGTCCGACGGCGGCCTGGGCGTCGCGCTGGCCGAGTCGGCGCTGCGCGGCGGCAAGGGCCTGCGCGTGGAACTGGACGGCGACGCCTTCACGGAGCTGTTCAGCGAGTCGGGCGCCCGCGCGATCGTCGCGGTCGAGCCCGGCCAAGAGGAGGAGTTCGTGGCCCTGGCCGGCGAACACGGCGTCCCGGTCACCCAGATCGGCACGGTCGGCGGTGACAGCCTCACGGTGACGCACCCGGGAGGCGTCGTCGAGATCGCCCTGACGGACCTGCGCACCTCCTACGAAGCGGCCATTCCCGCCGTGATGAACGGCGTTTAGCACTTCGACGTGATCGAGGGGGCGTCCCGGCCGGGGCGCCCCCTTTTTTGTTCGAAGAGCATCCCCACAAGATCATTTTCGAGTACGTATGGACCATTTGTTACTCTTCCGAAGTCGCCCTTATCGCGAACATCAAAACCTCGGGCCAACCCTGATCGGCCCTTCCCGAACGCAGGCCTGAACACCTGCAAGAACCCCCTGATAAGGACGAGATCCCATGGGAAACGGAACCGGAGCCAACACCGGAGAAGCACACTCCGGCGGCGTCCAGGCCGAGCTCGCCGCCCAGCGCATTCTCGGAACATCCGTCGACTTCGAAGACGCCATTAGCGCTGCTGGAAAAGCTGCCGGGAACGTTCCGGGCGTCACCGGTTGGAGCGGGTACTCCGGCGAGCACGCCGACAGCATCCGAGACGTCGAGGATCAATGTGTCGCGATCGCCGGCAACACACAGTCGGGCGCTGAGGAGATCTCTCACACCGACCAGGAGTCCGGAGGAGACTTCTCGGCGAGTGGAGGCGACCTCTCCCGTCCCATCAACGTCGAACTTTACTGAGTCTTCTGGGGAGCGATCATGGGTTTCAGCTACACCGAAGATGACGCGAACCTGTCAGGCCTCATCTCCGCCCGTATGGATCTGAACCGCATCTACACCAAACTGCGGGGCGACACCGTACAGTACAACGACATCGTGGACACCACCGCGACCGAGTTTACCGATCTCATCAGCGACTCGATTCGAACTGTGGCGACAGAGAATCAGGAAGCCTGGCAAAGCGCGATAATGGCCTGTATCTGCGTGCACGGGGTCATCGATCAATGGATCTCGGACGTTCAATGGTATCGAAACCGCATCGATGAGATCGAGACCGAATTCAACGCGGCGGTCACCGGAATCGACGATTTCACCGCCTACACCGCGATCGAGGCCTCGCACAACAGTCAGGCTCGGATTGCCTATGAGAAATTGGAAGAATATTCCGATGCCTGCTCGGACATGCTCGCCGACGGCCCGACACCCGAGACCGTGCGCAAACTGATAGAGGCGGGCCACTTGGGCATGGCTCCCTTCGCCGTGACGGGTGAGCACGAGTACTACCCCTATGACGAGACGGCAGGTGAGGACCTCGCCGAGCGGATCAGGAGCGGTGACTACGGCGGGAACTACGACGAACTGCACGACGCGGCACTCGCCTTGTCCGAGAGGGCGGCCAACGCGGCGCAGAACGGCGAGGAACTCTCCGATAGTGAGTTGGACTTCTTGGAAGCCGTGCTCAACGGCACCGACGACGTCATGTTGGACCTGCATGACGATGGTTTTCGCGGTGAACCCAGCGCCTCGCAGCAGCAAGAGATCGCCGCGATGTTGGGCATGTCGATCGTGGCTCTGTCCCATCCCTCCACCGGTGGCGGGCATGACCGTCTCCCGGAGAGCGTCCGGAACCTCTCCGAAGGGTTCAGTGCGGGCTCGGGTTACTTCATCGGCGGCCCGGGGCGGTCGAGCACCGGCTACGAGCGGTGGCTAGAGGACGCCGCCGGACTGACTTACCTACTCGATGGAGCACGTCACCCCAACGGGACGCCGATGGAACTCGGTGAGGAGACCTCCCTCAAGTTCACCGCCGCGGTGAGCGAGGTGGCGGGTGCCCTTCCCAGCGAGCACAACCGCAACGACCTGACCGTCACCTACAGTCCGGACGAGCAGGAACAGACAACCATGGCGAGACTGCTCGGGTTCTCTACGGCCAACGAGGATGCCAACCACTCCCTCCTCACTAATGGTTCCGAGCCCAACGGACGAGACTCCGAGCAAATCCTCACCGACCTGTACACGTTCGACTGGAACGATGACGGTCGCGCTGTGGCCGGCCTCACCGACTGGATCGAGGACTTCCAGAACAGCGACGACCCGGACAAGGTCGACCAGGGATCCGAAGCCTTCCTCGCACTCGTGGACACCATCACCACTCCGGAAATGCAAGAGCGACTTGGCGAGACCGGACACAGCATCGAGGGCGAAGAGAATGATGTCACCTGGGAGAACGTGTCTTTCACACATTTGAACCCGGAGATTGCCGGTTCCTTCACGAACCTCTTCCTCAACAACATCGAATCGATGGAGAGCGTCGCCGGATTCAACTTCAATGACGACGGGGAACAAGACCCGGAGATCTACGCGGTGGACAACGAGTACTTGGGGGATGGGGTGATTCAGCTCGACCCGATGACACGGCTAGCCTTCGCGGAGTACATCGTAGGGAGTGAAGACGCCGCGACCAGACTGGAAACCGCGTCGTTCTTCCGAACGGAGGAAGCGGCCTCAACGTACTTCGCCGAGTACCCGCCCGATGTCTCCGAACCCAGGGCTGCGGGTATCTTCGACGCGCTCATCGAGGAGGCCATCGAGAACGAACATCAAAATCGCTTGGACGCCACCAACAGCGCCATCGACTACAAGAACCAGGTGGCAAACAACTCCGTCGACATGACCGCAGCGATTTTCAATGAGATCCCTGCCCCCGGGGTCAGCACGGTCAGTGAGGTGATGAAGCAGGGCTTCAAGGAGGTTCTGGCCACGGACCATATCGATGTAGCGAGGGATACGAGTTCTGACTTCTCCTCCGTGTCTCTGGACAACCGGGCGACGATCCACGCAGCGATGGCGGTGGAGAACAGCGGAGAACACACCTTCGGTGAAGAAGTCGACTACCTGCGCGACCCCGGTACCGGCGAGATCAGCCTGAACCCCCATCTCTGGATGGAGGGTGAGGGTGAGTCCTCCTTCGACGCGACGGCTTACCAGGAAGCCATCGACAGCATCTACGGCGATCTCAGAGACGAGAAATGGCCTGGTGCCGAGAACGAACTGGGAAACACGGTCATCAGTGATTTCAGTCGTTTCAACATGGCGGGCAGGGAGGCCCTCGACTCACGGACCTAGTAGGGCGCCTTCCTCACACGACCCCTACGTGACGAAAGATGCACGACGTGAGAAATCGAAGAAACCTGGCTGTTTCCGCCGTCTGTCTGGCAATGATGATGTCGGCCTGCTCCCCCTCCCAGGAGGAGAGTCACGGCCCACAGCCGAGCGCCGACCACAACGTCGCCGAGGAGGGGATATCGGCTCCAGACGCGGTCTCCTCCGTGAGTGGAATCGGTTGGGAGTGGCGGCCCGGCGAGGGCGAGCGGGTCACGGAGGTGCACCCTGGCCCCGTCGGCGCCGTGATCGAACTGGCGGACGGACTTGTCGGGCTGCGGGGTGACACCGGTGACGAACTGTGGCGATACCGGGTCCCCGGCGCCGAGGGGTTCTCCACCTCGTTCTCTCCTTCTGGGACGAACGTCTTGGTGACGGCCATGGATGAACCGGACATCCTGATGGACACCGCGACCGGCGCGTCCCTGGCCGAGGACGTCGAGGGCGGTGGTGACGCCCGTCTGCTGGACGGAGGTCGCCTACTACACCGGCGAGGCGAGGCGACCGAGGCCCTCTTTGAGGTGAGCGACCTGGAGACCGGAGAGACCCTGTGGAGCCAAGAAACCCCGCAAACCTGCTCTGACGGTGGACCGACCCGTCAGATCTCCACCTCGCATCACAGCGACGCGATCGTCCTTTTGCTGCACTGTTCGGAGGACACCTCGGAGGGTGCGCTTCGCGCTCCTGCCCCCGACACCATCAATGCCTTGGTCGCACTGGATCCGGCCGAGGGCCAAGAGCTGTGGCGTGTGGAGTCCGAGGACACCGAGGGCCTGGGGATGGCGCAGACTAACATGTTCCAGAACGCCTTGGCCGCCGACCTTCCCGGTGAGGAAGGATGGCTGATCATTGATCCCACCGACGGCACCACCATCGCCGAGTCGCCGAAACCGGTCCTGTCGGTCCACGAGGACGGGTACCTAGCCGGCCCGGACCCCCTGGCCGAGGACCCGACTCATGAGCTTCGAACCTTCGACGGCGAGGTGACCGCCACCGTCACGGTTTCCGACAACCGTCTGCCCGCGGACACCCCGGAGAGCGCCGTGGGCCTGCCCGAACACCTGCTCGGCATCGACATGGAACGAGGTACGCCCGAAGACGCCATCAACGTCCTCCTGACCCCATGGGACGGCGAGGGTGGTACCGAAGTCATCGACGCGACCATCACCGAGACGGCGAGCAACCTCGACCCGGGACGGCTCCTTGCCGTACCCGGGGCAGTGCTCGTGTACGTTCCCGTGGAACGTTCGACGGGCATCGACACGGTCGAACACCTAGTGGCCCTCCAATAAGAGGGAGGTCGGGGCCATGGTGAAGGCGAGAGAGGACTGCTGAGACTACGGCACCCATCACTCCGAAAGGCCCACGGCGATGTCCGATCTGGGATCGGTTCCGGAAGGCGGATGAGAGCTGAGATCGCTGTGCTGCCGATCTCCGTCGACATGACGGTCCTCTATGACGAGGATGTCATGACCCTGTCCAGACCGAAGGCGGCCTGGGCGTCGCGCTGGCCGAGTCGGCGCTGCGCGGCGGCAAGGGTCTGCGCGTGGAACTGGACGGTGACGCCTTCACGGAGCTGTTCAGCGAGTCGGGCGCCCGCGCGATCGTCGCGGTCGAGCCCGGCCAGGAGGAGGGAGGAGGAGTTCGTGGCCTTGGCCGGCGAACACGGCGTCCCGGTCACCCAGATCGGCACGGTCGGCGGTGACAGCCTCACGGTGACGCACCCGGGAGGCGTCGTCGAGGTCGCTCTGACGGACCTGCGCACCTCCTACGAGGCGGCCATTCCCGCCGTGATGGACGGCGTGTAGCACTTCAACGTGATCGAGGGGGCGTCCCGGCCGGGGCGCCCCCTTTCGCCGTTCCCGGAGCCTCAGCCGACCTTCAGTTGCTCATCGCCGAAGTCCGCGATGATCATCAACGTGCCACCGAGCGCCGAGACGTAGCGGTCGAGTACGTCACGGGTGGAGACGTCCCCGGCCTCGATCTGCGAGATTCGGGCGACGGAGATCCCCATCCGCTCCGCCACCTGAGCCTGGTTCAGTCCTCGGTGCTTACGCATCTCCATCAGGCGCCACGCCTGTGCCCGGTCACGGAGACGTCCCACACCGGCCTCGAATTCCTCGGGGCCGCCGGCATCGGCCACCGCCCGTTCCAGGTGCCCGGCCCGCTTCTGCTTGGATTCTCCGAAAACTCTCGCTCTCGTTCCTGGAGCGCGGTGGTTCTGGCCTCCCTCCGTCGCCGCCCCCGGGGCTAAGGTCTCGGGCCGCTGGGGTAGGACTGTGGGGAGGAGGTGGACGCACATGGAACGCGCCAGACGCGGAAGGCTGAGGGGCGCTCTCGGGAGTCACGACCGCCCGGCCAGTGCCCTGGGTTTTCGGCTGATCCTGGCCGTGTTCGGGGCTCTGGTGTTGCTGCTGGGAACGGCGGCCGCCATGCTCTGGACCGACGAGACCTGGTTGGTGGTGCTCCTGGGCGCCGGGTTCGTCGCCGCCTGCGTCAACGTCTACTGGGTGAGCAGGCGCCTGCACTACGAACGCCCGAGCCACTGACGATCCCGACCCCGGAGCATCCGCCCCGGGGTCGTTCTCATCCTTCCGGCCGGTGGGTGAGGGTGACGGCGACGGGGCGGTGGTCGGAGTGGGGCACGTCCGGGTTGGCCGGGTCGCTCGTGGTCAGTTCCTCGGTGACGAGGATGTGGTCGATCTGCTGCTCGGAGCGGGTGTCGGCGGCCATGGTGGGGAACGGGCGCACGTCGGCGAAGGCGTCGTGGAAGTCCTCCCCCAGTGGCAGTTCCTCGGGTTCGAAGTTGAGGTCCCCGGCGACCACCACCGGTGTCCCTCGTTCGTGGGCGCTCGCCGCGATGTCGAAGAGCGCGTCCAGCTGTTCCCGGGCGGTGCGATTCCCCAGGTCGTAGCCCTCGGGTTGCAGGTGCGTGGAGACCACGGTGACCTCGGTGCCGTCGTGGTCGACGGCGACCTCCAAGGCCTGTGCGCCGGTGGGGCCGCTCTCGGGCAGAACGTGTCCGCGCACCGAGGAGACCGGAAGGTTCGTGAGCACCGCGTCGCCCCAGAACGGGCCGTCGGCGGGGCCCCAGTAGGCGGTCATGCCCAGGTCCGCGGCGAGCAGGGACAGCCCGTCATGGCCACCGTTGAGCAACCATCCGCGGTCCACCTCGCTCAGCGCGATCACGTCGGCGTCGAGTTCGCGCAGGGTGTCGGCCTGTTCGGCGACGGAGAAACGTCCATCCATCCCGAACCCCATGCGTACGTTGTAGGCGGCCACGCGTAGACCGTCGGTGGAGGGTCGGGGTGCGTCGGCCTCCGGTCGGGCCAGGGGCGCGGCGATCGTGACGACGAGGGTGAGCACGGCCGCGACGGCGGTCGCCGGGAGCACGTGTTCGGGTGGTGGCGGCACCGCGCGTCCCATGCGGGGCAGGACCGCCACGGCGAGCAGGAGCAGGGCGGCGAACGGCACGTAGGTGTTGGTGACGTGCAGGTCGTAGGCGGCGTAGAAGGCGAACACCAGCACCACGAAGCCCAACAGCCCCAGGGTGGCGAGGACACCGGTGCGAGTCGGTGAGGCCGCCGTGACGGTGTCCGTGGCGGCCCATCCCGCGCAGGCCGCCAGGGCGAGTTGTCCGAGCAGCGGGGCGATCAGGGTCCAGGCCGGCAGTGCCCCCGACGCGTCGCCGGGCAGGTGTGCGGCGAACGCCAGGGTGGCCAGGGCCGCGAGCAGTACCGCCAAGGGCGGGTGGGGGTTCGGGGAGACCCATCTCGGGTGGGCGGCCACGGCGATGGAGGCCACGGCGACCACCGCGAGGGCGGACGCCGCGTAGGGGGTCCCACCGATCGTCTCGGCCACCGCCGGGTTCGCGGTGTACAGACCGGAGAGGAAGAGCAGCGGCCCCAGGGCGAGCCAACTCCGGGGCGGGGTCGGCATCGGTGGGACCGAGGTGGCCCGCCAGGCGCGAATCGAGGCGCCGAGGTAGGTCACCGCCAGAAGCGACACACCGACCCAGACGAGCACGCCGTCCCGCCACAGCGGGTCCACGGTGCCGAGCACCGTGTGCAGCGCGGCCGACGCCGCCACCCCGGCGACGACCCCGGTCATCACCCCGAGCGCGCTCACCCGGCCGTCGGTCACCGTCGCCATCACGGTGCACACCAGTCCCACCACGCCCAGGCCGACCAGGGACGAGGCCAGGTACATCTGCGGTCCACCGCCCTCGGTGGCCTGGAGCACCACCCGGCCGACCGCGAGCAACCCGCCCGCCGACAGTGCCAATCCCAGGGACGGCACCCATCGGGCCAGGTACACGAACGGGAAGGGCGCCAGGAACCAGACGAGGGCGAACGCGCCCATGAGCGCGGGCCCGGTGGCACCGGCCTGCCCGAAGAGCGTGATCAGCGAGGGCAGGAAGACCCGGAGTACGTCCAAGAGCAGGACCGTGCCGAGCATCGTGACCAGTCGTCCCTGGTGCATGCGGATCCACTCCGTGGAAGGGCGAGGGCATGAGGGATTCTCACCTCTACCACCCCACGGAGCAAGGGGCCACGACCGAGGGCGGGACCGATCGGCCCCGCCCTCGGCACCCTGTGTCAGACCGTGATCAGGGGGACCCGATAGTTGACGAAGGCAGCGATCTCGGAGATGTCCCCCGGGTCGGAGGTGACCACTGTGAACCGCGTCCTGATGGCGGTCAACACCACCATCGCGTCCACCACATCACTGGTCGCCGACGCACCGAGTAGGGCGCCGACGCGCTTGGCCGCGACTTCGTCGAAGGGCACTACCTCGCAGACCTTCACCAAGCGGGCCATAACCGCTTGGCGAGCCCCTTCACGCCATACCTGCGCCAGAACGGTGGCCGGCAGAAGTGGTCGACGCCCGGCCCCGACCTCCTGGAGACAGTAGGTCCATACACTTCCCTTGGGCTTGGCCTCCGCTTGGAGGAGAGCTCCCGCATCGAGGATCAGGCCTCGGGGACGCAGTACCGTCATTCCTCGGCCACCTCGCTCACACGGTCCAAATGCGCCAAGGCTTCCTCGCCGGCCTCGACCTCATCCAACGGGATGGGTCCGCCGACACCAGAAGCCTCCAGGTCGGCCCTCGCCTCGGCCCTTTCCTCAGGTGAGGGTTCGCCGTGTTCGGCGAAGTGCGCTTCCAAGGCCGCCTGTGCCTCAGCGAGATCCGCTTCTCTGACCGCGGCCTTGTTCAGCCATCTGGAGAGGGGGATGCCTTCGCGCGCGGCCGCACGGCGAGCACGTTCGACGGTCTCGGACTCAAGGGACACGGAAAGCTTCTCAGCGGACATACCTCCACGGTAGACGAAAAGTAGCAACCGGGTAGCACTTTTCCCGGAACAATGGGAGGGGGTGGAGATCGGTCGGCCTCCACCCCCTCCCGGTGTCGCGTGTGATCAGCGGGTCTCGTAGCCCTCGGGGAGCCACTCCCGCCACACGTCCGGGTTCTCGTCCACCCAGATCTCCGCGGCCTCCGACGGGTCCAGCCCCTCGTCGGCGATCATCGCCGCGACCTCGTTCTGGTCGGCGTTGGTCCAGTGCCAGTCGTCCAGGAACCGGTAGGCGTCGCCCCCGTCCTCGACGAAGCCCTTGCGGAAGATCTTGTTCAGGTCGTAGAGCGGGTAGTCGCAGTCCACGAACTCCAGGTCGGCGTCACAACCGTCGTAGTAGTCCGGGAAGTCGACCTTGACCAGGTCCAGTTCCTGTTGCAGCCACTGCGGTTCGTTGAAGTAGAACAGGACCGGTTCCTCGTTGGCGTACCGGCGCCGCACCTCGGTGACCTGGGACGCCTCGGAACCGGCGTAGACGATCTCGATGTCCAGGTCGAAGGCGTTGATCATCCCCTGGTCCTGGGTGGCGAAGCCGGGCGAACCACCCAGGAACTCGCCCTTGTCACCGGTCTCGGCGGTCCGGAAGATCTCGGCGTGCTCCTTGATCCCCTCCAGCGTGGTGATCTCGGGGTACTCCTCCGCCACGTAGGCGGGCATGTACCAACCGATCACACCGTCGTTGCCGGTGGACCCACCGTCCACGACGGTGTCGTTGCCCTCGGGGCCGTACAGCTCGTACAGGTCCTCGTGTCCCCAGTTCTCCAGGATCACGTCCAGGACCCCCTGGTCGAGGGCCTGCCACGAGGGCTGTTCCTCCAACCGGACCAGCTGTACCTGGTAGCCCATCTCCTCCTTGAGGACGTGCTCCAGCACCACGGCGCTGGCCTCGTAGCCGACCCAACCGTTGACGGCGATCCGCACCGTGTTGGGGTCCCTGGCGATCTGGTCGGTGCGCACCGCGCAGGAGCTCACCATCACCAACGCCAGCCCCACCACGGCCAACCGGAGCAGGGTGTCCCTTCTCAGCAACCTAGGCACGGTGTGCCCTCCTTCCCTGCGTGACCCGATCCAGGAACAGTCCCAGGCAGACGATGGCGAGGCCGGAGGCCAGACCCAGTCCGAGCAGGTTCTGGGAGAGCCCGAAGACCACGTCGAAGCCGAGCGAACCGGCGCCCACCAGCGCGCCCATGACCACCATGGACAGCACGAGGATGATGCCCTGGTTGATGGCGAGCAGCAGCGAGCCGCGCGCCATGGGAAGTTCCACCTTGGTGAGCAGCTGCCACCTGGTGGAACCCTGTGACTCGGCCGCCTCGATGGTGCCCGCCGGCACCCCGCGGATTCCGTCGTTGACCAGCCGGATCACCGGCGGCAGCGCGAAGACGACCGCCGCCGCCAGGGCCGGGACCCGACCGATGGTGAACAGTGCGACCGCCGGGATCAGGTACACGAACGGCGGCAGGGTCTGCATGGCGTCCAGGATCGGCCGCAGGATCGCGGCGAAGACGTCGTTGCGCGACATCAGCACACCGAAGACCACGCCCAGCACGATGGTGAGCGCGGACGCCACCAGGACCTGGGACAGGGTGTCCATGGCGTTGTCCCACACACCCAGCAGGCCGATGGCGACGAAGGCCGCCGCGGACACGATGGCGACGCGCCCACCCGCGAAGATCCAACCCAGCGCGGCGGCGGCCAGGACCACCAACCACCAGGGCGACCCGGTGAGCAGGTCGCTGAGCGGGCTCAGCACCCCGTTCAACAGCCACGTTCCCAATGCCGCGGTGAAGCCGCCGATCGTCGACTGGATCCACTCGTAGACGACGTTGACCGGGGCCGCGACGTCGACCGCCATGTCGCGCGGCCAACCTCCGAGCCCGAAGAGTCGACCGGCCGCGGTCGCCATGATGATCACGGCGAGACCGATCGCCGAAACCGGCAGCCGGTACCGCTCGGGGAGGTTCGGGGCATGCGTACCGTGGCCGACCGCGCCCGTGACCCGGTCCATCGCGATCGCCAGCATCACGATCGCCACACCCGCCTGGAACGCCTGCCCGACGTTGACCTTGGACAGGGCCTGGTAGATGGCGTCACCCAGGCCGCCGGCGCCGATCACCGAAGCGATCACGACCATGGAGACCGCGAGCATGATGGTCTGGTTCACGCCCAGCAGGATGGTGCGCTTGGCCAACGGCAACTGCACCTTGGTGAGGATCTGCCAGGGCGTGGAACCCAGCGACGTGGTCGCCTCGATCGCGCCCTTGGGAACCTCACGGATGGCCAGCGCCGTGATCCGCGCGACCGGTGGGAGCGCGTACACCGCGGTGACGACGGCCGCCGCCGGGTTGCCGATGCCGAACAGCAGCACGAACGGCAGCAGGTAGGCGAACGCCGGCATGATCTGCATGAAGTCCAGCACCGGCCGCAGACCTCGGTAGAACGCCTCGCTGCGTCCGGCGAGGATGCCGAGCGGGACGCCGAACAGCAGGGCGATGAAGACCGCCGTGACGATGAGCGACAGCGTCGTCATCGACTCGTTCCACAGACCCGTCAGCGCGAACACCGCGAAGGTGGCCAGCACCAGCAGCGCCACCCGCCACCCGGCGAACCGCCAGGAGACGAACAGGCCGAGCGCGGTCACGCCCGCCCAGGTGAGGAAGTCCAGGAACTGGTTGATCAGCACGACCGCCGACCCCAGTCCCACCGAGACGTAGTTGAAGAAGTAGAGGAACAGCGGGCTGTCGTTGCGGTTCTCGACCACCCAGGCGTAGATCCCGTCGAGCCACGCCATGAAGCGGTCGCCGATCGCCGTCGGGAAACCGCCCGCCCAGGACGGGTCGCCCATCAGGCGGGCCGCCCAGTATCCGGCGACGAGTACGACGATCACCAGGAGGGCCTGGACCGCGCTGCCGCGCAACCACCCCCCGGTGCCCTTGGAACCCCTGTCTGAACCC
This sequence comes from Nocardiopsis sp. NPDC055551, assembly GCF_053619415.1. Classification (NCBI taxonomy): domain Bacteria; kingdom Bacillati; phylum Actinomycetota; class Actinomycetes; order Streptosporangiales; family Nocardiopsidaceae; genus Nocardiopsis; species Nocardiopsis sp. NPDC055551. Next base: position 32,277 of record NZ_JBSHJJ010000003.1, on the reverse strand, counting down.
GACGCGCCGGTCGGCGCGGCGCCGGCCGGTTCGGTCACCGTGGCCATGTCACGCACCGTCCCCGGGCGAGGTGACGTCGCCGTGGTCGACGGCCCCCGGAGGGATCTCCTCGACCGTCTCCTCCACGATCGCGGCCACCTGGTCCACGTCGTGCAACTGGTCTTCGGCGATGGCGCGCAGCACGTCGTCGCGGCCCACGTAACCGAGGAGGGTGTCGCCCTCCACGACCCGGACCGGAGCGGTGCTGGCGGCGAGCATCGGCAGGACCTCGGCCAGGACGGTGCCGGGCGCGGTGGTCGGCCCATCGGTGCGTTCCTCCGGGAACGCGTCGCGCACCAGCCACCGGGCGGTGAGCACGGTGGTGCGCGCGACGTCGGAGGTGAAGTCGGCGACGTAGGCGTTGGCGGGGCGGCCCACGACCTCCTCGGGGGTACCGACCTGGACGAGTTCGCCGTCACGCATGATGGCGATGCGGTCGCCCAGCTTGAGCGCCTCCTGGAGGTCGTGGGTGATGAAGACCGAGGTCTTGTTCAGCTCACGTTGCAGCCGGACGACCTCGTTCTGCATGTCGCGACGGATCAGCGGGTCCAGCGCGCTGAACGGCTCGTCGAACAGCAGGACCTGCGGGTCGACGGCGAGGGCGCGGGCCAGACCCACGCGCTGTTGCATGCCGCCGGAGAGTTCGCCGGGGCGCGCGTTCTCGTACCCGGACAGTCCGACCATGTCGATCATCTCGCGGGCTCGCGCGTAGCGTTCCTCGCGCGCCATCCCCCGCACTTCGAGACCGTAGGCGACGTTGTCGATGATCCGACGGTTGGGCAGGAGCCCGAAGTGCTGGAAGACCATCGCCATCTTGTGTCTGCGCAGTTCGCGCAGGCGCTGGTCGCTCGCCTGCTCGATGTCCTCGCCGTCCAGCCGCACCGAACCGGACGTGGGCTCGATCAGCCGGGTCAGGCAGCGGATGAGCGTGGACTTACCGGACCCGGACAGGCCCATCACCACGAAGATCTCACCCGGACGCACCTCGAAGGAGACGTCGCGCACCGCCACGGTGCAGCCGGTCTCCTCCTTGATGCGGTCCCGGTCGGCGCGTTCCAGGTCGGTGCCGATGACCTTGTCGGCGTTCTTGCCGAAGATCTTCCACAGGTTGCGGACCGAGAAGGTCACATCGGAGGTACCCGCGTCCGGTGTCGTTTCGGTGGCCTGGGTACTCATCGGCTCTCCCCCTTCTCGGCCGACCGGTCCTGACGGATCAGGTCGGCGGCGCGCTCGCCCAGGGCGAGGACCATGACCATCGGGTTGGGGGTGGGCAGGGTCGGGAAGACCGAGGCGTCGGCGACGCGCAGCCCCTTGAGTCCACGGACGCGCAGGCGGGGGTCGACGACCGCTCCGTCGTCGTCGGCCGCGCCCATCCGGCAGGTGCCCGCCGGGTGGTAGACGGTGTGGGCGGCGCGGCGTCCGTACTCGGACAGTTCCTCATCGCTTTGGATGCTCGGGCCGGGGGCGACCTCGCGCTTGATCCAGGACTTGAACGGTTCGGTGGCGGCGACCTCGCGGGCGATCCTCAGCCCGTCGACGATGGTCCGCTCGTCGTAGCCGTCGGGGTCGGTGAAGTAGCGGAAGTCCAGGGCCGGCTGGACCTTGGGGTCGTCGGAGGTGAGGTAGAGCCGCCCACGGGAACGAGACCGCGGGATGTTGGGGGTCATGCAGACCGCGTACCCGTCCTCGGGCGAGTCGTAGCCCAGCCGCTTCGTGTTGTCGTCGAAGGGGATCTGGTAGATGTGGAACATCAGGTCGGGGCGCGGGTCACTCTCGTCGCGGCGCACGAACAGGGCCGCGTCGGAGTCCATCACGGTGTTCTCGGGGACCCGCTCGTTGGTCTCCCACATGATGATCGACTCGGGGTGGTCCTGGAGGTTCTCTCCCACCCCGGCCAGGTCGTGGTGGGGCGTGATCCCGACCGATTCCAGGTCCTCGGCCCTGCCGATACCGGACAGCATCAGCAGACGAGGGCTGTCGACGGCTCCGGCGGCGAGGACGACCTCGTGGCGGGCGTTGACGGTGATCCGTTCGCCTTCCTTGGTCGTCGCGCTGACGCCGGTGGCACGGTCGCCGTCGAACAGGACCTTGTCGACCCAGGTCTCCAGCAGCACGGTCAGGTTCTCGCGCACGTCCATGATGGGGTGCAGGTACGCCACCGAGGCGGAGGACCGGTAGCCGGTGTAGGGGTCGTAGGCGATGGACAGGAAGCCGGTGCCGTCGGCGAAGCCGCCACCGTGCGAGGTGAGGGCGTTGAAGTCCTCGACGACCGGGACGCCCGCTGCCTCCGAGGCCGAGGACACCCAGTCCTGGACCATGGCGTTGCGGTCCTTCTCGGCGATCGGGATGATGTTGCACTTGATCCGGTCGGCGTAGGACTGGACGGTGGTGTTGTCCCAGCCCTCGGCGCCGGCGGCGACCCACTCGTCGAGGTCCTCGGCGAACGGCCGGAAGCTGATCAGCGTGTTGTGCGAGGAGCAGCCGCCCAGTACGCGGGCGCGCGAGTGCAGGATGTGGGAGTTGCCGTTGGGCTGCTCCGTGGTCCGGTAGCCGTAGTCGAGTTCGCCGTCGAGGACGCTCAGCCAGTCACGGAGCCGGAGCACGTGTTCGAGGTCGCGGTCGTCGGGGCCTCCCTCGATGAGGCAGACGCTGGTGCCGGGGTCTTCGGTGAGGCGATTCGCGATCACCGAGCCCGCCGTTCCACCGCCGACGATGACGTAGTCGTAGGTGTGTTCCTGATCGGACACGGACCGATTCCTCTCGTTGGTCTCTCGCGGGGATGCCGGGGAAACCGACCTGTGTTGTGTTGGTGGTGTCTTCGGTTGTTCTTCGGTTGTTCTTCGAACGTCGAGGGGACACCCGTCGACGCGGCGGACGGTTCCGCGCCGACGGGTGGCCGGTGGTCCCGGGGCCTCAGCCACCGGGGTGAGGTCGATCAGCCGAACCAGCGCTGTGGTTCGGGGGCCAGGTTGCGGTAGACGTGCTTGGCCTCGCGGTACTCGTCGAGTCCGGCCAGGCCCAACTCACGGCCGATCCCGCTGCGGCCGAAGCCGCCCCACTCCGCTCCGGGGAAGTAGGGGCCGTAGTCGTTGATCCACACGGTGCCGTGGCGCAGGGCGGCGGCCACACGCTCGCCTCGGGCGGTGTCGTCGGTCCACACACCGCCGGAGAGCCCGTAGTCGGTGTCGTTGCCGAGTTCGATCGCCTGCTCTTCGGTCTCGAAGCGTTCGACGGTCACGACCGGGCCGAACACCTCGGTCTGAACGATGTCCATGGAGCGGTCGCAGTCCACGAACACGGTGGGGCGGTAGAAGTAGCCGTCCCGCAGTTCGGCGTCGTCGGGGCGCTTGCCACCGGCGATGATCCGGGCGCCCTCCTCCACGCCTCGGGCCACGGACCCCTCCACCTTGGCGCGGTGTTCGGCGGACACCAGCGGGCCGCAGCGCACGCCCTCGTCCTGACCACGGCCGATGCGGATGGCCTCGGCCCGGCGGGCGAGTTCGGTGGTGAAGGCGTCGTGGATGTCGTCGTGCACGATCAGGCGCGCACCCGCCGAACACACCTGCCCGGAGTGGAAGAACGCGGCGCTCAGCGCGTAGTCGACGGCGGTGTCCAGGTCGACGTCGGGGAAGATGATGTTCGGGTTCTTGCCGCCCAGTTCCAGGGCGGTCTTCTTGACGGTCTCGGCTGCCGCCGCCATGATCCGACGCCCGGTGACCAGCCCACCGGTGAAGGAGATCAGGTCGACGTCGGGGTGCTCGGACAGGGGCGCTCCGGCCTCGGGGCCGCTGCCCAGGACCAGGTTGACCACGCCCGCGGGGATGCCCGCCTCGGTGGACAGTTCCACCAGCTTGGCGGTGGTCACGGGGGTGACCTCGCTGGGCTTGATCACCATGGTGTTCCCGGCGGCGAGGGCGGGGGCCATCTTCCAGGCGAGCTGGAGCAGCGGGTAGTTCCACGGCGTGATCATGCCGCAGACGCCGACGGGCTCGTACACGACCTTGCTGTGCACGCCCTCGGGCGCGGAGACCAGTCGGCCCGCGTCCTTGTCGGCCAGACCGGCGTAGTAACGGAAGACGGCGGTGACGTCGTCGACGTCCATGCCTCCCTCTTCGATGGTCTTGCCGGTGTCGAGGGACTCCATGACCGCGATCTCCTCGCGGTCGCGCTGCAGCAGGTCGGCGATCCCGTCGAGGACGCGGCCACGGTGGGCGGCGTCGGTGCGGCGCCACTCCCCGGTGTCGAAGGCGCGTCGGGCGGCGGCGATGGCCGCCTCGGTGTCGGCGCGGCCACCTTCGCTGACGACGGTCAGAACGGAGGCGTCGGCGGGATCCAGGATCTCCCGGACCCGTCCGTTCTTCGCCGCGCGCCACTCTCCGTCGATGTACAGGCTGGTGGCGGTGGCCGTCCCGGGGGCGGACAGGTACGGCACGGACGGCAGGGTTGCGTTGGTCTGGTTCACGGAGCCCATCTGCCCGGGATTGATAGTCACAAACGACCTCTTTCGTAGGACACTTTCCACAACGTCCCATAAGGCCGATGAACAGGCAAAACGCACACTGTGCCGTTGGGGACGCCCATCAGTGGCCTCGGTCACCGGCCTGTGGCATAGACCTACGTCGACGAGCGAGGCCGTGAGCAAGGGACACTCCGCCCCGGGGAATACAAGGACAAGATTTTGACGTACATTAGGTGTACCTAAGTTGGTTCGTCCCGCTCGCCCGGGTCGTCCCCCGTGCGACCGCCGCCCGCGAACCCCATCGAGGAACGCATGCTGCTCGAACAAGAACGCCGTGACGTCTGCCTGACCGCACGCTCCATCGCCCGGCACCCGGGCGTCGCCCCCGGTGAAGCGGGCACCGTCAGCGTCCGCAGCGGCGAGCTGGTGGTCGTCACCCCGCACGGTGTTCCACTGGACCAGATCCAGCCCCAGGACTGCCCGGTCATGTCCCTGGACGACCGGATGCTCGAAGGTCGGCGCGATCCGGCCGCCGAGACCACCCTGCACATGGCGGTGCACCGTCAGGCCGCCGACCACGACCGGGACGTCACCGCCGTGGTCAACGCGTTCACGGCCGACGCGGTGGCCGTGTCCACCGTCGAGGTGGAGCTGCCCCCGATCCACCACCGCGCCGCCGGCCTGGGCGGAGCCGTCGCGGTCACCCCGTACATGCCGTACGGCGGTGGTGACATCGCCGACCAGGCGGTCAAGGCGCTCAAGGGACGGGACGCCGCGCTGCTGGCGGGACACGGTGGCGTGACGCTGGGTCGCGACCTGGAGCACGCCCTGGAGAACCTGCGCCTGCTCGACTGGCTGAGCGCCGCCTACCTCCGGGCCCGCCAGATCGGTCGCCCGCGTGTGCTGTCCGAGGAGGAGCTGGCCGAGATCCGGCAGCGCGACACCTACGGCTGGGCCGGCCCCGACCCCTTCCTCTGAGTCTTCGGTCGGCCTCCGGGGCATCCTCGTCGACGTCGCTTCGGGAAGGGGCATGAGGCGGGAACCAAAGGTCGATGGGGGAGAGCGATGTCGTGTGGCCGGATCCGGCCACACGACATTCGGGTACGGATACTCGGTGATCCGTCACCCTCAGACGTGAGAATGGTGTCGACGACCCACCCCGCCACGGCAGGAGACTCCATGCGCTGCAGCTACATCAGGCTCCTCGTTAACGACTACGAGGCCTGCTTCCGCTTCTACTCCGACGTTCTCGGCCTGTCCGTGCTTTGGGGTGACGAGAACAGTCGCTACGCCGAGTTCGACGTGGAGTCGGGGACACGCCTGGCCATCAATCAGCGCGAGGTCATGGCCGAGGCCCTGGAGACCGACACCGCCGACCCCGAACTCCCCCACCAGGACCGACTGGCGGTGATCTTCGAGGTCGAGGACGTCGACGGAACCGCGGAACGCCTGGTGAACGACGGCGCCCGCCAGGTGATGGAGCCGCGCGACTGGACGGCGTGGGGCATCCGGGCGGCGCATTTCCGCGACCCGGACGGCTACCTGCTGGAGATCAACCGCCCGCTGATCCCGGTGGTGGAACCGGCCGAGCCGGTGAGCGAGGTGAGCCTGCCCGAGGACTGATGGGCGCCGCCTCAGGCGGCCACGTGTTCCACCAACAGTTCGTTGACACGATCGGCGCGCTCCACGCCGAGAAGGTGCGCGGCCCCGGAGACCATCTCGAAGCGGGCCCCCGCGATCCCGTCGGCGAGCCTGCGACCGTGCCCGGGCGGAAGCAGCGGATCGTGCGCGGCGGAGACGACGGTGGTGGGCACCCGCACCCCCGGGACCAGATGACGCTGATCCATGCGCTGGATCGCGTCGCAGATCGAGGCGTACGCGGTCGGGTCGATCCCGTCGAAGTCCTCACTGAAGCGGGCCGCGACCTCGGGGCGTTGGTCGGTGAGGTCGGGGGTGAACCACGGCAGCACCACCTCGGTGGTGACCGCCTCCATGCCGCCGGTGCGCACCCTGGCCGCGACCCGGTCCCAGCGGTGCATGACGGGCGTGCGCGGCGCGGCCGCCAGGAGCACGAGTCGATCCAGCGTGCGCGGGGAGTTGGCCGCGATCCACAGCAGGAGCGAAGCGCCGAACCCGGCGCCGGCCGCGGACACCCGACTGACCCCCAGGTCCTCCAGGACCCCCAGCACGTCCAGGGCCAGGTCCTCGATGTTGCAGGGGCCGTCCGGGGCCGGTGAGTGGCCGTGGCCACGGTGGTTGATCCGCAGCACACGACGGTTGAGGGTGAGTTCGGGCATCTGCGGCTCCCAGACCGACATCTTGGTGCCGAACGGCGGCACGAGCAGCACCACCGGCGCGTGTTCGGGTCCGTCGAGTCGGTACTGGAGCGGAATCAGGGCCATGAATCCTCCGGGTCGCCAGACCGCCAGGTTATCCGGAGTGCTTTCGGCGGTGCCAGGAAAGTCCCGAGGTCATCGGAAGTCGCGGACAGGAACTGACCGCCATGCTTTCTAGTGTCGAGTTCGGCGAGACGGACACGATGAAGGGGTTCCCATGACTGCGACGATCACCCGGACGAACGACCAGGTCGACGTGGAGCGGGAGGCACTGTTGGACTTCCTCGCCCAACAGCGCGCGTTCCTGCTCACCACGATCGAGGGTCTGGACCAGGAACAGGCCACCACGCGCACGACCAAGAGCGTGCTGCACCTGGCGGGTCTGGTCAAACACGTGAGCACGGCCGAACTCGGGTGGATCCGATTCATCGAGGAGGGCCCGGTGGAGGTCGACTACGAGGCCCAGGAGACCTACGACTTCCACGAGAACACCTTCCGGCTGGTCGGCGACGAGACCCTGGAGGGAGTGCTCGCCGACTACGCGAAGACCGCGAGGGCCACCGAGGAGTACGTACGCTCCCTGCCGGACCTGGAGATCTCCAACAAGCTGCCCGCGGCTCCGTGGTTCCCGGAGGACGCCGAGTGGACCGTGCGTGACGTGCTGTTGCACCTGATCCGGGAGACCGCCCAGCACTGTGGTCACGCCGACATCATCCGGGAGTCCCTGGACGGGCGGAAGACCATGGGCTGAGCCGGCCGGACCCCCGGGCCCGGGGGTCCGCGCACAACGACGGGGCGGGACCACCGGTAAGTGGTCCCGCCCCGGACGAGGTGGCGAGAGTCGCCTCCGCATCCCCCCTCAAAGTACGGAGGCGACCCTCGCTCTGGGAACGGTCTGCGACTCCTCCCCCCTGGAGTCGCGACCTTCAAGGTCTGCCCGCGGAAGCGATCTTGTCGTTCCGCGTTGATACAAACAGTACCCACCGCACCCACGGATAACAACCCTGAGTTACGAGGAACTACTTAAAGTGATCGCCATTACTCGGGTGATGAACGCCCAAGCGGCTGTGGCCATCGTCAACCAGGGGTCATGAGCCGCCTCCCCGGACCCGCGCATAGCCTGGACGAGTGAGTTCACCTCTCCTCAGCCCACGTTGGCTCGGTATCCACCTGGCGGCCGTACTCGTGGCCATCGCATGCGTGGCCGGTACCTATTGGCAGGGCACACGCGCCTTCGAGCCGGACCGCGACGTCATCACCAACCCGGTGGAGGACCTCGCGGACGCCATCACGGTCGACGAACTCGGCGAACCCGGCGAATACCTGCACCCCGACCTCACCGCGAACACCGCGGTCGAGGCGAGCGGGCACTTCGACGCCGACTCCCAGGTCCTGGTGCCCCAGTACCTGGACGGTGCCGAGGGTTACGCCGTGGTGATCCCCCTCGTCACCGAGGAGGGCGTCGCGATGCCGGTGAACCGAGGTTGGACCGAGGACCCCGACACGGTTCCGGCGGCGCCCGAGGGCGACGTGACCGTCTCCGGATGGCTCCAGCCCCCACAGGACACCTCGGACGGGTTCGTCCCCATGGGCGCGCCCGAGGAGGGCACGGTGGAGCGGATCGCCCCGTCGGTTCTGGTCTCGGCGTGGGACCAGCGGCTGTACGCGGCCTACCTCACCCTCCCCGACCGGGAACCCGCGGTCGACGGGCTCACCGCCATGCCGCCGCCGGAACCACCGACCGGGTTCACCATCAACTGGCGCAGCCTCAGCTACACCGTCCAGTGGGCGATGTTCGGGGTGTCCGCGCTGGTCTTCTGGTTCCTCCTGATGCGCCGTGACCTGAAGGAGGCCCGCACCCGGGAATCGGGCGGGGCCTCAGAGGACGGGAAGGCGCGGACGGATCAAGAGGTGGGCGCGGGTTCCTGACTCCCGCCACGCGCGGACGCGGCCCGCTCCTCCTTGGCCCGCTCCGACTTCACGACGCGGTGCTCGACCACGAAACCGAGGATCGGGATGGTGCCCGCGAGCACCACGCCCAGGGTGCGGCCGGCGCCCCAGCGACGGTCGAGCGACACCCACAGGACCACCAGCACGTAGAGCATGTAGATGTAGCCGTGCGGCATCGCGATGAAGAGCATCAGCGGGGACTCGGGACCGAACCAGTGTTCCAGGCCCTCCGGCGCGGGCGCGAGGGCGAACATCGAGGTCTCGCCGACCAGGTACTTGGCGGGCATGGCGACGAAGGTCAACCCGATGAGGAAGACACCCGTCACATAGGCCAACACGCGGTACAGCCCGAACGACACACGCCTCTTGTCCACTGCCAACACACCCACTTCAACGACTGGCCCCGCATAGGGGCGGATCCCCTCCATCGAGGCTAAGTGGTGCCGGCGACCCGCCGCGCTCGGGGTGGCCGTGGCCGTTCGATCTCACATTCTCGCCGTCGGGCCTCACTTGTCCTTACTTGTCCTTGTTGGAGACACGGACGGGGCTGCTCCAGCGACCGTCGGACTTGGCGGTCCAGGCCTTCGGGATCATCCGCAGCGAGATGTAGGAGTCCACGACCCTGATCGGGAAGAAGAACAGCCCGTAGAACAGGTACGAGGGCCTGCGCCGGATCATGGTCATCACGCAGGTGAGCATGTAGTCGGGCACCAGCAGACCGATGGCCAGCGCCGCAAGTGGCAGGAAGGCCGTCACCGCGGTGAACGAGTCGGTGAAGAACGGGAGCCCGGTGAGCATGTCGCCGGCGAACGTGCCGAGCAGCACGAACGCCGCGATGGCCACCGTGACGAGGAAGAGCAACGAGACCAGGACGACCTCGAACACGTACAGCGCCAGGCACAGACAGAAGAGGCTGGGCCACATCTTGTGCCTGCGCAGCGTCTGCCAGAAACCGAGTGTCCAGCGACCCACCTGCTTGCGGTAGTCGCGAAAGGTGAACGGGTCCTGGCTGAAGGCCTTGGTGTCGGTGTTCATCGAGACCCGACCGAGGCGCTTGTGGTGCACCTCGAAGGTCATGTTGAAGTCCTCGATCACCAGCCCCGGCGGGTTCACGGTGATCTGTTTGAGCGCGCGGCTGCGGTAGACGCTGGCGAAGCCCGGCACGATGAAGGAGACGTTGAGGCGCTTCCAGGTCTGCCCGAAACGCATGAAGTACTGGAGCATGAAGTACAGGCGGTCCCGGTAGGCCGAGATGATCCGTCCGATGATGCCGCGCTCTCGCGGCTTCCACTCCGAGACCACGAAACCCGCCACGGCGGCGACGTCGGGGTCGGCCAGCTGTCGCTTGGCGCCTTCGACGTACCCCGGGTGGAGTTCGGTGTCGGCGTCCAGGATCAGCACGCCGTCGTAGTTCTCGGTCAGCGCGAACTCCTCGATGACCGCCTCGATGGCACCCGCCTTGCCCCGGTTGGTGAGGAGTTCGAGGACGTTCACACCGGTCTTCGCGGCGATCTCGGCGGTGGAGTCCTTGGAGGAGTCCGAGACCACGTAGATGTCCCAGCGGTTGAACAGACCCAGCGCCGAGGAGATGGCCGTGTCGATCACCGGCTCCTCGTTGTGCGCCGGGATGATGACGGCGATGGTGATGTCGTCCGGATCGGTCGCGACGGAATCGCCCCCCGGTGGTGTCCGGATCAGGTCCCCCTCGGCCCCCTCGTCGTTGCCACTTGTGGCCACGAGGGTTTCGCCGGTGTCGCTCGTGCCACCGGTGTCACCACCGCCGGCTCCGACGAGCACCTTCTCGCGTTCACGGCCGCGGGCCGACGCACGGTTCCTCTTGCGCTCCGGATCACGGCGCAGAGCCGCCCTGGCACCGTCCTCGGCCAGCCGGAGCAGGCCCATCACGGTCCATAGCAGGAGGTTGAGCCCGAAGGCCATCCACAGGAACACGTAACCCAGGGCCCCCAGCCCGGATGCGGCGGCCATGCCCGTGGCGAAGTCGAACCAGAAGACGAAGAGAGCGATGGCCAGCGCCAGGGCGATCAGCCCGGTCAGTAGGCCACCGATGAAACGCGCGATACGCACAGCCCTAGGACTCCTCCGACAGTTATCGGTTTCGGACCGACATTAACTCGCAAAGTCGGTGTTAGGTTGACGCCCTGCGCGACCGATAGGTTCACCCGGCTTCGCGTCCTATGTAGGCCACGCAAATCGTATACACGGGCTTGCGCGAGGTGGTAACCATTAGAGGATATTTGAGGCGAAGCGATGACAGTCAACGTCACCGGAATATCCGATACGTCTTAGTAGTCGGAAAGGATTCGCCTCCCCGTGACCCGACGAGAGAAGGAGAATGCCCGGCGTGATCGGCGACTCACGTTCCCCATCGCCAGATCCTGCCCGCCCCGACCACAGCGGCACCCGGCGGCACACCCCGCTCACCGGCGACGACCCCGGTCGAGCGACGGTGGCGATCCACCAGCCGCACTATTGGCCCTGGTTGGGGCTCATCGACAAGATCGATCGATCCGACCGGTTCATCATGCTCGACACGGTCCAGTTCGAACGCCGTGGATGGCAGAACCGAAACTACGTAGCGGGATCCGGTGAGCCGGTCCTGCTGACCATCCCGGTAGGGCAGGCGAGCAGGGCCGAACTCATTCGGGACAAGAAGATCGACAACACCCAGAAATGGAGGATGAAGCACTACAGGGCACTGGCTGAACACTGTTACCGCAAGGCCCCGTACTGGGACGATTACAAAGACGAAATCGCTCACCTGTACGAGACCGAGTGGGAGAATCTCGCAGATCTGTCCATCGCGACCACACTCATGCTGATGCGCGGGTTCGGTATCGACACACCGATTCTGCGCGCGGGGGACCTCGGGGACTTTCCCGGGTCCAAGAGCGAGCTGCTCGCACAGATCTGCGCGAAGGCCGGCGCGAGCACGCTGCTCGCCGGAGAAGGGTCCAAGGGCTACATGGACCCCGAGATCACGGACCGCTACGGGGTGGACATCGAGTGGCAGGACTTCCGACACCCGGAGTACCCGCAACGCACTCGCAAGGGCACCGAACCGTTCGTCCCCCGCCTGGCCGCGATCGATCTCCTACTCAACGCCGGACCGGAATCGTTGCGTGTACTCCGACAGGCAAGAACCCGCGACTGACCCACTGGTCGGCACATCGGGTCACCGCCCTCCCGGACCGCGGCACGAGGTCGTGAACCGCCCGGGTAACCACCGATCGCCCCCACATTCGGCAAAGGACGGGAAACCGACATGACGATGGACTGGTCACAGGAGCGTCTCCTGGTCTACTCCCCCCACCCTGACGACGAGACCCTCGGTTGCGGCGGCCTGATGAGCAAGGCCAAACGCGCGGGCGCGGAGGTCTACGTCCAGTTCATAACGGTCGGCGACACCGCGGACCAGTCCCCGAAGGGCTTCTCCACGGCCCAGGAACGCCACACCGAGATCAAGAGGGCCTCCGAGCACTTCCACTGGGACGACTGGCACATGGCCCTGCCGGGCGACTCGAACCACCTGCGGCTCGACGGCATCCCTCGCGTGGAACTGGCCCGGCTCGTCGAGCAGGAGAGCCCGCTATCGATCGCGCGCCTGCGACCCACCGTGGTGCTCATCCCGCACCGCACCAGCTACAACCAGGACCACCAGGCGACCGCCGAGGCCGTCCACACCGCCCTGCGCCCCTCCAACAACCGGCTGCGCCACCACCCCGGCCTGGTGATGGCCTACGAGGAGGCGGCCGACCAGTGGCGGACCGAACCGGTGGAGTCGCCCAACCTCATCGTCGAACTGGAGGAGGAGGACCTGCTGATCAAGCTCCAGGGCATGGAGCTGTACGGCTCGCAGAGCCACGAGCACCCGCACACCCGTTCCGAACTCACCCTGCGCAGCCTCGCCGTCCTCAGGGGTATGCAGGCCGGGGTGGCCCTCGGCGAGGGCTACCACGTGCTCCGGCACCTGGCCTGAGCACCCCGTGAGGCACCAGAACTCCCCCACCCGTCCCCAGCGCACCCAGTCCCCCGCGAAGAAGAGAAACCGATCAACGCCCGCAGTGGAGGGGAAACCATGAAGGCTGTCATCACCGGCGGAGCCGGGTTCATCGGCTCGCACCTGAGCGATCACCTGGTCGCCCAGGGACACGAGGTCATCGTGCTCGACGACCTTTCGACCGGATCACTGTCCAACGTGTCCCGGTTGCGGAACTCACCGGCGTTTCGTTTCGTCCAGGGCGACATCTTGGACCGGGAGTTGGTGGACGCACTCGTCGCGGAGGCGGACACCGTGTTCCACCTCGCCGCCGCGGTGGGGGTCTACAACATCGTCGACAAACCGCTCCAGTCCCTGCGCACCAACCTGCACGGGACGGAGACCGTCGTGGAGGCCGCGGTCCGGCACCGGGTCCCCTACATGGTCGCCTCGACCAGTGAGGTCTACGGCAAGAACGACGCCAACGGGCTCACCGAGAACGACGACCGGATCTACGGCTCGCCCATCAAGAGCCGCTGGTCCTACGCCGCCGCCAAGGGCCTGGACGAACTGGTGGCGCACGTCCACGGCAAGGAGTCCGGGGTCCCATGCGTCATCACGCGTTTCTTCAACGTGGTGGGGCCTCGGCAGACCGGGCAGTACGGCATGGTCGTCCCACGGTTCGTCGACCAGGCCCTGGACGACGCGCCGATCACGGTGTACGGCACGGGTACACAGCGCCGCTGCTTCGGTTCGGTCTTCGACGTGGTGCCGGCCCTGTCCCGGCTCTTGGAGACCCCGGAGGCCTACAACCAGGCGGTCAACCTCGGTGGGCACGAAGAGGTGTCGATCAAGGGCCTTGCCGACCGGGTCGTGGAACTGACCGGTTCCCACAGCGAGATCACCTACATGGACTACGAGCAGGCCTACGGTGAGGGGTACGAGGACATGCAGCGCCGCTACCCGGACACCTCGCTGGCCGCGCGGCTGATCGGCTACGAGCCGACCAGGGACCTGAACACGATCATCGACTCCATCGTGCAGCACCGTCGTTCGACCGAGGCCCTTCCGCAGCCCGCGTAGTTCCGAGTAACGGGAGTTCGTCGGGTGCCCCGCCGCCCGCGTTCGTTCTTCCACCCGACCCGCGCACAGCCACGAGCGGGCACGAGGCCGGGTCCCCGCCTCACCATCGGTCGCCGCCCACACCCGAGCAGGGAACGGTCCCGGCCCGGGATTCCACGCGAGCCCCCACCATCCTTCGGTACGCGAGAGCGCGACCGAACCGCCCGTTACAGGGCATGAGACGTCTCCGCCCGTGACAGGGCATCGACCGGCCCCGGTCCGCACCGACGCGAGGCCCGGTGACCCGGCGGGCGCACACCGGTTCAGGGCACGATCACCGTCGCCGTCACGGCCACGGTCAGCGCGAACACACCGGCGCTCAACAGGATCAGGGCCCAAGGGCGGGCCACGCTCAGCGGTGGCCCGGAGCCACCCTCCTCCCGCACACCGTGTTCGGTCCTTCGCCACCTCAGCCACAGGTGGAGTCCGAGACCGCCGCACATCAACAGGGACAAGGCCATGACGCCGATCCTGAGCGGCGCCGGAACCTCGGGGACCACGCCGGCCCCGGGAACGAACGGTCCACGCAGGTACAGCAGTCCCACGAGGACCACCAGGATGAGCGTTCGCTGCCAGGACAGCAGGGTGCGCTCCGGTTGCAGCCCTGGATCCCGCCGGATCACAGCAGGTTCCCCAGGAGAACCACCAGACACACCAGCCCCACGACGAACGTGGTCACGAGGGGCAGGGCGCTCATCGGCAGGGTGTCACCACGGCGCATGATGCGCTGGACACGGAACCAGCGCACCGGCGCGTACACCGTCACCACACCGGCGATCAGGGCCAAGAGCAGCCCGACCGCGGTGCGCGGTGCCTCGGCCCAGCCCAGCGGAAGCAGGTGCAGTACGGCGACGGCCCCGGCCAGCAGGGCCAACGCGGTACGGATCCAGGCCAGGAAGGTGCGCTCGTTGGCCAGGGTGAACCGGTAGTCGACGGCCTCGTCACCCTCGGGTTCTCCCGTACCCATCGGTCCCCCCGGTTTCGCGCGTTCGGCCCACGGTCCGAGATCACGGTCACCACAATGAACCCGTGTCCCGCACGGCGACACTAACCCCAGGGGGGCTTGCCTCCCAAACCGATATGAAACACGTGTTGAGTCGGAAATCGACAGGCCATCCGGTGTTCGGCGACCTCCCGCACGCATGTGGAACAAACAAGCGGGCACGACCGCTGTAGCACCCAGGAGGATGGCAGTTGGCCACCGGTCGACACCAACAAGACGAACGAAGAGCAGGAGACCACGTGTCCACCGTCGAACTCACCAAAGACAACTTCGCCGAGACGCTGAAGGACAACAGCTTCGTTCTCATCGACTTCTGGGCGGACTGGTGCGGCCCCTGCCGACAGTTCGCCCCGGTCTTCGAGGAATCCTCGGACAAGCACGGCGACATCGTGCACGCCAAGGTCGACACCGAGGCGCAGCGCGAGCTGGCGTTCGAGTTCAAGATCCAGTCCATCCCGACCCTGATGATCGTCCGCGACCAGACGGTCATCTACAACGAGCCGGGCGCGCTTCCCTCCGAGGCGCTGGAGAGCCTGATCACCCAGGCCCGGGAGCTCGACATGGACGAGGTCAAGGGCAAGATCGCCGAGCAGGGCGAGTCCCGGCAGTAGGTCCTTCCCCGGCAGCGGGTTCGGCCGCCCTCGCAACCGTCCCCTGGGACGGCGGGGGCGGCCGTCGTCTGTCCGGGACCGGTCACCGACACCATCACCGCATGTGATCGTGGGTGTTCGAAGCGCCGCCGGGCGTTGGTCGGGTGTGGCCTGCCCCTGACCACGGCCGTTCCACCTGACACACTTCCCGACATGCACCCGCCCCAGGACCCAGAGGGACATCCCGATGGGGTCACCGTGGCGCCCAACTGGTGCTCGTTCGACAACCGAGCGATCAACGAGCCGCCCACGAGTGTCCACGAACCGCTCACCCGGGTCACCATCAGGGCCCCGCGCGGGCGGTACGTCGAGGTGTTGCGAGCGGTTCAGGCCGCCGGGCCCGACCTGGTCCTGTCCATCTGACCGTCGTCCGGCCCTCGGCGCCCTACCCCGCTCAACGAGCAGGACACCGGAAGGTCACCGGGGGCTTCTCACTTCACCTTCCACGTTCATCTTGGCCACGAGGTTCGTTCACCTTGGCTTCATGCTCACCCGTTTCGATGGGTATCGACCGCGCGCCGCGGGTGTCCTCCCCGAGTGACAACACCGCGCAAGCCCCGTCCGAACCGGAAGTGGCCACATGTCTGTCAGCAACACCGCGTCCCCTCGCGGAACCGAGTCCGGCCGCGGAGTCGCCCCCGACACCGTCCGGTACAACCGTGAGGTTCCCGACCTGGGCGACCCCGTCTTCGACATCGCCGACCTGTCGATCCACTACGGGTCCAACAAGGCCGTGCGCGACGTGAACCTGCAGGTGGGTCCGCGCCAGATCACCGCGATGATCGGTCCGTCCGGCTGCGGCAAGAGCACCGTTCTGCGGACCCTGAACCGCATGAACGACCTCATCCCGGGCGCCCGGGTCGAGGGCAAGGTGACCTACCACGGCGAGGACCTGTACGCCTCCGACGTGGACCCGATCGAGGTCCGCCGTCGTATCGGCATGGTCTTCCAGAAGCCCAACCCGTTCCCCAAGTCGATCTACGACAACGTCGCCTACGGTCCCCGGATCAACGGGATGCGCGGCAACATGGACGACCTGGTCGAGGAGACCCTCACCAAGGCCGCCCTGTGGGACGAGGTCAAGGACAAGCTCAAGGAGAGCGCCTTCGCGCTGTCCGGTGGTCAGCAGCAGCGTCTGTGCATCGCCCGCACCATCGCGGTGAACCCCGAGGTCATCCTCATGGACGAGCCCTGCTCCGCCCTGGACCCGATCGCCACGCTCAAGATCGAGGACCTGATGTACGAGCTGGCGGCCGAGTACACGATCGTGATCGTCACGCACAACATGCAGCAGGCGGCCCGTGTCTCGGACCGCACCGCGTTCTTCACCGCGGGTGTGGACGACGTCGGCGACCGTTTCGGCAGCCTCGTGGAGTTCGACGAGACCGCGACGATCTTCAGCAAGCCGGCCGACCAGCGCACCGAGGACTACATCTCGGGCCGCTTCGGGTAGAGCCGACGCGCGCCACCCGACCGCCCCCTCGACGAAGTGGACCCCGCCCATGACCGCGCTCGCCTCCTCCTCACCGGTTCCGCCTCCTTCGGGTGCGCCGGACGACGAGGTCCGCACGGATCGGGCCGAGGGTCCACTGCGCGTTCTGTTGGTGGAGCCCGAGTCCGAGCAGTCGCATCAGCTGGTGCTGTCGCTGAGCGGGCACGACGTGGACATCACGGTGTGCGTGGACGGTGCGGAGGCCCTGCTGAGAGTGGGGTTGTTGCGCCCGGACACCCTGCTGACCAGCTCCGATCCGTCGGAGGTCGATCTTGAGACCCTGGTTCGGGTGACCCGGCGGGCCACGGACATCCCCATCCTCATCGGGGTGGGTCCGGGTGACTCACAACGGGCGGTCCGGGCCCTGGCCGCGGGTGCGACGGCGTGCGTGAGCCGGCCTTACCGGATCCCGGAACTTTCGGCGCTGCTGCGCGGTTCACTGCCAGGGACCGAAGGCCTGCTGGACAACTCCACCACTTCCCACTCGGCGCTTCGCTCGGGTGACCTTGAGCTGGACGCGCTGGGCCACCGACTGTTCGTGGACGGGCAGCCGGTCAACCTGGCCCTGCGGGAGTTCGGGATCATGGACTTCCTGTTGCGCAACAGCGGTCGCGTGGTCAGTCGCGAGGAACTGTGGACCGAGGTGTGGCACAAGCCCCTGCCCCCGGTGAACAACACGATCGCCGTGCACATCCGGCGCCTGCGGCACAAGCTCGGTGACTCCGAGGCCAGACCCCGTTTCATCCACACGGTGCGCGGGATCGGTTATCGGCTCGACACGGGAAACGGTGGATAGGCCGGAGAAAGAATCTTCCGCACTCCAAGGAAAAGGCCTTCCGGCGCGATCGGAGAGGCCGTTCTACCGTGTTTCCAAACGGCCTTCTCCGACACACGTTCAGGTGACACAGCGGGAGTCGACACGTCATCGGAACCAGGGATGAACAATCCCATCCCTCCACACCACTTTCTTATTTTCCCAGTTCAAGCGGGTGAACGGCACGTCACTCGCCGAACACGCGAGATAACGGAAACCGACCCACACGACTCCCGTTATCTAAAAGTGACTTTCGTTCATCCGGCATTCACTCTTCTTCTATCGAACGTCTTCTCTTCCGATGACCCGGGGTCTTTCTGCCCGCCTAGTGTCGTTTTACGTCAGCCCCGACAGCGGTGATTCAACGAGGAGAACTACGACATGCGCAACGGGCGTTCCAAGCTCGCCGTTCTGGCGGCCATCCCCCTGCTCGCGGCGGCGTGCAGCAACGGTGACGAGGACAGCGGCAGTGCCGCCAGTACAGACGCCGAGCTCAGCGCTTCGCTGACCGGTGCCGGGGCCAGCTTCCCCGACCCTCTCTTCCAGGACTGGATCTACACCTACGGCAACGACGTCCAGCCGGGCGTGGACATCAACTACCAGAGCGTCGGCTCCGGCGCGGGCATCGAGCAGTTCCTGGAGGAGACCGTCGACTTCGGTTCCTCCGAGGAGTACCTCGGTGACGAAGACCTGGCCGTGGCCGCCGAGACTCGCGGCTGCGAAGCGGTCCAGTTCCCGGTCGTGTTCGGCTCCGTGGTCATCGCCTTCGACAACCCGGACCTGGACGGTCTGGTCCTGGACGCGCAGACCATCGCCGACATCTACTCCACCGAGATCACCACGTTCGACGACCCGGCGATCGCCGAGCTCAACCCGGACCTGGACCTGCCCAGCGACGAGATCGTTCCGGTCCACCGCTCCGACAGCTCCGGCACCACCGCGGTGTTCACGCACTACCTCTCCACCGAGGTCGAGTCGTGGGCCGACGAATACGGCGAGGGCAAGGAGCTCGACTGGGCGTCCGGCCTGGTCGGCGGCCAGCAGAACGACGGCGTGGCCCAGGGCATCAGCCAGAACCCGGGCGGCATGGGCTACCTGAACCAGTCCTTCGCCCAGGAGGCGGGCCTGTCCGTCGCCACCATCGTCAACGAGGATGGCAACCCGATCGAGCCGACCCTTGAGGCCACCATCGCGGCCTCCGAGGAGGCCGAGGTTCCGGAGAACTTCCAGTTCTCGATCGACAACATCGGTGGCGAGGGCTACCCGATCGCCGGTACCAACTGGATCTTCACCTACACCTGCGGCTACGAGGACGCCACCGCCGACGCCATCATCGACTTCTGGACCTGGGCCCTGACCGACGAGGGTGCTCAGGACGTCGCCGGTGAGCTGGGCTACGCGCCGCTCGGTGACGAGCTGACCGACCGCGTCATCGCCGAGCTGGAGAAGACCAACTCCGAGAACGGCGGCGGCGAGGGCGACACCGAGGAGGGCGCCGAGGACGACGCCACCGACGGTGACGACGCCGAGGCCGGCACCGAGGAAGACGCCGAGGCCGAAGAGGGCTCCGAGGAGGAGTAACCCCTCCGGGGCCGGGACCGCTGGGTCCCGGCCCCACCGCCTCTCTCGCTTCTTGGGGGCCGGAACTCCGGTTCCGGCCCCGCCCCCCTCACACCCCGGGGCACGCAGAACAGGGGTGAACCGCTCTCCGACTCCCACGAAAGCCATCAAGGAGAAGCACAATGTCCACTCAGGCCCCCGAGGCCCCGGCCCCGGAGGAACCCCGGCGCAGTTCCCTCCGCTCAGGCAAGGGGCGCATGGCCGACCCGATCTTCAAGTGGGTCGTCGCGGCCTGCGGAACGATCGTGCTGGTCATCCTGGCCCTGATGGTGATCCGCACCACCACCGAAGCCTGGCCCGTCTTCGCCAAGGAAGGCTTCTTCGGCTTCCTCACCGGCGAGGACTGGACCTCCGGTAGCTCCCGGACCGAGATCACCGGTACCTACGGTGCCTGGCCGTTCATCTACGGCACCCTGGTCACCGCGACCATCGCCATCGTCATCGCACTGCCGCTGGCGATCATGGTCGCCTTCTACATCACGCACCTGGCACCGCGCCGTCTCGCCAAGCCGCTCTCCTACACGGTGGAGCTGCTGGCCGCGGTGCCCAGCGTCATCTTCGGTCTGTGGGGCCTGCACTGGTTCCTGCCGAACGTGCTCCGCCCGTTCTTCGAGTTCCTCGGGAACACGTTCGGGTGGTTCTTCCTCTTCGAGGGCCCGATCCGCGGTGTCGGTTATCTGCCCGCCGGGATCGTTCTGGCGATCATGATCCTGCCGATCATGACCGCCATCATCCGCGAGGTCATCGTGGTACACCCGATCGACCAGCGCATGGCCGCCTACGCCCTGGGTTCCACCCGATGGGAGGTTCTGCGCAAGGTGGTGCTACCGGCCAGCTTCTCCGGGATCGTGGCCGCCGCCATGCTGGGTCTGGGCCGTGCGTTGGGTGAGACCATCGCGGTCCTGATGCTCATCGGTGGCTCCCAGTCCTGGGGGTCGAGCCTGTTCAGCACCGGTAGCAGCATGGCCTCGCACATCGCCGCGACCTTCGGCGAGGCGGGCCCCGAGGCCAGGACCGCACTGATGGCCATCGGTGTCGCCCTGTTCCTGGTCACGATGATCGTCAACATCCTCGCCCGCGTCATCGTCTGGCGCCTGGGGCGCATGACGGGAGACGCCGCCGTATGAGCACCATGACCTCGACTCCCCCGCGCAAGCACGTTCCGCTGAGCCAACGCCCCCCTGGTTCCGGGTTCCGCCGGTTCAAGGACCGCAGCGCCACCGTGCTCCTGACCGGCGCGATGATCCTCGCCATGATCCCCCTGGTGCTGATCATCTTCGAGGTGACCCGTCGCGGTATCGGCGTGGTCAACCTGGACTTCTTCACCCAGACCGAGCCCCCGCCCCGACGCGATGGCGGCGGCTACGCGGCCGGGTTCTTCGGAACCCTGTACATCATGTCGCTGGCCATCCTGATGTCGATCCCGTTCGGCATCGCCACCGCCGTGTACATCGTCGAGTACGGGCCCAACCGGATGACCTCGGCGATCCGTTTCTTCACCGACGTGATGACCGGTATCCCGTCGATCTTCGTGGGTCTGTTCGTGTACGGCCTGCTGGTGATCGGTTGGGGCGGCATGGGCTTCGGTACCTTCGTGGGCGCCGTGGCCATCGCCGTGATGATGCTGCCCATCGTGACCAGGTCCGCCGAGGAGATGCTGCGGCTGGTCCCGAACGAGATGCGCAACGCCAGCTACGGTCTGGGCGCGCGCAAGTGGCAGACGATCGTGCACACGGTGCTGCCGACCGCGGCGCCGGGTCTGACCACGGGTTCGATGCTGGCGATCGCCCGAGGCATCGGTGAGACCGCTCCGCTGATGCTGACCGCCTTCGGTACCGGACTCATCGTCACCGGCTTCCAAGGCGACCCGCAGGGCGCCGTTCCCCTCCAGCTCTTCAAGGGCGCCGCCCAGCCCTTCGAAGCCGGTATCGACCGCGCCTGGGGCGCCGCGCTGTGCCTGTTCGTGCTGGTGCTGCTCTTCACCGTGATCGCCCGGTGGGTCGGTTCCAGGGCCTCCACCAACAACGCCTGAGCCATCCCCTGTCGCGGGGCCGTGTTCCTTTCGGAGCACGGCCCCGCGGGCTTTCCCGGCCCTGTCGGGCGGCGGTAACCTTGCCCGAGCCCTCATCCCGAGACGATCCGGAGTGTGACCCCCGATGCCCGAGACCACCGAGTACGCCGCCACGTTCGCCCTTGTGGACGTCGACGGCGACGGCCTCATCTCCGCGCAGGAGCTGGCCTCCCTGATGCGCAACCTGGGTGAGGAGACCACCGAGGAGCAGGCCGCCGGGGTGGTCCGGGCGATGGACTCCGACGGTGACCAGCGCATCTCCCTGGAGGAGTTCGCCCGCTACATGTCCCGGAACAGGGGCTGATCCGAGCCGTCGCGGCACTAGGAGGGCTGCTCCACCCACGGTTTCGAGGCGAGGTAGACGGTGTCGGGGACGCCCCGGGCGACCGTGACCTCAACGACCTCCACCACCTCGAAGCGGGTGTGGAGCAGCTTCTCGAAGCTCTCGACGGCGTTGGCGCTCCAGAACGAGAGCACCCCTCCGGGAGCCAGCAACCGGATGAGCTGTTCCAGGCCGGCCGCCTCGTACAGGCGGTTGTTGTTCTCCACCACGGTCCAGTCGGGTCCGTTGTCGGTGTCCAGACAGATGACGTCGTAGCGGGCGGGTTTCGGCTTCGCCGCGGCCTTGGCCAGCCAGGCGACGATGTCCTCGTTGTGCACCCGGCAGCGAGGGTCGTGGTGGACGAAGTCGGCGGCCTCACCGAGCTCGTCGTCGTGCCAGGCGATCACCTGGGGCTCCAGTTCCACGACGTCCACACGAGACACCTGCGGATGGTCCAGGGCCTCCCTGGCGGAGAAACCCACGCCCAGCCCACCGATCAGCACACGTGCGTGTGAACGCCCCTTCGGTAGGGCCTCCAGGCTCTCGCGGACCATCTCCCGCTCCGAGGTGCCGTCCCGGGTGTCCATGAGGAAAAGACCGTTGGAGTAGATCTCGTAGTGCGCGCCCACACGGCGCAGCACCAGATCGCCGCCGGTCTCCCCGGTCACGCGGGCCAGGGTGACCGATTCCTCCTCAGGTGCGAGGTATCCCGTTCGCTGGTTCATGGCCCCATTGTGCCCGCCCCGAGCGGAAAGGGGGCGATGACTCGGGACATGCGCCCTTCGGCGGACGAACGGAGACCATCGTCGGCAGACGAGGGCCGATGCGCCGAGGGACACTGGGGACGCACGGTCACCCGAAGAACCGGACGCGGGCGCCCGCCACCGGCTCCGGCCCGCCCCGAGCAGGAGATACCCCCACATGCTCACGACCACGTCGGTGTCGGACCTGCTGTCACGAACACCGCTCTTCCAAGGGCTCGCCCCGGGACAACTCGACGCCCTCTCCAGGGGCTGTCGGTTCCTATCGCTGGACCAGGACGAGGCCGCCTTCCACCAGGGGAGCCCGGTCCGCGGATTCTTCATGGTCCAGCGCGGGCAGATGCAACTGACCGTGTCGACCGCCGACGGAGCCCGCAAGGTGGTCGAGATCATCCGGGAGGGTGAGAGCTTCGGGGCAGCCATCCTCTTCGAGGGACACGACGCCCCTGCCACCGCGACCGCACTGACCGCCACGGAGTTGCTGGTCGTGACCGGAACGGCGGTGTTCGGTCTGCTCGACCGGGACCCGGCGTTCGCCCGCCGGATCCTGGCGAACATGGCGGGGCGCCTCCACCAGCTGCTCCAGGACGTGAAGTCCTACTCCTTGATGTCGGGCACACAGCGGGTCGTGGGGCTGCTGTTACGGGAGGCCGAGAGCGACGGCGCGGGCGGGAGCGTGGTTCTCCTTCCCACCCGCAAGCAGGTGCTCGCCTCCCGGCTCAACATCGCTCCGGAGACGTTCTCCCGGGTACTGCACGACCTGTCCGCCGCCGGTCTGATCGAGGTGGCGGGAAACCGCATCGTCCTGCACGACGTTCCCCGGCTGGCCGCCCTTCTGGAGCGGTGAGGGCCGACCGTGGGATCCGAGTCACACTCGGTCGCCGATTGACCGGGGTCAAGGAAACGGGTCCCGGCACGGGTCTACGTTCGCCCCGCGGCTCCGACCACATCCGGAGCCCACGGAGACGACGAGTCCGTGAAAGGACCACGCATGTTCTGCTTCCAGTGCGAGCAGACCGACAGGACCGGCGCCGTCATCGGCTGCGGAGGACCCGTCGGCAACTGCGGCAAGGACGCCCCCACCTCGGACCTACAGGACCTCCTGGTCCACGCGGTCAAGGGCATCGCCCAGTACGCGACCAGAGCGCGGGCGTTGTCCGCGCCCGATGACGAGGCCGCGGGCTTCATCCTCTTCTCGGTCTTCAACACGCTCACCAACGTGAACTTCAGCCAGACTCGGTTCGTCACCCTCCTACAGGAGGCCGCGGCGGTCCGGGACCGGGCGAAGGCCGCGTACGAGGAGGCCGCGCGAGCCCGAGGAATCATCCCCGAGGAGCCGGCCGGCCCCGCCCGTTGGCGGCCGGCGCCGGACATGGAGGGGCTGCTGCGCCAGTCGGCCGACGTCCGCGTCGACGCCGGTCTCGACGCCGTCGGCCCGGACGTCATCGGGATGCGTTCGCTGCACCTCTACACGCTCAAGGGGATCTGCGCCTACGCCCACCACGCTCACGTGTTGGGGGGCCACAGCGCGGAGGTCTTCGGCGGGGTCGAATCGGCGTTGGACTACCTGGCCACCGACCCGACCGACATCGAGGAACTGCTCGAAAGGGCCCTCGACCTGGGGCACCTGAACTTCACCGTCATGGAGTTGCTCGACGGGGCCAACACCGGCACCTTCGGCGCCCAACAGCCCACGGCCGTGCGGACGACACCGGTCGAGGGCAAGGCGCTCCTGGTCAGCGGGCACGACATGCGGGATCTGGCCGATCTGCTGGAACAGACCAAGGACGCCGGGGTCAAGGTCTACACCCACGGCGAGATGCTCCCCGCCCACGGCTACCCGCTACTCAAGGCCTATCCCCACCTGGTCGGCAACTACGGTGGCGCTTGGCAGAACCAGCAGGAGGAGTTCGCCCGGTTCCCCGGCGCGATCCTGATGACGTCGAACTGCATCATCGAACCACACGCCTCCTACCGGCGCCGGATCTTCACCACGGGCCCCGTCGGGTGGCCCGGGGTACGGCACGTCGCCAACGGTGACTTCCGCCAGGTGATCCGGGCGGCGAAGGCGCTTCCCGGATACGAGGAGACCGATCCGGAGGAGAAGTCCATCATGGTGGGCTTCGGGCGCGACGCGGTGCTCGCCATCTCCAACCAGGTGACCGACGCCGTCAAGCGGGGCGCCATCCGGCACTTCTTCTTGATCAGCGGATGCGACGGGCCCACGCCGGGGCGCAGCTACTACACGGAGTTCGCGCTCGGGGCGCCGGACGACTCGATCATCCTCACCCTGGGCTGCGCCAAGTACCGCTTCAACCGACACGATTTCGGTGACATCGAGGGGATCCCCCGGCTGTTGGACGCGGGGCAGTGCAACGACGCCTACTCCGCGATCAAGATCGCCATGGCGCTGGCCGACGCGTTCGAGTGCGGGATCAACGACCTGCCCCTGACTCTGGTGCTGTCCTGGACCGAGCAGAAGGCGGTGGCGGTCCTGCTCACGCTGCTGGCACTCGGCTTCCGCGGCATCAACCTCGGCCCCACGCTCCCCGCCTACCTCACACCCGACCTGGCCGACGAGTTCATCGACCGGTTCGGGCTGCGGACGATCGACGACCCGGTGGCCGACGTGGCCGCGGCGCTGCGCGAGGTGGGGGCATGACCGAAACGGTCCCGGACTCGTCGGCGGCCGATTCCGAGCCCTGCGGGTGCGGCGGTGGCGGGTGCCACCCGATCACACTGTCCACCTCCGATGGAGAGGACCTGGAGTTCTGCTGCCCACCCGAGCAGAACGTGTTGGAGGCCGCAGCGGCGGCGGGCGCCACTCTGCCCGCCTCGTGTAAGCGGGGCACCTGCGGGTCCTGCCACGCCAACGTGACGGACGGCGAGTACGAGTTGGGCTCCCACAGTCCTCAGGCGCTGCCGGAGGAGGACCGGGACGAGCACAGGGGTGTGCTGCTGTGCCGCACCTTCCCCCGGGGACCGGTCTCGGCGGACCTGCCCTATGACGGTTCGCGTGTGCTGCGCGGTGAGATCCCGGTGTGGGAGGCCACGATCACCACGTTGGAGGAGGTGGCCAAGGACACCGTCCGCCTCGAAGTGCGGGTCGACACCGACTCCGAAGAGGGGCTCGACTGCCAGTTCGAGCCCGGCCGGTTCGTGGAACTCCAGCCGCCGGACCGGGAGGACGCCAAGCGGGCGTACTCACTGGCCAACACCGGAAACTGGGAAGGACTGATGGAGTTCTTCGTCCGGTTGCGGCCCGATGGCGCGTTCTCCGGTCACCTCCGGCACGAGGCCCGAACCGGATCGAAGCTCATCGTTCGCGGCCCCCTGGGCGCCTTCGGACTGAACGAGACGGGGCTGCGGCCACGCTGGCTCGTCGCCGGCGGGACCGGTCTCGCGCCGATGCTGTCGATGGCCCGGCACATGGTCGAGTGGCAGGAGCCGTATCCGGTCCGGTTGATCCTCGGGGTCAACGAGGAAGAGGAGGTCTTCGGGTTGTCGGAGATGCGTGAGCTGTCCGCCGAGGCTCCGGCGATCTCCGCGTTCGGTGGCCTCCCGGGCTTCGATTTCGACGTCTGCGTGTGGCGCCCGAGCGACACGTGGCGGGGGTCGGTCGGGACCCCGGCCGACCTCGTGCGATCGGGTCTGAAGTCCGAGGGCGTGCTCCCCGACCTGTACGTGTGCGGGCCGCCGCCGTTAATCGACTCGGTTCTGGAGGCCGCGGTCGAGGGCGGTGTCTCCGAGGAGAACGTGTTCTGGGAGCGTTTCCTGCCCTCGTGAAGGGCTGTCTCCCTTCCGCCCCGAACCTACCGGCGAGTAAGTTGGATCCCGGCACGTCACGAGAGGGAGAGAGTTCATGAGCGAACGCGTGAGCGTACTGCGCAGAGTGGCCCCGCGGGCGCTCGGAGGCCTGTTCGTCGCCTCCGGGATGCTGCACTTCGTCGCACCGAAGCCGTTCGAGGCGATCATGCCCCGGCGGCTGCCCGCCCACCGCGCGTTCGTATACGGCAGTGGGGCGGCCGAACTGGCCTGCGGGGTCGGTCTGCTGGCCCGGCGGAAGTGGGCCGGTCCGGCCGCCGCCGCGCTGTTGGTGTCCGTGTGGCCCGCCAACGTGCGGATGGCCCTGGACTCGGGTTCGGGCCGCCTGCCCGGGCCGGCCGACAACCGGCTCATCGCCTGGGGCCGTGTGCCCCTCCAGGTTCCGCTGATCTGGGCGGCCCTACAGTCACGTCCCGCCGACGATCAGCACCCCGATCCGGCCCCGGGGAAGTCGGTACGCGTATCCTCTCCGGCCTCGACGTAGTGGACCTCCACCACCCCGCACATCTCCGCCATCGCCGAAGCGACCGCCCCACGCCGGTTACCGTCTTCCACCCTCACGTCGTACCGGGGCGGGAAGCTATCCGGGCGCAACCCCTCCGGCGGGTCCTCCGAGATTTCGAGGAACTGCCGGTAGGCGTCCTCCTGAGTGACGAAGAGGTACGAAACGACCTCGGGTGATTCGTTCAGGAAGGTCTCGATCTCCTCCCACTCGTCGTCGAACCCGTTTTCACGCCCCTCGCACAACGGGTCCAGGTACGTCTGTGAACACACCAGGACGTTGAGCAGGTCCTGGTCCTCGTCGGGTACCAAATCCTGGTCGAGTCCGGGGGGAAGACATCCGGTGGTGACCACGAACAGGAGGGGGACGGCGGCCAGGGCGACCGGGCGCAGGGGGGCGGACATCTTCCACGATCCTCGTTTCTCTTCGACGGCACCCCCAGGATGCCGGAGCCGCGGAGGGAAACGAGAAACCCCGCCCCGAACCGCGTCTTCGGCGGAACGGAGCGGGGCGCGTTCGTACGGGCCGTTTCCCTACAGGCGGCAGGCGTAGATGTCGGTGACCAGGATCGCTCGGGCCCCCAACTGCCACAGGTCGTCCATGATGCGCTGGGCCTCCTTGCGCGGCACCATCGAACGCACCGCGACCCAGCCCTCACGGTGCAGTGGGGAGACCGTCGGCCCCTCCATGCCCGGAGTGAGCGCGACCGCGCCCTCCAGGTTCTCGGCGTGCACGTCGTAGTCCATCATCACGTAGTCCCGAGCCACCAGAACGCCGCGCAGCCGCCGCAGCAACAGATCGATCTGGGGGTTGTCGGGCGCGTTCGTGGGCCGGATGACCACGGCCTCGGACACCAGGATGGGGTCACCGAAGGTCTCCATCCCGGCGTTGCGCAGGGTGGTCCCGGTGGAGACCACGTCGGCCACCGCGTCGGCCACGCCGAGCTGCACCGAGCTCTCCACGGCTCCGTCGAGGTGGATGACCCGCGCCGACACGTTCCGCTCCTCCAGGTAGGAGCGGAGCAGTTCGTCGAAGGACGTGGCGATGCGCTTGCCGTTGAGGTCGTCGATGCTCATTCCGGCGCCGCCGGGAGCCGCGAATCGGAAGGTGGACCCCCCGAAGCCGAGGGGAAGGACCTCGTCGACGGGCGCGCCGGAGTCCAGCAGCATGTCGCGGCCGGTGATCCCGGCCTGGAGGATGCCCTCGCCGACGTAGACGGCGATGTCCTTGGGTCGCAGGAAGAAGAACTCGGTGTTGTTGTCCGGATCGACCAGCACCAGGTCACGGCTGCTCTTGCGCTGCCGGTAACCGGCCTCGGTGAGCATCTGGACGGCGGGCTCGGAGAGTTGGCCCTTGTTGGGCACGGCGATTCTGAGCATGTCGGGCATGTCGTGGTTCCTTGATCGCTCTTACGTGTACGGGGACGTCCGGTGGCCGGCGAACGCTCACGCCCGGCAGGGGCATGGGGCGGGCCGACCTACAGATGCTTGTAGACGTCCTCGAGCCGCAGGCCACGGGCCAGCATCAGAACCTGGAGGTGGTAGAGGAGCTGCGAGATCTCTTCCGCGGCCTGCTCGTCCGATTCGTACTCGGCGGCCATCCAGACCTCGGCTGCCTCCTCGACGACCTTCTTGCCGATGGCATGGACGCCGGCGTCGAGTTGGGCGACGGTCCCGGACCCCTCGGGGCGGGAGCGTGCCTTCTCGGACAGCTCGGCGAACAGCTCTTCGAAGGTCTTCATGGTCTCTTTCCTCGACCGACAGTGCTGTACCAGAGTAGGTGCTCCGGACCACCGGTGCCCAACCGGGGCCCAGGAGTCTCGGCATGTGAGAACGGCGGGTGTGCCAGGTCACGGCAAGGGCCCCGCCCGGTATCCACCGTCCGATCCCGGTCCGCGGGTCGGGGCCACGGGTCAGGCCAGACGACGCGCCACGGCCCGTACGAGGGGTCGTGGCAGCAGACGAAGGAGCCCGTCGGCGGTCTTGTACTGGGCCCCGGGGATGACCGCGGGGCGCCCCGCCGACCACGCGGTGAGCGCGTCGCGGACGATGTGCTCCTTGTGGACGAACGCGAACTGGGGCATTCCCTGCGCCTGGACCTCGCGGGTCATGTCGGTGCGCACGAACCCCGGCAGCACCACGGTGACGTGCACACCCTTCTTACGTACCTCGGCGGCGACGCTCTCGCTCCACATCGTGACGAACTTCTTGCCCGCCCCGTAGACCGAACCACCCGGGTTGGCGGGAATCTCCCCGGCCATGGACGCCACGTTCACCACGCCCAGTCTCCGGGTCTCGCCGGCGGCCCGCCGGGCGATCTGGACGGGGAGCACGGCTCGGGTCAGTTGGAGGACGGCGCGAACGTTGAGGTCGAGCATCGCGTCGATCTCGGCGGGTTCCTGCTCGGCGAAGACGCCGCCGTCCCCACGCCCCGCGTTGTTGACGAGCAGGTCGATGGGATCGAGGCCCCCCGTGCCGTCCACGGCGAGGCGTTCGGTGACCGAGGCGAGGCCTTCGGGGACGCCCAGATCGGCGACGAGGACCTCGACGGGGGTTCCGTAGCTCTCCCGCAGGTCGGACGCGACCTCCGCCAAAAGCTCCGCGCGACGTGCGACCAGGACGAGGGCGTGGCCGCGTTGGGCGAGCCTGCGGGCGAACTCCTCACCGATCCCACTGGAGGCACCGGTGACCAACGCCGTTCGAGGGTGGTCGGGGACGGGGGATGTGCTGTCCGGTGCGCTCATGCCCTCAGGGTAGGGCGGGCGGTGTGGAACGGCGCGGGCCCACCACCGGTTCCCGTTTTCCGAGTGGCGATGCCCACCCGGTGTTTCCCGGACAAACGCCCACGTGAATTCCCCCACGACCCGCCGAGGCGTTAGCGTTCAAGCATGTCCGAGACACACAGCCATGCCGGACCCCTTTCCGCCCTCCGAATCGAGGAACGACTGCGCGACACCCGACTGTTCTTCAGTCAGGCGCTGCGAACCTTCCACGCCACCGGATCCATCCTGCCCAGCAGTGGTGCGCTCGCCTATGAGATGGCCGAACACATCCGCCACCGCACCGACCCCGACGGGACCCTGAGCATCCTGGAGGCGGGCGCCGGCACCGGCGCCATCAGCCGTGGGATCGCGGCCGCCATGCGCCCCGGCGACACCCTCGACCTCGTCGAGGCGAACCCCGAGTTCGCCGCCCACGTCGAGGAGCTGTTGTCGACCGACCCGGACATGTCACGGATCGCCGACTCCGCCACGGTGCACGCTTGCCTGGTGAACGACCTGGGCACCGACCGGACCTACGACGTGATCGTGTCCGGGTTGCCGTTCGCCAACTTCACCGCGGACCAGGTGAAGGACATCCTCGACTACTACTTCACGGTGCTCCGCCCCGGCGGAACGCTGTCGTTCTACGGATACCTGTACACGAAGGAGGTCAAGGCGGTCATCGCCAAGCGCGAGGACTACCTGCGCCAGGCCCGGACGAGCTGGGTGGTCCAGGACTGGATCGACCGCTACGGGATCGGTTCGGAGAAGGTCTTCGCGAACGTCCCGCCCGCCTGGGTCCACCACCTTCGCAAGCCGGAGAACGATCTCCGAGGCTGACTTCCGCGAAGTCCCGGCCGGGTGGGCGACACACCGTCCCACCCGGCCTTTTTCGAGCGCCGAAGATGAGGAACCTCCCGAGGTTCTCCGGTCCTCGTTTTCGGGTGATCTGCATCACTTTGCACTCCGGTCGCAGGAGTCCCACGACGCGGGTAGTCTCGCGTTGACCTCCGGGGGAGACGTTCTTTCCTGGAACGACCGACATCAGCTGATTCGCCACACTGCGCGTTAAAAGTTCCTGATATCTGGTCAAAGTTCCCCGAGGCTCATCCCGCGCCACCATCCTTGCGTCTACGTTTTCCACACCGATCCCGTGTGAACCGATCGCATGTGCGCGGAGTCCTACATCTCACCTATTTTCCCAGGTCATGTAGTGGACCATGTGGAGGAGGCAACGTGACGCTCACCCAAGCGGTCGAAGCGACGTCCACGAGGGCGACCGACACAACTCTCGCGACCATGCCTCTCGACGCGCGCCAACGCGTCTCCGCGTTGGCGCGCACCTCGCGACTTCTCGTCGCCTGCGACTACGACGGCGCCTTGGCCCCCGTCGGCTCCGACCACCGCGGCCCCCTGCCGGAGGCCGTCCGCGCCCTGCGCGACCTGGCCGACCTGCCGGGCACCGTGTGCGCGGTCGTCTCCGCCCGTCCCCTGCGCGACCTCGCCGTGCTGTCCCGGTTGCCCGCCGAGGTCCGCCTCGTCGGCGCCCACGGCACCGAGTTCGACACCGACCTCACCGTCGACACCCCCACGGACAAGTCCGCCGCCCTGGAGGTGCTCCGCGAACAGGTCGACGCCACCGCGCTCCTCTACATCGGCGGCGGCGAGGGTGAGGAGCCGGTGTTCACGAACCTGAACACCGGAGCCGACGCGGGTGTCCGCGTGGGCCCCGAACCCACCGTCGCCTCGCACAGCGTCCCGGACACCCCCACCGCCGCCACGCTCCTGACCCTGCTCGCCAACGAGCGTCGCTCCTGGGTGTTCGGCGAACGGCCCACTCCCATCGAGCGCATGTCCATGCTCTCCAACCAGTCCTCCGTGGCGCTGATCGGACCGGACGCGCGGCTGCTGTGGTTCTGCCACCCCGAACCCGATTCCAACGCCCTGTTCGCCGAGGTGTTGGGCGGGCGCCAGGCGGGCGTCTTCGCGATCGCCCCCGCCCACGGCGGTCTCCCCCTGGGACAGCGCTACCTGCCCGGCACCATGACCGTGCGCACCCGCTGGTCGCGGCTGGAGGTCACCGACTACCTCGCCCAGGACACCGAACCCGGCCGCACCGACCTCATCCGTGTGATCGCCGGTGTCACGCCCGCCACCATCGAGTTCGCGCCACGCCCCGACTTCGGTCGCGCCCCGATCCGCCTCACCATCGAGCCCGAGGGGCTGCGCGTCCAGGGCGCCGACTTCCCCATGGTGTTGCGCTCCCCCGGTGTGGAGTGGCACGTGGACCACGACGGCACCGACGACGTCGCCCGAGCCACCGTCCACCCGCGTTCCGAGCAGCCCGTGGTCCTGGAACTGCGCTGTGGCACCGACTCCCTCGCCGCCGAGGAGAGCACCGAACCCGAACGCCAGGAGAGGGCGGCCCACCACTGGTCCCGGTGGCTGGACACCCTGACCCTGCCCGGTACGGAGAGTTCGTTGGCGGCCCGATCGGCGTTGACCCTCCGCGGCCTGTGCACCCCCACCGGCGGGGTCATGGCCGCCGCCACC
>NZ_JBSHJJ010000002.1:313216-579041 GCF_053619415.1 Nocardiopsis sp. NPDC055551 | reverse complement strand
ACACCGAGCCGGAGCAACCTTTCGGCCGGATCGCATGCGCGGCACATCCGCCCCGCATCGCCCGCCCCACAGCGGAAGCCGGGCCCGCGGTGCCTCCCTCCCCCTCCCCCACCTCCCCCCGAGACCCCCTCACCCGAGCCTCATTCGATGTCAGGACGGTCACTTTTTCTTGGTGTTCACCACCGTCGCGGTGGTCGAGGAGGCCGGTGGAGTGACCCGTTTTCGACGCGGCGCGCATCCACTCGGTGGGCAGGCCGACCTGACGGACCTGTTCGGCAGTGGCGTGGCGCAGTACCGATCGCAGGGGCAGGAGTCGTTCGGCGCCGGCGGATATCGATGGCTCTGCACTCCTTGTGGCGATACGACGCTACGCATAGCATCACCCCGACCCCACAGGGTCACCGACGACATCGGCGCCTTCACCCCAGGGAGACCCCCGTGCTGAGACGTATCCTCACTTCCCCGCTGTTCGCACTGAGCGCGCTGACACTGATGCTGGTGGGCACCGCGCCGGCCATGGCCGCGAACGAGACCGTCCTGTACTACGACGACAGCCAGGCCGCGGAGTACACCTCCGCCGTCTCATCGGCCGTGGACGTGTGGAACTCCAGCGTCGACAACGTGCGCCTGGAACCCGCCTCCGACGGACAGCACTCGGAGATCCTGATCATCGCCGACGACGACTGGCCCCGCGCCCACCTGGGCCCGGTGCGTCCGGGCGGGCAGGTCACCGTCTGGATGGGCCGCCAGGGCACCGCCGAAGGCTACGACGCCGTGCGCATCGCCGCGCACGAGCTCGGCCACAGCCTGGGCCTGCCCGACGCCAAGCCCGGCCCCTGTTCCTCGCTGATGTCGGGCTCCACCGGTGGCGTGGACTGCACCGTCTCCTCGCCCAACGACGCCGAACGTTCGCGGGTCGAAGCCAATTACGGCGGTGGCCTGGCCGGACAGCACACCACCGATGGACGGATCCTGGTCGACCGTCTCTGAAGGAGACCGAGCTCGGTGAGGCGCCCCAAGGGAACGATTGTCCGGTTCCCGGTCGGGTAGTGGTACAGCCATGTTGTTGGTGAGACCTCCTGGTGTCTACCGAGCGCAAGAGGACACCTCGTTACTACGTCACGTATTGCGTCGGCGCGGCCGGCTCTCCGGCCGTTCGGTTCTCGATGTCGGATCGGGCACCGGTGCCCTCGGCATCGAGGCCTTCCGCGCCGGGGCGACCAGCCTCACCGCGATCGACCTGTCCCTACGCTCGGTCGTGGCGAGCTGGCTCAACAGCCGTATCCACGGGATCTCGGCGACGGTCCGGCGCGGCGACCTGTTCGCCCCCGTGGCCGCGCGTCGCTTCGACCTCGTGCTCGCCAATCCGCCCTACGTACCCGGTGTCGGTCCGATGCCGTCCCGGCACCGGGCCGCGAGGTGCTGGGACGCGGGACCGGACGGTCGGGTCCTGCTGAACCGCATCTGTTCGGGGGTGTCCTCGGTGCTCAGCGAGGACGGCGCGCTCCTCCTCGTGCAGTCCACCCTCTCCGACGAACAGGCCACCTTGGACCGGCTCGCGGAGGCCGGGCTGGTGACGGAGGTTCTGGCACGAGCCCGCATCCCGTTCGGGCCGGTGTTACGAACGCGCGCCCCGGAACTGCGTACCCGAGGGTTGCTCGGCCCTGACCAGACGGAGGAGGAACTCGTGGTCATCGAGGCGTGCCATGGCTGAGTCCCGTCGCCGGGTCATCGTCACCGACGAGGGTCCGATCCTCGTCTACGGCCCGGTCGACGTGGAGATGTCGGATGGAACACGTGTGCTCAGCGACCGAGCGGTCACCGCGTTGTGCGCGTGCGGCCGCAGTGGACGCCGCCCGTTCTGCGACACCAGCCACCGTCGACGTGTACGTGACGAAGAGGGGAAGGAGAACACATCATGACCACGACGAGGTCGAGGGCGCCGACGCTTCCGGCCCCTCGCGGCCCCATCTCGGAGGGGGTTCTGTCCGCACTACGTGGAAACCCGAACGAGGTTCCCGCGGTGGAAGGTTCCGCGCCCTATGGAGACGACCTTCAACTGGCGCTCTACTGCTGCTACGAACTTCACTACCGTGGTTTCGACGGAGTCGACGACGACCGTGAATGGGATCCCGCGTTGTTGGCGGTCCGCGCCGAGTTGGAGGGGGCTTTCCTCAACGCGCTCAGGCACGACGTGCCCACCGGCACGGACATCGACGACGAGCTCAACGGACTCCTCGTGGAGAACCTCGACGCGTTCGGCATCTCCCACTATCTACGCCGGCGCGGGGAATTGTGGCAGCTGCGGGAGTACATCGCTCACCGTTCGCTCTACCACTTGAAGGAGGCCGACCCGCAGACCTTCGTCGTCCCGCGCCTGGACGGTCCGCCCAAAGCCGCCTTGGTGACGGTGCAGCACGACGAGTACGGCGCCGGCGACCCCGAGCGGACGCACTCGAAGCTCTTCGCCGACATGATGGCCGAACTCGGTCTCTCCGACGTCTACGGCGCCTACGTCGACTCCGCTCCCCCCGCGATGCTGGCCGAGGTCAACTTCATGTCCTTGTGCGGGCTGCACCGTGGATTGCGCGCGGCGCTGATCGGGCAGTTCGCCACCGTCGAACTCACCTCGTCCCCCGGCTCGGACCGTCTGGTCAAGGCCATGCGGAAGCTGGGCTGCGGTCCGGCGGCCATCCGCTTCTACGCCGAACACGTGGAGGCCGACGCGGTGCATGAGCAGCTCATCCGTCGTGAGGTGATCACGCCACTGCTCCAGGCGGAGCCCGAACTGACCGCCGACGTCGTCTTCGGGATCCGTAGCAGTCTGTTCCTGGCCGGCCGGCTGGAGGAGTACCTGTTCCAGCGTTGGCGCCGTGGTGAGTCGAGTTTCCGCCCCGAGGCGGGAGTGAAGACCCCATGACGTTCGCCGAACCATCGGAGACGCGGACCGGCGTCGTCCGGCTCCCAGACCCTGGCGACGCCGTGCCGGAGGACACCGTCGTGCGCGACGCCCTGCGGGGGACACCGCCTCGGTTGCCGCCCTGGCTCGGCTACGACGCGGTCGGCTCCCGGTTCTTCGAACAGATCACCGAGCTGCCCACCTACTACCTGACCCGGGTCGAACGCGGCCTTCTGGAGCACCACGCACAGGAGATCGCCGCGGCACTCGGCTGCGGGCGGATCGCGGAACTGGGCAGTGGCAGCGCGAAGAAGACGCGATTGCTGTTGGAGAACCGCGTACGGCTGCGCCCGACCACCTATCTACCGATCGACGTCGACGAGGGCATGCTGCGTTCCAGCGCCGCGACGTTGCGCTCGGAGTTGGACGGTTTGGCCGTCACGGGTCTGTGGGGGCGTTACGAGGCAGGGCTGGAGTGGTTGCGCACCCGCCCCGGTGAACCACTCTCGGTCGTCTTCCTCGGAAGCAGCTTCGGTAACGCCACACGGGAGGAACGTGATGGGCTGACCGGAGAGATCGCGCGCTGTCTGAGGCCGGGTGAGAGCTTCCTCGTCTCCGTCGACCTGGACAAGGGCGGGGAGGCCCTGGAGACCTGTTACAACGATCCACCCGGACACTCGGCCTTCGCCGACTTCCGACTCAACTACCTCACCCGGCTCAACGAACGCTACGGCGCCGACTTCGTGCTCGACGACTTCGTCCCGGAGGCTTGGTACAACCCGGAGACCTCCACCGTGGAGGGTCGCCTGCGCGCGCGGGCCGATCGGACGGTGCACGTGCCAGGACTCGGGATCACGCTGGATCTGCCGCGCGGTCGGTTCGTCAACGTCGGCTACTCGGTGAAGTTCGATGAACGGGGGTTGGCCGACGAAGTGGGGGCTCACGGTTTCACCCCGCGGGCCCAGTGGGTGGATTCCGAAGCCGGGTACGGGCTGTTCCTCTTTCGCCGG
Organism: Nocardiopsis sp. NPDC055551; assembly: GCF_053619415.1. Taxonomy (NCBI): domain Bacteria; kingdom Bacillati; phylum Actinomycetota; class Actinomycetes; order Streptosporangiales; family Nocardiopsidaceae; genus Nocardiopsis; species Nocardiopsis sp. NPDC055551. The sequence continues at coordinate 575,132 of NZ_JBSHJJ010000002.1, read as the reverse complement.
GAGGAGATTCACCGGGAGGAGACATGAGCCGTCACCGTGGCCCGACCGGGCCCGGCGCGTGATCGGCCAGAGCACGTATCTCCGCGGCGACCCCGTGCCTCACCGGCCCGGGGATGTCGTGGCCGACGCCGTCAGTGGCGAGATCGACCTGGACGTCCAGTCGAGCGGAGACCCTGTCGAGGACTTGGCGACGCTCGCCGGGCGCCAGAAACAGGTGTACCTGCGCCACCCTTGGATGCTCGACATGCCCCGCGGAACCCACCGTGGGTCCCCGGCGCATGGACTACCTGGTGCGGGCCCTGCAGGTACTGGAACCGACGTCGTTGTCCCGATCGGCCCGCTTGGAGACCATCGGACTTCTCAACGGGCTGGTGACCCTGTTCGCCCGCACCGAACTGCGCCGCCGACACTCCTCAGGGGACACGGCCCACACCAACACGTCCTACTTGACCACCGCCACCACCGCAGACCGGCACCCACTTCTCACCGGACTCCTCTAGACACCCTGAAACAACCTCGGAGGCCCAGTGTCCGCCTGCGAAGCTCAGTGTCTTCGGGGGCGTTCCCAGATGAGCCCGGCGGTGACCCACACCAGCCCCACACCGGCGAGGGTCACGAAGCACCACTCGACGAGGCTGAGCGGCCACCAAAGCAGCGCCCAGAGGGCCAGTGCGAACATCGCGAACACACCGAGCACGACCAGGATGACGCGCACCGTTCCCCCCTGAATCACTACGACGTCGCGGCGGAGCGGGCGACCACCGAAGGTCGGTAGAACACCCCCGTTCATGGAGTCATCCCCGAGCCCGCCCAAAGAACCATCCAAACATGTCACCCGCATCGACGCAGCCGACAGGCTCGATCGCACGTGAACCGCTGGACCTCGCATTCTCCGCGCTCGTGAACACGGCGAGCTCATCGAGCGATGTGGAAGCGGTGAAATCAGCGGGAAGCCTCGGGAAACGCGGAGCTCGGGGGTGGCGCGGAGGGGGCGGAGGTGGGGAGGGGGTGAGGAGGAAGAGCGAAAGAAGATCGCGACAAGCAGAAGTTCAGGGCGAGGTTGTGGGTGAAAGGTCAGTGCGTGGGGCGCCTCGGGCAGGGGCCCGACCAACCACCCGAGCAACACCCAACACCCCCACCACCAAAGCCCCGATGCCCATTCCTCCAAGCCGGAGATCTCTCCGGCCCTTCGAGGAAATCCCCGAACAACCCATTGTTCCTCTATCGGATAACCGCGCAGTTCAGGCGCTTGGGTTCCATTTCGATCCTCCGATCATGCCAATGGCTTGGTCCACGAACGAGGCGTGAGTGTGCTCCATGCCACGTCGATTTCTCCAGGGCATGTCCGCATGAAATCCCACAGAAGTGGCAGGTACCCGAGTGAGACAGGCAAGCGACGCCACCGATCCTTCAGGAGGAGGGCTCATGAGCCGGTCGGAGAAACTCAGGGGTAATGCCACCCAGGTACGCGGCAGGGTCAGGGAACTGGCCGGGCGGGCGACGGGGAACTCCCGGATGCGCTCCCGTGGCCGTTTCGAACAGTTCAAGGGAAAGGCCATCCGGCGCACCTCGAACTTCAAGGACAGCATCCGTGGAACCGTGCGCGACCTGCGTGCGGGCAAACACTGACCCCACGCCCCGAACCACTTACCCCATACCCCGCGCAGACGTACAAGGGCCGGCCCGAACTCTCGGGCCGGCCCTTCGTTGGTCGTTGGGATGAAGCGGAACCCGACGGGTCGGTCCGCGCGTCCCAAGGTGCGGCCACCCACTCACCCCGCGTCTCCGCAGGAGAGGTCACCGCACCGTGGGCTCCCCCGCCTCCACCGGCTCACTCGACGATTCCAGCCCGCCCTTCGGGTGTAGTCCGATCGCCGCCCTACTCATCGGTGGAGTGTCGTACATGTTCCTGCTCTTGTTGGTTCCCGGGCTCACCGCGATGTTCGTCGGGATCGGCGCCGTCTAAGAGGATCCCTCTCCCGAGCCCGACCCGGTCATCCCGGCCTTCGTCACCACCGCGTTCCTCGCCTTCGCCGTACCGATCACGTTCGTGTTGAGCGACGATCGGGGGTTTCGGTGGGCCGGTGCGATCGTCGTCGTGGTGGTCGTCCTGCGAATCGCGATGGACTGGGCCTTGGTCGTCCAGGACGAACGGGAAGCGTTCGACAAGGTGGTGCTGACGGTCTCCGAGTACCCGGACCGGGCCGCCCTGTTGGAATCCGAGGAGTGGTCGGCCATCGATCGCCACGTCTGTGAAGAGGTCGAGGAGGCCGGGCACACCGTCATGCTCGTCGAGGAGAAGGAGAGCCACTCGGGCCACCTCGATCTCCTCGTACGGCTGGAATGGCTGCCGGGTGTCTTCGCCGAGATCGAATCGTGGGGGGCGCCGACCTGACGGAGCTGCGCGCGCTGGTCGGCTCTCTACGGCCGGTCGAGGAGGGCGACGCCGTCACGCCGGCGGAGGAGGTCACCGGAGGGCCCCGCCCCTGAGCGCTGCCCCTTCCCCATCGCCCCGCAGTACGCGGTGGTCGTCCTGGAGTGCTTCGACGAGAGCCCGCACGGCTGGAGGGAACGTGGTGCCGCGGGTCATCAGTACGAAGGCCGTCTCGGGTAGTTCGGGCAGTCCGTGGTCTCGGTGGACCAACCCGTCCGGGATGAGGGAGCGCGCGAACGGCATGACGCCGATGCCGGCGAGGGCCGCGGCGCGGAGTCCGCTCAGGCTCCCCGAAGTGCAGGTCACCCGATGTGCGCGTCCGGCGGACATCAGGGTGTCCAGCGCGGCGTCGCGGGTCAGGCTGGGTCTGGGGTAGAGCACCAACGGGACCGGCTCGTCCTCGTCGATGCGGACGTCGGGGGCCGAGACCCACACCAACGGGTCGTGGAACAGGATTCGTGGCCGAAAGGCGTCCACACCCGTGGTGGCGTTCAGGCGCATGGCGAGTACGGCGTCGAGTTCCCCGGCCCGCAGTCGGCGGTGCAACGTCACGCTGAGCTCGACGGTGAACTCCAGGTCGACGTACGGGTGGAGCGCGCGGAAGCGGCGCAGGAAGTCCGGTAGGCGGGTCAGGGCGAAGTCCTCGGAGACACCGAACCGCACGCGTCCGCGCGGCTCGGAGGAGACCACGGCGCCGATCGCCTCGTCGCTCAGGTCGAGGATGCGTTGGGCGTATCCCAGGAAGGCCTCTCCGGCCGCCGTCAGGCGCACGGCGTGGGTGTCGCGCTCCAGCAGCGTCCGCCCGAGCGTGGTCTCCAGGCGCCGTACGTGTTGGCTCACCGCGGACTGGCTCAGGCCGAGTCGCCGTGCCGCCCCGGAGAAACTGAGCTGTCCGGCCACCGTGACGAAGGTGCGTACCCGCACCAGGTCGAGTTCGTCGCGCATGGTCATCACGTTAGCTGAATACAGTCAGTACGGTATCCCTGTTTCCGAATGACCATTCGGCCGGGAGAGTGGAAACATGCTCTCCCGTCTGCGCCGCGCCATCGACCCGTTCCTGCTGCTGTTGCTGCTGTTGCCCGTGGTGGCGACGTTCGCGCCGGCGCGTGGTGTGGCGGCGGATGCCTTGGACCACATCACGGTCGTGGCGATCTGCCTGCTGTTCTTCCTGCACGGGGCCAAGCTCTCTCCCGCGCAGACCCGGCAAGGGTTCTCCCGTTGGGGCTTCCAGTTGCTCGTGCTGGCCTGCACGTTCCTGGTCTTCCCTCTGCTCGGCCTGGGGATCGCGGCGTTGCCGTCCTCGGTGCTGAACCCGGTGATGGCCACGGGTTTCCTGTTCCTGTGCGTCCTGCCGTCGACCGTGCAGTCCTCCATCGCGTTCACCTCGATCGCCCGTGGCAACGTGGCGTTGGCGGTGAGTTCGGCGTCGATCTCCAACGTGCTCGGAGTGGTGTTGACCCCGCTGCTGGCCGCGTTCCTTTTGGGGTCGGCGGTGGAGATCACCCCGGAGTCGTTGCTCGGGATCTTCGGGCAGCTCGTGGTGCCCTTCGTCGCCGGTCAGCTGCTACACCGACGGATCGGGCCGTGGTTGAAGGAGCACTCTCGCGCGGTGTCGGTGGTCGACCAGGGGTCGGTGCTGTTGGTGGTGTACGCGGCGTTCAGCGTCGGTGTGACTCAGGGGTTGTGGCAGGTCGTTCCACCCACGCAGCTGCTCATGGTCGTCCTGGTCTCGTGTGTGCTCCTGGCGATCGTGCTCGCCCTGTTCACCGGACTGGGCCACGTGCTGCGGATGGAACGGGCAGACCGGATCGTCCTGATGTTCTGCGGCTCGAAGAAGAGTCAGGTGAGCGGGCTTCCCATGGCCATCCTGCTGTTCCCGTCGGAACAGGTGGGGATGTACGTGCTGCCGTTGATGATCTTCCACCTGATCCAACTGTTCGTCTGCGCGGTGATCGCCCGCCGGGCCGCCTCCCGGGCTCCGGCGACCACCACCGGACGTTAGGTGGCGTCGAACCGGACCTGTGCTCGGCCCACCTGGGCGACATCCGCCCGACCGGCGGGAACGCTCAGGAAACCTCTGTCGAGGAGCACTCGCCGCACACGCCCCAGTAGACGACCTCGGCCTCGTCGATGGCGAAACCGTGGCCGCCGGAGGCGGTGAGGCAGGGTGCGTGGCCGACGGCGCACTCGACGTCGGCGATGGCGCCGCACGAGCGACACACGACGTGGTGGTGATTGTCCCCGACTCGTGTCTCGTAACGCGAGACCGTGCCTTGGGGCTGGATGCGTCGCACCAGGCCAGAGGAGGTCAGGGCTTTGAGAACGTCGTAGACCGCCTGGTTGGAGACCGTACCGAGTCTTCCTCGCACGACGTCGATGATCGACTCCGTGTCCGCGTGCGGGTTGTCGTGCACGGCGGAGAGCACAGCTATCCGAGGGCCCGTCACCCGCAGAGCGGACTCGCGCAGCATGTGCTCGAAATCCGAAGGGGTTGGCATACTCCCAGTGTGCAGCGTTTTCTGGAGTCAGTCAAGTTATGGGATGTTTCCATCTTGCCTCGGGAATCCCGCCGACCCCACCGGACAACGGTCGGCCGCCCCGTCGTCTTCGGGGCGGCCGACCGTGTTCGGGCAGGGGGGAGACCTAGTCGGTACCGGACTCCATGGCCGCGTGGTCGAGCCACTCGTCCTCGTCGACCGCACCGCGCGAGGCGATGGCCTCCGCGCCGCCCTCGGGCATCGAGCCGATGAGGCCGGTCGAGGCCGCCTGGGCGGCGCCGATCGTCGTCGGGTGCTCACTGCCGACCATGCCGAGCCTGGAGTAGTCCTCCAGCTTGGCGCGAGAGTCGGCGATGTCGAGGTTGCGCATGGTCAGCTGGCCGATGCGGTCGCCGGGGCCGAACGCGGAGTCCTCGGTGCGCTCCATGGACAGCTTGTCCGGGTGGTAGCTGAACGCCGGGCCGGTGGTGTCCATGATCGAGTAGTCCTCACCGCGACGCAGCCGCAGGGTGACCTCGCCGGTGACGGCCGTACCGACCCAGCGCTGGAGGGACTCGCGGATCATCAGGGCCTGCGGCTCCAGCCAGCGGCCCTCGTACATGAGGCGACCCAGGCGGCGACCATCGTTGTGGTAGGCGGCGATGGTGTCCTCGTTGTGGATGGCGTTGACGAGACGCTCGTAGGCGGCGTGCAGCAGCGCCATGCCGGGAGCCTCGTAGATACCGCGACTCTTGGCCTCGATGATGCGGTTCTCGATCTGGTCGGACATGCCCAGACCGTGGCGGCCACCGATGGCGTTGGCCTCCAGGACCAGGTCGACGGCGGAGTCGAAGGACTTGCCGTTGATGGCGACCGGGCGCCCCTTGTCGAAGGTGATGGTGACGTCCTCGGGGGCGATCTCGACCTCGGGGTCCCAGAAACGGACGCCCATGATGGGGTCGACGATCTCGATGCCGGTGTCGAGGTGCTCCAGCGACTTGGCCTCGTGGGTGGCGCCCCAGATGTTGGCGTCGGTGGAGTAGGCCTTCTCGGTGCTGTCCCGGTAGGGCAGGTCGCGCTCGACCAGCCACTCCGACATCTCCTTGCGGCCACCGAGCTCGTTGACGAAGTCGGCGTCCAGCCACGGCTTGTAGATGCGCAGGGACGGGTTGGCGAGCAGGCCGTAGCGGTAGAACCGCTCGATGTCGTTGCCCTTGTAGGTGGAGCCGTCGCCCCAGATCTGCACGCCGTCCTCAAGCATCGCGCGGACCAGCAGGGTGCCGGTGACGGCGCGGCCCAGGGGCGTGGTGTTGAAGTAGGGGCGACCACCCGAACGGATGTGGAAGGCGCCGCAGGCCAAGGCGGCCAGACCCTCCTCGACCAGGGCGTCACGGCCGTCGACCAGGCGGGTGATCTCCGCCCCGTAGGCGGTGGCGCGGCCGGGCACCGACTCGATGTCGGGCTCGTCGTACTGGCCGATGTGAGCGGTGTAGGTGCACGGGACGGCACCCTTCTCGCGCATCCACGCGACCGCGACAGAGGTGTCGAGGCCTCCGGAGAAGGCGATTCCGACGCGCTCGCCGGCGGGGAGGGAAGTGAGTACCTTGGACATGAATATAAGCATGCACCCTTATGAATGAACATGCAATTCGGATCGCGAACCGCTGCTGTGAGCCTGGTCATCCCGCCGCCATCGGACGACGTACCGATCGACTCGCGGGACGTCCGCACACCGTTCGTCGGCCGAGTCCCGAAAAAGGTTGACGCACCCGCGACGGACGGTATATCGGTGGCACACGGTGAGTTCTCCGAACGGTCCGGGCCGGCGTCGGGGCCGCGAGCGGCACCGAACACCCCCTATCTCCCCGAAGCAGGAGCACCATGATCGTCATCGGCGTGTCCTCCGGTACCTCGGCCGACGGCATCGACGCCGCCGCCGCCCGGCTCGAACTGGACGGCGACCTGGTCCGGCTGACCCCGTTGGGCCACCTCACCCGCCCCTACTCGACCGCGCTGCGGTGGCAGATCCGCGCGGCGCTGCCACCGGCGAACACCACGCTGGAGACGGTGTGCCAGATCGACGCCCGCATCGGCCAGGAGTTCGGCGAGGCGGCGTCGGAGGCCATACGGACCTTCTGCGGTGGCCGCGCCGACCTGGTCGTCTCCCACGGGCAGACACTCTTCCACTGGGTCACCGGCTCCACCGTGCACGGCACCCTCCAGATGGGTCAACCGGCCTGGATCGCCGAGGCCACCGGGCTTCCCGTGGTGTCCGACCTGCGCTCGGCGGACGTGGCCGCGGGCGGTCAGGGCGCACCGTTGGCCGCCGTCATGGACACCCTGTTGCTGGGTGACCGAGACGAGCCCACGGCGGCGCTCAACCTGGGCGGCATCGCCAACGTGACCGTGGTGCGCGAGGGAGCCCCACCCTTGGCCTTCGACACCGGGCCCGCCAATGCCCTGCTCGACGCCGCGATGCGTCTGATCAGCGACGGAGAGCGCGACCTCGACGTCGACGGCGCGCTCGCCCGGACCGGGACCCCCGATCCGGAGCTGTCGGGGTACCTGCTCGCCGAGCCCTACTACCGGCTGGCCCCGCCCAAGAGCACCGGGCTGGAGCTGTTCGGCCCCGGTTACCTGGAGGAGGCGCTGCACAAGGTGGGCCGCCCCGAGGACGGGGACCTGCTCGCCACGCTGGTCGAGGTCACCGCGACCACCGTCGCCGACGCCCTGCGCCCGCACGGGGTGCGGGAGGTGATCGCCTCCGGTGGCGGCACCCGCAACCCCGTGTTGGTGGAGCGTCTGGCCGCCCACCTGGAGCCGGCGCGGCTCACCTTCAGCGACGCGATCGGGGTGGACGGGGACGCCAAGGAGGCGTACCTTTTCGCGCTGATCGGTTTCCTGAGTTGGTACGGGATCCCCGGTGTGGTCACCGGCTGCACGGGAGCCCGCCGCTCGACCGTGGCAGGTCGTTTCACCCCTGGCGCCGAGCCCCTGCGCCTTCCCGAACCCGTCACACAGGCACCCGCGCGCCTTCGGATCGAGGCCGCCCGGGGCTGACCCGGACCGCCACGCCCCCGCGGTCGTGTCCATCCCGCACCATGATCGCCTGGAGGAGCCGCCGGTGCAGACCGTCGACATCGTCGTCATCATCGTCTACCTGTTGTGTTCGGCCTGGTTGGGCCTGAAACTGTCCGGTCGCCAACGCGACGTCAAGGACTACTTCATCGGCAACCGTGAACTGCCCTGGTGGGCCGTGTGCCTTTCGGTGGTGGCCACCGAGACCAGTGCGCTCACCGTGATCAGCGTTCCCGGGGTCGCCTACCTGGGCGACGTCACCTTCCTCCAGGTCGCCGTGGGCTACCTGATCGGTCGGATCGTGGTCGCCTACCTGCTGCTGCCCCGGTACTACCGGGGTGAGATGACCACGGCCTACGCCTACCTCGGGCTGCGCTTCGGCCGAGGCATGCAGGCCACCGCCTCGGTCACCTTCCTGTTCACCCGGCTGCTCGCCGACGGTGTGCGTCTGTTCGCGGCGGCCATCCCGATGAAGATCATCCTGGACTCGATCGGGCTGGAGGCCTCCTACTTCACGATCGTCGCGGCCATGGGCGTGGTGACCATCCTGTACACCCTGGTGGGCGGCATCCGCGCGGTGGTCTGGGTGGACGTCCTCCAGATGGGCCTGTACTGCGTCGGTGGTGTGGTGGCCCTGGTCGTCATCGCGACCAGTCTCGACGTGAACTTCCTGACGGTCGCGGCGGAGGAGGGCAAGACCAGGTTCCTGGACTTCACCTCGAACCCGATCTCCGCCCCCTACGCCACGGTCACCGCGGTACTGGGCGGCGCCCTGCTCTCCACCGCATCCCACGGCGCCGACCAGCTCATCGTGCAGCGGCTCCTGGGGTGCCGCACGCTGCGCGACGCCCAGAAGGCCGTGATCGTCAGCGGCGTGGTGGTGTTCGTCCAGTTCGCGCTGTTCCTCACCGTGGGGTTGGCCCTGTACTCCTACTTCGAGCGCGCCACCGTGGAACAGTTGGGGATGGGCACCTCCGATGAACTGTTCCCGGTGTTCATCGCCGAGGGGCTGCCCGCGGGACTGTCGGGGCTGCTCCTGGCCGGGATCATGGCGGCCGCGATGAGCACCCTGTCGTCGTCGTTGTCGGCGCTCTCGTCCTCGACCATGGCCGACCTGTACGAGAAGTTCTCCCGTCGCCGCTTGGAGGACGGGAGAGCACTGCGGATGAGCCGTCTGTTCACCCTGGGCTGGGGGCTGGTGTTCATCGGGGCGGCCGCCATGTTCACCGGCACCGACAACCCGGTGGTGGAACTGGGACTGTCCGTCGCCAGCATCACCTACGGCGGCCTGCTGGGCGCGTTCTTCCTTGGTCTGTGGGTTCGGCGGGCCCGGCAGGCCGACGCCGCCATCGCCTTCGCGGTGGCCGTGGCGACGATGGCCTGGCTGTTCCTGTTCGAGCCGGAGCTGGTGGGCTTCACCTGGTACACCGCGATCGGGTCCGCCATCACGCTGGGGGCGGGGTACCTGCTGTCGCGGCGGCACCGCGACGAGTCCCCCACCTCCGAGGCCGAGCCCTCCCCGGCCCCCGCCGGGGAGGAGCGTCCCTGAACGTGGACGGGTGAGGCGGTCGGCCCCGGCCGCCTCACTCGTACTCGGTACCGCCCTTGCGGGTCAGGTAGACGTCGGAGACGAACTTGGCGATCGTCCGTCCCACCAGTACCTCGGAGAACCGTTCACGGGCCGGTCGGACCACCAGACCCTCACGGATGTTGGTCTCCTTCCCGCTCCAGGTCTCCTTGCCATCGGCCGCCTCGAACAGCGCCTTCTCGTCGTAGGGCCCCTCGTACAGCACGGGTACCACCGGCAGGCCCACCTCGGTGAGCACGTCGCGCAGGTCCACGGCGTCCAGCCAGACCCGCTCGCCGTCCAGGTCCAGGGCGATGTCGAACACCGCGTACCCGGGCCGGTCTCCGTGGGCGGTCTCGCCGTACTTCAGGTCCTGGACCCCGGCGCCGAACACCTCACCGAACACGCCCACCCGGCGGGCACCGAACCGACGGGCCAGCGCTCGCGCGGCCGCACCGACCGCGTGGGCGCGCACCGACCTCCAGTACAGGTTCTCGCCGTCGTCGACCAGGGCGAGGCTTCTGCCGCCCTGTCCCTTGGAGGACACGAACTCCTCGTCGGTGTCGGCCACAAGCGTGTACAGGCAGGCCGTGCCGTGGATCTTCTCCGTGGCGACGACCGGTTCCCCCGGCACGAAGACGTCGGGATGGCGCTTGACGTTCTCGATCTCGATCCAGCGCAGGAGGTCCGGCGCGGACAGTACGTCGCCGCTCATGTGGATGGGTACCTCCGGCACCCACTTGGTGACCCCGAGGTCGTCGGCGAAGTCGGTGCCGGCCTCGTGTTCGGCGGCCAGGTCCCGGCCCGCCAGCCTCGTGGGGCGGCACACGATGCCCTGGGAGACCTGACCGCGCAGCCGCACGGTCTTGACCCGGTCGGCCTTGGAACCGGCGAGGCGGCCGGTCAGCCCGAGCTCGTCGATGAGGTCCTCGGGCAGGATGGCCTGTTCCGGGATGTAGAGCGCCCACTCACCGGTCCGGTAGGCGCCCTTGGGCACGACGGCGTGGAACAGGCCGACCTTGGCCAGTTCCAGGGCGTCGGCGTTGGGGTGCGGAAGGATGGTGAGTCGCTCGGCGGTCACCCGAAGGGTGGACATGCTCGAACCTCCTGGGGGTGGTGTTCGTGTCCGGGCCACTATCGCCGAATCGGAACCGGGCTCACAAAGAGTTTTCCGTCGGTGGTGCGGGGACTCGCAGGAGGAGCGCGGTGACGTTGTCGTGCCCGCCGGCAGACAGGGCGTGGTCGACCAGGGCCCGCGCTCCGCGCAGCGGTTCCGAAGCCCGCATGGCGTCGCGCAGGGCGTCGGCGTCGGGCAGGTAGCGGGTCAGTCCGTCTGTGCTCAGCAGCAGCGTTCCGGGAACACCCGGGACGAGGCTGCGCGTCCTCGGTTCGGGGAGGTCGGCGTCGGCTCCCAGCCAGGCGGAGATGGCCCCGGAGTCGGCGGTGTCGTCACGGGTGAGCGGTAGGCCGAGTCCGTGTTCGGGGAGCCAGTGGGCGCGGCTGTCGCCGATCCACGTCACCCACAGTCCCGAAGGCCCGACCACGCCCGCGACGTAGGTACAGGCCGGAGCGGTGGGTTCGGGTCCGGCCAGCGCGGTGACCGCCCTCCCGGCGATGTGGACGGAGTCGGTCAAGGCGGTCTCGGGTACTTCGCCGACGGACAGGCGTTCGATCAGGACCCGCGCGCCGACGTCGGCGGCGAGCCGGGCCGCGCGTTCGGGTCTGGGGGACATGGACACCCCGTCGCAGACGACCCCGATCCGCCAGGGGCCCGCTTCGGTCAGGGCCAGGGCGTCGGCGTTGACCCGACGCCGACGCCCCCGGTCGGTGACCCCCGCGCCTCCTTCGACGGTGAGCTCCCCGTGGGCGTGGAAGTCCTCCTGGTCGGCGCCGCAGTCCCAGCAGTGCCCGTCGGGGGCGACGGTGCCACCGCATTCGGCGCATTCGGGTTCCTGATCCATCCGGGGATCATTCCAGGCCCGAACCGGCCCGGCCGGTCCGGACCTCTAGAGTGGAGGGTCGACGTGGCGGGGTCGGACGGCCTCGCCCCCACGAGTTCCCCGCGGGGACGAACACCGGAACGGATCTCCTTGTACCTGACCAACATCCGCCTCGACCCGTATCGCGCCACCGGAATGCAGGAGTGGACGGTGATGGGGAGGGCCGTGCGCGGGGCCGTCGAACCCGACCCGGAGGCGAAGGCCCGGGTGCTGTGGGCGCGGCTGGCCCCGGACATGCTGCTGGTCAGCTCCGACACCGCCCCTGCCTGGGGCAAACTGCCCGGCGCGGTCTCGGCCACGTTCCATCCGATGCCCCTGCACCGGGCGGGTGAGACGGTCGAGTGGGAGCTGATCTCGGCCCCCACGGAGCGGCGTGGCGAGGACGGCAAGAGCGGCAAGCGCGTCCCGGTTCCCGAGTCGGGGTTCGAGGCGTGGCTGGACCGGCGGTTGGACGGCGCGCTGGAGGTGACCTCGGTGGGGTGGAAGCACCTGGGCGGCCGGCCGGCCCGATACCACTTCGACGGGCTCGCCAGGGTGGTGGACGGCGAGCGGCTGCGTGAGCTCTCGTTGAAGGGGATCGGTGCGGGGTTGCAGACCGGGGCCGGCCTGTTGCTCACGCAGGAAGCGTAAAAACCGGGAACGGACCTTCCGCCACCGAAGCACACGATCCGACCACGACAAAGGCTGACATAAGCATCCTGAATGCCACATACGCCTCATAAGACGCATTGCGACCAACCTTGCGTAGGAGTGTTGCATTCAAGGGCCAAATCATGAAGGTTTTCTCCTAAGCCCGAGCTGACCGTCGCACAGGGAACCCCGAACGGACCCACCAGGACCTTCCGGGCCCCGCCCGCACGACAGAAAGCCCAAAGGAGCAACCTTGGCGTACCCGAACCGGAACCGCCCCACGGCGCGCACCGGATCAACCACGGTTCCGATCCCCCGCACCGCCGCACGCACGGCGCTGTTCGCCGGCGCCCTGACCGCCGCACTCACCGCGGCCTTCCTGCACGCGCCCCAGGCCCTCGCGGACCCCTCCCCGGAGGGGCGGAACGCCTGCGAGACCGACCCCGAGGCGCCGCCCAAACGACAGATGCGCGCCGAGTGGATCGCCGGTGTGCAGAACATCGACTGGCCCTCCCAACAGGGTCTGAGCGCCGACGAGCAGAAGGCCGAACTGGACGGCCTCTACGACGAGGCCGTCGACAACGGCCTCAACTCGGTGTTCGTGCAGGTCAGGCCCACCGCTGACGCGTTCTGGCCCTCACCCCACGAACCGTGGTCGGAGTGGCTGACCGGAGAGCAGGGCGGCGACCCCGGGTACGACCCACTGGAGTACGCGGTCGAGGAGGCGCACGCCCGCAACCTCGAATTCCACGCCTGGTACAACCCCTACCGGGTCGCCATGCACGACGACCCCTCACAGCTGGTCGAGGACCACCCCGCCCGACAGAACCCGGACTGGGTCTTCGAGTACAACGGTCAGCTCTACTACAACCCCGGGATCCCCGAGGCGCGCGAGTTCGTGATCGAGGCGATGATGCACTCGGTGGAGAACTACGACATCGACGGCGTCCACTTCGACGACTACTTCTACCCCTATCCTGCGGAGGGGCAGGAGATCCCGGACGAGGACACCTTCGCCGAACACGGTGGCGATTTCGACGACATCGAGGACTGGCGGCGCGACAACGTCGACACCATGGTCCGGGAGATGAGCGAGGCGGTGGACGCCACCAAGCCGCACGTGAAGTTCGGCATCAGCCCGTTCGGGATCTGGCGCAACTCCTCCACCGACCCCGAGGGCTCCGAGACCAGCGGTTCGCAGTCCTACGACGACCAGTTCGCGGACAGCCGCAAGTGGGTCACCGAGGGTTGGCTCGACTACATCAACCCGCAGGTCTACTGGGAGATCGGACTCCCCGTGGCCGACTACGCGGCGTTGGTCCCCTGGTGGGAGGAGGTCGCCGCGAGCACCGACACCCACCTGTACATCGGGCAGGCCGCCTACAAGGTCGGCAACGAGGGTGCCTGGTCGGACCCGAACGAACTCTCCTCGCACCTGGACTTCAACCGCGATCACGCGGGGGTGCACGGTGACGTGTACTTCAGCGCGAACTCGCTGCGCACCAATGCCCAGGAGGCCATGGAGGTCCTGGTGGCGGACCACTACTCCAGCCCGGCGCTGATCCCGATCAAGGAGGACCTGGGCGGGGCCGCGCCCGAGTCGCCGGCGGCGAGCGCGACCGACGACGGCACGCTGGAGATCACGGCCGGCTCGAGTGAGGCCCCCGCCTACTACGCGGTGTACGGCTTCGAAGGAGAGACCGACCCGGGGCAGGGCGAGTGCGGCATCGAGGACCCGCGCAACATGCTGGGCACGGTGCGCGCCGACGCGGACGGGGCGGCGACCTTCGACGTCTCCGATGGTTCGGACACCACGTACTACGTGACCGCGTTGGACCGCCTGCACCACGAGAGCCAGGTGGGCGAAGCGGTACGGCTTCCCTAGGAACCGATTCGAAGAGCGCGTGAGGGGCCCGGTGACCACCGGGCCCCTCATGTTCGGTCGAGGTATTCCCAAAAAGCGACAGCGCTGTCATGATTTGTGAATGGCCTCCCCCACGCTCGGCACCAATCTTCGTCGGCTCGTCACCACCCTGGACGGGGCCGTCGACCGCGCCTATGAGGCCGACGGCCTCGCCTTCCGCGCCGCCTTCACCCCCGTGACCAGGGCGCTCCTTCGCCACCTGTCCCTGTCCGTGGGCGGCCTCGCCCGGGAGACCGGCATGACGCGTTCGGCCACCAGCCAGACCGTCGCCCAGATGCGCCGGCTCGACCTCCTCGTCCCGGCCGACAGCGAGGACGGTCGGGAACGGCGGGTGCGACTGAGCCCGTCCTGCCTGGAACAACTGCCCGCCGTCGAACGGCGGTGGCGACTCACCGCCGAGGCCGCCCTGGAGTTGGATCGGGAGCTGGGAACCGACCTGAACGGGACCGTCTCCGCCGCGCTGGACGTCCTGGAGCGGCGCCCCTTCCTACCGCGGGACTCCGGCGGGTCCGACGCGGAGGGGATCGACACGCCCGCCCTGGTGGACGAGGTGGCGGACCTGGTCGAGAGGAACTACGTCCACCCGGAGATCGCGTCGCGGGCCGCGGCCGGGCTCCGTGGCCGTGCCCTCGGCGAAGCGCGTTCGCTGCCCGCCGTGGCGGCCGCCCTCACCGAGGTGCTGCGCCCGTACGACGGCCACTTCCGGGTGGTGCCCACCGCCGAGATCCGCCGCCGGGACCGCCGTTCACGAGCCCGGGTGGACGACGTGGGGTTCGACGTCACCGAAAGGGAGGGTGTGCTCGTGGTGGACGTCGCCGAGTTCACGCACCTGGCTCCCGAAACCGAGTCGGGGCGACGGCTGACCGAACTCGCCCGGGAACGACTGCGGCCCCTGGCCGAGGCCGAGGCCGTCGTGTTCGACCTGCGAGGCACCCCGGGAGGCGCTCCCAGCATGGTGGAGTTCCTGATCGACCACCTGGTGCCCGGCACCCCGGTCGAGGTGGTCGCCTTCCACCCGCGCGACGGCGAGGTGTGGCGGTCGTGGACTCCGGCGGATCCGGAGAACACCCGTCGCCCGGACGTACCGGTGTGCGTGCTGGTGGACGCGGGCACGGCCTCGGCTGCGGAGAGCTTCGCGCTGGCCCTGCGCACACTGGGACGTGCCATCTTGGTGGGGCACCGGACCGCCGGCGCGGCCAACCCCGGGGACTACTTCGCCGCCTCATCGGGTCTGAGCGTGTTCGTCTCCACCGGAGCCCCCAGGGATCCACGTAGCGGGCAGGGCTGGGAGGGAACGGGCCTGGAACCCGACCTGGCCTGCCACGCGCCCCTGGCCCTGGACCACGCGCTGACACACTTGCGCGGACACCCCTGATCCATACCCCGGTGGGGTACGGGTAGGGTGATGCCCATGTCGAGATCCGAACGGCGGCAGCAGGGCACGGGACGCGCGTGGGCGCGCGTCCTGGCACTGGTCGCGCTGGTGTTCGGACTCGGAGCCATGCACACGCTGGGACACGTCCAACACGAGGCCCACGCAGCCGCGGGTCCGGCGGCCGCCCATGACGTGATGGGGAACGCCGTGGCGGAATCCTCCTCGGACCTGCCCGAACTCGACCCCACCTCGCTCTGTCTGACCGTCGGGGCCTTCACCGTCTCCCTGCTCGGGGTGGCCACCGTCGCGTTCCACCGTTGGCCGGATGGGCCGATCCCGTCCACGGGGCCGACGCGTCGGCCGTCCCCGCTCTTCCCACCGGCTCCGGACGATCCCTCTCCGGTTCGTTTACAGGTTCTGCGCGTCTAGATGCCCGCGGACGCCGACTCCGTCGGCCCGTCCGCTCGCCATGCGTGTACCAGCTGAACCCGGAAGACGAGGAACCGATGACCTTCGACAAGCGTGCCCTGAACCACCGTGCCCTGGCCGTGGCCTTGGCCACCGTCCTGTTCGCCACCTCCTGCGGCGAAGCCGAGACGGAGACCGACACCCCGGAGAGCCAGGGGCAGGTCACCGAACACACCGACGCGGACGTGCACTTCGCGCAGATGATGATCCCGCACCACGAGCAGGCCGTGGAGATGTCCGACCTCGCCGACACCCGTGCCGGTGACGAGGTCCGGCCCCTGGCCGAACAGATCCGGGCCGCCCAGGGACCGGAGATCGAACAGATGGAGACGCTCCTGGACGGCTGGGGCGCCGAGGTCGATCACGACATGGACCACGCCGAGATGGACGGAATGCTCTCCGAGGAACAGATGGCCGAGTTGGAGTCCGCCGAGGGGGACGAATTCGACGCCTTGTTCCTGGACTTCATGGTCCTGCACCACGAGGGCGCCGTCTCGATGGCCCGAACCGAGCTCGACGAGGGTGTGGATCCCCAGGCCCGGGAGTTGGCCCAGGAGATCATCGACGCCCAGGAGGAGGAGATCGCGCACATGAACGACCTGCTCGGCGAAGACGGCCGCGAGCACTGATTTCGGGCGACGAATGACGACGTCCCGGACCCGTGCGGGTCCGGGACGTCGTGACGCCGTTCGGGGGGTCAGCCGGCGGTGGCCGGGATGACACTGCCCTCGTAGGTCTCCTCGATGAAGCGCACCGTCTCCGGGGAGGTCAGCAGGTCGACCAGCACCTCGATCCGGGGATCGTCGGTGTTGTCGGCGCGGGAGGCGAGGATGTTCACGTACGGGTTGCCCTCGAACTCCTCCAGCAGGATCGAGTCGTTCTCGAAGTCCAGCCCGGCTTCCTGCGCGTAGTTGTTGTTGACGATCGCGGCGTCGACGTCGTCCAGCGAACGGGGCAGCTGGGCGGCCTCCACCTCACGGAAGTCAAGGTCGCGCGGGTTCTCCTCGATGTCGGAGAGACTGAAGGCGGCCTCGTCGATGCCCTCGGCCAGAGTGATGAGCCCGCTCTCCTCCAACAGCAGGAGCGCCCGGAACTCGTTGCTGGGGTCGTTGGGCAGCGCGACCTGGGAACCCTCGGCCAGGTCGGCGATGTCGTCCACGGACTTGGAGTACAGGCCCAGCGGCGGCAGGTAGATCTGCTCGACCGCGACGAGGTCGGTGTCGTTGCCCTCGTTGTACTCCAGCAGGAACGGCTCGTGCTGGTAGAGGTTGACGTCGAGTTGGCCCTCCGCGAGCGCGGCGTTGGGCGCGATGTAGTCGGAGTACTCGTGGATCTCCAGGGCGAGACCCGCTTCGGCGGCGAGTTCTGACTCGACGAACCGGAGGATGTCGCCGGCGGGGACGGCGGTGGCCCCCACGGTGAGGGTTTCCTCACCCTCGGCGGCCTCAGTGTTGTTCTCGGAGGGGGCACCACAGGCACTCACCGCGAGCAGGGCCAGGGCGGCGGGGACGGCGAATACGGCGCGACGCATGGGAGTCCTTCGAGTGTGACGTGTACGTACGAGTTCGGGTGGGTTTCCTACCTTTTAAGTATTAAATAAAGGTTAACCCGAGAAGTCCAGACCCAGTGACCAAGCGCACAAGCCCTGACCTGCCCGAAGAGGGTGTTCGCCCCTGAAGCGTCGCGATCGGGGCGGCGGTGGATCACCCGGTTTCGGATACGCACCGTGTTCACCGGTTCGAAGCGCTCGCCCCCTCCGACGCCTTCCCCATCGACGGGTCCGGGGGGAACGGATCCGCCCGAGTGGCGGGGGTCCGGAGGTTCGCGCGCCCCGTGACGCCCTGGGGCACCATTCGACCCCACGACCCCCGCCGCCCCTTACCGTCTACTTACCCCGGGTGAGCAGACTTGCCGTTGACGGCACCAGGACAGGGGCGTGCCCCCAGGGATGGAACGAGGACAATGCTCTCCGACGTGTTCGAGTGGTTCAAGGGGTTGTTCGGTGACACCGCCGGCGATCTGATCGACGGGGCCAGTGGCGCCGCAGACGAGGCCGGGGCCGCGGTCGAGGGCCTGGGCGATGGCGCCGTCGGCGAGTTCGCCCAGGACAGCGGCCTGGACACCGTGGCACAGGAGGCTCAGGAGGGCGCCCTGGGAGAGGTCACCGAGACCGCCCAGGGCTTCCAGGAGCAGGCCGAGACATTGGGCGGGATCGCCGAGGACCCAATGGGCGCCGCCGCCGACGGGATCCGCGGCCACATCACCGACGAGAACTGACGCCCCCGCCCTCGCCCGTCCTGCCGATACTCGGCGCGCGGGGGCGACTTCCGGGCGACGATCCGCGTAGCATTCCGACTACCCTCGGTCATCACCGATCGTCGAAAAGTCAGGGAGCTCCCATGAAGTCGCCCGTCAGCCCGCACCAGATGGTCCTGCGCCTCGCCACGGGTGCCTCCATCCTCAACTCCGGACTGAGCAAGCGCGGGGCCGACGAGGACACCGCGATGGGGGTGCACGGCATGGCGGTCGGCACCTACCCCTTCCTCGACAAGGTCGACCCGGTCAGTTTCACCCGGGCGCTGTCGGCCGGAGAGATAGCCCTGGGCACCGCCCTCCTCCTCCCCCTCGTCCCCAACAAGCTGGCCGGGGCCGGGCTGAGCGCGTTCGCCGCGGGCCTGCTCGGCCTGTACCTGCGCACGCCCGGCATGCACAAACCCCGCAGCCTGGCCCCGACCGATGAGGGCCTGGGCCTGTCCAAGGACCTCTGGCTGTTGGGCGCGGGGCTGTCCCTGGTGCTGGAGAGCTGCGAGCGTCGACGCTGAACCCCCGTTCGTCGACATGTGGCCTGCGCCGCCGGCGCACCGCCCGGAAGCACCGCGTGGCCATCCGGCGACTCCCGGTTATTACTGAACGGTCATAAATCAACCACTCACCTGCGATTACACAAACAGGTATCGAGTACCAGAAATATCTGCTTCATATGGTATTTACATATCACCATTGAATGACTACGGTTCTGGAAAGCGATCGGGTTCGACACCGCCCCCGAGAACACCGTGAAAACCCGTTCGCCCACCTTACAAAGCAGCACTGCAAGGAAATTTCGATCCCCTGACTGGGAGCGCTCCCAGCACTCCCGTTCAGCCCATCCCCCCTTCCCCTACCACATCCACCCAGGTCAACGCCTGAGAACCCGAAACTCTCCGGCGCCGACCGTGAACGAAGCCTCGTCCCCTCGACGCTTCGTTCGCACCGGGTGGATTCACCCCCCGCTCACTCTTGAGGAAGAAATCGAGATGACAGAAAACCGTGCCGTGAAAAGGACCCGATGGGTCCGTGGTGGACTGGCCGTGGCCGCCGGATTCGGCCTCGTGCTTTCCGGATCCCACGCACTCGCCGCCGCCGAACGCGTCGAGAACCCCTACGTCGGCGCCGACGTCTACGTGAACCCGATCTGGTCGGCCAACGCCGCGGCCGAACCCGGTGGCGAGGCCATCGCCGACCAGCCCACCGGTGTGTGGATGGACCGCATCGGAGCCATCGAGGGCAACGACAGCCCCACCACCGGCGACATGGGACTGCGCGACCACCTGGACGAGGCGGTGGAACAGGCCGCCGGTGAACCCCTGGTCTTCCAGCTGGTCGTCTACAACCTGCCCGGCCGCGACTGTGCCGCGCTCGCCTCCAACGGCGAGCTGGGCCCGGACGAGATCGACCGTTACGAGTCCGAGTACATCGACCCGATCGCGGAGATCCTCGCCGACTACGAGGACACCTCGCTGCGCGTGGTCACCACCATCGAGATCGACTCACTGCCCAATCTGGTCACCAACATCTCCCCGCGGGAGACCGCCACCCCCGAGTGCGACGAGATGCTCGCGAACGGCAACTACGTCAACGGGGTCGGCTACGCCCTCGGGCGGTTGGGCGCCATCGAGAACGTCTACAACTACGTGGACGCCGGCCACCACGGCTGGATCGGTTGGGAGGACAACTTCAGCGCCTCGGCCCAACTGTTCTACGAGGCGGCCAACGCCAACGGGGCCTCCCCCGAAGACGTGCACGGCTTCATCGCCAACACCGCCAACTACTCGGCTCTGGAGGAGGACAACTTCGCCATCACCGACCAGGTGAACGGTACGAGCGTGCGCGAGTCGCAGTGGGTGGACTGGAACAACTACACCGACGAGCTCTCGTTCTCCCAGGCCCTGCGCGACGAGCTCGCCTCCATCGGGTTCGACTCCGAGATCGGCATGCTGATCGACACCTCCCGCAACGGCTGGGGCGGCCCCGACCGTCCCACCGGTCCGGGCCCGGAGACCGACGTCGACGCCTACGTCGACGGCGGTCGCTACGACCAGCGCATCCAGTCCGGTAACTGGTGCAACCAGTCCGGTGCGGGTCTGGGTGAGCGACCCACCGCCGCCCCCGAGCCGGGCATCCACGCCTACGTGTGGATGAAGCCTCCGGGCGAGTCCGACGGCTCCAGCGAGGAGATCCCGAACGACGAGGGCAAGGGCTTCGACCGGATGTGCGACCCGACCTACGAGGGCAACCCGCGCAACGGCAACAACATGAGCGGTGCCCTGCCGGACGCTCCGGTCTCGGGCCACTGGTTCTCCGCACAGTTCCAGGAGCTGCTCGCCAACGCCCACCCGCCGGTCGAATAGGAGGGATGGACGCCTTCCCGGGTCCGGGCGCCCGCACATCCCACGGGGTGTGCGGGCGCCCGCCGTGTGCCCCGCTCGACCCGAAGATGGCTACCGTGGGGTAGGTTTCACCCCGCCTCGACCCGAAGGGCCCACCATGTCCTCCCCCAACTCCCCCGCCACCCGCCGAACAGCACTGGTCACCGGGGCGTCCTCCGGGATCGGCGCGGCCGTGGCCGCCGCCCTGGTCGAGCGCGGCTATCGCGTATTCGGTACCAGCCGTGCACCGGAGAAGGTCACCACACCGATCGTCGGGGTCGAATACCTGGCCCTGAACCTGACCGACTACGCGTCCGTGGCGGCGTGCGCGGAGGCCGCCGGTGACGTGGACGTCCTGGTCAACAATGCCGGGGAGAGCCAGAACGGGCCCATCGAGGAGCTCCCGATGGACGCGGTGGAGCGGGTATTCCGGCTCAACGTGTTCGGGGCGGTCCACCTCACCCAGCTACTGCTGCCGGGGATGCGCGCACGCGGGTACGGGCGCGTGGTGATGGTCGGGTCGATGCTGGCGAGTTTCCCATTGGCGTTCCGATCCTCGTACGTGGCGACGAAGGCGGCCATCAAGGGGTTCTCGGACGCCACGCGACGCGAGGTGTCCCCGTTCGGGGTGGGGGTGACCACCGTGGAGCCGGGTTCGATCAGCACCGGGATCAGCGAACGCCGCACACAGTACGTGTCCGAGGGTTCCCCGTTCGAGGACGAGTACCGCACCATGGTGAACACGCTCAACGCCAACGAGGCCAAGGGCATCTCGGCGGAGAAGGTGGCCACGACCGTGGTCTGGGCGATCGAGGCTCGTTCGCCCCGGCCGCTGTACGCGGTGGGCAGCAACGCGCCCCTGGTGTTCGCGCTGCGAAGGCTGCTGCCGAGTTCGGTGATGCTGCGGATCGTGGCCCGCAAGCACGGTCTACGCTGAGTCCACGCCCCCGGTCATAAGCGTCCTGAAAGCAGGGCGGAGCATAATCGGACGTGGAACAGGGCGAACATGCGGCCGGCGACCACGAGAACGCCAATCGGTGAGACGACGAATACCCCCACGCGCACGAGCGATCCGGGGCCGGGGCGCGCGAGACCGTTCCCCGGCCCCGCGCTCGAAAGGCACCCCTTAGGTTGGCCTCAGCGGTTGTCGAACCGAACCGAGGAGTAAGCGTGACCAGTGTCGTCAAGTTCAACGTCCTGACCGTCCCCGAGGGCGAGGGGGCCACCCTGGAGGGGCGCTTCGCCAAACGCGCGGGCCTGGTGGAGGGTCAAGAGGGCTTCGAGGAGTTCCAGCTCCTGCGCCCGGTCGAGGGCACCGACAAGTACCTCGTCTACACCCGTTGGCGGTCGGAGGAGGACTTCCAGAACTGGGTGAACGGCCAGGACTTCAAGAAGGGCCACGCCAAGGCCGCCGCGGACGCCGACAAGGACGGGCACGCGCACGGCGGGCACGGTGGCCCGGCCGCGACCAACAGCGAGATCTGGGGCTTCGAGGTCGTCCAGCACGTGGTCGCCAAGGGCTGAGGTTCCCCACCCGCGGTACCGGCCATCGTGGCCAACGGGCATTCGGTGGGGGCGCCGCGCCCTCACCGATGTTCGGACGACAGGATGGACCTCCATGAGGAAGTTCGCCCGTCGTGTCCGGTACGCCTTCGCCCCGTCCGCCGTGGCCGCCGGACTCATCGCCGTCCTGGTCGGGGTGACCAGCTCCGCCGCGATCGTGTTCACCGCCGCCGAGGCCGCGGGTGCCTCCCCCGGAGAGACCGCGTCCTGGATGCTGGCGTTGGGTGTGGGCATGGCCGTGACCTGCGTGGGCCTGTCCCTTCGGTACCGGGCCCCGGTGGTGACCGCCTGGTCGACCCCGGGTGCCGCGTTGTTGGCGGTCGGTCTGGACGGGGTGACCATGGCCCAGGCGGTGGGCGCCTTCCTGTTCTCCGCCGCGCTCATCACCCTGAGCGGGGTGACCGGCTGGTTCGAGCGGGTCATGGACAGGATCCCCGTCCCTCTGGCCGCCGGGTTGTTGGCCGGCGTGCTCCTACAGTTCGGGATCGGCCTGTTCAGCAGTATGGAGGGCGACTTCGCGGTGGTGTTCGCGATGTTCGCCACCTACCTGGTTTGCCGGAGGTGGCTGCCCCGGTACGCGGTGCTGCTGTCGCTGCTCGCCGGTGGCCTGGCCGCCGCCTTCGAGGGTTCGTTGCACCTGGGTTCGGTGGACCTCGCCCTGGCCACCCCGGTCTTCGTGGCACCGGAGTTCTCCTGGCAGGTGTTGGTGAGCGTCGGCCTGCCCCTGTTCGTGGTCACGATGGCGTCGCAGAACCTGCCCGGGGTGGCGGTGTTGCGCGGCGACGGCTATCAGGTGCCGATCTCGCCGGTGATCGCGTGGACCGGGGCGACCAACCTGGTCCTGGCCCCGTTCGGCTGTTACGGCATGAACCTGGCGGCGATCACCGCGGCGATCTGTACCGGCCCGCAGGCCCACCCCGACCGGGACCGCCGCTTCCTCGCCGGGGTGTGGGCCGGGGTGTTCTACCTGGGTGTCGGGGTGTTCGGCGCGACCGTGGCGTCCCTGTTGGCCACGCTGCCCTCCTCACTGATCCTGGCCATCGCGGGGCTGGGGCTGCTGGGCACCATCGGTGGTTCGCTGGCTTCGGCGACGGCCGACACGGAAGCGCGCGAGGCCGCGGTCGTGACCTTCCTGGCGACGGCGTCGGGGTTCACTCTTTTCGGTGTGGGTTCGGCCTTCTGGGGTCTCCTCGCCGGGGTGCTCACCCTGGCGATCACCCGGTGGGGACGACGAAGCGATGCCGAAAAAACCCTTGCCCGTGGGGAAAAGCGTGCGCTATAACCGACCTGCCGCACCGAACGACGGTGCGAGCCCACGACGTGAAGGGAGGCGTTCCCGATGTTCCGCATGATCACCGCGTCCGCTTCCGAGGTCGGCTTCCGACGCTGACCAGGGTGACGGCGGGCGCGCCACACGAAGGTGAAGCCTTGACCGTTCTTCCGAACGAACCGACCATCCGCACCATCACCGGTCCCGAGGAGCTCGACCTCTTCAACCGGTTCCCCTACGCCCTCAACGACGAGTTCCCGGTCGACATGGCCCAGGGCCGTCGCCGCCCGCGGTGGATGTGGGTGGCCACCCACGGCGACCGTCTCATCGGCCGCCTGTCCTGGTGGTGTCGTGACCAGGACGACCACCCCCTCCTGATGGACGTGTTCGACGTCGTGGACGCCCCCGACGTGGATCGGGTCGCCGTGGCCGAGCACCTG
This sequence comes from Nocardiopsis sp. NPDC055551, assembly GCF_053619415.1. Taxonomy (NCBI): domain Bacteria; kingdom Bacillati; phylum Actinomycetota; class Actinomycetes; order Streptosporangiales; family Nocardiopsidaceae; genus Nocardiopsis; species Nocardiopsis sp. NPDC055551. The sequence goes on along the minus strand of NZ_JBSHJJ010000002.1, from coordinate 551,218 downwards.
GTGCGCACCGCGGCCGCCACCGTCCTCGGTGAGGGCACGATCTGGCCCGAGTACCTGCGTTTCCTTCCGGCCGACTGGCGTGAGGACCCCGAACAGCGGCCCATGGTCGAGGACCTGATGGCCGCCTTGGAGAAGACCGGGGGTCGGCCGCTCACCGAGCGGCTGCGCTTCGAGTGGCGGGAAGGTTCCCGCGAACCCGTGGTCGGCGACCGGCTCCGGTTCCGCGAGATCACCGACACCACGGAGATCCTGGACCTCATGGTCCGGGCCCTGGACGGCACCTTGGACCGCCACGACCAGGCCGACCTGCGGGAGAAGTCCGCGCGCGAGGTCGCCGAGGCCAACTTCGCCGACGAGTTCGCCGCCTACACCACGCCTCGTTCGTGGTGGCGGGTGGCGGCGCTGCCCGACGGCGAACCGGTCGGGTTCGTCATCCCGGCCCGCAACGCCTACCATCCGATCATCGCCTACATCGCCGTGCTTCCCGAGCACCGTGGCAACGGGTACATCGACGACCTGCTCGCCGAGGGCGGTCGCGTGCTGCGGGAGACGGGCGTGGACCACGTTCGGGCCGCCACGGACCTGGGCAACGTACCGATGGCCCGTGCCTTCGAACGCGCCGGTTACGACACCATCAGCGGGATGGTCACCATGGTGTGGAACGAGCACTCCCCCGCCTGACGACATGTGGGTGGGTCGTCCACGGACGACCCACCCGGGTTCCGATTCAGCCCCGTGGCACCGGATCCCGACCCTCTGAGGGGATCGGTTCGGCCTTCCCACCGGGTCCATAGGTCATCCGGCGCAGGAAGGTCTCCGCGGGGCCGCGCACACCGAACCGGTCCATGATGGCCGCGATCACCACGGTGACCGCCCAGACCGCCGCGCCGAGCAGCACCGCCTGGGCGTCGTCGAGTCCCGCGCCGATGTTCAGCGTGTACGGCATGAGGAGCGCGACCCAGGCCACGGACTGGAGCAGATAGCAGGTCATCGACCGCTGCCCGGTGGCGGCGAGCGCCCGTACGAGGGGCCCGCGGCGGTCCCCGATGGCGACGGCGAGCACCGCGATGAGCGCGGCGTACCCGAATCCACCGGCGTATCCGGACACCACGTGCAGCCACTTGACGGCGATCGACAGGACCGGGTCGGGCTGCCAGACCCGCACCATGACGAACATCTGGGGCAGGGCGCCGATCACGGCGGCGACGATGCCCACCAGGGCGACCCGACGCAGGAACCGCAGGTGTCGTTCGGGTTCCTCCATGAGACGTCGACGTGCCGCCCAGACCCCGACGGTGAAGGGCAGGACCGAGATGCCGAGCATGAGCACGGTCATCACCGGCCAGATGGCGAGCCGCATGATCAGGTCCGTCAGCGGGGTGACCTCCATGGCCTGCTGTTGGGCGTCGCTCGCGGAGAGGCCGGCCTCGAACACCGCGTACACCAGCGTTCCCACGGACGCCCAGGCCAGACCGGTGGCGAGCAGACGCCGGTCGGTACGGTGCAGCACCCCCGCCAGTAGGAGGGCGATGAGCCCGTAGACCGCGATGATGTCCCCGTAGAAGAGGAGCAGGGTGTGCAGGAAGCCGATGACGACCATCCAGCGGCCACGTCGGCGCACGAGGGAACGCACCCACGGCCAGGGGCGGCCCTCGGCGGTTCGGCGCAGGTAGATCTGGGCGAGCCCGTAGCCGAACAGAGCGGCGAACATCGGGTAGCCGCGAGACTCGGCGAACAGGGTCATGAACGCGGTGACCGTGGTGTCCAGGGTTCCGACCAGGTCGAGGCCCTCGCCCGTACCGGCGATCTGGCGGAACATGTGGGCGTGCACGGTGGCGATGACCAGCAGCATGAAGCCGCGGGCGAGGTCGGGAGCGAGGGAGCGTCGGGCCGGTGGGGTACCCGTCGTCCCAGGTGGTGATGGCGTGCCGTTCATGGGTGACTCCGTTCCTCGGCGCCTCACTAGGCTACGATGGCGTATCTTATGTGATCACACGATACGTGATCGTTTCTTATGAACGGACGTACATGAATGACCACAAGCGGCCGGCCGCCAAGACCACGCGCCGGCGCGGTCGGGAACTCCTCGACGCCATCCACCAGGCCGTACTCCTCGAAGTCGCCGAGACCGGTCTGCCCGGCCTCACCATGGAGGGGATCGCCCGTCGCGCGGAGACCGCCAAGACCTCGCTCTACCGGCGCTGGACCTCGCCGGAGGACATACTCATCGAGGCCCTCCGGGAGCGCTACCCGCGTGAGAACCCCACGGCCGACGCCGGCGGCCTACGAGAAGACCTGGTCGCGGCGATCGGACTCATGCGCGAACTCATGGGCGATCGGATCCTGGGACCCGCGATGCTGGCGGTGAACTCCGAGGCCATGGTGCGTCCCGAACTCCACCGGCGGATGTGGACGGAGGTGTACGACCCTCAGGGCGAACGCTTCACCCGGCGCGTGATGGAGCACTACGCCGCCCTCGGGCACATCGACCCGGCCAGGGTCAACGACCTCACCGCCGACATCGGCGAGTCCCTGATGTTGAAGTACGCCGTGGACCACCCCGGCGAGCTCCCACCGAAGGGCTACGAGGAACGGATCGTCGACGAGGTCCTGCTGCCCGTCCTGGGAGTACGGTCCTGACCACACGAAGACGCCCCACACCCGGGTTGGCGGGGGTGGGGCGCGGGTAGGGAGATCCTTTGTACTCGATCTCGAATCCTGGGGGAAGCCCGTGAACGCCGTGCTGTTCGACATGTTCGGTGTGGTCGCCATGGACCAGTCGGTGAAGGTCCGCGAACAAATGGTGGAGTTCTCCGGCCACGACCACGACTCCTTCTGGGAGGCCTACTGGGCGCGGCGGCAACCCTATGACCGGGGCGACCTCGATGGTCCCACGTACTGGAAGACGGTCGGTGAGCGTCTGGGCGCTCCCTTCACCCCCGAACAGGTGGAGCACCTGATCACCCTGGACCTGGACAGCTGGTCACGGATCAACGACGAGTCCGTCGAGGTGGTGCAGGGGCTGGCCGCGTCGGGCAGAGCCGTCGGGTTGCTGTCGAACATCCCCGAAGACCTCGCGAAACGGTTCGAGGAACGCTTCCCCGAAGTGCTCGACCTGTTCCCTGTGCTGGGGTTGTCCTGCCGGATCGGGCACGCCAAGCCCGAGACCGCGGCCTTCGAGTGGTGTCTGGAACGGTTGGGGTCCCCCGCCGAGGGCGTCCTGTTCGTGGACGACAACGCCACCAACGTGGCGGCCGCGCGGGACCTGGGGCTGCGGGGGCACCGATTCACGACGGTGTCCGACCTACGATCGGCGCTGGCGCACGGATGAGCCCCCGCGGCGGTACTCCCGGCGCGTCCGGTGGAAGCCGGACGCGCGGCTCGGCGGTCGGTTCTCAGGCGTCGAACTCGCGGAGGAGTTCGGCGACCTTCTCTGGCTGCTCGTAGAGGGACAGGTGCCCGGCGCCCTCGATGGTGCGCACCTGGGTGTGCAGGAAGCGGCGGGCCGGTCCGTGCAGTCGCGCGGGTGAGAAGAACGGGTCGTGCGACCCGGTGGCCACGGTGACCGGGGTTCCGGCCCAGGCCCTGAAGAACTCCCCGTACAGAGGAGTCGGTGTGGAGTTGGTGCGGCAGTGGCGGGCCACCAGCGTCAGCCACTCGGCCTCGGAACGGTACTCGGCGCAATCGGTGTCCGTGGACGGACCGCTGAGGAACTCGATCAGTCGGGTGCTGTTCTGCTCGTTGGGGTGGATCATCCACGGCAGGGTGACGCGCATCGACTCCGAGCTGACCCCGGCGGCCGTCAACCCGGCGGGGTTGAGCAGCATCAGTCCGGCGACCAGCGGGCTCGGGGTCGAGGACAGCGCGATCGCGGCGCCCCGGGAGTGTCCCAGGAGGATGACCGGGCGGTCGGTGATCTGCGGTAGGAGTTCGTCGAGCCACTCACCGTAGGCCTCCGTCCGGGAACCGGCGTTGCGCTTGTTGCAGCTCAAGCCCGGCTGTCCCGGAGGGTCGACCAGCAGTACCGGCCGGTCCGCGGCGAGCGCGCGGGCGGCGGGGACCGTGGTGGCGGCGTTGAAGTTGGTGCCCGACAGGACCAGGACCGGGGTTCCGGACCCGCCCAGGGCACGAAAGGCCTGTGTGGGCCCCAGGCCGGTCTCCACGGGTGGGAGGGGCCCGAGGTCGGGCCACCGGCTCAGGGCCTTGTGACACCAGGCGTGCACGGAACGCTCGGCGTTCTCGGAGCGATAGACGCGCGCGGCGCGACGGGGGACAACGGTCATGGATCTGATTTCGCGTAGAGAGCTGAGGTGTTCGCCGACCTGATTTCCCGGCGCACCAAGAGAGGACTGTACGCCTCTGCCGGGCGCCTGGCCACTTCAGAGGGCGAGCCCCCGAAAAGGTGTCGCCCGGCAGTGGCGTCCAGCGGATTCATACCCCCGCCGAAGTGCCCATTGGTGGGCATGTTCTCCCTGGTACGGGGGTCGATGATCCCGACCGGAAACGGTCATCGAGCCCCAAAGAGGTTTATTTTCGACTCTGATCGGTCGATACCGGAATCGGCCCTGTGATGGGCTTTCTCGATGATCGGATGAACCATCGACGGGAAACGGTCTCCACGGTGATTTCAGGCACTCCTGAGCCGCCGGCCACCCCCGGCCGGCGGCTCCCGGTCAGGAGGCGAAAGCGGGGTCAGGCGGGCAGACGCACCAGCATCTTGCCGGTGTTGGCGCCGCGCATCATGCCGAGGAACGCGTCGACCGCGTTGTCGATCCCGTCGACCACCGTCACCTTGCTGTGCAGCTTGCCTTCCGCCAGCCATCCGGCCGCGCGCTCGTAGTACTCGGGGGCCAGATCACCGTGGTCACCGACCAGGAAACCCTGGAGCTTGACCCGCTTACCGACGAGTAGGCCGAGGTTGTCCGGACCGGGGGCCGGTTCGGTGTCGTTGTAGACCGAGATGGCCCCGCACAGGGCGGCGCGTCCGTGGACGCGCATCCCCTGGATGGCCGCACGCAGGTGGTCGCCGCCGACGTTGTCGAAGTAGACGTCGATGCCGTCCGGCGCGGCCTCGGCGAGTTGCCCCTCCAGGTCGCCCTCGCGGTAGTCGATGGCGGCGTCGAAGCCGAACTCCTCCAGCAGGCGGCGCTTCTTCTCGGGACCGCCGGCGGAGCCGATGACCTTGGACGCGCCCAGTCGCTTGGCCATCTGCCCGGCGAGGCTGCCCACCGCGCCCGCCGCACCGGAGACGAACACGACGTCGCCCTCCTTGAGTTCGGCGATGGCGGTCAGGCCCGCGTAGGCGGTGAGGCCGACCATGCCGAGCGCGCTCAGGTAGGCCTGGGCGGGCGCGGCCTCGGTGTCGACCACCTTGGCGCGGGCGGCGTCCATCAGCGCGTACTGGCGCCAGCCCTGGAAGTGCAGGACACTCGCGCCGACGGGCACGTCGGGGCTCTCGGAGGCCACGACGGTACCGACCGCACCGCCGTCCATGACCTCGCCGAGCCGGAACGGCGCCACGTAGGATTTGGTGTCGTTCATGCGGCCCCGCATGTAGGGGTCGACGGAGATCCAGTCGTTGCGGACCTGGATCTGGCCGGGGCCCGGCGCTTCGACGGTGGTCTCGACCACTGCGAAGTCCTCCGGCTTCGGCTCCCCATCGGGTCGGGCGACGAGGTGGACTTCCTTGGAAACGGGCATGCTTCTCCCCCTGTTTGTTTTCGTTCCGAACGTCGAGACCTGGACTGTTCACTCAGACCCTAGGTGGTTCGAACACGGTCGGTGCTGAGCGCGTCCCACCCTGTGTCGATCTCGTGCGCGCGTGGGGTGCGCCGAGCGGTCCCTTCGGGCTACTTCTGCGATCCCAGCAGGCCACGCCCGCCGTACTTCTTGTGGATGGCCTGTTTGGACACCCCGAGCGCCTCGGCGATCCGGGCCCAGGTGAGCCCCTGGTTACGGGCGCGGCGCACCAGAACCGCCTCGACGCGTTCGGACTCCGAGCGCAACTCCACGAGTGATTCCAGCGACTCCAGGGTGCTCTCGCCCCGCAGGGACCTGGCGATCTCTTCCAGTCGTTCGGTGCTCTCCATGGGTCAACGGTAATTGACACCGGGTGTCACCGTCGCCGCGTATCTTGATCCCCATGCCGACCATCGAACGCGCGCGTGCCGAGGACATCCCGGCGATCGTGGCCATGCTCACCGACGACCCCCTCGGCGCGTCCCGAGAGACCCCCGACGACCTCACCCCCTACCTGAAGGCCTTCGAGGTGATCGACTCCGACCCCCACCAGTACCTGGCGGTGGCCCGACGGGACGGGCGAGTGGTGGGCACCCTCCAGTTGACCGTTCTTCCAGGGCTGTCCAGGACGGCGGCCACCCGCGCGCAGGTGGAGGGGGTACGGGTGCACGCCGACGAACGCGGCGGCGGGCTCGGCACCGAGCTGCTGGAGTGGGCCGAAGGCCGAGCGAGGGAGCTCGGCTGCGTACTGCTCCAACTGACCTCCGACGCCACCCGTGTGGACGCCCTCCGTTTCTACGAGCGCCTGGGATACGAGGCGTCGCACGTGGGCTTCAAGAAGCCCCTCGCCTGAGCCCGCGGGACAGAGGAGGGGCTGGTCACGGTGTCCATGCGCCGGGTCTCCGGCCGGCTCGGGGCGTGACGGTCAGGGCGTGACGATGGCGAAGACCGGATCCGGGAGCTCCAACAGACCCAGCAACCTGTCCACCAGCGTCTCGTCGCCCTCGAACGACATGCCCTCCGTGCCCTTGCCCGCGAGCAGCCGCAATAGCCGGAACTTGTTCAGGGTGACGGTCAGGTCCGGTTCCCCCCGACGCGGCTTCTCCCTGGTGGTGAACGCCCCGTTGGAGAGGGTGGTCCGGTGGGTGGTGTTCAGGTCGGTGAACACCCAGTCGATGACGAAGCACTCCTCCCACGCCTTGGGACCGTTGACCCGGATCCCCACAGAGGTGAAGAGCTGCTCCAGCGACAGCGCCGAGGTCACCCCCGTACCGGTCTCCATCGCGGTCTCCGGCTTGCCGTTCCGCAGTTCGGCCGCGCCTTGGAGGTAGAAGTTTCGCCAGGTGCCGTTCTCCGAACCGAACCCCAGCCGTTCGTAGACCTCCACCAGCGCGGCGCGCGCTCCCTCGTGCTCGGGATGGGAGAACACCGCGTGGTCGAGCAGGGTGGCGGCGAACCTGAGATCGCCCTCGGCCTTGTACCCGTCGGCCTTGCGGACCACTTCGTCGATGCCGCCCATGCACTCCACGTACCGCCACGCCGCCTCCTCCGGCGGGTGTTGCCACAGGTGGGCGGGGTTGCCGTCGAACCAGCCCATGTATCGCTGATAGATCGCCTTGACGTTGTGACTCACCGAACCGTAATAACCGCGGGTGTGCCAGGCGCGCTCCAACGCGGGAGGCATCTGGATCCGTTCGGCGATCTCCGAACCCACCATCCCCAGGTTCATCATCCTGATCGTCTGGTCGTGCAGGTAGGCGTAGAGGTCGCGTTGTTCGCACAGGAAGCGGACGATCCGGTCGGTGTCCCAGGTGGGCCAGTGGTGGGAGGCGAACAGCACGTCGGAGTCGTACGCGAACAACTCCACGGCCTCGTCCAGGTACCGTGCCCAGGCACGCGCGTCCCGGACCGGCGCCCCGCGCAGGGTGATGAGGTTGTGCAGGTTGTGGGTGGCGTTCTCCGCCATGCACAACGCCCGGTGTTCGGGGAAGTAGAAGTTCATCTCCGCGGGCGCTTCGGTGCCGGGGGTCATCTGGAAGACGATGCGCACCCCGTCGACGACCTCCTCCTGGCCGGTACGGGTGATGTTCCGGTTGGGCGCGATGAGGGTGATGGTGCCGGTGGAGCTCGCCTGCCCCAGCCCCATCCCGATCTGACCTCGGGGCCCCGGCGACAGGTAGGCCCCGGTGTGGAACAACCCGCGGCGGGCCATCGCGGGGCCGGTGTAGACGTTCTCCGAAGCGGCGTTCTCCATGAACCACTTCGGGGCGAGGATCGGCACGTTGCCCTCGGTGACACCACCGACCCCACCGAAGTGGTCGACGTGGGAGTGCGAGTAGAGGACCCCGCTGACCGGCCGATCACCGCGTTGGGAACGGTACAGCTCCAGGCCGGCCCTCGCGGTCTCGGCGGAGACCAAGGGGTCGATGACCAGGACGCCTTGGTCGCCCTCGACCAGCGTCATGTTGGACAGGTCCAGGCCTCGGACCTGGTAGATCCCCTTGGTGACCTCGTACAAGCCCTGCTTCGCGCACAGGCGGGACTGACGCCACAGGCCGGGGTGGACGGTGTCGGGGCGGTCCTGGTCCAGGAAGGCGTAGGCCTCGGTGTCCCACACCACCCGGCCCTGTTCGTTCTTGACCTGTCCCGGTTCCAGTCTGGCGATGAGTCCACGGTCGGCGTCGGCGAAATCGTCTCCGATAGCCGCGCCCTCGTGTCCGTTCCCGATCATCACTGTCTCCTCGTCGTACCGACGGCCGCCGACACGGGCGGCCCGTGTCGGCGGCGGGGGAAGGCTCTGGGGCCCTCGGGATCCAGGTCCGTCAGGAGCGGAGCGCCTCGACGAGTTCCCGTTCACCGTCCTTGGACAGGTTGGTCTGGATGACTGTGGGGTGCAAAGGCTTGAACGCGTCGACGACCCGGTCGATGGTGGCGTCATCGGCGAGCAGGAACACCGCGGCGCGGTCCTTTTCGAGTTCGGAACCGATCTGCTTGATCATGTCGTCGTCGATGCCCACGTCGCTGAGCTTTCCCGCGATCGCGCCCGTGCCGGCCCCCACGGCCAGGCCCAGGAGCGGATTGAGGAAGAGCATGCCGATGAGGGTGCCCCACAGCGCGCCCCCGGCGGCACCATAGCCGGTCAGGTGAAAGGTCTGGTGGATGCGCGGGCGCCCCTTGTCGTCCTTGTAGGCGTAGGCCGCGTCCTCCAGTCGGAGGAGTTCCTGTTTGCCCAGGTCGGATGCGATGTCGAGCGCCTTCTCCGCGGTGTCGCGGTCGGCGACCCCCAATACGATCAGCTGCGCCATGGGTGTGTTCCCTCACCGTCGATTCCCGGCCCGAGGTCCCGGGCCTTGGCCCGGAGCCTTTCCCGGGGCATCTTTGGTCAACGTCAGTGAGGGGGACGATTCACGCAAAACCTCATAGATCACGCAGGGGACCACCGGGGCCGAACCCGGGGTCGTCGGGATCGTTCTCCCGGCTCACCTGGCGGCGGACCAGCCGGTAGAGGACGTAGCCCCAGACCAGGACGGCGGTGGCGACCATCAGGTGGCCCAGCGTGCCGAGTTCCACGGTTCCTCCCTTCCCGACCCCTACCCGACCCGGTGTTCTCGGACGCGGCGGGCCAGGACCAACCTGGCGGTGTAGGGGACCAGGACCCGCCCGTCGGGGAAGTGGTGGTCGGCGATGGCGCGCAGTTCGGTGCGCAGGCGGCCCTCTCCGATCTCCCGGGCCGCGGCCGCCATCCTGCTGGAGGACATGGCCATGCCGAGGTAGCCGTCGGGGGTGAGTTCACGGGTCCAGCCGAAGGTGTGTTCGGTGGCTCCGGTCAGCCCTTCGGGGGCCGACAACTCTCCGACCAGGTCGTAGGAACGGTAGTGGCGGTCGTATCCGGGGCTGTGCCGCTCCAACAGGGTCTCGTGATCGTCGGTGAACGCGCTGTCCAGGACACGGTCGTTGCTGAGCACCGCCAGGGTCCCGCCCGGTTCCAGGAGTCGGACGGCCTCGGCGAAGAAGGCGGGGCGGTCGAACCAGTGCACGGCCTGGGCGGTGAGGACCAGGGCGGCGGAACCACTCGGGAACGGGATCTCCTCGGCGCGGGCGTCCACGTACTCGACCCCGCCGTCCTCGGCGGTGGCGGTGGCGCGCATGTCGCGTCCGGGCTCGACCCCCACCACCCTGGGGCCATCGCCGAAGAGCACGCGCAGGGCGCGGGTGGAGATTCCGGTGCCGGAACCGACGTCGAGCAGCAACCGGGGCTCGGCGACACCGTCGAACACATGGCCCCGCAGGACGTCCAGCGTCTCCGAGGGGTAGTCCGGCCGGTGGGCCCGGTAGTTCTCGGTGAGCCCGGTGAAGGCCTGGGTGCGGTCGCTCAACGGATTCCCTTCCGGTGGGGGCGGTGCGGGTCGCGGCGGGGCCACATCCTACGGGGCTCCGACCGTCCGGACGCCGGAGGTCTTGGACCTTCGATACCCGGACGGGCTCGTGCCGACCTGCCTCTTGAAGGCGGCGCTGAACGCGAACCCGCTCCCGTAGCCCACCCGGGCGGCCAGCGCCTCCAGTCCGAGGTCGGGTTCGGAGACCAACAGGTCGCAGGCCAGGGTCAGCCGCCAGGTTCGCAGGTAGGACATGGGTGGGTCGCCCACCGCCCGAGAGAACCGGTCCGCCAGGGTGGCACGGGAGACGGCGCACTCTCCGGCCAGGACGTCCAGGGTCCACGGGCGGGTGGGCTGTTCGTGCATCAGGTCCAGGGCCTGGGCGGCGACCATGTCCCGCCGGCCGCTGAGCCAGTTCGGGGCGGCGTCCGGATGCGACTCCAACCAGGCGCGGACCGCCATGACCAGCAAGCAGTCGAGGAGACGGTCGTTGAGCGTGCTCTGGGCCACCCGAGCGGTGGTGATCTCCCTGGTGAGGAGGGAGACGACCATGGGGTCGACCGAACCGGCGGGCAACACCGCCAGCCTGGGCAACGCGGCCAGGGCCAGGCGACCGACCTCCCCGGTGTCCTCGTAGGAACCGATGATCGCGCCGTGTTCGCCGTCCGGGTCGTTTCCCCAGGTTCCGACCCCGTGACACAGACTCAGGTGGACTTCGGTGCCGTCGTCGGCCACGCACCGCTGCCCCGGTTCGATGGTGATGGTCGGAACCCGACCGGGGCGGTCGGAGGCCACGTAGGGTTCGGGGCCTCGGACCAGGAGTACGTCCCCGGGGGCGGCCTCGACCCGTTCGTCACCGGTGTCCAGCCACAGGGTCCCCGAGGTCACCACGACCAGGTCCAGGGCGGCCCCCACCCGAACGTCGATCGACCAGGGTGGGCCCATGACCAGGCGCAGGGTGAAGGCCGAGCGGGCGCGCGGGCTGTCGAACAGGTGCCCCAGGGGATCCATGGGCCTTCCCCGATCAATCGGATTCTGGATGTTCTCTTATGCATTCCAGCAGATGAACCATGTTCCGTCCAGGTCTTCTTCGATGTACTGAGGACATGGATACGAACAACAGCCCGCAGCGGGTTCTCGTCACCGGCGGCACCGGGATGACCGGTCGCCGCGTCACCCGACTTCTGACCGAACGCGGCGTCGACCACAGGGTCGCTTCCCGGTCGGGGCACCAGGAGAGCGGTACGCCGCCCTTCGACTGGGGCTCCCCCGACACCTGGGACGCCGTTCTGGATGGGTCGGACGCCGTCTACCTCTGCTATCACCCCGACCTGGCCCTGCCCGGGGCGGCCGAGACCGTGACCGCGTTCGCCACGCGCGCCACCGAACACGGCGTGCGCCGCATGGCGCTGCTGTCCGGACGGGGCGAACCGGAGGCACAGCGCGCGGAAGAACAGGTCCGGGCGGTCTTTCCCGGACTGACCGTGCTGCGCTGCTCCTTCTTCGCGCAGAACTTCTCCGAGCACTTCTTCGTACCGGCCGTCCTGTCGGGAACGCTGGCCCTGCCGGTGGCGGACGTTCCGGAGCCGTTCGTGGACCTGGACGACGTGGCCGAGGTCGCCACCCTGGCTCTCACCGAGGACGGGCACGCCGGGGAGGTGTACGAGATGACCGGCCCGCGAGCGCTCACGTTCACCGAGGTGGGCAAGGTGCTGGGCGCGGCGGCCGGCCACCCCGTGGAGTACCGGCGGGTGAGCGTCGAGGAGTTCGTCGCGGCGTCTGCCGCACAGGGCATTCCCGAGGAGGTGGCCCAGGGGTTGGCCGCGCTGTTCGGGGAGGTCCTGGACGGACGGAACACGGCGACCACAGGCGGGGTGGAGCGCGCCCTCGGGCGCCCGGCACGCAGCTTCAAGGAGTACGTCGCGGACGCCGCGAAGACCGACGCCCGGGGTCGGTGATCCAGCGGCTGTGCCCGGTCGGTATCGCGTCCGGGCACAGCCTTCGGGATCAGACGGTCTGTTCCCGAGCCGCCTCGGCGGGCAGGGAGATCCGCCAGGCGACGAACCCGGCGACCACGAGTCCGGCGATGGCCAGGAGGCTACTGACCAGGAACGGATCGAAGCCGCCCAGGGCGGGCGCGAACCCGATGCCGACGTAGACCGTGATTCCGGTGGAACCCCCCAGTTGGTCGGCGGCGCGTTGGACACCGGAGGCGATGCCGACGTCGGATTCGGTCACTCCGGTCACCGCGACGTACTGAAGGCCGACGATTCCGAACCCCATCCCGGCGGCGATCAGCACCATGGCCGGGATCATCACCGGTCCGCCCGCCCCGAAGGACGCGGCCAGGGCGATGAACGCCATCGCCGCCACGGTGAAGCCGATGCCGGTCAGGACACAGGCCCGGGCGCCCCATCGTTCGAGGATCCGAGGGACCAGCACCGAGACCACGATCAGGGCCGCGGCCAAGGGCAGCATCAGCAGACCGGTCTGGAACGGGCCGATTCCCAGCCTGTTCTGTAGGTAGAAGGTGAACAGCAGGAACGAGGTGGACAGGGCCGCGCTCAACAGGACGGTGGCGGCGTTGGCCAGGACGCGCGGTCGGTTGCGGAAGAGCCGCAGCGGCACGAGCGGGTTCGGAGACCGGCGCTCGACCCTGATGAACAGGGCCGTGGCCACCACCGCGCCGGCCAGCGCCACCGGTGGCAGCCACGGCAGCGCGCCATCGGCCTCCCCCGCCTCGACGACGCCGAGGACGAACAGCAGCGGGGCCGCGACCAACAGCAGCGAACCCGGCAGGTCCAAGGGCGTCGACTCGGTGGAGCGTTCGCTCGGCACGAGCAGGATCGCCGCGACGAGGACCACCAGGATGAACGGGACGGACAGCAGGAAGATCCACCGCCAGCCGAGCAGTTCGGTGATGACGCCGGAGAGCACGAAACCGAGGACGAGGCCGCAACTGGCGACCGCCGCCCATACGCTCAGCGCCCGGGATCGGCGCGGCCCCTCGGGGAACATGAGCACGATCACCGACATCGCCGCCGGCAGCGCGAGCGCTTCGCCCACGCCCTGCAACAGTCGCGCGATCACCAGCACGGCGAACGACGGGGCGAGTCCGGCCAGCAGGGAGGCCGCGCCGAAGACGGTCGTGCCCAGCACCAGGACGCGGCGCCTGCCGAGTACGTCGCCCAGGCGACCGCCGAGCATCAGCAGCCCGCCGCCGGTGATCGTGTACCCGACGACGACCCAGGTCAGGGCGTGGCCGCCGACGCCGAAGTCCGCGCCGATCGAGGGAAGGGCGACGTTGACCACGGTCACGTCGACCGCGATGAAGAACTGCAGCATGGCCATGCAGCACAGCACCAGCCACGCGCGTGCCGGGGAGGAATCGCCCCGGCAGGAAAGGATGTCTGAAGACACCGAGTGCTCCGTTGCTCGAAAGAGGTTCCGGGCAGCACGAAAGCGCCGCTCCGGTTCGACGGCAGAGCGGAGGAACGTTCTATGGAGAAGTGGAGGAACGCCCCGCCGCTAGCGGAGCGTCCTCGTCACCGCGGCGCAGGCGGCCGCACACGAAGCACTGGACATGGCGCCGATGATAGGGGCATCCGGCGGACGGACGGTACCTGTTTTTCCGCGGGGTCGTTTCTCCTGGTCTATGCTGGCCCATGTGGTTACCGGCCAGTAACATTTGGACCACCGACCGTCCGACCCACGAAGGAAGGCAGCGCACCATGCCCACGCTCGAACGCCACGACGAGGTCTTCGTTCTCGATATCGGTGACGGGGAGAACCGCTTCCACCCGGACTGGCTCGCCTCGGTCAACGCCGCCTTGGACGAGGCCGAGGAGGCCGAGGGCCCGCGCGCCCTGGTCACCACCGCCACCGGCAAGTTCTACTCCAACGGCCTGGACCTTGAGTGGCTCATGGCCAACGGCGACCGCTACAAGGAGTACGTCACGAGCGTCCACCGGCTGTTCGGGCGCCTGCTGGCCCTGCCGATGCCCACCGTGGCGGCCCTACAGGGGCACACCTTCGCCGCCGGCGCGATGTTCTCCCTGGCACACGACCTGCGCGTGATGCGCGCCGACCGGGGCTTTTGGTGCCTGCCCGAGGCCGACATCAACATCCCCTTCACCCCGGCGATGTCGGCGCTGATCCAGGCCCGCCTGGCTCCGCAGACCGCGCACGAGGCCATGGTGACCGCCCGTCGTTACGGTGGCGAGGACGCCGCGAAGGCCGCCATCGTGGACCGAGCCGTGGCCGAGGAGGAGGTGCGCCCCACCGCCATCGAGCTGGCCCGCTCCCTGGCCGGCAAGGACGCCGCCACCCTGGGCACCATCAAGGCCCGCCTGTACGCGCCCGCGCTGGAGCTGCTGCGCCAGGAGGAGCCGGTCATCTGACCGCGCGAGGGTCGTCTCGGCGGCCCACCGGGCCCTTTCCACCGACGCGAAGGTCGGCGGGAGGGGCCTTTTCCGTGTGCGGGGCGTGCGCACGGGGGGTCCGGCGGGACCCACCACGAATCCGCCAACTGTGCCTTGTGCCACAATCTGACCAGGCGGTAGGTTTTGTGCCGCCGCCACGAGATCGTGTGCGAGGAGAGCCCCGTGACCGACACAGAGCACCCGCGACAGCGTCCGACCAAGGGCGAACGCACCCGTGGGCACGTCATCGACGCCGCCGCCGAACTCTTCTCCCGCTCCGGCTACCGGGCCGTCTCCCTCCGCGACATCGCCGCCCACTCAGGCCTCTCCCACGCCGGGGTCCTGCACCACTTCCCCAACAAGGAAGCCCTGCTCATACACGTTTTGAGCAGGCGCGACGAGATCGACGCCCCGCTCGTCCTGGACCCGGACCTGAGCCACCGCGCACTCATCGACAACCTCGTCAAGCTCGTCGAACGCAACACCGAATCCCCTGGCCTGGTCTCCCTCTTCGTCAACCTGTCCGCGGAGGCCACGGACCCCGCCCACCCCGCGCACGACTACTTCTTCGGTCGCTACCGCGTACTGCGCGAACACCTCACGTCGGCGTTCGCCACCCTCCTCGACGGCCGCCCGGAGTCCACCCCCGAGGTCGCCGCCACGCAGTTCATCGCCCTCCAGGACGGACTCCAAGTGCAGTGGCTCCTCGACCCCGGCGCCGTCGACATGCGCGCCGCGATCGTCTCCTTCCTGCACACCTTGGGAATCCCCACGTCGGCCCCCGCCCCCACCACTGACGAAAGGCCCTCATGAGCACCGAAATGTCCCGCCTCGAACCCGACCTGGCCGCGAAGGCCGCCGCCACCTCCGGGTCCGGGGTCTGGCACAGCACCCCGATCCCGGGTGTACTGCGCCGTCTGCACCTGGCCGACGGCCCGCACGGCATCCGACAGCAGTTGGAGGAGGGCGATCACCTCGGCATCGGTAGCAGTGTGCCCGCCACCTGCTTCCCGCCGGCGGTCGGGCTCGGCACCACCTGGAACGTCGACCTGGTTCAGCGGGTCGGCGCGGCCCTGGGCACCGAGGCGAGCGCCATGGGCGTGGACGTGGTGCTGGGCCCGGGCATGAACATCAAGCGTTCCCCGCTGTGCGGCCGCAACTTCGAGTACGTGTCCGAGGACCCGCACGTCACCGCGCGGATCGCCGCCGCGCTGGTCGAGGGCGTTCAATCCGAGGGTGTGGGGGCGTGCGTGAAGCACTTCGCCGCCAACAACCAGGAGACCGACCGGATGCGGTCCAGCTCCGACGTGGACGAACGCACGCTACGCGAGATCTACCTACCGGCGTTCGAGGAGGTCATCCGCACCACCGACCCGGCGATGGTGATGTGCTCCTACAACCGGCTCAACGGGGTGTACACCAGCCAGGACCCGTGGCTGCTCACCACGTTGCTGCGCGAGGAGTGGGGGTTCGAGGGAGCGGTGGTCTCCGACTGGGGCGCCGTGGTCGACCGGGTCGAGGCCGTGCGCGCCGGACTGGACCTGGAGATGCCGCCCAGCGGCACCGACGACCGGATCGTCGACGCGGTGAAGCGGGGCGAGCTGGACGATTCGGTGCTGGACACCGTGGTGGAGCGGTTGGTTCGCGTGCAGGACCGGGTGACCACCGACACCTCGCGTTCGCCCGAGCACGAGGCCCACCAGGCGTTGGCCCGCGAGGCCGCGACCGAGGCGCTGGTGCTGTTGAAGAACGAGGGCGAGGCGCTGCCACTGGTCCCGGGCCGTTCGATCGCGGTCGTGGGCGAGTTCGCTCGCACACCCCGCTACCAGGGCGGGGGCTCCTCCCACATGGTGCCGACCCGGGTGACCGGCGCGCTGGACGCGTTCGATGAGGTGGCCGAGGAGTTTCCGGTGCGCTTCGCCCCCGGGTTCACCCTGGACGGGACCGCGGCGCCGAACCTGGCCGAGGAGGCGGTGGCGCTGGCGGAGGAGTGCGACACCACCGTGCTGTTCCTCGGGCTGCCGGAGGCCCTGGAATCAGAGGGCTTCGACCGCACCGACATCGACCTGCCCGCCGAACAGGTCGAACTGCTGGCCCGGATTCGACGGGTGAGCGAGCGGGTCGTGGTGGTGCTGTCCAACGGTGGGGTGGTGTCGGTGGCCGACTGGCAGGGTGACGCCGACGCCGTGTTGGAGGGGTGGCTGCTGGGACAGGAAGGTGGCGCGGCCACGGTGGACGTGCTGACCGGCGCGGTCTCCCCGTCCGGGCGGCTCACCGAGACCATTCCTCTGAAGCTCAGTGATCACGCCTCCTACCTGAACTTCCCCGGCGAGCGTGGACACGTGTGCTATGGCGAGGGGGTGTTCGTGGGGTACCGACACTTCGACACCCTGGATCGACCGGTGGCGTACCCGTTCGGATTCGGGCTCACCTACACCACGTTCGACTACTCCGACTTGGAGGTTACCGAGGACGGGACGGACGCGTGGACGGTGGCGCTCACCGTTGCCAACGGTGGCACGCGGGCCGGACAGGAGGTCGTCCAGCTGTACACGGGGTTGACGCAGGAGTATCCGACCCGGCCGGTGCGCGAACTGCGCGGGTTCGCGAAGGTGGCCTTGGAGCCCGGGGAGAGCACACGGGTGGAGTTGGCCGTCCGTGGGCGCGACCTGTCCACCTGGGATGCCGAACACCACCGGTGGTCGCTGGTGGCCGGTACCTACACGGTTTCGGTGGGGGCCTCCTCCCGGGATATTCGGCTGAGCGGAGAGGTCGTCAGCTCCGGGGACCGCTTCGTGCCTCCGCTGACCAGGAGTTCCACGATCGAGGACTGGCGCGCGAACGCGATCGGCGGGCCGGTGCTGGCCGAGATCCGGGCCGGGATGGAGGAACTGGACTCGGTTCCGGAGGAGCTGTTGCGAATGGCCGACTCGATGCCGATCGTGGCGCTGTCCACGTTCGGGATGGGTGTGACGGAGGAGATGGTGGACCTTTTGGTCGCGGACGTGGAAGCGCGCAGGCAGGCGGCGATCGGGCGAGGAGAGGTCACCGGCTGAGCGTAGGGAGTGGGCGATGGTCCTGGCCTGTGGGGGTTGGGTGTGGGGTGCGGGTGGGGTTGTGGTGTGAGGGGTGAGGGAGGTTGTGCGGGTGTCGGGTGTGTAGGGGGCGCCTCAGGTAGGGGCCCTTCCGGTGGCCTGGCGGGGTGGGGGTGGGTTCTCCCTCCTTCCCCGCCGCGTGATTGTTGCCGCCCGCACCGCACGCGTCAAGGCGATGTTGAGTGCTGTGACGATGGGGTTGGTGGCCTTGACCCGTGCGGTGCGGGCGGCGGTTTGGCGGCTATCGGGGAAGGGGGGAGAGTGGTTGAGGTCCCAACGGCCCTGTGGGCCTGCGGCCCACTCCGGCCGCAGCCGGCCGGATGCCTTCCCCTCCCTCTGGTGTCCTCGTTGAGCGCGTCGCCACTACGTGACCGGTGAGGTAACGAAGGGCCCGCTACAGGCCAGGCACGGGGCCGGCCGCGTCCCTGCGGCGGCCGGCTCTGGTGGTGGGAAAGTCGCGGGAAAAGGGGCTGTGGATAACCCAAAATGGCCACCCTCTCTATGGTAGGCGCATTCGCCATCCTGGAAATAGGTTGAATAAACTGGCGAGCAGGTCTGCCATTCCCTGGGGTGTTCGCATATAATCAGAGTATGAGCTTTCCTCCCAGCACACCGCGCCCGACCGGGAACACCCCGGTCGATCAGGCGATGGCGGGTGCGCGGGAGATCGCGGTGGAATTCTCCGAACGGGATATCCCCTTCGGATGTGAAACCGATGTGCTCGCCCAGTTTCGCCGGCTCAACCAGGAAACAGACCGCATCCGCTACGGGATGCTGCCCGCCCTGGCCCGCATGGAGGCCACCGGAGCCCTGTTGGAAGAGGGCGGCCAGCGCAGCATCCAAGCCTGGGTCACCCACCAGTGGGGCACCTCTCCGGCCGAGGCCCGCAACCTCGCCACCCTCGCCCGGGCGTTGTACAAGCAACAGCTGCCCCTGGTGGAAGAAGCCTTCCAGACCAGCGCCTTGTCGCTGGGTGAGGCGTGCGCGATCGCGACCTCCACCGAAAAAGCCACTACCGAGTGGGCGCGGGTGTGGGAAAAGGGTGATGAGGATTTCCGGGCCACCCACCCGGATGTGGAGGGGTTTCGGGCCCGGTTGGAATTCGGGCTGATCGGTTTCAAGGCCGAGTGCCCGCAGGCCTCGGTGCGCCAGTTGCGGGACGCGGCGAAATGGTTCGTGGCCCGCCTGGACCCCGACAAGGCCGACCGGGACTATGACGAAACGTTCGAGAACCGGGGCGCGCAATTCTCTCCCACGTTCGAGTCCGGGTTTCTGCTACGGATGTGGGGGCCGGGGGCCGATAACGAGCTCATCCAGGCCGCCCTGAAGGCTTACACCGAACCGTACGGGCCGGAGAACGCCGCGATGCCGAAGCATCAGCGGGTCTATGACGCGATGATGCGGATCTTCGAGACCGCGCTGGGCCACCGTGAGTGCGCCAAAGCCCCCCAGGCCCTAGCCACGTTGAACATCACCGTCCCCCTCAAGCGCTTCCTCGGAGACGACACCGCTGAACCGGCCGTCACGGAGGATGGGGTGGTCATCCCCGACCAGATGGTGGCCCGCCTGACCCCCAACAGCTGGCTGCGCCGGTTCCTGACCGACGCCCAGGGCCGCACCCTGCTGGACGTGGGGCGCAAGCAGCGATGCGCCCCCGACCCGGTGCGCCAAGCGGCCGGGTTCAAAGAGTTCACCTGCCAATGGCACGAAGGCTGCGACATGCCCCGTAGCTGGTCGCAGTACGACCACATCGTCCCCTTCTCCCACGGCGGGGCCACCAGCGCCGACAACATGCAGGTGCTCTGCTCCACTCACAATCGGCTCAAGCACCGGTTGCAGGCCAAGGTGAACCGGCAGATCTGGGAGCACCACCACGCCCAGAACCACCAAGAAACAGGTAAGGAAGCCGGTTCCGGGGATGGTGAGGGGGAGCCAGCCCCAGCCACCGCCCTCTAACCACCACCCGCTTCCACGACCACGCGTTTCCACCAGGTGGAACACCACCACCGCGAGATCACCCCCAAGCGGGTGTCAGACCCCAAGGGCCCTGTGCCCTGTGGGGATATCAGCATGCCCAGGGGCAGAAACACCGCGAACCCCCACCCAGAGCCATATCCCGGGGACAGAAGTGGCTCCCATTGGGGGTGTCGGCAACACACCTGCCGACATCGGCCCCTACTGCGACCACCCGTCCTATCGGTGCCACCGCCACCCCCACTACAGGGTTCCGGGGCTACCCACCACGGGCACGGCACCGAGTACCGGCACCTGGGCTGCTCCCACCACTGCTAACGGCCCGCCGGTACCGGGGACTGCTGGGGGCCTCGGCGTGGTCTTGTTGCCAGAGCCGGCTACCGCAGGGACGCGCCCCACCACCCACTCCACCTGTAGCGGGCCCTTCGTGACCGGACCCGTCACGTAGTGGCGACGCGCCCCACGAGAAAGCCAGACGGAGGGGAAGGCATCCGGCCGGCTACGGCCGGAGTGGGCCGCAGGCCCACAGGGCCGTTAGGGACCCCAACCACTCTCCCCCTTCCCCGATAGCCGCCAAACCGCCGCCCGCACCGCACGGGTCAAGGCCACCAATCCCATCACTACAGCACTCACCATTGCCTTGACGCGTGCGGTGCGGGCGGCAACAATCACGCGGCGGGGAAGGAGGGAGAACCCACCCCCACCCCGCCCAACAACCCCCAGAGCCAGAAACCTCAGGCGCCCCACCAACCCACCCGAGCAACGCTCAACAACCCCAAGACCAGACACCCGACACCCCAGGCCAGGCACACCACCGGCCCGAACTCCCCCCACCCTCGGAATGGCGGGAAGCCATCGTGCCCGAGCAACGGCGCTCGCCCGCTTCGATGGGTGTCCGCTCAGCCGGGTTCCGGGATCTGACGCGAGACATCCGCTGAGGCGCGGCTGCGGAGGTCGGCTAGCCTGGGTGGGCAGTCCACTCGCTCCACTGTTCGGAAAGCCGCAGGCGACCAGACCGTGTCCACGTCAGAGAAGTTCCAAAGCGTGTTCGTGGCGCTCGCCGCCGCGCTGGGACTGGGCGTCGGTCTGTTGTGGCCGATCGGTGAAGTGGCCGGGCACCTCGTCCTGCCGGCGCTGATGCTCATGCTGGTCGCGGTGTTCGTCCAGGTGGACGCCGCCCAGGTCCGTCAGGTTCGCGGCGCGCGCACGGTCGTGATCACCGGTCTGGTGCTGAACTTCGTGTTCACCCCGCTGTTCGCGTGGGCTCTCGGGACAGGCCTGTTGGGCGACTCTCCCGACCTGCGGATCGGGCTCCTCCTGCTCCTGGTCACCCCGTGCACGGACTGGTACCTGGTGTTCACCGGCCTGGCTCGGGGACACATGGGGGTCGCGGCCGCCGTACTACCGGTGAACCTGGTGCTCCAACTGCTGCTGTTGCCCGTCTACATCCTGTTGTTGGGCGGGGAGGCGGCGATGGTCGACTCCGGCACACTGGTGGAGGCGGTGCTTCTGGTCCTGGTGGTGCCCTTGGTGCTGGCGGTGGTGGCCCGGTGGTCGGCCCTACGTTGGCGGGGTGCCGAATGGCGGGAGGAAAGGCTGGTGTCGGCGGCCTCGGCCTCGGTGCTTCCGCTGCTGTACGTGGCGGTGTTCGCCATGTTCGCCGGACAGGCCCGCACGGTCATGGCGCACTTGGGCGACCTGGCGGTCCTTCTCCTTCCGTTGGCGGCGTTCTTCCTGGTCATGCCGTTGGTGGCGGTCGGAGTGAGTCGGCTGCTCCGGTTGCCCGCCGACCAAAAGGTCACGCTCACCATGACGACCGTGGCGCGCAACTCCCCGGTGGCCCTGGCGATCGCGGTGGCGGCGTTCCCCGACCGCCCGTTGATCGCGGTGGCCCTGGTGGTCGGCCCGTTGGTGGAACTGCCGGTGCTGGCGGTGCTCAGCCAGATCGTGCGCGTCCGCGACCGGGGGACCACCGCTCGGACCTGACCGGATCCGTTCCCGGTTCGCTCCCCTGGCCTCCCACACGAGCCGGTACCGATCCGGCGCTTCTGCCACCCTGCGATTCAGGTGAGAGATCTGAGCAGCCGGTCGACCAGCCCCTCCGTGTAGGCCGGGGCGATGTGCTCTTCCCCGAACACGACGCGGAAGTAGACCGGGGCCAGGACGTGGTCGATCACCTCCATGACCTCGGGTGTGCGTTCCCCGCGCTCACGGCTCTGGTCGAGCATGGCCCGCAGTTGGTGATAGCGCTCGTCGAGGAACTCGTCGCGCAATCGCGCGCCGTCCGGTCCCGAAGCGGCCAGAGCGATGGCCAGGCGCAGCACGGCCGGCCCGGCGGGCCCGGTGATGTCACGGGCGACGTTGGCGGCGTAGGCGCGCAGGTCGCCCTCCAGGCCGCCGGTGTCAGGGATCGGTGACTGGGCCGTGCGGGCGACGTCCGCGAGCAGGGCGTCGAGACCGCCCCAACGCCGGTAGATGCTGCTGTCCGCGACCCCCGCGCGTGCGGCGACGTCACCGACGCTGAAGTTTCCGTATCCGAGTTCGTCCACCAGATCGGTGACCGCCCGGTGCACCGACGTGCGAACGCGGGCGCTACGACCGCCGGGCCGGCGGGCCGGGGTCGGCTGTCCGTTCTCTGCCATGACACCAGGCTAACGCAGTCATTCATTGCGTTAGTGCGCGCGACGATGTTAACGTGCCCCTAAACGCAGCCATTGACTGCATTAGGAGTGAGCATGGAGCCTCTGTTATTCCCCGACGACACCCAGTTCTGGTTCGAGACGCTGCGAACCCTGGGACACATCGCCTACGGCGGAGCGGACTTCGGCGAGGTCGCGGTGACCGCGCGACGCATCACCGCGGGCGACTACGACGGCTGGCACGACTCATGGCTGCGCACCGCGTACCGGGTCGCCTCGGAGGGTCGAGAGTCCCTGGCCGGAGGGCACCGCGTCAGCGCCCGCGACACCTTCCTGCGAGCCTCGAACTACTACCGCAACGCCGGGTTCTTCCTCCACGGAGATCCGGACGACCCGCGTATCCGCAGCTCCTACGACGCCTCGGTCGACTGCTTCCGGCGAGCGGCGGCACTGCACACCCCGCCCATCGAGCCGATCGAGATCCCTTACCAGGGCACGCGGCTGCCCGGTTACCTGTACCGGGCCGACGACTCCGGGGCGCCGCGACCGACCGTGGTGATGTTCAACGGCTTCGACGGAAGCGTGGAGGAGATGCACTTCTTCGGCGCCGCGGCCGCCGTGGAGCGCGGCTACACCGTGCTCACCTTCGACGGACCCGGTCAGCCCGGAACCCGCCATCACCAGGGCCTCACCTTCCGTCCCGACTGGGAGAACGTGGTCGGCCCCGTGCTCGACCACGCCCTCTCCCTGCCCGAGGTCGACCCCGACCGGGTCGCGCTCCTGGGCAACAGCATGGGCGGCCTGCTCGCCCCGCGCGCCGCCGCCTTCGACGGGCGGATCGCCGCACTCATCGCCCTGGACGGGGTCTACGACCTGGGAATGGTCGCCACCTCACTCTGGCCCGGTGAGACCGCCGAGACCGAACGTCGGCTGCGCGCCGACGACGATCCCGAGATGGACGCCGCCTTCGAAGCCGCCATGGCGGACGACCCGACGGCGCGCTGGGCCGTCCAGCAGGGGATGTACGTCCTGGGGGCGCCCACGCCGCGCGCGTTCGCCGCCGCTTACCTGGACTACCACCTGCGCGACGGCGTCGCCGAGCGGATCTCCTGCCCCACCCTGGTGTGCGCCGGCACCGAGGACGACTTCTTCCAGGGCCAGCCCGAGCTGCTGTACGAGCACCTGACCTGTGAGAAGACCCTGCTTCGGTTCACCGCCGAGGAAGGCGCCGGTGCCCACTGCCAGGCCGGCGCGCAGCGACCGGCCTACGCCCGCGTCTTCGACTGGTTGGACGAGGTCATCGCCCCTCGGGGATACCACGACCAGCCCCTACACCTGGTCTAGGAGACACATGATGTCCGTCGCGGTCCAGGCACGCACCGAGCCGTACAAGAAACGTTGGGCCGCCCTCGCCGTCATCCTCGGTGCCGAGGCGATGGACCTGCTCGACGCGTCGATCGTGGCCGTGTCCGCGCCGACCATTCGTGACGATCTCGACCTCGGAATGTCGTCCGTCCAATGGATCGTGGCCGGCTATTCGCTCGCGATGGCCGTCGGACTGATCACCGGGGGCCGGTTGGGCGACGTCTTCGGCCGCAAGCGGATGTTCTTGGTCGGCGTGCTCGGGTTCGTCCTCACCTCCCTGCTGTGCGCGGCGGCGCCCTCGGAGGGGGTGTTGATCGCGAGCCGGGTCCTGCAAGGCCTCTTCGGGGCCGTGATGCTTCCGCAGGGCTTCGGCATGATCAAGGAGATGTTCCCGCCGGAGGAACTGGTCAAGGCCCTGGCGATGTTCGGGCCGGTCATGGGTGTGTCCGCGGTGTGCGGGCCGATCCTCGCGGGCCTGCTGATCGACCTCGACCCGTTCGGGTCGGGGTGGCGGAGCGGCTTCCTCATCAACCTCCCGGTGGGGGTGCTCGCCCTGGTGGCGGCGGTGCGCCTGCTGCCGACCGGCGACCCCGGCCGTGCGACCGCGCGCCCCCGTCTGGACCTGCCCGGCGTGCTGCTCGCCGGTACGGGCAGCCTGTTCGTCGTGTTCCCCCTCGTCCAGGGTGGGGAGTCGGATCGGCCGAGTTGGATGTTCGCCATGCTCGGCGTCGGACTGGCCGTCCTCGCCCTCTTCGCGCTGTGGGTGCGGCGGGCGAGCTTCCCTCTGGTGGAGCCGAGCCTGTTCCGCAAGCGCGCCTACACCGGCGGCCTGCTCATCGCCGTCATGTTCTCCGGTCTCGTCGCCGCGTTCGCGCTGATCCTGAACCTGTCGACCCAGACCGACCTCGGCTACTCGCCGACGGAGGCCGGACTGGCCATCGCCCCGGTGTCGGTCGGCATCGTGATCGGTTCGATCTGTGGGTTCCGATTCGCCCGGCGGATCGGACGCCGAACGCTCCACCTCGGCCTGGTCGTGACCGGCATCGGCCTCATCACCCTGTTCACGCTGT
Organism: Nocardiopsis sp. NPDC055551; assembly: GCF_053619415.1. Lineage (NCBI taxonomy): Bacteria > Bacillati > Actinomycetota > Actinomycetes > Streptosporangiales > Nocardiopsidaceae > Nocardiopsis > Nocardiopsis sp. NPDC055551. Next base: position 526,539 of record NZ_JBSHJJ010000002.1, on the reverse strand, counting down.
TTCCGGAACCGGCGGACAGCGTCTGGCGTCTCGTGCCCGGCGTGCTCATCGTCGGACTCGGCATGGGGACGATGATCGCTCCGCTGTTCGATTTCATCCTGGCCTGTGTCGACGACCACGAGGTGGGTTCGGCTTCGGGGGTGCTCAACGCCGTGCAGCAGCTCGGATCCGCCATCGGGGTCGCGGTGCTCGGCACGCTGTTCATCGCCGGGTCGTTCGGCACGGCGGTCATCGCCATGGGAGTGGCGTCGGCGCTCACTTTCGGCCTCGTGTTCCTGCTCCCCTCGCGCGCACGACGGGAATCCCCCTGACGGCGGCCGGCCCCGACAGACCGGGGATGCGCGCCGACTCCACAGCGTGGTTTCGCGTGTGGTGGGGGCGAAACGGGTAACGGGAGAGTGGGCCACGACCAGCCGCCCCTGACCCCCCGGGAGCCCCCGTGAAGCCGTACGCCGACACCCCCGTCCGCGCCTGTGTGCAACTCGTCTCCGACCTGGCCGCCTTGACCTGGGTGTTCGTGTGGATCTCCGCAGCGCTGTCCCTACGCGACCTGATCCTGTCGCTGAACCGACCCGGAGAACTGATGGCCGACACGGGCCAGGGGTTCACCGAGCACATGAACACCGCAGCCGAGAACGTCGGTCAGGTGCCGCTGGCCGGGGACGCCCTGGCCACGCCGTTCACCAACCTCGGCGAGACCGGCGAGTCCCTGACCGCGGCCGGAGACTCCTTCCAGGAGTCGGTGGCCTCGCTGGCGTTCACCCTGCCGATGCTGGTCGCGGTCATTCCGCTGTTCCTGCTGGCGGCGACCTGGTTGCCGGCGCGTGTCCGCTGGATCCACCGCGCCACCACGACCAGGCGGATGAGCGCGATGTCCGCCGAGGCGCGCACCCGGTTGTTGGCGCTGCGCGCGCTGTCCTCGGCCTCCCCCACCAGGCTCATGGAGGTGCATGAGGACCCGGCCCGCGCCTGGCGAGAGGACGAGTCGGCGACGGTGGACCGATTGGCCGCACTGGAGCTGAACCGACTGGGTCTGCGCCCGGACAAGGCCACCAAGGCGAAGGAGGGGCTCAGTCCACGCGGATGAGGCCTCTGCGCAGCGCGGTGGTGATGGCCGCGGTCCGGTTGTCCACGCCCAACTTCTCGAACACGTGCACCAGGTGGGTCTTGACCGTCGCCTCGCTGATGAACAGCCGTTTGGAGATCGCCCGGTTGGACAGGCCCATGGCCAACAACCCGAGGATCTCCAGTTCGCGGCCGCTCAGGGTCGGTACCGGCGAACGCAGCCGGTCCATGAGACGGTCGGCGACGTCGGGGGCCAGCGCGGTCTGTCCGCGCGCGGCGGTGTGCACCGCCTCGCACAGCTGGTCCGGCGGAGCGTCCTTGAGCATGTAACCGGTGGCGCCGGCCTCCACCGCGGCGAGGATGTCCGCGTCGGTGTCGTAGGTGGTCAGCACCAGCACGGGCGGTGGGTCGGTCAAGGCCGTGATGGCCCGGATGGCGGTGACCCCGTCCATCCCGGCCCCCATGCGCAGGTCCATCAGCACGACGTCCACACCCGTCCCGGATCGGAGGGTGTCCAGGGCCGCCCTCCCATCGGCGGCTTCGGCGACCACGTCCATGTCCGCGCGTTCGGCGAACATCGCCTTGAGTCCGTGGCGTACGACGGGGTGGTCGTCCACCAGCAGGATGCGCAGGCGCGCCGCGCCCTCCTCGGTGCTCACCGGCCCTCCTCCAACGAAGTCGTCTTCCGGGTCAGGGGTAGTCGGACGGCGATGGCGGTGCCCTCGCCGGGCGCGGACTCCACGTGCAGCCCACCTCCCAGGGCGGCCACGCGTTCGCGCAGCGCGGTGATCCCGTATCCGCTGCCGTCGGCTCGGGTCCGGGCCTCCTCGGGTACGAAACCCACCCCGTCGTCGTACACGTCCAGGGTGACCTCCTCCCCCAGATAGCCGAGGGTGACCACGGCGGTGGTGGCGCGGGCGTGCGCGGAGACGTTGGCGAGGCTGGCCTGGGCCGCGCGCAGCAACGCCACCTCGTAGCCCGAGGGTAGTTCGGTGGGGGTGCCGTCCGTACGCAGCCGGCAGTCGATTCCGTCGGTGCGGGCGACCTTGGCGCAGAGCCTGCTCAGGGCTTCGGGGAGGTCGGCTCCGGTGAGGGATGGCGGTGCGAGGTCGCGCACGAACCCGCGCGCCTCGGCGAGGTTGGTGGACGCGCTCTCTCTGGCCTCCGCGATACGGGTGGCGGCCAGGTCGGGGTCCTCGGGCAGGGCGTTCTCCGCGGAGCGCAACAACAGGACGATGCTGGACAGGCCTTGGGCGAGGGTGTCGTGGATCTCCCGGGCCAGGCGTTCGCGCTCGTCCAACACGCCGGTACGCCGTTGGGACTCGGCGAGTTCGTCGCGGGTGCGGGTGAGTGTCTCGATGAGTTCCCGGCGCCGTTCGCTCTCGCGGTGCAGGGCCATGTACCCGACGGCGATCGCGACCGCGAACACCGCCCCGAGCACCGGTCCCAGCACCATCCCCGCCGTGAGGTCGCCGGTGTGCAGGGCCTGCCCGAGGACCACGGTCGCGGTGATGACCACGACGGCGATCACCGAGTGCGCACCGCGCAGCAGGTTCAGGTGCAGGAAGTACAGGGGGAAGGCCAGCCACACGAAGTCGGGGTCGGCCCAGGCCAGGAGGGCCCACAACACGGTGACGGCGGCCAGCCACGCCAGTGATCGGGTGCGGTGGACGTCGTGCCGGGCGACCAGCGCGCCGGAGCAGTAGACCACGCCCAGCAGGACCGCTCCGCACACCACCGCCCACCGGGTCCACTCCGGATGGGCGGGTTCCGTGGCCGGGGAGCCCTGCCCGAGCGCACCGATCAGGTAGCGGGACGTGGCCACCCCCAGCAGGAACAGGAAGCAGGCGTGCAGGAGCAGACGCAGCGCCCGCAGCACCGTCGTCACCCCGGGCGGTTCGGCCGCCCACCCTCCGCTGTAACGCATCACCGCAGCGTACGACGTGCGCCTGTGCGGCGGCATCAACCATTCGATGGAGTTCTCGCTCCACCTCACCGCCCCCGAGGACGCTCCCTTCATCCGATGTCGATGATCTTGCGCGCGACGAGGCTGGAAGCACATCGAAATCTCCCGGAAAGGAGGGCCGCCGTGTTCGTCGCCCTTCGTGACATCCGCTTCGCCAAGGGGCGGTTCGCGCTGATGGGCTCCGTCGTCGCGCTGATCACCCTGTTGATCGTCCTGTTGTCGGGGCTGACCGCCGGGCTGGCCGACCAGTCCACCTCCGCGATCAAGAACCTGCCCGCCACCCACGTCTCCTTCGGCACCTCCGGTGACGGCGACCCGGAGGAGTCCTACGCCGACAGCACCGTCACCCGGGCCCAGCTCGACACCTGGGCCGCCACCGAGGGGGTGGAGTGGGCGGAGCCGCTGGGCATCACCCAGAGCCGGGTCGAGTTCGACGACGGCAACGGCACCGCCGCCGCGCTGTTCGGTGTGCCCGCCGACGGCCGACTGGCGCCCGAGGGCCTGACCGGCTCCGGCGGCCTGGTGGTGAGCGAGGAGGTCGCCGAGGGCTTCGGGGTCGCCGAGGGCGACACCGTCACCGTGGGCGGGTCCGAGCTGACGGTGACCGCGACCGCGCCCACCGAGTCCTACAGCCACACCCCCGCGGTGTGGACCGACATCGACACCTGGCGGGAGATCGACCCGCGGGTGCGGCACGCCGAGGGCGATGACGCCCCGGTGGCCAACGTGGTGGCCACCGACGTGTCCCTGGCCGCTGCGGTCGAGCAGGCGGACGCGGAGGCCGGCACCGTCACCGCCGGCCTGTCGGACAGTCTTCGCGCGATCGGCTCGTTCTCCTCGGAGAACAGTTCGCTGGTCACCATGCAGGCGTTCCTGTACGCGATCTCCGCGATGGTGATCGGAGCGTTCCTGACCGTGTGGACGATCCAGCGCGGCGGGGACATCGCGATCCTCAAGGCGCTCGGCGGATCGACCCGGTACCTGCTGCGCGACGCCCTGGCCCAGGCGTTGATCGTGCTGACCGCGGGCACCGCCGTCGGTGGCGCCGTGGGCGTGGGCCTGGGCGCCCTGGCCGGTTCGGTGCTGCCGTTCTCCCTGACCGTGACCACCACGGTCGGGCCGGTGATCGCCATGGTCGTGCTGGGCATGCTCGGCGCGGTCTTGGCGGTTCGCCGCATCACCTCCGTCGACCCGTTGACCGCCTTGGGAGGCGTCCGATGAGCCTGGAACTGAACAATGTGACCCTGACCTACCCCGACGGCGACGGGGTGGTGACCGCCCTGGACCGGGTGTCGGTCGACGTGGCCCCCGGTGAGCTGACCGCCGTGGTCGGCCCGTCGGGCTCGGGCAAGTCGAGCCTGTTGGCGGTGGCCGCCACCCTGATCCGCCCGGATTCGGGCCGGGTGGTCGTGGGCGGTGTGGAGACGCTGGGGCTACGCCCCCGTGAGCTGACCGCACTGCGGTTGGAGCGGGTCGGCATCGTCTTCCAGCAGCCGAACCTGATCTCGTCACTGACCGTGGTGGAGCAGCTGCTGGTCACCGAACACATGCGGGCCCGGTCACCGCACCGCGCGCGGGCTCGGGCGATGGAGACCCTCGCCGCGGTGGGTCTGGCCGGTAAGGAGCGGCGCCGGCCGCACCAGCTGTCCGGTGGTGAGCGTCAGCGGGTGAACATCGCCCGGGCGTTGTCGGGACGGCCGAGCGCGCTGTTGGTGGACGAGCCCACGGCGGCACTGGACCACGAGCGGGGTGCGGCCATCATCGACCTGGTGGCGGAGGCGACCCGAGAGTTCGAGGTGGCGACCCTGCTGGTCACGCACGACACCGAATACCTGGGCGCGGCCGGACGAGTGTTGGAGATGCGCGACGGCCGGCTGTCGGTGCTGGATCGGACCTGAGCGGCCCTCGATGGGCCGTGGGGCCGGTGGTGACCGTCCGTGGCCGCTTCCGGACATCGGAGCGCACCGCGCCGCACGGCCCGTCTCCCTAGGCTTGGTTCCCAGCCGAAAACCCTGGAGCGGTCCATGAAGATGTCAGCTCGGCCGGAATTCGACGTCGTCGCCCTCAACACCTCCGACTCGGTGCTCGTCCTCTTGGAGGTCGAGGCGCCCGAACGCGCGCCCGGCCGAGCCCGCCCGCCGGCCACCTTGGAGGTGGTGGTGGACCGGAGCGGGTCGATGACCAAGGACCGTCGCATCGAGGGGGTGGTCGAGGCCCTGCACGGGCTCGTGGACCGGTTGGATCCCACCGACCGCTTCGGGCTGGTGTCCTTCAACACCCGGGTGAAGGTGGAGGTGCCGGCCGGGCCGCTCCTCGACAAGGACTCCCTGCGCCAACGGCTGTCCCAGGTGCGGGCACACGGTGGCACGGACCTGTCGAGCGGGCTGCTCCGCGGGGTCCAGGAGGCGCGACGGGCGAGCGAGGACCGGGGCGCCACCCTGCTGCTGATCTCCGACGGGCACGCCAACCAGGGGACCACCGACCACGATCTGTTGCGGGAGGTGGCGCGTGACGCCTACCTACACGGGATCACCGTCACCACCCTGGGTTACGGACTCGGGTACGACGAGGAGTTGCTGGGGGCGATCTCCGAGGGCGGCGCGGGCAGCGCGCTGTTCGCGGAGGACCCCGACACGGCCGGCGGGCTCATCGCGCAGGAGACGGAGTACCTGCTGGCCAAGACCGCGCAGGCGACGTCGATGACGGTCCGGGGCGGCGAGTTCGTGGAGCGGGTGTCGATGGTGGGTGAGACCCCCGCGGACCGGTTGGACGACGGCACGCTCATGGTGGAGCTGGGCGACCTCTTCTCCGGGGAGAGCCGCCGATCGTTGCTGCGGGTGTCCACCGCGGTGCTCGCGGAGGCCGAGAAGCGGGGGGCCGGTGAGGACGTGGTGTTGGCGAGGGTGGAACTCACGCACGTCGATCCGGTGACCTTGGCGTCGCACACCGAGACCTTGGAGGTGCGGGTGCGGACCGCTTGGCGGGTGGACCGACGCGAGGCGGACGAACGGGTGCGCGCCGAGGAGCTGTTCCAGGAGGCGCGGTCGGCCAAGCGTCGCGCTTCGGAGGCCATGCGCCGGGGCTCGCGGGAAGAGGCCGCCCGGTACCTCCGGGAGAGCGGTGCGCGGATCCGGCGGGCGCGGATGGCGCAGCCGTTCGCCGGACCCGGAGGAATCGGCGAGGAGATGGCCGGCCAGGCGCGGGCGATGGAGGCGATGGCGCGGCAGGCGGAGGACGACGACGCGCGCAGGGCGGCGAAGACCTTCTACGCGAGCGGCGCCGGTGGGACGCGTGGGCGTGGATCGCGACTGTTCGGTGGGCGTGACCGGTCCGGGGAGTCGTTCCCGGACTCCCCCACCGGCGAGGAACGCTGAGCCGAGCGAGCCTGGAAGGGGCGGGCATTGTGCCAGGCCAAGGCCGTCACCGTGGTGGATTCACCCGGTTGGCCGGTGCCGGCCAAAGCCCTCCGGGGCCGGACGGGGACCGGTAGAACGGTCCCTTGTCGGCCCCGGCCCATAAGGAGGCACAGTGCCCGACCGACTCGCCAACGTCGTGATACTCGTGCTGTTGATCCTGCTGCTGGCCTGGCTCAACGACAACTTCGTGTGCCCCTGAGGTCACCGATCGGTCAGGGGACCTGGTAGGTGGAGTCGCGGACGTCGGTGATGGCCATGTGGCCCGGGGCGTGGCCGATGGCGAACTCCGGGGCCGAGGCCATCACCGCGGCCTGCGGGGTGACCCCACAGGCCCAGAAGACGGGGATCTCGCCCTCGCGGACCTCCACCGGGTCGCCGTAGTCCGGCCTGGACAGGTCCGCGATGCCCAGGGCCGACGGGTCGCCCACGTGCACGGGGGCGCCGTGCACGGCCGGGTAGCGGGAGGTGATCCGCACCGCGTCGGCGACCTGGTGGGCGGGGATCGGGCGCATGGAGACCACGAGCGGTCCGGAGAACCGGCCGGCGGGGCGGCACGGCCGGTCGGTCTCGTACATGGCGACGTTGGTGCCCGCCTCGATGTGCCGGACCGGTACACCGGCCTCCAGCAGCGGGGTCTCGAACGTGAAGCTGCACCCGATGAGGAAGGACACCAGGTCCTCGCGCCACAGGTCGGTGACCTCGGCGCGTTCCTCGACGTACTTCCCGTCGCGGTACACGCGGTAGGCGGGCAGGTCGGTGCGCAGGTCGCCGTCGAACACCGAGGCGGACACGTCGCCGGGTTCGGTGACGTCCAGGACCGGACAGGACTTGGGGTTGCGCTGGGCGAACAGCAGGAAGTCGAAGGCCAGGTCACGCGGCAGGCACAGCAGGTTGGCCTGGGCGTAGCCGTGGCTGTGGCCGGAGGTGGGCACACGTGTCCCGGTGCGGAACAGCTCCCGGGCCCGGGCGGGCGACAGGTCCGCCGGGGAGGCGGTCTCGGGGCTCATGGGTTCTACCTCCATTGGACGAAGCGGATGCGGGTACCGGGTCGGGCCTGGGCGGCGACGGGCAGGTCCGCCGCGCACACCACCGCGATGACCGGGTAGCCGCCGGTGACGGGGTGATCGGCCAGGAACAGGACGGGTTCTCCCTGGGTCGGCACTTGCAGGGAGCCGGGCACCATGCCCTCACTGGGCAGCTCGCCCTCGCGGGAGCGTTCCAAGGTCGGACCCGCCAGGCGAGCGCCTACCCGGTCACTGCGTGAGGTCACCTCGAAGAGGTCGTCGAACAACGTCCGGTGGGCCCGTTCGGTGAACCAGTCCTCGCGCGGGCCGAGTCGCACCCGCAGACGCACCTCGTCGGCGCCGACCGGGGCGGTGGGCACGTGGTCCAAGAGCGGCCGGGCCAGGGGAGCCGGTCCGACGGGCAACAGGTCGCCCGGCTCGGGCAGGGCCGGGCCGAGGCCGGCGAGCACGTCGGTGCTGCGCGAACCCAGCACGGGCGTCACGTCGATGCCCCCGCGCACGGCCAGATAGGAACGCAGGCCACGGGCGGGGACGCCGAGGGAGAGTTCGGCCCCGTCGGGCAGGTGTAGGACCTCGTTGACGGCGGCGCCCCGGCCGTCGACCCGCACCGGGGTCGCGGCACCGGTCACCGCGACGGTGACCGGGCCGCGGGCGCGCACCCGCAGCCCACCGAGGGTGACCTCCAGGGTGGCGGCCTCCGGCGGGTTCGCGAGGATGCGGTTGGCCAGGGCGTGGGAACACGCGTCGGCGGCGCCCGAGCGGCCCACCCCGAGGGCGGCGTGGCCGAAGCGCCCGGTGTCCTGCACGGTGCTCATGGGCCCGGTGGCCAGGATCTCCAGGGAGCTCACGCGGCCTCCTCGAAGCGCACGCGCACTCCCGGGCGCAGCAGCCCCGGCGGGTCGCGCTCCAGGTCCCAGGTGACGGCGTCGGTGTGGCCCAGGAGCTGCCAGCCGCCGGGGGAGCTACGCGGGTACAGGCCGGTGAACTCCCCGGCCAGCGCCACCGATCCCTTGGGCACCCGCGTGCGCGCCTCGCCGCGCCGAGGCACCCGGAATCGCGGGTCGTCGCCGACCATGTAGCCGAATCCGGGTGCGAACCCGCAGAAGGCGACGGTCCAGGTGGCCGCGGTGTGCGCGCGCACGACCTCGCGCGGGCTCAACCCGATGAGTTCGGCGATGTCGTCGAGGTCCTCCCCGTCGTAGTGCACCGGGATGGTGACGGTCTCCCCCGTCCCCCGGCCGATGTCCACGGCCAGGGGGATCTCGGTGACGGCGGCGGCGACCCTGCCGGGATCGGTGCCGGGCGACAACCGCAGCAGGACCGTGCGTGCGGCGGGGACGACGTCGGTGACGCCCGGTAGCGGGGCCGACTCCAGGGCGGCGCCCAGGGCGATGACCTGGGCGAGGTCGGCGACCTCGACCAGGACCCCGGTGTCCGCGCAGTTCAGGACGCGCAAGGACTGCTCCAAAGTGGTGGTTCGGGTCAGGCGGCGGTGAAGGGGGCCACGGTGATCCCCTCCGCGCGCAGTCGTTCGGCGACGGCTCGGGCGATGTCCACGGCGCCGGGGCTGTCGCCGTGCACGCACAGGGAGTCGGCCTCGACCAGGATCTCGGTGCCGTCGATGGCGGTGATGGGTTCTCCTCGGGCCATGCGCAGGCAGCGAGCGGCGATGGCGTCGGGGTCGTGCAGCACGGAACCGGCCTCGCGGCGCGAGACGAGGGTGCCCTCGGGGGTGTAGGCGCGGTCGGCGAAGGCCTCCCGGTAGGTGGGCAGGCCCGCCTTCTCCGCCTTCTCCAGGAAGCGGGAGCCGGGCAGGCCCAGCACCGGCAGCTCGGGGTCGAAGGCGTGGACGGCCTCGACGACGGCGGCGGCCTGTTCCTCGTGGTGGACGATCGCGTTGTACAGGGCACCGTGCGGCTTGACGTACCGCAGGCTCTGCCCGCCCAGGCGGGCGAAGACCGACAGGGCGCCGAGCTGGTAGAGCACCTCGTCGGTGAGTTCGGCGGGTGGAACCTCCATGAAGCGGCGGCCGAATCCGGCGAGGTCGCGGTAGGCGACGTGGCCGCCGATAGCCACTCCGCGGGCCGCCGCCTCGGCGGTGGTGCGGCGCAGGGTGGAGGGGTCGCCGGCGTGGAAACCACAGGCCACGTTGGCGCTGGTGACGATGGACAGCAGGGTCTTGTCGTCACCGAGTTCCCAGCGACCGAAGCTCTCGCCGAGGTCGGAGTTGAGGTCGATGCGCAAAGCGGTACTCCTTCGGTTCCTGTTGCTCGGTTCGGGGTGGTCCTACTGCCAGAGCGCGGCGATGCCGCCCAGGGAGTTCACCGCCATGTAGACGGTGAGGGCCCAGGCGAGCACGCCGACGATCAGCAGCCAACGCGGGTAGCGGTAGCCGTCGAGCAGGGTCGCCGAGCGGCGCCAGGCCACCCACAGCAGCAGGCCGAGGCCGACCGGCAGGATGACGCCGTTGAGGGCGCCGGCGAGGACCAGCAGCGTGTTCGGGGCCTGGCCGGAGACCAGGAAGATCACCAGCGAGACACCGATGAAGGCGGTGACCAGCTTGCCCTTGTGACGCTCCAGCCACGGCGAGAACGTCGTGACGAAGGAGATGGAGGTGTAGGAGGCACCGATGACGGAGCTGACCGCGGCCGCCCACATGATCATGCCGAACAGGCGCATGCCCACTTCGCCGGCCGCCTGGTAGAAGGCCTCCGCGGAGGGGTTGGCGGCCTGCATGATGTCGGCCCCGCCGGCGACGACGCCCAGGATCGCGAGGAACAGGACGACGCGCATGATTCCGGTGACGATGATGCCGGTGACGGAGGTCTGGGTGATGGCGGCGATGTTCTCCCGGCCGCCCTTGCCCCGCTCGATGAGGCGGTGCGCGCCCGCGTAGGTGATGTAGCCGCCGACGGTGCCGCCGATGATGGTGATGGTGGCGAGGAAGAGGTCGCCGCTGGCGGCCTCGGGCATGACGGACTGGCGCAGGGCCTCGCCGACCGGCGGGCCGGAGATGAGGGCCACGTACAGGGTGAGGCCGATCATCAGCACACCGAGGACCACCAGGACGCGGTCCAGGGCCAGACCGAGCTTGTTGCTGGCCAGGATGACGACACCGATGGCGGCGGAGACGACCGCGCCGATGCGGGGGTCGAGTCCGATCATGGCGTCGAGGCCGAGCCCGGTGCCGGCGATGTTCCCGACGTTGAAGACCAGACCGCCGAAGACGATGAGGACGGCGAGCAGGTAACCGGCGCCCGGCAGGACCTTGTTGGCCAGGTCCTGTGCCCGCATGTTCGAGACGCCGATGACCCGCCAGACGTTCAGCTGGACGGCGATGTCCACGAGGATCGAAATCAGGATCGCGAAGGCGAAGGCGGCGCCGAGCTGCGCGGTGAAGGTGGTCGTCTGGGTGATGAAGCCGGGGCCGATGGCGCTGGTGGCCATCAGGAACATGGCACCGAGCAGGCTGCTGCTCAGCGCCACGCGACCGAAGCGGGGACGCACCGGAACGGGTGGTGGCGTCGAGGGCTGGTCGCTCATGGGTGACTCTCCGAGTGTGGCTGAAGGAGCTGGGATGTGGCCAACCTCATCGTTGGATTGTTGAACAATACTGCAATCGTCGACCCGCTGATAAGGGGCGCTCCGGTAAAAACTCCTCGACTCCGCTACGTAACATTGGTGGCACCACCGCGCCCCACCGGGCGTGGACGAACAGCGGGGGGCAACCTGTGACGGCGACCGACGACCACATCGACCGGCTGCCCACACCCGCGATGGTGCGCGCCACCAGCCAGGCCGAACGCGTCGCCGACATGCTCCGCGCCTTCGTCATCGACGGTGAGCTGGCACCCGGCGTACGCCTGTCCGAGGAGAAGCTCAGTCGCAAGTACCAGGTCTCCCGGAACACGTTGCGCGAGGCGTTCCGATTGCTGAGCCGGGAGCGTCTGCTGGTGCACCGCATGCATCGGGGCGTGTTCGTGGCCCACCCCACCGGCGAGGACGTGCGGGACCTGTTCAACGCCCGTCGTGCCCTGGAACTGCCCGCCGTGCGCGGGGCCGCGCACGCACCGGAACCCCTGATCAGGTCGGTCGGCGCGGCCGTCGAAGCGGGCGAGCAGGCACGCGCCGAGTCCGACTGGTGGCGTATGGGCAGCGCCAACATGCACTTCCACGAGGCGCTGGGGGCACTGGCCCAGAGCGCCCGGGTCGACGAGTTCATGCGCCAGGTCCTGGCCGAGACGCGGCTGGTCTTCCACGTGATGGCCGCGCCCCGTGAGTTCCACGACCCCTACCTGCCCTGGAACCGGCGGATCCACCTGGCGTTGACGGCCGGGGACACGGAGGCCGCCGCCGAGGAACTGTCGGAGTACCTGGCCACCTCGGAGGAACAGCTGACCACGGCCTTCACCGAGATGGAACGGGCCGCCCGGGACTGAGCCGGCCGACTCCCCTCCCAGCGGGTTCCGAAGTGTCAGAATGGGCCGCGTGATGGAACTGAACGGACGTCCCGTCAGCACGGGGGAACTCTCCGGTCTGGCCCTCCAGGGTTACGGACACTTCACGACCATGCTGGTCACGGATCTGCGCGTACGCGGTCTGCGGCTGCACACCGAACGGTTGAGCCGCGACTGCGAGACCCTCTTCGGTACCGACCTCGACATCGCGCGCGTGCGCGAGCTCGCCCGGCGCGCGGCGCGCGCCCGCCCCTCTCCCTCGATCGTGCGGGTCACCGTGTTCGATCCGGCCCTGGACCTGGCCCGGCCGGCGGATCGTTCACTGCCCCAGGTCCTCGTCACCACCCGGCCCGCGCCGACCTCCGAACCCGAACCGGTGCGGCTGGGCATCCGGTCCTTCTCCCGGGACAGCCCGACGGTGAAGAGCACCTCGCTGTTCGGGTCGATCCGGCAGCGTCGCGCCGCGCAGGTGGACGGGTTCGACGACGCGCTCTTCGTCGGGATCGACGGTCGGATCTCGGAGGGGCCGACCTGGAACATCGGGTTCCTGGACGGGTCCGGGCTGGTGTGGCCACAGGCCCCCTGTCTGCCCGGGGTGACCATGGAGTTGGTGAGTCGGGCCGCCCAGACCCTGGGCATCCCGGTCTCCACCCGACCATTGGCGGCGGTCGCGGCCACCCGGGTGGCGGGGGCGTTCATCACCAACGCCACCACGGGGGTGCGTCCCGTGGCGGCGTTGGACGGTGTGCACCTGCCCCGCCCCCGGCTGCTGGGCAGACTCGCCCACGCCTACCGAGAACTGGCGGGTGACCCCCTCTAACCGACGTTCTCGCCGGACTCGGCGTCCTCGGTGGCGGGTCCGCGTCCGGCGCGGCCGGGCCACCACAGGCGCGGTCCCACGTCCAGGGAGAGCGCCGGGATGAGCACGGAGCGCACGAGCAGGGCGTCGACCAGCACGCCGAAGGCGACCAGGAACGCCAGCTGCAACAGGAACAGCAACGGGATGACCGCGAGCGCCGCGAAGGTCGCCGCCAGCACCACGCCGGCGGAGGTGATCACCCCGCCGGTGACGGTGAGGGCCCGCAGGACGCCCTCCCGGTGTCCGTGGCGGAGCGTCTCCTCCCGAGCCCGCGACATCAGGAAGATGCTGTAGTCGATGCCGAGCGCGACCAGGAACACGAACGCGAACAGCGGCACCACAGGGTCGGCCCCGGGCAGCTTCAGGACGTGGTCGAACACCAGGGTGCCCACACCGAGCGCGGTGGCGAACGAGAGCACGTTGACCGCCATCAGCAGCAGCGGCGCCACCAGGGAGCGCAGCAGCGGGATCAGTACCAGGAACACCACGACCAACACCAAGGGGACCACGACCACGAAGTCGCGCTGGGCGGTCTCGCGGGTGTCGAGGGCGGTGGCGTCCACCCCGCCGACCACGGCCTCGGCGCCCGGCACCTCGCGCACGTTCTCCCGCAGCTCCCCGACCTCGTCGAGGGCGGCGGTGGTCTCGGAGGCCACCGCCAGTTCGACCTCGATCAGCACCCGCCCGTTCTCCACCAGGACGGGGGCCGCCACCCCGGGCGGACCCGGTTCGGTCACCGCCGTGGCGCTTTCCACACCCGGGGTGTCCTCGGCGGCGGCCACGACCTCCTCCAGGTGATCGGCGTCGGCGATCACCGTGGTGGGCGCGGCGCTGAAGTCGGGGCCGAAGCCGCGGTCGAGGGCGTGCTGCCCTTCGACCGCCTCGACCTCGGTGCGGAACACGTCGGCCTGGCCGGTCCCCTCGGCGGTGAACTGGGGCGCGAACACCGCGGCGGCGAGCAGCAGGCCGGTGGTCGCGAGCCAGAAGGTACGCGGGCGTCCCGCCACGCCTCGGGCGAGCCGTCCCCAGAACGGGTGCTGTTCCAGGACCCGGTCGATGCTCTGCCCCTCCTGGTTCACCCGGTGCGGGGCGGTGGGCCAGAAGGCGGCGCGTCCGCACAGTGCCAGGGCGGCGGGCAGGAAGGTCATCGCGGAGAGCATCGCGGCGACGATGCCGATGGCGACGACGGGTCCGAGACTGCTGGTGGAGTTGAGGTCGGCGGCCAGCAGGCAGAGCAGGCCGAGGATGACGGTGCCACCGGAGGCCAGGACGGGGCCGGTGACGCCGCGGATGGCGGCGAGCACGGCCGTGGGAACCCGATCGGTGGTGGCGAGCTCCTCCCGGTAGCGGGCCACGAGCAACAGCGCGTAGTCGGTACAGGCGCCCACCACCAGGATGAACAGGATGCCCTGGCTCTGGCCGTTGAGGGTGACCAGTCCGATGTCGGCGGCCAGGTAGACCAGCGCGCCGGACAGTCCGAGGGCGAGCAGGGAGGCGACGATGACCAGGATCGGCAACAGCGGTGAGCGGTAGACCGCGATGAGGATGACCAATACGGCGGCGACCGCGACCAGCAGCAGGGTGGAGTCGATACCGCCGAAGGCCGCGACGAGGTCGGCGGCGTATCCGGCCGGCCCGGTGACCTGGACGGTGAGTCCGTCGACGGGCTCGTCGGCGATCAGCGCGCGCAGCTCGTCCACCGTGTCGCGGGTGTCGTAGGTGTTGTCGACAAGGACGACGAGTTGGGCGACGGAGGCGTCCTCCGTGCCGGGGACGGGCCCGATGACCTGGCCGGAGACCCAGGGTTCCTCACCGATCCGTTCGGCCAGGGCCGTGGCGTCGGCGAGTTCGGCGTCGTCGAGGTCGTCATCACCGGAGATGACGACGATGGCCGGGACGGTCTCGGAGCGGTCGAAGTCCTCGGCGAGCCGATCGGCCTCGGTGGACTCGGCACCGGCCGGAAGGAAGGCGGCGGGGTCGTTGGTCTGGACCTCGCCGAGTTTGCCGAGGAAGGCTCCGAGCGGACCCGCTCCGAGAATCCACACCAGGGCGACCAGAAGGGCCGCCCCCACCCACCGACGTGACCGCCGAGGCGACTGTTCCGGTCGTGTACTCACGGTCGGATGTCCTTCCACGATCGAGAAGCTTGCCTAGAAAACAGAGCTTCTTGGATTACTAGCAAATTCTGGCATTACGCTACCGCACCCTGACCAATGCTCTTCACCGTGGGCTCCTCGCCTACTTCGCGGAGTCGTGTTCGGCCCGGGCCGCGATGTTGGCGGCCATCGATCCGAACACCACCCCGTGGAAAGGCTGCACCGCCCGCCAGTACAGGTGTCCCGTCAGCCCACGGGGATGGAAGACGGCCCGTTGGTGATACACCGTTCTCCCCCGCACCCGGGCCACACCCAGTTCCAACCAGGCCGGACCGGGCAACCGCATCTCCGCACGCAACCGCAGCAACGCGCCGGGGACGATCTCCTCCACGCGCCAGAAGTCCAGTGAGTCCCCCACCCGCAGACGTCGAGGATCCCGGCGACCGCGACGCGGCCCCACCCCTCCCACGGCCAGGTCGATCCATCCTCGGGCCGCCCAGGCGAACGGCCACGAGTACCAACCCCGGTCCCCACCGATCCCCTCGATCACCCGCCACACGTCCTGGGCCGAAGCGTCCACGACCCGGGCTCGGCGATCGATGTACAGGCTGCCCCCGGACCAGTCGGGATCGGTGGGCAGCGGGTCCGAGGGGGCGCTGGGCCAGGCCGCCGACGACCAGCGGGTGTCCACCCTGTCCTCGTCGATCCTGCGCAAGGCCAACGCCACCGCCCGATCGAACCCGATCCGTTCGTGGTCGTCCACCAGGTCGGACAGTTCGTCCCGTTCGACCACCGCGTCATGGCGTAGCGACTCCACCAGGGGACGCGCCACAGCGGGTGGAACCGGCGTGACCAGACCCACCCACAGACTCGAAAGCCCGGGCGACAGGACCGGCACCGGAAGGATCAGCCGACGGGCCAGACCCGCCTCGGCGGCGAAACGCTCGATCATCTCCACGTAGTCGAGCACCTCGGGTCCACCGATGTCGAAGGCCCGATCGGTGCCGGCCGGCAGCGTGTCGGCCAGAACCAACAGTCGCAGCACGTCGCGGACGGCGATCGGCTGCACCCGGCTGCGCACCCACCGAGGCGTGGTCATGACAGGCAACCGCTCGGTGAGGTGCCGCAGCATCTCGAAGGAGGCCGACCCCGAACCGAGGATCACCGCGGCGCGCAACACCACGGTGGGCACCGGCCCGGCCCGAAGGAGGTCGGCGACCTCCTTGCGCGAGGCCATGTGCGCGGACAACTCCTGTCCTCGTGGGGCGAGTCCGCCCAGGTAGACCACCCGGCCGACACCCGCCTCTCCCGCCGCACGGGCGAAGACGCGGGCCCCCTGCGCGTCGACGCTCTCGAAGTCGCCTCCCTTGCCCATGGAGTGCACCAGGTAGTAGGCGACGTCGACTCCGTTCAGGGCCTCGTCGAGCCCCTCCCCCGAGACCACGTCGCCGCGCGCCACCTCGACCCGTTCCCGCCAGGGGTGGTCACGGAGTTTCTCCGGGCTTCGAGCCAGGCAGCGCACCCGGTATCCGGCCTCCAGCAGTTCGGGGACCAGTCGGCCACCGATGTACCCGCTGGCGCCGGTGACCAGTGCCAGACGCCGCCTCTCGACCACGGTGCTCATTCGTCGGGCCGGCTACGGCGGTGGCGACCGGGTGACTTCAGCGCGCTCGCGCCGTCGGGCCCGCCCTGGCGTCCGGCCTCGTGTCCGGCCCGGTGAACGGGGTCGTCACCCTCCCGGACCGACGCGCCCTCGTCCTCGGCTCGCGGAGCCGGCACCCGTCTCTGGTCGTGTGTCTCCCGGTCCCGACGCCGGGCCTCCCGGTCCCCGTGACGGGCCTCCCGATGCCGATGGAAGGGGTTGTCCTCGTCCAGGCCGCCACTGAACCGGCCGTACATGCCGAAGGTCATCACCAGCAGACCCACCACGAAGCTGAAGATGACGTTGGGCATCGAGAAGGCCAGGATGTTGAAGTCGGTGCTCATCAGGAAGAGGTTGACGAGGCCGCTCGCGACGAACGCGACACCGACCACGACGCACACGGTGGAGGCGAAGGTTCCGCCCAACACCATCGCGCCCACCAGCAACGAGCCGATGGCGATCGAGATGAAGCTCAGCGCCCCGTTGGTGGACAGTCCGGCGATCACCTCGCCCTGGGTATCGAACAGCGGAAGTCTGATCATCAGCCCCGCGATACCGAACCCGATCAGGACCAGACCGGTGAGCCCGGCACCGATCCGGTAGACGAGATCGAGCCGCCGATCCGCCCGTCGTTCGGTGTGCAGTCGCATGTCGCCGCCCCTTTCGATTCGGCCGGAGCGGGCCGGCCCCGGACTCGGGAGGTACGACCCCGGAAGGCCCGGGTGGTCCGTCCCGTTTCCGCCGTCGCGTGACCCCAGGATTCCCCGAACGCATCCCTCCCAACCGGACGGAAGCACACTCGCCCCTCACGAGTAATCGCAGGTCACAGCGGCGCGATCACCCGTTGGCCCCTCCGGTGACCCACCCGGCCCCGCCGACACGAGTGCGCAGGGTGTGCCACAGGTGGTCGAGGGTGGTCCGGGACATGGCCGCCACCGGGGTGGTCAGCCCCATACGGAGCTCCGTCGGCAGGCGGGAGGCTCCGTCCAGGAAGGCCAGCACGTCGCCGAGTCGGTTGCCGGCGAAGAGGCGCTCGAAGAAGTCGGCGCCCGCCACCCGTCCGCCGTCCAACGCCGCGAGCATGATGGCGTCCATGGTCAGGTGGCGGGAACGATGCGGGACCGGGGGCACCGGCGTCCGGTCGGCGGCCAGGGCCCGGGCCACCGCCGCGGTCTGTCGGGCCACTCCGCTGAACGTGTAGCCGGTGGAGGGACGGGTCGCGCCACCCGCGGTGCCGATGCGGAACAGACGCCGTCCGGTCCGGGTCGGGAAGGGGGCGTCGGTCATCGGGATGACACCCTGTTCCGTGGCGGTGACCTCGAACTCCCCCAGTCCTGCCCGGGCGCAGTAGTCGGTGAGGGCCCTCTCGTACTCCGCTGTGGTCAGGGCGGTGCGGCCGAACTCGGTGTACTCCACCAGCGCCTCGCGCGAGGACAGCGGCAACACGTAACCGAAGGCGACGCCGGTACGGGGTTGCTCCGGGCGCAGGTCCATGAGGATGGCCGACCCCGGATCGAGGCTCTCGTGTGGCAGGTGCACGAACCAGCCCCGAAAGTGCTGGAGCAGGGTGGTGCGTCCACCCGGGGGCAGGGCCGGGGGACGGGAGTCGAAGACCCAACGGGCCGTCAGGGCCACCTCGGTGCCGTCGGGTTCGGTGGCGTGGACCGTGGCGTGCTCGGGCCCGTCGACCAGCCCCGTCACGTACAGCGCCCGCGTCCGGAGGTGCTCGTCGGCGTGGTCACGGACGTGGGCCGCCATGTCGGCCGAGCGCAGCATCTTGTACACGTAGGGATCGGCCGGGGAACGGTACTCGGTACCACCGGCCCCCACCACGGTCAGGTCGCGCCACCGCGCCGTCAACAGGTCGTCCCAAGGCCCTCCGGCCGGTTCCCAGAAGCACCAGGTGCGCGGGGGCGGTGTGTGCTCTCCCACGGGAGGCTCCAGCAGAGCCGTGCGCAGGGGGCGCCCGCGTCGTTCGTTGACCATGCCCATGCGGTGGGAGAGGGTGAGCCCCGCGGCTCCCCCGCCGATGATCACCACGTCGTAGTCGGTCATGGTCCCAGCTTGCCGGGGCCCTCGGGAGAACGCGAGAACATCGACGATCACACGTGGGAGCACCATGACCACCACGACGGGCCGGATGAAGACCGGAGCGGTCACCGACGAGTTCGATCACGCGGCGGGCGCCTATGACCGGCTGGTCGGCGCCAACCCGGGTTACCACCGGGATCTGCGCGCGTCGGTGCGGCGGCTGCGGCTACCGGACCAGGGCGAGGGAATGCGTCTGCTGGATCTGGGCTGCGGAACCGGCGCCTCCACGGCGGCGTTGCTCGACGCCGCGCCCAAGGCCCGGATCGTGGGGGTGGACGCCTCCCAGGGCATGCTCGACGCCGCACGGGCCAAGACCTGGGACGGCGACGTCGTCTTCCACCGGGCCCGGGTCGAGGAACTGTCCCCCGCCCGGGTGCACGAGTGGGTGGGCGGGCCGGCGGACGCGGTGTTCGGCGCCTACCTGATCAGAAACGTGCCCGACCCCGAGACGCTCCTCCGGTCGGTCTTCCAGGTACTGCGCCCGGGAGGGCGGTTGGCCCTGCACGAGTACTCGGTGGCCGATTCACCGTCCGCGCGGGCGGTGTGGACGGCGGTGTGCTGGGGGATCATCATCCCCTCCGGTAGGGCGCTGGCCGGGCGGTCCGACCTGTTCCGTTACCTGTGGCGCAGTGTGCTGGAGTTCGACGGCAGGCGGGAGTTGCTCGCGCGCATGCGGGCCACCGGACTGGAGTCGGTGGCCAGTGCGCCGTTGCCGGGATGGCAATACGGGATCACGCACACCTTCGTCGGTTCCCGCCCGGGAGGCGTCTGGTGAGCGGCGACGTCCACGACTCCGCGGCCGAGGCGCTCCCGGCGCCCGAACCCGTGGGTCCACGCCCGGAGCACACTCCCCGTGTGGCGGTGGTGGGCGGTGGCATCGCCGGACTCGCCACCGCCCGTGCCCTGGTCGAACGCGGGATCGAGGTGACGGTCCTCGAACGCGAGGAAAGTCTGGGCGGGCGGCTTCGCGGCTGGGACACCACCCTGGCCGACGGCTCCACGGCGACGATGAGCCGCGGCTTCCACGCCTTCTTCCGGCAGTACTACAACCTGCGCGCACTGCTACGTCACGGCGACCCCGAACTCTCCGCCCTGGTGCCGTTGACGGACTACCCGTTGGTGCACGCCTCGGGTGCGGCCGACCGTTTCTCCGGGCTTCCGAGCACACCGCCCTGGAACGCGGCCGTGCTGGCCGCGACCAGCCGCAGCTTCCCGGTCCGGGAGTTGGCCGGGGTGAACGTGCCCGCCGCCCTGCAACTACTGGACGTGGACGTACCGGGTGTGTACGAACGCCTGGACCACTTGAGCGCCCGTGACCTGTTGGAGGTGACCCGCTTCCCCCGTACCGCCCGCCACCTGGCCTTCGAGGTCTTCAGCCGCAGCTTCTTCGCCCCGCCCGAACACCTGTCGGCGGCGGAGATGGCGGTGATGTTCCACATCTACTTCCTCGGTTCCTCCGAGGGGCTGGTGTTCGACGTGCCGCGCGCCCCCTTCCCAAAGGCGTTGTGGAACCCTCTCGCCGAACGTCTGTGCGCGGACGGGGTGGTCTTCCGCTACGGGGCTCGGGTGGAGGGGGTCGCCCCCGTGGCCCCGGCCGGGGCCATGGTGACCTGGACCGACCAGGTCGGTGGGCGGAGCGAGCGCTTCGACGGGGTGGTGCTGGCCACCGACCCGGGCGGCCTGCGCGAGGTGGTGGCCCGATCACCGGAGCTCGGCGACGGGAGCTGGCGGAGGCGGGTGGCGGCGCTGCCCTCGGCACCGCCGTTCCTGGTCTCCCGCTACTGGTTGGACCGGCCGGTGCGCGCGCATCGACAGGCGTTCCTGGGCACCGCCGGTCACCCCACCCTGGACAACGTCAGCGTGTTGGAGCGCTACGAGGACCAGGCGGCCGACCGGGCACGGCGCACCGGTGGTTCGGTCGTGGAACTGCACGCCTACGCGCTGCCGCGGGGATGTGATCCGACGGCCGAGCGGGTGTCGCTGTGGAAACAGGCCCTGGCGGTCTATCCCGAGCTTCGCGAGGCGGGGGTGGTGGACGCCCGACACGAACTGCGTCAGGATTGTCCCCTCTTCCCACCGGGCGGCCACGGCCAACGCTGCGCGGTGACCACCCCCGATCCGTGGCTGGTGGTGGCCGGGGACCACGTACGGGTGGATCTTCCGGTGGCGTTGATGGAACGCGCGGCCACCAGTGGCGTACTGGCCGCCAACGCCTTGCTCGCCCGGTGGGGGCTGCGGGGACACACCGTGTGGAGTGTGCCCCGGCGGGGCCGGTTCGCGCCGCTGCGTGCCCTGGCCCGGTCCCTACGTCAGCCGGGCCACCGCCCGGAGGCGCGCAGCAGGTAGCGGCGTTCGGCGTAGGCGAGGTCGTCGCGCCACAGGCGGCGGGCGGCCATGCGCATCACCGGCCGGACCGCACCGGCGAGCCTGCGCGCGAACGCGAATCCGGTGCGGTCGGAGGACGCGACCGTCGCCTCGATGACGGCGGTGCGCGGAACCCCTCGTTCGTCCACGCCCAGCGGCGTGGCGTGGGTCTCCACCACACTGCCCTCCCCCTCGCCCTCGATGATGCGCATGACCACCGTGCGCGGTTCCGGGCAGACGAACTCCGCGCGCACGGGCACACCCCACCGACCGGCCACCTTGAAGCCCACGTCCACCACCATCCGGTCGGGGTCGGGGTCGGGACCGCTCGATGTCTCGGTGACCCGCAACCCCACGAAGGAGTAGGGGTGGAACCAGGAGCCGTGCCAGGGGTCGAGCCGGTTGGCGACCACGTCCTCGGGTTCGCACCGACCCGCCATGCTCTCCACCGCGGCGATGCCGCGAGCGGGATCGGGACGTTCGGGCACCACGGGTGCCTTCAGCGGTTCCTCACCGCCCACCCGGTCCAGTCGTACCCACACCAGCACTCCGTCGTCGTGGGCGGGGTGGGGGCTCCAGCCGGGGAAGCCCTCGGAGCCCAGGGACAGGCCATGCCAGCGGCACACCAGACGCCCCCGGTCCACCGCGCCCCGGCACAGGGGCGCGCCCAGGTGCGGGCAGGCTCCCGGACCGGCGTGCACGGACCCGTCCGCGGTACGCCAGGCCACCAGTTCGGTACCGGCCACCATCCGACCGAAGGGGCGGTCACGGCGCACCTCCTCGGAGGCGGCCAGTACGTACCAGTTGCCGGACGGGCGGGCCAGGGCGCGTTTGAGCGCGGACCCGATCACCCCCGGGGACGCCTCCCGCCAGGTCGGTTCCTGACGGGACCAGGTGCCCTTGGGCATACGGCGCAGTGGGATCCGCCGAGGTTCGGGGTCGGGCAGCGTCATCTGCGATCTCCTCAGGGGACGGCCCTCGCCCACAGTGAGCGGGCCAGGGCGGGCAGGGCCGACGCCATCTTGCGCGTGTCGGACACCCGGTGGCGGACACTCCACACGTCGAAGTCCGCCGCACCGATCTCGTCCAGGATGGCGCGATAGAGCCGGAAGGCGGTGGCGACACACGGACGGGCGACGGGTTCGAGCATCGCCACCCCGGGTTCGGCCAGGCGATAGAGGTCCTGGTTGACCTCCACCAGTTCGGCGATGGCCCGGCACACCCGCGGGTCCGGGGTTCGCGCCCGGGCGCAGTGCTCGAGAAGGGCGCGATCGACCCGGTGCGCGGCGAGGACGTCGGTGGGCAGGTACACCCGTCCGCGCCCGAGGTCCTCGGCCACGTCACGCAGGAAGTTGGTGAGTTGGAAGGCCTCGCCCAGGGCGGCGGCGTGCGGTGCGGCCTCGCTCCGGGGCGTGACCGTGCCCAGCACCGGCAGGACCTGGAGTCCGATCACCGCGGCCGAGCCGTACATGTACTCGCGCAGGTGGTCGAGGTCGCGGTATTCGGTCGTCTCCAGGTCCATGCGCATGGAGGACATGAAGGCGGTGAAGTGCTCGGCGGGCAGTTCGTAGCGGTCCACGGTGTGCGCCAGGGCGCGCAGCACCGGTTCGTCCGGTTCGGATCCCGCCAGGCCCAGGGCCAGGTCGGCGTCGACGCGGTCCAGACGTGAACGTCGGTCCTCGACGGTGGTCCCGGGCTCGGGTTCGTCGACGATGTCGTCCACCCAGCGGGCGAACCCGTAGAGCGCGTGGATGCCGGGGCGGCGTTCGGGTGGCAGCACCCGGGTGGCCGTGTAGTAGGTGCGGCCATGGTGGGCGTGCAGGTCGCGGCAGCGCAGGTAGCCGTCGCGCAGACGTCGCGAGGTGATCCCGGCCGCGTTCAGTTCGGCGATGGCCCTGTTCATCGTCGCCCCCGTCGTGTCGACGCGGCCAGCACTCGCGCGGCCGCCAGTTTTCCCGAGATCAGCACCGTGGGCAGCCCCACGCCCGGGGTGGTGCCGCAACCGGCGAGGACGGCGTTGGTGGTGCCGGCCAGGACGTTGCGGGGCCGGAACGGGCCGGTCTGGGCGAAGGTGTGCGCCAGGGAGAACGGGGTGCCGCGAGCCATGCCCTGGCGGGCCCAGTCGGCGGGGGTGACCATCCGCTCGGCTCGGATCGAGGCGTCGAGACCGGTCAGCCCGCGTTCTTCGAGGGTTCCGATGAGTTCGTCCCGGTAACGCGGACCCTCCCGGTCCCAATCGATGTCGCCCGCGTCGAGGTTGGGTGCGGGCGCCAGGACGTAGAGCAGGTGGTGGCCGTCCGGGGCCAGGGAGGGGTCGGTGAGCGTGGGTTGGGTGACCAGCAGCGAGGGATCGCTCATCGTGCGGCCTCGGTCGATGATCTCGGTGAAGGTGCGTTCCCACTGGTGGCCGAACGAGATGGTGTGGTGGGACAGGTGCTCCCACGTGCGGTCGGTGCCCAGATGGAGCACGACCGCCGAGGGCGAGAAGCGGTGCGGGACCAGGCGTTGGGGCCGGCGTCCCAGGAGACGGTGGGCGGTGGGCAGGTCCACGGTCAGCACGACCTGGTCGCAGGCCACGCGTTCGCCCTGGTCGGTCACCACCGCGGTGACCCGATCCCTCGATCGTTCCAGGCGTGTCACGGACTCCCCGTAGCGCAGACGCGCCCCGGCCTTGGCCGCCGCCCCCGCCATGGCCTCACCGATCGCACGCATCCCACCTCGCGGGAAGTGGACGCCCGCGATGGTGTCCATGTAGGCGATGACGGCGTAGGCGGCCAGGGCGCGTTCGGGTGCCACCCCCGCGTAGAGGGACTGGAACGAGAAGACGCGGCGCAGGCGCTCGTCCTTGATGTGCCTGCCGACCGCGGGCGCCAGACGGCCGAAACCGCCCAGGGCGGCCAGCCGGACCAGGTCGGGGCCGAGCAGGTCCAGGGGCGAATCGAAGTCGGCGTCGATGAACGAGCGCATCTCCACCTCGTAGAGGCGGGTGAGCCACTCGCGCAGGCGCAGGTAGCCCACGGCTTCGCGGGTTCCGGCGACCCGGGCCACCTCGGTGGTCATGCGACGGCGGTCGGTGTGCACGTCGATGGTGGTGCCGTCGGCGAAGTTCGCCCGGTAGGCGGGTGCCAGCGGCATGAGGTCGAGACGGTCGCGCAGGCCCTCCCCGACCGCGGCGAAGGCCTCGTCGAGGAGTTCGGGCATGGTCAGGACGGTGGGTCCGGTGTCCACCCGGAAGCCGTCCATGTCGAGGCGGCCCGCGCGTCCGCCCGGGTACTCCTCACGTTCGACGATCACCACGTCGCGACCGGCGCCCAGCAGGTGCAGGGCGCATGAAAGGCCGGACAGGCCGGCGCCCACGACGACCACGGGGGCGCGGCCGGTTCGCGCAGGGCCCGAAGGCCGGGTCGGAGTCGCGTCAGGGTTCACGGGTTCCACCTATGAGCGTGTTCGGGTTCGGGCTCAAGTACGCGCCGCGGTGTCGGCGAAGCCGGTCAGGCCTTCGCGCACGGCCGGGTCGAGGTCGAGGTGGGCGATGTGGCCCACGCCCCGGTCGGCCAGGGCACGGCAGCGTCGTCGTACCAGGTCGCGTGCGCCCAGACGGTCGAGGACGTGTGCGACCTCTACCGTGTCCACCGGGCCGGCGCCGACGCGTTCCAGCAGCTCCAGGGCGGCACTGTCGCCGTGTTCCCGCGCCAGGTCGACGCCGGTCGCGAGGAGCATGGTGTTCGTGCCCTGTTCGAGGTCCTCCCCCGGCGCCTTCCCGGTTCGGGACGGATCACCGTAGATGTCCATGAGGTCGTCGCGGAGTTGGAAGGCCACGCCCACGTCGGCGCCGTAGTCGCGCAGCGCCGACCTGGTCGTGGACGGGGCTCCCGCCATGACGGCGCCCAGGTGCAGGGGACGCTCGACGGTGTAGGAGGCGGTCTTGAGTCGGTCGGTCCGCAGGGCGACGCCCACCGAACGTTCCGCGCGCGCTTGGGAACGCAGGTCGAGGTACTGACCGACCATCACCTCGGTGCGCATGTCGCGCCACACCCGATGGGCCTCGCTCCTTGTGGGGAGGTCGTCGATGGACTCGTGGAGCAGGTCGTCGGCCCAGACCAGGGCGAGGTCTCCGGTGAGGATCGCCATGGACTCGCCGTAACGCGCCGGTTCGCCCCGGTAGGACCGTGATCGGTGGTCGGCGGTGTGGACGGCGTGCTGGGAGGGGTCTCCCCGCCTGGTGGGGGCGGAGTCCATCACGTCGTCGTGGATCAGGGCGAAGGTCTGGAGCAACTCCAGAGCGGAGGCCGCGGACAGCGCCGCGCGTGCCCGGGGCCCATGGGACGGACCACCACCGGCGAGCCAGCCCCACCAGGCCAGTGTGGACCTGAGTCGTTTGCCGCCCAGGGTGAAGGAGACGATTCGGTCGGCCAGATCACGGGCGCAGTCCGGATCGAGGAGGCCCACCTCCCGGACTCGCGGCTCCAGGTGTCGGTGCAGGAGGTCGCCGACGGCCGCGCGGACCCCGCCCAAGTCCATCGGCGGTGGTCGCCACTCCGTTCGTGGTGCTTCCGTCTTGAAGTCGACGATGACACTCTCCTCTGGGAAGGCCACTTGGGCGCTTTGTCTCGTTTTACGTGATTCTCATAAAACGAACTATTACACATCGCATAGACTCTGGGCCACCCAACACTTCGAGCCCCCGTAAACTCGATGGCAGTGACCGGAAGGCCCGATCATCGTGACGCTGGGAGATGGATGAACACCGCGCCCAGAATCCGCTTCACCGGGCCCGAGGGGTCCGAGGCCACCGAGGTGGAGGCGCCCATGACCGAAACGGCCGATCCCCGCGCGGACCTGTACTCGTCTCTACAGACCGATGGCCAACAGCTGGCGGTACAGCTGGTGCGGTTGCTGCACCGGATGTCGGAACGCTCGGGCATGAACCCCACCGACTTCCAGTGCTACACGCTGCTGCGCGTGGCCGGTTCCATGACCCCCGGAGAGATCGCGGACAGCCTGTGCCTGTCCACGGGTTCGGTGACGGGTGTGATCGACCGGATGGAGGCGCACGGCCTGGTCGAGCGCACCCCTCATCCACTGGACCGGCGCAAGGTGGCGGTGCGCCTGGTGACGGGGGCCGAACAGCTGGCCACGAGCACCGCCGTGGGGATGCGCGACACCATGACCGCCATGCACGAGGACTACTCCGTGGACGAACTGAAGGTGATCGTGGGCTGGGTGAACAGGGTGAACGACACCCTGGAGGGCCTCATCGCCCAGCGCTCCCCACGCCGCTCGGGCTGACCCCTCCCGGCCGCTCCACCCCCGCCGGCTCCTTCCTCTCCCCTGCCTCCCCTCCTGTCTGGAACCCGGCAACTACCACATCACCCGCTTTGTCGGAACTCTCCGTGTTGTGACGGTTGCTTTACTCCTAGGGAAGAAAGCCTCTACCATCCCACGGGACCCATTCATGGCCGGAGGCAGGAACCGGCACCCCCGACCCCCGACCGACGGGGCTGGGAAGGAGCAACCATCTCAACCCTGCGCAGATACATCCGAGAACATACGAACCCACCGGTCTTCGCGATCTCCGGGATCGTGGTCGTCGTCTTCGTGGTTCTGGGGATCGCCCTCACCGATCCCCTCCTGGACGCCGCGGGTACGGCACGTGACTGGATCGGCTCACAGCTGGGCTGGTTCTACGTCCTGTCCACGACCTTCTTCCTGGGCGCGGCGATCTTCCTGATGCTGAGCCGTTTCGGGAGCATCCGGCTCGGTCCGGACGACTCCAGGCCGGAGTTCGGCACCATCGCCTGGTTCGCGATGCTCTTCACCACCGGTATGGGTATCGGTCTGGTCTTTTGGGGTGTGGCCGAACCGGTCACCCACATGCACGAGCCGCGTGACTCGGCGCTGGCGCCCGTCGTACCCGAGGGCGGCGGTGAGGCGGTGCCCCAGGCCGACGCAGCCAGCACCGCGCTCGCCTCCAGCTTCTTCCACTGGAGCTTCCACCCGTGGGCGATCTACATCGCGTTGGGGTTGTCCCTGGGCTACTTCGCCTTCCGCAAGGGCCTGCCGCTACGCCCCGCATCGGCGCTGTACCCGCTGCTGGGCGACAAGGCCTTCGGCTGGCCCGGCAACCTGGTGGACATCCTGGCGGTGTTCGGGACCATCTTCGGTTTGGCGACCTCACTGGGTCTGGGCACCCTACAGATCAACAGTGGTCTGTCCGAGGTGTTCGGCATCGCCAACAACTCGCTCACCCAGTCGATCATCATCGTGGTCATCACCGGGATCGCCCTGTACAGCGTCGTCTCCGGGATCGACAAGGGCATGCGCCGGCTGTCGGTGCTCAACCTGTGGCTGGCGTTCATCCTCCTGGCGATCATCTTCGCCGTGGGGCCCAAGCTGTGGATCATCAGCACCATGGTCACCGGGGCGGGCGAATACCTGGGCAACCTGATCCCCTGGAGCATGTCCTTCCCGAGCCCGATGGCCGACGAGACCGCCGCCGACTTCACCACCGCCTGGAGCGTCTTCTACTGGGGATGGTGGATCTCCTGGGCGCCCTTCGTCGGCGTCTTCCTGGCCCGTATCTCCTACGGACGCACCATCCGTGAGTTCGTGCTCGGCGCGCTGTTCGGACCGGTACTGGTCTCCATCCTGTGGTTCGGGGTGTTCGGCGGCTCGGGCATGTACTACGAGTTGTTCGGCGACGGCGGCTTCATGGACGGCGACGAGTCCGACGCCGCCTACCACCTACTGGACGCGTTGCCGCTGGGCCCGATCGTCGCAGTGATCCTGTCACTGTTCCTCATCATCGTGGTGGCGATCTTCTTCATCACCTCCTCCGACTCCGGGTCGCTGGTGGTGGACATGCTCACCAACGGAGGCAGCACCAAACCGCTCAAGGTCCAGCGCGCCTTCTGGGCCATCAGCGAGGGTGCGGTCACGCTCATCCTGTTGGTCCTAGGTGGGGCCAGCGCCCTCGACGCGCTCCAAGCGGCATCGGTCGTCACCGGTCTGCCGTTCGCGGTGATCCTGATCTTCATGGTGTGGGGCCTGTTCAAGGCACTGTCCCAGGAACCCAAACCGGGGGCACCCAAGAGGATGCGTGCCGAGGATCGGCCCCCACCCGAACAACGAGGACGCTCCGGGAACATCCCCGTGGGCCACCGCGACCACGGCCGGACCGAACACCGCGGTGACGAGAACAATCCAGAGGAAGGTGAGGCCACGTGAGCCCCAAGAGGTTCAACAACCCCTTCCACGGGGTCATCGACATGATCACGGAGATGAACCGCATCTCCGACACCATGTCGTCGATCGAGACCAGCCAGGCCGGGGAACGCGAACGCGGCTTCGCCGACGCCTGGAGCCCGCCCACCGACATCCTGGCCCGCGGCCGGGACCTGGTGATCCGTTGCGAGGTCCCGGGGGTGTTCGAGGAGGACGCGGCGGTCACCTTCGAACACGGGGTCCTCACCATCAGCGGTGAACGCATGCGAGACGAGGAGGACGTCGTCTACTACTCCTCGGAACGCTTCATGGGCACGTTCCGACGGGAGATCAGCCTCCCGGAGGGCATCCGTGAGGAGGACATCGAGGCCAGCTACGGCGAGGGACTGTTGGAGATCGTCGTGCACGGGGCGGCCAACCAGCGCAAGGCCAAGACGATCAAGGTCTCCCGCCGCAGGCGCGGCTGAGACCGGACCGCGCACGTGCGACGCGGGCGGCGGGCCCCGTCGGAGGACCACCTCCGGCGGGGCCCGCCCCATCGAACGCTACTTAGAAGACCCGGTCCTTCTCGTAGGGGCCGATGACCGCGAGGGCGCGCGGGCGGTCGAACAACTCCGCGGCGACCGCGGCGACGTCGTCCAGGGTGACGGCGTCGTACCGGGCCAGGTCCTCGTCGATGGAGAAGTGGCGCGGCTGCACCAGTTCGTGGGAGAGCAGGCGGCCCATGCGCGCGTTGGTGCCCTCACTGCCGAGCACCATGGCGCCCTGGATCTGGCCCTTGGCGCGGGTCAGCTCCTCCGGCGTGATACCGCCGGCGGCGACCTTCGCGAGCTCCTCGCGGCACACACCGATGACCTCGTCGGCCTTCTCCGGCAGGCAGCCCGCGTAGAGCTGGAAGGCGCCGGTGTCGGCGTAGGCGATGTGGTAGGCGTGCACGGCGTAGGCCAGGCCGCGCTTCTCCCGCACCTCCTGGAAGAGCCGCGAGGACATGCCGCCGCCCAGCGCGGCGCTGAGCAGGCGCAGCGCGTGCCAGCGCGAGTCGGTACGGGTGATGCCCTCCGACCCCAGGATGATGTGCGCCTGTTCGGTCTCCCGCGACTGCACGACGGTTCCGTCGTAGGTGCGGACCGGGCCGCCGACACCGCGCGGACTCGACGGACGAGCGTCCCCGGCCGCGGCCAGACGCTCGGCGAAGATGGACCTGACCTGCTCCACGACCGCGTCGTGGTCGAGGCTGCCCGCGGCCGTCACGATGAGCTCGGAGGGCACGTAGGAGTCGCGGTACTGCTCGACGATGCGATCGCGCGGAAGGGCGTTGATCGTGTCGATGGTGCCCAGGATGGGACGACCCAGCGGGCTGTCACCGAAGAAGTGCTCGGCGAAGACGTCGTCCACCAGGTCGGAGGGCTCGTCCTCGTACATGGCGATCTCTTCGAGGATCACGCCGCGCTCGGTCTCCACCTCGCCCTCGTCCAGCACCGAGTTCGCGACCATGTCCCCGACCACGTCCACCGCCAGCGGCAGGTCACGGTCGAGCACCTTCGCGTAGTAGCAGGTGTGTTCCTTGGTGGTGTAGGCGTTGTGGTCGGCCCCCACCCCGTCCAACAGCGCGGAGATCTCCAGCGCCGAACGGGTGTGGGTTCCCTTGAACAGCAGGTGTTCCAGGAAGTGCGCCGAACCCGCGTGCGCGGAGTCCTCGTCACGGGACCCGGTGGTGGCGGAGATGCCGAAGGCCGCGGAACGACCCCCGGGGATGTGCTCGGTGACCACACGCAGACCGCCGGGCAACACCGTCCGACGCGCCAGACCGGAACCGCCATCGGGCTCCAGCAGCGTGACGGTCGTGCCCGGCTCCTGCTCCGCGGCGGTGGGGACAGAACTCATGCAACCTTCTTCTTCGCGTCGAAACGTCCGGATGAGCATACGTACGACCGCGGGGCGGCCGCATCATCGAAGACGCGACCGCCCCGCGGAGGGGTGAGACTCGATCAGGTGTTCTCGGAACGCCCGCCCGAGCTACGACGACGGCGACGACGCGGGGCGCCCTCGCCCTTGTCCTCGTCGGACTTGTCGTCGTCCGGGGCGGAGTCCTCGGAGGGACCCTCGTTCTTGGCGGCCTCGGCCTCGACCACCTCGACCGGGACCAGGGACAGCTTGCCACGGTCGTCGATCTCGCGGATCTCGACCTGGATCTTCTCGCCGATGCTGATCACGTCGTCGAGGTTCTCGATCCGCTGGCCACCGTGCAGCTTACGGATCTGCGAGATGTGCAGCAGACCGTCCTTGCCGGGCAGCAGCGACACGAACGCACCGAAGGCGGTCGTCTTGACGACGGTACCCAGGTAGCGGTCGCCGACCTCGGGCATGGTCGGGTTGGCGATCTGGTTGATCGTGTCCCGGGCCGCCTCGGCGGAGGGGCCGTCGACGGCACCGATGTAGATGGTGCCGTCGTCCTCGATCGTGATGTCGGCGCCGGTGTCGTCCTGGATCGAGTTGATCATCTTGCCCTTCGGGCCGATGACCTCGCCGATCTTCTCCACCGGGACCCTCACCGTGAGGATCCGCGGAGCGTTCGGGCTCATCTCCGCCGGGCTCTCGATGGCCTCCTGCATGACGTCCAGGATGGCCAGACGGGCACCGCGGGCCTGCTGCAGGGCCAGGGCCAACTGCTCGGCGGGGATACCGTCGAGCTTGGTGTCCAGCTGCAGGGCGGTGATGAGGTCACGGGTACCGGCGACCTTGAAGTCCATGTCGCCGAAGGCGTCCTCGGCACCGAGAATGTCGGTCAGCGTGACGAACTGGTCGCCCTCACTGATCAGACCCATGGCGATGCCCGACACCATCTCCTTGAGGGGCACGCCGGCCGCCATCAGGGACATGGTGGAGGCGCAGACCGAACCCATCGAGGTGGAACCGTTGGAGCCGAGGGCCTCGGAGACCTGACGGATCGCGTACGGGAACTCCTCGCGGGAGGGCAGAACCGGCAGCAGGGCCCGCTCGGCCAGGGCGCCGTGCCCGATCTCGCGCCGCTTGGGCGAGCCCACCCGACCGGTCTCACCGGTGGAGTAGGGCGGGAAGTTGTAGTTGTGCATGTAGCGCTTGGTCTTGTCCGGGTTGAGCGTGTCAACCGTCTGTTCCATGCGCAGCATGTTCAGCGTGGTCACACCCATGATCTGGGTCTCACCGCGCTCGAAGAGGGCCGAGCCGTGCACGCGCGGCAGGATGCCCACCTCGGCGCTCAGCTGACGGATGTCCTTGGGGCCACGACCGTCGATGCGGACCTGGTCGCGCAGCACGCGCTCGCGCATGAGCTGCTTGCTCAGGCTGCGGAAGGCGGCGCCGAGCTCCTTCTCACGACCCTCGAAGGTCTCGGCCAGCTTCGCGACGGCCGATTCCTTGACCTTGTCGAGCTCGCCCTCGCGCTCCTGCTTGTCGGCGATGGTGAGCGCCTTGGCCAGGTCCTCGCGGACCGCGCCCTCGACGGCGGCGTAGACGTCGTCCTCGTAGTCGAGGAAGATCGGGAAGTCGCCCTGCTCACGGCTGGCCTGGTCGGCGACGGCCTGCTGGGCCTTGCACAGCACCTTGATGAAGGGCTTGGCGGCTTCGAGCCCCTCGGCGATGGTCTGCTCGTTGGGGCCGACGGCCCCTTCGGCGACCAGCTTCAGGGTGCGGGTGGTGGACTCGGCCTCGACCATCATGATCGCGACGTCACCGTCCTCCATCACACGGCCGGCGACGACCATGTCGAAGGTGGCGTTCTCCAGCTCGGAGTGGGTGGGGAAACCGACCCACTGGCCATCGATCAGGGCGACGCGCACGCCGCCGATCGGGCCGGAGAAGGGCAGCCCGGCGATCTGCGTGGACATCGAGGCCGCGTTGATGGCGACGACGTCGTACAGGTGCTCGGGGTGCAGGGCCAGGATCGTCTCGACGATCTGGATCTCGTTGCGCAGGCCCTTCTTGAAGGACGGACGCAGCGGCCGGTCGATGAGACGGCAGGTGAGGATGGCGTCCTCGGAGGGACGTCCCTCACGACGGAAGAACGAGCCGGGGATACGTCCGGCGGCGTACATCCGCTCCTCGACGTCCACCGTCAGCGGGAAGAAGTCGAGGTTCTCCTTGGGGCGCTTCGAGGCGGTGGTGGCCGACAGGATGACGGTCTCGTCGTCCAGGTAGACCGTGGACGAACCGGCGGCCTGACGGGCCAGACGGCCGGTCTCGAAGCGGATGGTGCGCGAGCCGAACTTGCCGTTGTCGATCACGGCTTCGGCAGAGTAAACGCCCTCCATGGGCGACCTCCTGATACACGGTCGGGACGCGTCGTCATCCGGGCGATGCCCAGAGGAATCGACGCCTACGTTCTCTCCCGCGTCGTGCCCCGGAGGTGATGCCGGCCGGTCATCGATCGAAGCCCGCGGCCCGTCGTACAGACAGGGCCCGAAGGCCACTACCGAGGACCGACCCCTGTTGGACCGGGGGAACGGCACGGGTGTGGTTCATGGTGCGGCGGTCGCGATCGACCGCCACTCCGGTTACACCTTACTAACAAAGAGGGAGCGGCCGAGGCCACTCCCTCCCGATTCACCTAGCGGCGGAGACCCAGGCGCTCGATCAGCGAGCGGTAGCGGGTGATGTCCTCCTTGGCGAGGTACTTCAGGAGACCGCGACGACGGCCGACCATCAGCAGCAGACCACGACGGCTGTGGTGGTCGTGCTTGTGGGTCTTGAGGTGCTCGGTGAGCTCGGTGATGCGGTGCGTGAGCAGCGCGATCTGCACCTCGGGGGAGCCGGTGTCACCTTCCTTGGTGCCGTACTCCGCGATGATCCTCTTCTTGCTGTCGGTGTCGATCGACACGACGCTCCTTCGCTCATGGTTCGGTACGCGGGGCGAACCCCGGCACGTGACAGGGGTCGGACACGGTGACCGCGCGTACGAACAGTCACCGTCGCGTGTGCTGTGCGCGGCAGGGCGCCGATGGCGTGACCCTGCCGCGTTCCCGTCGGTTCCATCGCCCCTTTGGGGACGGACCGGCCACGGGCACACGTGAACGTTTTCAGCTTACCGCAGTTCAGAGGGCGATCGGCCCGCGTCGGCGGTGATACCGGACTCTCCGGAGGTCAGGGGTCCGGGTCAAGGGGTGTGGTCGACCTCGGCGGTGAGGACCTCACGACAGCGGTCCACGTCCCGCCGCATCGCCACGATCAACTCGTCGATGTCGTCGAACCGTTCCTGCCCACGGATACGCGCGGTGAAGTCCACGACCATCGTCAGCCCGTACAGCTCCAGGTCGTCGCGGTCCAGCGCGTAGGCCTCCACCGTACGTTCGGCCCCGTCGAAGGTGGGGTTGGTGCCCACCGAGATGGCGGCGGGCCAACGCGTCTCGTGACCGGTGGCGGGTTCCAGGCGGCCGAGCCACCCCGCGTAGACACCGTCACCGGGCACCGCGGTGTCCGGTGGCAGGTCCATGTTGGCCGTGGGGAAGCCCAGGAGCTCCCGCCCGCGGGCCGCTCCGTGCACGATCTCTCCGATGACCCGGTGCGGGCGGCCCAGGAGCGCCGCGGCGCCGGCCACGTCGCCCTCGGCGAGGAGCCCGCGGATCCGGGTGGAGGTGATGGTCTCGCCCTCGGCCACCAGTTTCACCCCGTCCGCGCCGAACCCGAACTCCTCGCCCAGACGGGCCAGGGCGGCCACGTCGCCGGCGGCCCGATGCCCGAACCGGAAGTCCTCCCCCACCACCACGGCGACCGCTCCGAGACGGTCGACGAGGATCCGGCGGACGAACTCCTCGGGGCTCAGCGCGGAGAGTTCCTTGGTGAAGGGCAGCACGCACACCGCGTCGGCGCCCCGCTCCCCCAACAGTTCGACGCGGCGGTCCACCGGGGTGAGCACCGCGGGGGTACGGCCGCGCAGCACGTGTTCGGGGTGCGGATCGAAGGTGACCACGACCACCGGTAGGCCCAGATCGCGCCCATGGGCGACGGCGGAGGCCAAGATGGCCTGGTGGCCGCGATGCACACCGTCGAAGACACCGATCGCCACCACGGAGCGTCCCCGATCGGTGGGAATGTCGCCCAGCCCGTCCCATCTCCGCACGTTCGGCTCCCCTTGCTCATCGAGATGTGATCCGGTCTCAAGCGTGCCATGGAGCCGGGGCGTGTTCCGCCACGCGGTCGGTGTGGGCCACCACACCGGCTCTGCCCCACGCGTTCCCCGAAATTCGACGCGGAACTTTCGAATAATCCGCACACAGCGAGTGACGGATTACTATCTTCACCCATGTGAGCAATACATCGACATCGACCCTCAACGGAGAAACCACCTGGTCGCGCACCGAACACGACGGTGGCATGCCGGGTAGCATAAGTGGCATGAGTGATGCTACTCAGAAGTATTCGATCACCATGCCCAGAGACATCGCCGAGCGGGCACGCTCCCGGAGTGGACCATCCGGTCTGTCCTCTTACGTTGCCGCGGCTGTGGCCAGGCAGCTTGAACGGGACAATCTCAACGACCTCATCGAAGAGATGCTGTGTGCCACGGCGTTGGCGTCTCCCGGACCGGTCACCATCTTCACTTCGGATCCTGACGACCTACGGAAGCTCTGTGGGGACAGAGCAACCGTCATCAAGATCTGAGGCAATCCTGAAGACCGGTCAGGCCGGTGCGAAGACGACGATCGGCTTCATGTGGCCGGGGCGGTTCTCGCCCAGTGCCACCACTGTGCCGTCCGGGGCGAACAGGCCCACGGGGCCCTCTCCCAGAGTGCTCTCACCGATGCGGTTGCCGTGCCGGATCGCGCGGGTCTCGGCCTCGTCCAGGGTGCGCACCGGGAACGCCGCCGCCACCGCCCGGGCCAGCGGAACCTGGGTGAACTCCTTGGCGAGTTCGTCCAGGGTGCGGGCCTGGGACAGGTCGTAGGGACCCACGCGAGTACGGCGCAGGGCGCAGAGGTGGCCGCCCACTCCCAGGTCCACACCCATGTCGCGGGCCAGCGAGCGGATGTAGGTGCCGCTGGAGCAGGTGACGACCGCGTCCACGTCGACGAACCCGCCATCGGGATCCGCCACGCGACGGATGTCGGTCACCTGGAACTCGGACACGGTGACCTCGCGAGCCTTGAGGGCCACTTCCTTGCCCTCGCGAGCCGACTTGTAGGCGCGCTTACCGTCCACCTTGATCGCACTGACCTGTGGTGGAACCTGTGAGATGACGCCGGTCAGCTTCGCGACGGCCGCTCGGATCGCGTCGTCGGTGACGGCGGAGGCGTCGATGCGCGCACCGGGCTCGCCCTCGGCGTCGTCGGTGTTGGTGACCAGGCCCAACCGGATGGTCGCCTCGTAGGTCTTCTCGGTCAGGGTCAGGTGGCCGAGAAGTTTGGTGCCCTTCTCGATCCCCAGCACCAGCACCCCGGTGGCCATCGGGTCCAGGGTGCCCGCGTGCCCCACACGTCGGGTGCGCGCCAGACCACGGGTCTTGGCGACCACGTCGTGCGAGGTCCAGTCCGCGGGCTTGTCAACGACCACGACGCCGCTCTCGGCCATGGTGCTCCTTCGAGGGAAGAAAGGGGGCGGGACGGCGACCGACGCCGCCGTCCCGGGTGGTCACTCGTCCTCGTCGTCCTCACGAGGGACCTTGTACGGGTCGGCCTCGCCCGCGGGCTTGGCTTCGGTGGCCCGCTGGGCCACCTCCTCGTCGGACTGACGCGCCTTGACCAGCAGTTCCTCGATGTGCTGGGCGTTCTCCTGCACGTCGTCGAGGACGAAGGCCAGGCTCGGCGTGTGCCGGATACCGGTCTGTTTGCCGACCTCGCTACGGATCACGCCCTTGGCGCTCTCCAGTGCGGCCGCGCTGGCCGCCTTTTCCTCGGGGGAACCGAACACCGTGTAGTACACCGTGGCGTCCCGCAGGTCAGCGGTGATGCGGGCGTCGGTCACGGTCACGAATCCCAGGCGCGGGTCCTTGATCCGCCGGTCCAGCATCTCGGCGACGATGCGCTGGATCCGGTCGGCGATCTTGCGCGCGCGTGCTGCGTCGACCATCGTCAGTCTTCCTCTTCGTTGAAGAGCCGCTGCCTGGCGGACAGCAGCTCCAGTTCGGGACGGCCCGCGACGAAACGCTCGCAGGTGTCCATCTGGTCCCTGGCATGGGCGGCCGTGGGAGCGACCACCGCGACACCGATCTTCGCCCGACGGTAGAGGTCTTGATCGCCCACCTCCGACACCGACACCGAGAACTTTCGGCGCAGCTCGGCGATGACCGGCCGGACCATCGAACGCTTCTGTTTGAGCGAGTGGACGTCTCCAAGGAGCACGTCCAGCGTCAACGCCCCAACGTACAAGTGATCACCTGTGGTGTTGTGTGAGCCGGCAAAGGCGGGGCCCCGGACACGATGGTCCGGGGCCCCAGGCGGATCAGTCCACACGACTAGTCGCGGGGCTTCTCCTTCATCTCGTAGGTCTCGATGACGTCCCCGACCCGGATGTCGCTGTAACCGACACCGATACCGCACTCGAAGCCCTCACGGACCTCGGTCGCGTCGTCCTTGAAGCGTCGGAGCGAATCGACGTTGAGGTTGTCGGAGATGACGACCCCATCGCGGATGAGACGCGCCTTGCCGTTGCGGCGGATGAGACCGCTGCGGACGATCGAACCGGCGATGTTGCCGATCTTGGGCACCTTGAAGACCTCGCGGA
Source organism: Nocardiopsis sp. NPDC055551 (assembly GCF_053619415.1). Classification (NCBI taxonomy): domain Bacteria; kingdom Bacillati; phylum Actinomycetota; class Actinomycetes; order Streptosporangiales; family Nocardiopsidaceae; genus Nocardiopsis; species Nocardiopsis sp. NPDC055551. The sequence goes on along the minus strand of NZ_JBSHJJ010000002.1, from coordinate 489,640 downwards.
TCTCGGCGCTGCCGAGCTGGACCTCCTCGTAGATGGGCTTGAGGAGACCCTTGACCGCGGCTTCGACCTCGTCGATGGCCTGGTAGATGACCGAGTAGTACCGGATGTCGACACCCATGCGGTCCGCCAGCTCGCTGTTCTTGCCCTCGGGCCGAACGTTGAAGCCGACGATGATCGCGTCCGCGGACGACGCCAGGTTGATGTCGTTCTGGGTGATCGCACCGACACCGCGACCGATGATCCGGATGCCGACCTCGTCGCCACCGGCGTCGATCTTGAGCAGCGACTCCTCCAGCGCCTCGACGGAACCGGACATGTCGCCCTTGATGAGGAGGAGCAGCTCGGAGCGCTCGCCCTCCTTGATGGCGGACTGCCAGTTGTCGAGGGTGACCCGACGGGCCGACTTCGCCTGCTGGGCGAAGCGCTCGCGCGCCTCACGCTGCTGGGCGATCTGCCGCGCCACCCGGTCGTCCTTGACGACCAGGAAGTTGTCACCGGCGCTGGGCACGTTGGTCAGACCCAGGACCTGGACCGGACGCGACGGCTCGGCCGTCTCCACGCTCTTGCCGTGCTCGTCGAGCATGGCGCGAACGCGGCCGTAGGCGTCACCACAGACGATGGAGTCACCGACGTTGAGCGTGCCTCGCTGGACCAGCACCGTGGCCATGGAACCGCGACCGCGGTCCAGGTAGGCCTCGATGGCCAGACCCTGAGCGTCCATGTCCGGGTTCGCCTGCAGGTCGAGCGCGGCGTCGGAGGTCAGGACGATCGATTCGAGCAGCGTGTCGATGTTCTCGCCCTTGAGCGCGGAGATGTCCACGAACTGGACGTCGCCGCCGTACTCCTCGGCCACCAGGCCGTACTCGGTCATCTGGGCACGCACCCGCTGCGGGTCTGCGCCCTCGACGTCGATCTTGTTGACCGCGACGACGATCGGGACCTCGGCCGCCTTGGCGTGGTCGATGGCCTCGGCCGTCTGCGGCTTGACGCCGTCGTCGGCCGCCACGACCAGCACCGCGATGTCGGTGACCTTCGCACCACGGGCACGCATGGCGGTGAACGCCTCGTGACCAGGGGTGTCGATGAAGGTGAGCTTGCGCTCCTCACCGTCCACGTGGGTGGAGACCTGGTAGGCACCGATGTGCTGGGTGATTCCGCCGGCCTCGCCACTGGAGACGTTGGTCTTGCGGATGGTGTCCAGCAGTCGGGTCTTACCGTGGTCGACGTGACCCATGACGGTGACCACCGGCGGGCGCGGACGAAGTTCGGCGGTGCCGCCCTCGTTCTCGCCGAACTCGATGGAGAAGGACTCCAGGAGCTCGCGGTCCTCGTCCTCGGGGCTGACGACCTCGACCTTGTAGTTGAGCTCTTCACCGAGCAACTGCAGGGTCTCGTCGGGCAGCGACTGGGTCGCGGTGACCATCTCACCCAGGTGCATCATGACCTGGACGAGCGACGCCGGGTTGACGTCGATCTTGTCGCCGAAGTCCGACAGCGAGGCGCCACGGGACAGTCGGATCGACTGACCGTTGCCGCTCGGGATCTTGACGCCACCGAAGGACGGTGCCGCAAGGTCGTGGAACTCCTGACGCCGCTGCTTCTTGGACTTGCGCGCACGCCCGGGACGACCGCCCGGACGACCGAACGCACCGGCCGTTCCGCCACCGCGGCCACGGCCGCCGCCACCGGGACGACCACCGAAACCACCGGGACGCGGACCGCCGCCGCCACCGGGACGCGCGCCCGCCGGGGCGCCGCCCCGACCGCGACCGCCGCCACCGGGACGACCACCGCCGCCACCACGACCGCCGCCCGCGGGCGCGGCCGGACGGGACGAGGGCATGTTCATCGGGCTGGGACGCGGGCCACCGGGACGCGGAGCGCCACCGCCGCCACCGGGGCGCGGAGCACCCGCGGCACCACCCGGACGCGGGGCGCCGGGAGCGCCACCGGGACGCGGAGCACGGTCGCCGCCACCGGGACGCGGGGCACGATCACCCTGCGGGCCGGGGCGCGGGGCACGGTCGCCCTGCGGGCCGGGACGCGGGCCCGGACGGGGACCGCCCGGACGCGGAGCGCCGCCGCCACCCTGCGGGCCGGGACGCGGACCCGGACGCGGAGCGCCGCCGCCACCGGGACGCGGGGCCGGCTTGGAGCCCATGCCGGAGGCGTTGGACGCGAACGGGTTGTTGCCCGGACGCGGGCCCGGACGGGGACCGCCCGGACGCGGAGCGCGGCCGCCGTCACGGCCACCACGCTCACCGCCGCGCTCGCCACCACGCTCACCGCCGCGCTGCGGCCGGTCGCCGCCACGCTGCTGAGAGCCCGCGGCCGGCTTCGGACCCGGCTTCGGCGCGTCGCCGCGCGGGGTCTTGGGCGCCGGCTTGGGGCCGGGCTTGGGCGCGGCCTCGAAAGTCGGCGCCGCGGGCTTGTCGACCGGGGCGGACGGCTTCTCGGCGACCGGCTTGTCCGTCTCCGCCTTGGCGACCGGAGCCGCGGGCTTGGCGGCCGGAGCCGGAGCCGGCTTCGGACCCGGCTTGGGCGCGGGCCCCGGCTTGGGAGCCGCGGGGCGCGCGGAGGCACCGGCGGAGGGCTTGGGGGCCGGCTTGGGAGCCGATCCACCCTTCTTGCCACCGTCGGAGCCATCGTTGAAAGCTTCTTGAAGGCGTCGAACGACGGGGGCCTCTATCGTGGAGGACGCCGAACGAACGAATTCGCCCATCTCGTTGAGCTTGGCCAGCACGGCCTTGCTCTCTACACCGAACTCCTTAGCGAGTTCGTATACCCGGACCTTCGCCACTACTCTCCTTCAGCTTCGGTCCGGGACAGGGGCTTGTGCCGGACCGTCGTTAGCTTGAGTTACTCATCGCTGCGTACTCATCAGGCGCTCATCGCAATCTCGACCTGCTTCCTCATCGCTACACAACAATGGGCCGGCTCATGCGTGCCGACACGGCACAGCACGCCGACCTCGGTCCCTACAACCTCGAGGTCGGCCCAGACATTCCAACCCTATCCGGATAGCGGCGCGCTCAGCCACGTGGGGCGTCGTCGAACAACGACGCCACACGTGAGACGTCCCACCGAGTGGGACCTCCTCCGCTCCGGTTCCGGAAGGCGCGTGACCACGCCCTTCGGCGCTCCGCTAGTTCGAAGCACCTGCGGTCGTGGTGCAGATAGGCTCCGCGCCCCGGACGTCGACCTCGGGTGTCGGGCGTGATGGCCGTGCCCTCGGCCACCAGCCGCACGAGGTCGGACTGGACTGTCCGCGACCGACAACCCACGCACGTTCGCACGGGACGGTCAGGACCGTCTTCGGCCACCATATCGTGTCGAGGCATGGTCGCGACCCGTTCAGCCGGTCGAAGCGGTGTCGTCGGTGTCCTCGACGGGGTCACCGGCCTCTTCTTCGAGGGGTCGGGCGGGCTCCGCGTCGGAGCGGATGTCGATGCGCCATCCGGTCAAACGCGCGGCCAGTCGGGCGTTCTGGCCCTCCTTGCCGATGGCGAGCGACTGCTGGTAGTCGGGAACGACGACGCGTGCCACACGCGCGGCCATGTCGAGGATCTCCACCGAGTTGACCCGTGCCGGGGACAGCGCGTTGGCGACGAACACGGCGGGGTCCTCGGAGTAGTCGACGATGTCGATCTTCTCCCCGTGGAGTTCGGCCATGACGTTGCGAACGCGGCTGCCCAGCGGACCGATGCAGGCACCCTTGGCGTTGACGCCGCCCCGGTTGGAGCTGACCGCCATCTTGGTACGGTGACCGGCCTCACGGGCGATGGCCGCGATCTCGACGGTGCCGTCGGCGATCTCGGGCACCTCCAACTCGAAGAGCTTGCGCACCAGGTTGGGGTGGGTACGCGACAGGGTCACCGAGGGACCGCGCAGGCCCTTGCGGACCTGGACCACGTAGGCGCGCAGGCGCTCACCGTGGGTGTAGTTCTCGGTGGGGACCTGCTCCTGCGGGGGCAGGATCGCCTCGATCTTGCCGAGGTCGACCAGGACGTTGCGCGGGTCCTTGCCCTGCTGGATGATGCCCGACACGATGTCGTGCTCGCGGCCGGCGAATTCGCCCAGGGTCAGTTCGTCCTCGGCGTCGCGCAGCCGCTGCAGGATCACCTGCTTGGCGGTGGAGGTGGCGATGCGACCGAACCCGGTGGGGGTCCCGTCGAACTCGCCGACGACCACACCCTCCTCGTCGGTCTCGGTCACCCAAACGATGACGTGGCCGGTGGAACGGTTCAGTTCCACTCGTGCCTTCTTCTCAGGGCCCTCCTCGCGGTGGTACGCGATCAGGAGTGCGTCTTCGATCGCCTTGGCGACCAGTTCGACGGCGATGTCCTTCTCGCGCTCCAGGCTGCGAAGGACGCTCATGTCAATGTCCACGGGGCTCCCCCTCTAGTCCGCCGCGTCGGTGTCGGCTTCGCGACGGAATTCCACCTGGACCTTGGCCTTGGCGATCTTGTCGTAGGCCAGAGTGCGGGACCGACCCTTGACGTCCAGGGTCACGCCCTGGTCGTCGGACTCGGTCACGCGTCCGGTGAGGTCCCCGCCCTCGACGAGGTTCACCTTCACCAGGCGACCGCGAGAGCGGCGCCAGTGGCGGGGCATCGTCAGCGGACGGTCGACCCCTGGCGAGGTGACCTCCAGGACGTAGGGCGTCTCACCCATGACGTCGGAGGCGTCCAGCGCCTCGTTGACGTCCTGGCTGATCTCGCCGACCAGGTCCAGGTCGACCCCGTTGTCGGAGTCCACGACCACGCGCAGCACTCGACGTTTGCCCGCCGGTGTCAGCTCGACGGCCTCCAGATCCAGTCCGGCCTTGGCCAGGACCGGTTCCAGCAGCTCGGCGATGCGCTCTTCCCGCGCCTGCGCTCCCATGCGTGTCAGCCCCTCAAAACGGCGAAATCCCGCCCGCTCGGCCGTGAGCCGTTGAACGGGGCGGTCCAGCTCTGTACGTAGTCTTCTTCCACTTTCGCGTCGGACGCGAAAGCGCCGCACGTCGCGCACGACGGCGGTTGTCGTGCAAGGGTATCCACTCCCGGGCCTCCTCCAGGTCGCCTCGCTCCTCGGGGCGTGCCTTCGGGTGTGAACGGGGGCCCCTCGCCCCTTTCCCGCGAGGGGGAGCGACCCGGCCTCGGTGCCTCGACCGGCGTGGAAAGATGGGTCCCGACCGCCGCTCGACGGCGGGGGCCGTCGACACCGCCCCGGACGCGGGGCAGGGGGAGGAGACCGCGTGCAGGGGAACGTCAGCCGCCGCACTGTGCTGGGCGTCACGGCGACAGGTGTCGTGGCGGCGGGCGCCGTGGCCGGTCTGAGCGGGTGCGGCACGGCCGACTGGTATCCCTACGACGTGACCCCGGACGTGTCCGTCCTGCGCTCCCTGATCCGGGAGAAGGAGCGGACGGTGGCCCGGTACGAACAGGCGTTGGCCGACGGTGTGGGCCCCGGTGACCTGTTGGAGGGGTTCCAGGAACACCACCTGGCCCACCTGGACGCGTTGTTGGAGGCCCTGCCCGAGGGGGTGGGCCCGTCCGCGGAACCGGAGGAGCCCGAGGGGTCGGGCGGGACGGAGACCGATCCCGGTCCGTCCCTGGACACCGCGGGGCTACGGCTGGTCGAGGTCGCGGCCTCGTCGTCGCGTCTGGACCAGGCGGCGGCCGTGACCGACCCGGGGCTGGCCCAGCTGGTGAGCGCGATCGGCGCCTGTGAGGCCGTGCACGCCCATCTGCTGGACGAGGCCTGAGGGCCCATCGACATAGGCGAGGTAGTCAGGTGAGCGAGACCCCCACCCCGAGCGAGGGCACCGACCCCACGGCCGAAGCCCTGGCGGAGGCGCTGCGCGCCGAGCACGCGGCGGTGTACGGGTTCGAGTTCGTCGGCGGTGCCGCCGGTGACGAGGGACGGCGCGAGCGAGCGTCCACGGCCGCCATGGAGCACAAGGCGCTGCGGGACGCGCTGCGCGACGCCGCCGTCGAACGCGACCTGGAGGCGCCGCCCGCCCTGCCCTCGTACCCGATCCCGGAAGGGCGCGACGGGGACGGCATGGACACGTTCGCGGCCGGACTGGAGGGGGCCACGATGGAGGCGTACCTGTGGTTGACCTCCTCCGGTGACACCGACCTGCGCGTCACCGCCGCGCGGGCCCTGCAGGAGGCGACGCTGCGCTCACTGCAATGGGGCGCCGAACCCGACGCCTTCCCCGGCTTCGAGAGACCCTAGTACCGCGTGGACACAGGTGAGAGGGGCTCCCGTGCGCAGCCGCGGGAGCCCCTCTTCGTGTTCGATTCCCCGTGTCGACGTCCTACTCGGCGCAGGCGGCGACGGTGCGGTCGACGATCTCCTCGATCGGGACGTCGGAACGCTCACCGCTCTTGCGGTCGCGCAGCTCGACCACACCGTCCTTGAGTCCACGGCCCACGATGATCGTGGTGGGGATGCCCACCAGCTCGGCGTCGGTGAACTTCACACCCGGGGCGGCCTTGCGGTCGTCCACGAGCACGCGCAGGCCCTTGGCCTGCAGTTCCCGACCGATGCGCAGCGCCTCGGGGACCTCATCGCCCTTGCCGGTGCCGACGACGTGCACGTCGGCGGGGGCGATCTCACGCGGCCACACGATGCCCTTGTCGTCGTGGGACTGCTCGACGATGGAGGCCACCGCGCGGGAGACACCGATGCCGTAGGAGCCCATCGTGATGCGCTTGGGCTTGCCGTCCGGGCCCAGGGCGTCCACCTGGAAGGCGTCGGCGTACTTGCGGCCCAACTGGAAGATGTGGCCGATCTCGATGCCGCGCGCGGTGTACAGCGTGCCCTTCCCGTCCGGGGAGGGGTCGCCGTCGCGCACGTCGGCGACGTCGATGGTGCCGTCCGGGGTGAAGTCGCGCCCCGCCACCAGGTCGACGACGTGGTGGTCGGCCTCGTCGGCGCCGGTCACCCAGGCGGTACCGGTGGCCACGCGCGGGTCGACCAGGTAACGGACCTTGTTGTCGATCAGGGCCTTGGGGCCGATGTAGCCCTTGACCAGGAACGGGTTGGCGGCGAAGTCGGCCTCGTCGAGGATCTCCACCTCGGCGGGCTCCAGCGCCGCTTCCAGCCGCTTGAAATCGACCTCACGGTCACCGGGAACGCCGACGGCCAGCAGCTCCCACTCCTTGGCACCGGGGACACGAGTCTTGACCAGGACGTTCTTGAGGGTGTCGGCCTCGCTGAAGTCGCGGCCCAGGCCCGCCTCGTTCAGGAAGTCCACCAGGGTCTGGATGGTGGCGGTCGCCGGTGTGTGGTGGACCTTCGCCTCGGGCAGCCCGTCCAGGGGCAGCGCCTCGGGGGCGGGGACCCTCACGGCCTCGACGTTGGCGGCGTAGTCGGACCCGGTGCTGCGCACGAAGGTGTCCTCGCCGGTGGGCGCGACCGCCAGGAACTCCTCGGAGGCGGAGCCGCCCATGGCGCCGGAGGTCGCCGAGACGATGACGTACTCCAGGCCGAGCCGTTCGAAGATCCGGATGTAGGCGGCGCGGTGCTTGTCGTAGGACTCCTGGAGTCCCTCGTCGTCGATGTCGAAGGAATAGGAGTCCTTCATGTGGAACTCGCGGCCGCGCAGGACGCCGGCGCGGGGACGCGCCTCGTCGCGGAACTTCTCCTGGATCTGGTACAGGACGACCGGGAAGTCCTTGTAGGAGGAGTACTCGCCCTTGACCAGGAGGGTGAAGAGCTCCTCGTGGGTGGGACCGAGCAGGTAGTCGGCGCCCTTGCGGTCCTTGAGCCGGAAGAGGGTGTCGCCGTACTCCTCCCAGCGGCCGGTGGCCTCGTAGTACTCCCTGGGCAGCAGGGCGGGGAGCAGGACCTCCTGGCCGCCCATGGCGTTCATCTCCTCGCGGACCACGCGGGAGACGTTCTCCAGGACGAGCTTGCCCAAGGGCAGCCAGCTGTAGACGCCGGGGGCGGCCCGACGAACGTAGCCGGCGCGCACGAGCAGCTTGTGGCTCGGCACCTCGGCGTCCGCCGGGTCCTCACGCAGGGTGCGCAGGAACAGGTTCGACATCCGCAGTAGCACGGCCACTCCTCGGTGAACGCGCCCGGAGAGTCCGGGCGCGATGATCGGAAAAACGTTGGGGGGACCCAGGCTAGCGCCCCGAAGAGGGGATTCGCGCGTCGGTTCCGAAGGGGCCCGCGGTACGCCTACCTTGGAGTGATCTCCACGGCAGAACAGGACGAGGACATGGGCCGACGTGTGCGTGACAGGGTCGAGGCCGAAGAGGAGGTCTCCGTCGTTCCCGGGGTGGACCTGCTCGCCGACGCGGACCGACCGAACTCGTGGTTCCTCCTGGTGGAGGGCACCCCACAATCGCACGTGGACCTGTCCGACCCCGCCTATCTGGACTTCTCGTACGTGCGACGGATCGCGCACGCGGTCGACCTGGTGGCGCCCGAGGGCGAGGCCGTCGACGCGCTGCACTTGGGCGCCGGCGCGCTCACCGTGGCCCGGTACGTGGCGCACACCCGCTCGGGTTCCAACCAACGCGCGGTGGACGTGGACGCGGCCCTGGTGGAAATGGTGCGGCGCCGGCTGCCCTGGGACCGGCGCGCGCGGCTACGGGTGGGCATCGGTGACGCGCGCGAGTGGATCGGCGCCCGGCACGACTCCAGCGCCGACCTGGTGGTGGCGGACGTGTTCGCGGGAGCGCGGACCCCGGCGCGGTTGACGTCCGCGGAGTTCTACGCCGAGGCGGCCCGCGTGCTGCGACCCGACGGATTCCTGGTGGTCAACGTCGGTGACGGTTACGCGCTGAAGCACACCCGGGCGCAGGTGGCGACGGTGCGTTCGGTGTTGCCGCACGTGGTGATGTCCGCGGAGCCGGGGGTGTTGCGCGGCCGAAGGTTCGGCAACCTGGTGCTGGTGGCGGGCCATCGTCCCCTGCCAGAGGAGGAGTTGGGTCGCGCGGCGCACCGTGATCCCGAGATGGCGCGGCTGGTCGCCGGCGAGGACCTGGACCGGTTCACCTCCGGGTACGCCTCGGTCCACGACACCGACGCGGTGGACTCCCCCGCCCCGCCCGTGGACCTGTTCTGACCACCCTGACCGAACACGGACATAATCCCGCAGACGTACCGAGGATCTCCTAGTGTCTTCGGCATGCCCATCCCCCGCCCCGTCAAGGGCGCCCAAGAGAGCGAACCCGACCACACCTGGGAGGGCCGCCCGCCCCGGTTGTGGCTGCACATCGCCGTGACCTGGACGGTCACCGCTCTTTGCGTGGGAGTGCTCATTCTGGGCGCACTGTGGTTCCTCGGCTTCCCCGAGATAGCCCGACCGGACACACTGTCGTTGCGCGCCTTCGAGGGCGTGGTGATCCGCGCGTTCGCCATCATGGCCGGGCTCAGCGGTATCGCGTTGCTGGTGATCGCCTACCACCGGCAGCGCAACAACAACCTGGAGAACCTGCGGGCGCTCCGAGCAGCAGAGCGCGACGGGGTCAAGCTGTTCAACGACCGGTTCACCGGCGCCTACACCGAACTGGGCAACGAGCAGGCCGCGGCGCGGCTCGGCGCGGTGCACGCGCTGGCGCACCTGGCCGACGACGCGCCCACCCCCGAACTGCGCCAGATGTGCATCAACGTGCTGTGCTCCTACCTGCGCATGCCGCACGCCCCCGTGCCGGAGGGAGACGAGGTCGGCACGGCCGCGCGCCAGGAGTACGAGGCGTTCCGAGAGGTGCGGTTCAGCATCATCCGGGTCATCGGAGACCGACTGCGCGACGAGCACTCCTCCTGGCAGGGTCACCGCTTCGACCTCTCCAACGTGGTCTTCGACGGCGGCAGCCTGCGCGGGGTGCACCTCATCGGCGGCAAGCTGATCTTCGATCGTTCGGTGTTCGGCGAAGGGGAGATGGACTTCCGCTACTCACGAGTCTCCGGAGCCGGGGTGACCTTCCGTGGGGCACGGTTCACCGGCGGCACGGTCAACTTCCGGCACGTGCGCTTCGAGGGTCCCCTCACCGACTTCCACAAGGCCGAGTTCTCGGGCGCGCGGGTCCTGCTCCATAACACGCGGATCGCTCCGGAGACGATGACGTTCACCAGGGCCGGCTTCACCGGTGGACGGGTGGAGTTCCGATCGGAGGGCGAGGGCGGGGAACCCGCGCTCGGGGACCCACCGAACGGGCTGCTCGACGCCGTGGCCGCGGGGGCACCCGGGGTGGTGCGCCTACCGGAGCCCTGGACCGGACCGACTGCGGGGCGGCCCACCGGCTCCCAAGGACCGGCGGCCGGAGAGGACGCCTCCCTTCACGCCCGGTGAGGAATCTGTTCCAGAAAATGACCGGAAGCGGACATCCGGCCCCTTCCGGTCCGGCGAACCCCTAACTTTGTGCGGAGCGCGCCTTTTCCCCAGCGCCCTCCGGGCCGTGGACACACCCCCCTTGTCCCGCCCGGAGGACTTCCGGTCGTCCGGTCCCCGTTCACACCCGGGGACCGGGCGGCCGTCTTCGGTTCCAGGCCGCTACTCCCCCGGGCGTAGTTCCGACCCCCGAGGTCCCTCCCCCGGGATGACGCGATCCCGGAGGGGCGCACCGTACCGTCGGGATCGTGGCAGCACGAACCCTTCCCCGTCCCACCCGCACCGATCTGTGGATCACGGCCATCCTGTTGGCCCTGTCCGTGATCAGTCCCGCGGGCATCGAGGCCTTCGACCCGGTCCCCGGTGACCGGCCCGCCTGGCCCTGGGGTTACGCGCTGATCCTGGTGGCCTGTCTGCCGCTGCTGTGGCGCACGGCCTTCCCTCGCCTGGTCGCCGTCGTCTCGGTGGTGGCCGCCACGATCTACTACCCGTTGGGCTACCCCGACGGCCTGGTCATGTTGTGCACCGCGGTCATGCTCTACAGCGTGGTGCGGTGGGGCCACCGTGTCTTCGGTTGGATCCTGGGCATCGGCCAATTCCTCGCGGTCAACATCTACGAACTCGTCCTGACCGGCACCTTCCGCCCGGAGGCCGTCGGAATCGTGGCCTGGGTCCTGGTCCTGCTGTGCGTGGCCGAGGTCCTGCGTTGGCGAGCCGAGTACCAAAGGGCCGACCGGGAACGGGAACAGGAGGCGAGCCGCACCCGTGAGGAGGAACTGCTGCGCCGCGCCTCCGAGGAACGCCTCCGGTTGGCACGCGACGTGCACGACACCGTCGCCCACAACATCTCCCTCATCAACGTGCAGGCCGGCACCGCCCTGTACCTGATGGAGAGCCGGCCCGAGCGCGCCGCCGACGCGCTCACCACCATCAAGCAGACCAGCAAGGACACCCTCACCGAGCTGCGCGCCATGCTCGGGGTGCTGCGGGCCGTGGACGAGGCGGCCCCGCGCTCGCCCGCCCCCGGCCTGGACCGGGTGTCGGACCTCGTCGAGGGCGCGAGGGGCACGGGCCTGGAGGTCTTGGTGGAGACCGAGGGCGACGAACGGCGGCTCCCCCAAGGGGTCGAGGGTGTCGCCTACCGGGCCCTGCAGGAATCCCTCACCAACGTCGTCCGGCACGCGCACGCCGAGAAGGCCGTGGTGCGTATCGGCTACGGGTCGACGGAACTGTCGCTGGAGATCACCGACGACGGGCATGGGACGGTGGGACCACCGGCCACCGGCAACGGGATCACGGGAATGCGCGAACGCGCCGCCCTCGTGGGTGGTTCGGTGGACGCCGGTCCGCTGGAGGGTGGAGGATTCCGGGTGCGGGTGCGACTACCGGTGGACGCCGGGCCCGTTGGGAAACGGGGTGGACAAGAGTGATCCGGGTTCTGCTCGCCGATGACCAGGCGCTGGTCCGGGCCGGTTTCAGGGCGCTGCTCGACAGCGCGGACGACATCGAGGTGGTCGCGGAGGCCGCCGACGGGGAGGAGGCGGTCCGGCTGGCACTGGCCGAGCGCCCCGACGTGATCCTGATGGACATCAGGATGCCGGGGATGGACGGTCTGGCCGCCACCGAGCGCATCCTCGGCGAACCGGCACTGAGCGAGACTCGCGTTGTCATCCTCACCACGTTCGACCTGGACGAGTACATCTTCGACGCGCTGCGCGCCGGGGCCGGTGGGTTCCTGGTCAAGGACACCGAACCGCGCGACCTGCTACAGGCGGTCCGGGTGGTGCACGAGGGGGAGGCGCTGCTGTCCCCCGGCATCACGCGCAGACTGATCGCGGACTTCGCGAGCCGCCCGTCGAAGACCCCGGCCTCCTCGACCCGCCTCAACGGGCTCACCGCCCGCGAACGAGAGGTGTTGGCCCTGGTCGGGCAGGGGCTCTCCAACGACGAGATCGCCCGGGAGCTGGTGCTGAGTCCGGCCACCGCCAAGACCCACGTCAGTCGCACCATGGTCAAGCTCGGGGTGCGCGACCGCGCCCAGCTGGTGGTGGTGGCCTACGAGACCGCCCTGGTCGTCCCCGGCCGACCCCGGGAGTCCTGAGGGTCGGCTCGGGGATGTCCCGTACGCCCGCGGATGTAGCGGGGGGACGTCCGATACACCCCCGGAAGCGGGGCGGATGACGCCCCCGGGACGATGTGCGGGACCGGACCCGCGACGGATGCTTCTGCTGTCCCCACCGACGAGAGCAGAAGGTCGCGACCGTGTTCGAAGATCCCCTCATCCTGATGCGACTACAGTTCGGACTCACCGCCGCGACGCACTACATGTTCGTGGCCCTGACCCTCGGTCTGGCCCCCTACATCCTCTTCACCCAGTTGGTCGCGACGCTGCGCGGTGACCGTTCCCGGATGACCGCCGTGCGGTTCTGGGGCGGCCTGTACGTGGTCAACTACGGCATGGGCGTGCTCTCCGGCCTCGTGATGGAACTACAGCTGGCGTTGAACTGGAGCGGGCTGCAGGAGACGTTCGGCTACAGTTTCGCGGCCCCGTTGGCGATCGAGACGATGACGGCGTTCTTCGTCGAGTCGACCTTCCTGGGGCTGTGGATCTTCGGCTGGGACCGGATGGGCCGTTGGGCGCACCTGTTCTGCTTCCTGGTGGTCACCGCCACCGCGTTCTCGTCCGCCTGGTGGGTGCTGGTCTCCAACGGATTCCTGCGCCACCCGGTCGGGTTCGAGATGGTGGACGGGATCGCGCACATGAGCGATCCGGTCGCGATGCTCACCAACCCGGCCGCGCTCTTCGCCTTCGCGCACGTCGTCACCGGAGCGTTGACCCTCGGCGCCCTGGTGGTGGGCGCGGTCTGCGCCCACCACCTGATGCGCGGCCGGGACGACGAGGGTGTCTTCCGTCGGGGGATCGGTTACTCGGCGATCATGATGTGCGTCATGCCGTTCCTGGTGGTGACCTTCGGTGGCATGCAGTTCCAGATCTTCGACGTGGACCCGCCCACCAGTGGGCTGACCTACACCTCCGAACAGATCGAGACGATCGAGACCGCCGGACAGAGCTCCTTCGTCTCGGCCGTCAACACGGCCGGGGACGTCGTCATGATGACCTCCTGGGCGCTCATGTTCTTCGGCGGCCCGCTCATGGTGCTGGTGTTCCCCCTGTTCTCGGAGCGGCGCGGCGCCCTGGGCCGGATGCTGCGGTTGGCACCCGGGTCACAACTGTTCGCCGGCCGCCCCGCCTGGTGGATCCGCTGGTCCCTGGCGCCCCTCCTGGTCGCACCCGTCCTGCCGTACCTGGCGAGCGTGGGCGGCTGGGTGTTCCGAGAGACCAACCGTCAGCCCTGGGTGGTGGTGCACCACCTGACGACCGCCGACGCGGTGACGCCCATGTCCCCCGGTACCGCCGTGGTCTCGTTCACGCTCTTCACCGTCGCCTTCGCCGTCCTGGCCACGGTCACGTACTGGCTCCTGATCCGCTATGGCCGGCGCGGCCCGGAGGGCGGTCCCCTCGCCGAGCGCCGCGAGGTGGAACCCGTGGAGTCCGCTCCCCCCATCCACACTTTCTGACCGAGCCTGCAGGGATGACACCCATGGAACTCTTCGCTTCTCCGCTCCTGACCGCATCACTCCTCGGCCTGTTCGTCGTGGGCTACCTCGTCCTGGCCGGGGCCGACGTGGGCCTGGGCATGCTGATGCCGCACCTGGCCCGTACACCCGAGCAGCGGCGCCGGGTGGTGTCCGCGATCGCGCCCTACTTCCTGGCCTCCGAGGTCTGGTTGGTGGCCGCCGTGGGGGTGATGGCGGGAATGCTCCCGGACGTGGAACACCGGGTGGTCGCCACCCTGTGGCCGGTTCTGCTGCTCCTTCTCGCGGCGTGGGTGCTGCGCGACGCGGGGTTGTGGTTCCGTGCCCGGGTCGACTCCCCCGGCTGGCGGTCCACCTGCGACACCGCGATCGTGACGGGCAGTTGGCTGCTGGCCGGCTCGTGGGGTGTGGCACTGGCGGGCCTGCTCGCGGGCGAGCTCGCCTTGTCGCCCTTCACGGTGGTCTGCGCCGCCACGGTGGTGTCGTTGTTCGCGCTGCGCGGGGCCGCCTTCGGCGCCGAACGGTTGGTGGGCTCCGCCGAGGCGGAGAGCGCGGACGTGGCCGCGCGTGCCACCCGGACCCTGTCCCGGGTCGCGCTGGCCGCGGTCCTGGTGACGGCCGCCGTGGCGGTGGGTCCGGGCGTGGTCCCCATGGTGCGGGTGGAGGCGGCACTGGTGCTGACGGTGGTGGCGGTGGCGGTCCTGGCCGCGACCGCGGGGTTGGCGGGGCCGATGCTCTCGCGGCACACCTCCGCGATGGCCATCGCGGTTCCGGGGCTGATCGTGGCGTTGTCCGCGGGCCTGTCGGTCACCCCGCTCCCGGGCACGACCGGGGTGTTCGTGTGGTCGGTGCTGCTGCCCACGATTCCGGTCATGCTCCTGGGACAGGTTTGGCTGTACCGAATGACACGCCGACCGGCCGCCGAACCCACCTTCTTCGCCTGACCTTCCGAGTGTGATGACCCAGTTCAGCGACGCGGGGCCGGGCTCTGGGCCCCACGCGATCCCAAGGTCGGGTCGGCGTCGAGGGTCGGTCTCCGGTTGGGAAAGACTCGCGGTGGGAAGTTCAACCTTCGGGAAAGCTCCGAGCCCTTGAGGAGGGACCGTGACCCACTCCCTGATCACGACCCCGCGACAGGCAGGGTGCAGCTGTGGTTCCGGCTGCGGCTGCGGCTGCCAGAGCGGTGGTTCCTGCAACTGCGGCGGAAACTGCGGTTGACCCTCGGGAGACGTCCGGCGGCCACCGGTCTCCCGCCCCCTACCAGTGGGCTGCCCCTCCCCTTGGGGGCAGCCCCTCCGACCTAACGGGTACCGAACGTTCCCGGCGGTTTCGCACGCACCGACTCGCGACAATGGGCAATGATATGTGTACTGTGAGTCACAGCGTTTCCCTGTAGGGAGAGACGCCGGGTACCCACCCGTTGGGGGAGATCAGCGATGCCGCCGTTCACCAGTCCAGCGAACCGGAGGGGACGACCCTCCGAACACGCGCGCCTGCTCCAGTGTGTGCAGGAGATACTGGAACGCTCCGATCGGGCCGTGCCCTGGGATCCGGATACCGTCGGGCTCCCCGACGCCCACTCCGACAGCGCGCTGGCCCGCATCAACGACGTCGCCTTCTACGCGAACGCGCGCGAGGAGGTCACCAACCTGGCCGGCGTGTGCGCGCACCTGCTCCTCCTGCACAGCCCCGACGGGGACGACGGATCCCGGTGTCAGGGCTGTCGGCTCCCCTGGCCCTGCCCGAGCTTCGGTGAGATCTCCCGCCTCCTGGGCTGAGCCCCCGCCCCGCACAACGGACGTCGCCCGCCGAAGTCGGGGCGCGATCCGACTTCGACGGGCGACGGTCTTCTCTCTGCCCGCCGTCGACGACCACCCACGACCGAACAGTCGAGGTGCCCTCACCGGGCGGGACATACCCAGAGAATAAACTGAAACTCGTTCTACCGCAAGACCCGAACCAGATTCGGAACATGCTGACATCCCAGTGAAATACGGGCGTCAGCTTTTCTGGAACAGGATCTATTCCAAGCTCACACCTGGCACTGGACGGCGGCGCGCTCGGCGAGCAGCGGGCGGATCACCGCGAGCGCGGCCTGGTGGTCGGGGTGGTCCCGGTAGGCGACGAATCCCGCCTCGTCGGCGACGTCGGCCACCACGGCGAAGTCGAAGGTGTCGGAACCGATTCCCAGGTCCGGGCCGAAGGTGTACGCGTCGAGCGCGGAGATCACGTCGGGCAGGATCCCCAGCGCCTCCTCCACCCGTGCGACCTGCTCGGGGGTGGTGCCGTCCTGCCAGCGGAACAGAGCGATGTGTCGAAGTGCCATGCCGCCGAACCTATCGGGAGCCGCGATCCGGCGCGGGGGTGGCCAGGCCCAGGGGCGGGGGACAGCCCCTGGGACCGACCTTGGTCGGCAGGCGTGATGACCGTCCCCCCATCGAAACGAGGACTCTCCCACCGGTCACCTGCGGGGCGTGCCGTGCAACTTCGACGTTAACGAAGCATCGGCGACACGAACACCCCTGTTGGATAACCGGAACGTCTCGATTGACCGAAAGATGATGCCGGCGACACCGCGCCGACCTGCGACGACGGAACGTCACCGCGGTATGCGTCCACCCCGAAGAGACGGGGGGACCGCACCTCACGAACTCCCGGAATATGGTCGGCACACAAAACCCCCCGCCGGAAACCGCAAGACAATACCCTCCGCAACGATCAGTGAAACAGTTGCAGAGGGTTGCAATTCCAACGGGGGGCGAACAAAGAAGAGGGCGACGAGAAGTCGACCCGCGAGTCAACTAATCCTGGTCGCCAGTAGATACGCGCTCGGAGAATCGGCGTCGACTATTTCGCCGACCCGCCAGACCTGACCCCCGACGCTGAACACGTCACCCACCCGGACATCGATCATGGGAGTGGGACGCCACTCCTTCGGCCCACCGATCTTGGCCACAGGGCGGCCCTCGTCGTCGATCCAGAAACTCCCGCCACCAACGGGACCCCCGGCGAAGCGGTCGTTTCGACCGTAACTGATCTTCTCTTGCGCACCGATCTCGTGAGCCACCGTGGATGCAATCCCAACCGTCTCGGGTTCTATTGAAAACGCTTCCATATTAACCCTCTCCCGGTCATTACACAGGGGGCAGAGGGAGCGTCCCAGCGTTTTGAGAAGAATAGCCGACAAAGGTAATGCGCGGGCCGGGACCTTGGTCCTGACCCGCGCATGGGATCTGCGGAGGGTGACGGCTAGTCGTCGGATCCCCGGTTGCCCTTGAGGCGACCCACCAGGGTCTCCAGGGCGGAGCTGAACGGATGGTCGTGCACCATGTACGTCCACGTCATCGAGGGACGCTTCACCCCGACCCCGCTCACGTCCAGCTCACCGTCGACGACCTCCAACTCGGCGAAGCTCTCGGCGGCGCGGGCGCGGGCCTCGTCCAGGAAACCCTTGAAGACCGGGACGGCCTCACGGTTGAACTCGTCCAGAGGGTCGCGACGACCCAGGTAGCGCAGGTGGATGCCCTCCCGCAGCTCCGACAGGAACGCGTTGTGGTCGGTCCAGCCACGGTCCAGGTGGTAGAGGGTGATCATCCGGGAGGCGTCGCCGACGCGCTCGGCGTCCAACTCCTCCACGAGTTCCTCGTGTCGTTCCTTCTGGTCCTTGGCGATGTGCCGGTCGCCCTGGTCCCCGGTCAGGACCAGTTCGCGGTGCTCCAAGACCACCTCGCGCTGCACGTCGATGAGCTTGTTGTAGCGCCAGGTGTTGCGGTGCACCTCCAACAACTGGCCCTCGGAGACCCGCTGGGCGTGGTCGACCATGTCCAACCACGCCTCGTCGGTGATCTCGCCCTCGGAGGTGGTCTTGTAGCCGGTGCTCTCGGAGGCGTTGTTGACGATCAGGTCGTCGTCCATGCTCACGAAGAAGATGGAGTCACCCGGGTCGCCCTGTCGGCCCGCACGGCCGCGAAGCTGGCCGTCCAGACGGCTACTGGGGTAGCGGCCGAAGCCCATCACGAACAGGCCGCCGGTCTCCACCACCCGTTCACGGTCGGACATGTCGCTGCCGCCGAGTCGGATGTCGGTACCGCGGCCGGCCATCTGGGTGGAGACGGTGACGGCCCCGTAGGTGCCGGCCTCGGCGATGATGGACGCCTCGTCCGCGTCGTTCTTGGCGTTGAGGACCACGCACTCCAGCCCGGCCTCGCGCAGCCGGCCGGCGAGCAGTTCGGACTCGGCGACGTCCTGGGTGCCGATGAGGATGGGGCGGCCGCCCTTGTGGACCTCCTCCACCTTCTCGATGAGGGCGTCCTCCTTCTCCTCGCGCGTGGCGTACAGGCGCGTGCCCTGGTCCTCGCGGACGTTGGGCTTGTTGGAGGGGATGACCGCCACTTCGAGCTCGTAGAACTCGCGCAGCTGCTCGGCCACGGACATCGCCGTACCGGTCATGCCGGCGAGCGTGGGGTAGCGCATGACCAGGGCCTGGACGGTGATGGAGTCCAGGACCTCTCCGGTCTCGCTGATCGCCACCTTCTCCTTGGCCTCGACCGCGGCCTGCAGGCCGTCGGGCCAGCGCTGGAGCAGCGCGATGCGACCACGGGACTCGTTGATGATGCGCACCTCGCCGTCGCGCACGACGTAGTGGACGTCGCGTTGCAACAGCACGTGCGCGTGCAGGGCCAGGTTGACCTGCGGCAGGAGTGAGGAGTCGTCCTCGGAGTAGAGCTCGACTCCGTCCAGGGCCTTCTCGACCGCGTCGATACCGGCGTCGGTGAGCTGGACGTTGCGTCCCTCACCGTCGATCTCGTAGTGCGTGCGCGGCTTGAGGTCGCGCACCACGTCGGCCATCTCGATGTCGGCGGGCACGGCCTCCGCGGCGCCGGCCAGGACCAGCGGCACGCGGGCCTCGTCGACGAGCACGGAGTCGGCCTCGTCGATGATGGCGACGTGGGGTTCGGGGACCACCCGGTCCTCGACGTCGGTGACCATGCGGTCGCGCAGGACGTCGAAACCGAGTTCGCTGACGGCCGCGTAGGTGACGTCGCAGCCGTAGGCGGCCTTGCGCTCCTCGGTCTCGGAGTCCTCGTTGATCCAGCCGACGGTGACGCCGAGCATGCCGTAGAGGGGCTGCATCCACTCGGCGTCGCGTCGAGCGAGGTAGTCGTTCACACTGAGCAGGTGGACACGCTTGCCGCGCAGGGCGAACCCGGCGGCGGCGAGGGCTCCGGCGAGGGTCTTGCCCTCACCGGTGGCCATCTCGGCCACGTGACCGTCGAGCAGCGCCATGACGCCCAGGAGCTGGACGTCGAAGGGTCGTTCGTCGAGGGTACGGCGTGCGGCCTCTCGGCCCACGGCGCACAGGTTGACCAGATCGGCCGTGGAGTAGGGCAGCTCGGCGTAACCGAGCTCGATAGCCTTCTCCTTCAGCTCGTCGTCACTGAGTTCACGCAGACCCTCCTCTTCGGCCTCGATCGCCGGCAGGAGCTTGGTATAGGGCCGCAGGTCCACCGCACCGGGCTTGCCCAGTAGGCGGCGGACGCTTTCCGCCATTCGTCCGAACACCACGCCAGGGTAACGCCGGACACAACCCATTGGTTCCCCCTGGGTGATCGCATGTGCACAACAATGCCGTGAAACCACCCAAAGGGAACTCCTTCGGACAGCGACGGGACCGTGCACCCGTCGGGTCTCGTGTCTAGTTGACCAGCTGGCTCTGGCTCGATCGACCGCCCCCAGAGCGCTGTCGGGCCTCCAGGGCCATGGCGTGCTTGACGAGGGTGAGCAGGACCTTGACCACCGACTTGCGGTCGCGGGCGTCACAGCGGACGACGGGCACGTCGGGGGCCAGGTCCAGGGCGTCGCGCAGTTCGTCCGCGGTGTAGCCCGCCTCGGGGTCGAACTCGTTGACGGCCACGACGAACGGGAGCCGGTACTGACGTTCGAAGTAGTCGAGGGCCTGGAAGGTGTCCTCCAGGCGTCGGGTGTCGGCGAGGATCACCGAGCCGAGGGCGCCTCGGACCAGGTCGTCCCACATGAACCAGAAGCGTTGCTGGCCGGGCGTACCGAACAGGAACAGGGTGAGGTCGGTTTCGAGCGAGATGCGACCGAAGTCCATGGCGACCGTGGTGCTGGTCTTGTCCGGGGTGTGCGAGAGGTCGTCCACGCCGACGCTCGCCGACGTGACGGCCGCCTCGGTGCGGACCGGGGGGATCTCAGAGACAGCCCCGACGAACGTGGTCTTACCGACTCCGAAGCCCCCGGCGATGATGATCTTGGTGGACAGTTCGGTGGGTGCGTGGACGTTGTTCGTACTGTTAGCTGAGTGGATCACAGTTTGTCCTAGCGAGAGTGCCGGGTCTGGACGGACGATTGGCTCACTCGACCCGGTCTGGAGGGGCGCGGATCCGCTCGGGTCCGAACCTCCACGGGAGGATCCGCACCTGGAACCTAACACCGGAAGGACACTGGATTCCGAGGTTTGGGCAGAGTGGTCGGGCCGGTCGGAACGACGTCGAGGTGAGGGGGGTTCCGGTCGGAACGTGACCGTGGACACCCTGGCGCCGGATGTCCGACTCGTAGCCCGGAGTCCGAGTTCGGGCACGGACAGTAGCCAGGAAAGCACATTCCCGTACCCCGGTCGTGGCACTTTACGACATTGTGAGCGGCCATTTTCGGCCGCTTTCGGCCGCGTGGATCCCTGTCCGGCGCCGCTCCCTGCATCTACGGTGGAAAGCAGGGCACCCAGTTGAGTGAGGTCGCCGTCGACTCCTGGCACGAGCACGCGACCCACGGGGCCCCGGCGGCGCCTTGGGGCGCACGACCGCCACCGACGTCTCGCTCTTCGATGTCGAACCGGCCGTACCACCCCGTTCGGGCGTTCCCGAGCCCCACCGGCCCACAACCGTCCACGTGGGCCGGTGGTGGCCCACCCCCGCCCGCTGTCGCCGCTCACGATGCTCAGGCCTCGCCCGGTGCGTAGGATGGACCGCACGCCCCTACCCCGAACAGCGCGCACCCGTGTGCCCGCGTGTTCCCGGCGGGGACGGTGAATCCACAGGCAGAGAACACTCCCAAGGGAGCCGAGAACCCCACATGTCCGATCAGCGCGTCGTCCGCCCCACTCCCATCAGCGGTTTCCCCGAGTGGACCCCTCAGGTCCGGGCCGTGGAGCAGCGTTGGCTGGACCATATCCGCGCCGGGTTCGAGTCCTTCGGCTTCGCGTCCGTGGAGACACCCTCGGTGGAGAACCTGGACGTGCTGATGGCCAAGGGCGAGACCTCCCAGGAGGTCTACACCCTGCACCGTCTCCAGGCCGACGCCAAGGACGACTCCGACGCCAGGCTCGGGCTGCACTTCGACCTGACGGTGCCCTTCGCCCGTTACGTCGCCCAGCACTTCAACGAGCTGACCTTCCCGTTCAAGCGCTACCAGATGCAGCGCGTCTGGCGTGGTGAGCGCCCGCAGGAGGGCCGGTACCGCGAGTTCACCCAGTGCGACATCGACGTCATCAACGTGGACTCGGTACCGCTGCACTTCGACGCCGAACTCCCCCGCATCGCGCACCGGGTGCTCAGCGGACTGGACATCCCCGCCTGGACCCTGAACGTCAACAACCGCAAGGTGCTGCAGGGCCTCTACGAGGGTCTGGGCATCAAGGACCCGATCGCGGTCATCCGCGCCGTGGACAAGCTCCACAAGATCGGGGACGAGGGCGTGCGGGAGATCCTGACCTCCGAGGGCCTGACCACGGAGCAGATCGACCCCTGCCTGGCGCTGGCCCGGATCAAGGGCGACGGCGCGACCGTCGTCACGGCCGT
Organism: Nocardiopsis sp. NPDC055551; assembly: GCF_053619415.1. NCBI lineage: Bacteria > Bacillati > Actinomycetota > Actinomycetes > Streptosporangiales > Nocardiopsidaceae > Nocardiopsis > Nocardiopsis sp. NPDC055551. The sequence continues at coordinate 467,890 of NZ_JBSHJJ010000002.1, read as the reverse complement.
CCGCGAGCTGGGGGTCGTCTCCGAACTGCTGGACGAGGGTCTGGAGGAGTTGGCGTTCGTCATGAACGACCTGGCCGACCTGCCCGAGGGCGACGTGGTGGCGGACCTGTCCATCGCCCGTGGCCTGGACTACTACACCGGCACCGTCTACGAGGCCTCCTTCGACGACGACCCGGGGTACGGCAGCATCTGCGCGGGTGGACGCTACGAGGACCTCGCCGGCCAGTTCATCCGGCGGAAGCTGCCCGGGGTGGGCATCTCCATCGGTCTGACCCGCATCTTCGCCAAGCTCGTCGCGGAAGGACTCATCGAGGGCGGCCGGGTGTGTCCCACCGACGTGATGGTGGTCGTGCCCAACGCCGAGCGACGCGCCGAGGCGCTGCGCACCGGCGAACTGCTGCGCGCACGCGGGTTCAACACCGAGGTGTTCCACTCCACCGCCAAGGTCGGCAAGCAGATCCAGTACGCGTCCAAGAAGGGCGTCCCCTTCGTCTGGTTCCCGCCCTTCGAGGAGGGCGGCGACCACGAGGTCAAGGACATGGAGCGCGGCGAGCAGGCAACCGCCGACCCCACGGACTGGGACCCGAGGGGTTGATCCTCGCTTTCGGGCCCGGGGGAACGTCTCTTCCCCCGGGCCGTCCCGGCCTCGATTCGCGAGGTTCACGGTGGGCCCCTAGCAAATCACGGCCCGGCATGGGCGGTTTCCGCCCCCTTCTGCCGGAACCGGCCATTCACGAGACAGCCGCGGACACCCGGTGCCAGACTGGGACCGGCCGCTTCGTGGGCGTCATGGACACGGGGCGGTCGACATCGGTGTCCTAGTAAACGAGGCCATGTCTCCTCCCCGCCACAACCTGCCCCTGTCCGCCGGCGAGTTCATCCGGTTCGTCGGACGTGAACGCGACATCGTCGACCTGGGTCGCCTGCTCGGGACCGCCAGGATGATCACGCTGACCGGCACCGGTGGAATCGGCAAGACCAGACTCGCCCTCCACCTGGCCGAACGCGTGCTGCGTCAATTCCCCGACGGGGTGCGCTTCATCGACCTGAGCGAGGCCTCCACCCACGAGGAGGCGCTGCGCACCGTCGCCGCCGGGTTGCAGGCCGCCCAGGGCGACTCCACCGCCCTGATGGACGGCATCATCACGGCGCTGCGCACCCAGCACCTGCTACTGCTCCTGGACACCTGTGAGCACGCGGTGGGTCCGATGGCCGAGCTGTGCGAGGCCGTACTTCGCGACTGTCCGCGGGTGCGCATCCTGGCCACCAGCCGTCAGCCGCTCCACGTACCCGAGGAGAGCGTCTGGCGGGTGCCGCCGCTCTCCCTGCCCTCGCGGCCGACCCCCACCGACCCCTACGCCGCGATGCCGGTGCCGATTCCGCGACGGGACGCCCAGCGCTACGAGTCGGTGCGGCTCTTCCTGACCCGCGCGCACGCCGCCCGCGCCGGCTTCGAGATGACACGGGAGAACTCCGGCTACATCGCGGAGATCTGCCGCATGCTCGACGGCCTTCCGCTGGCCATCGAACTGGCCGCCGCCCGGGTCCGGGTCCTGTCGGTCCAACAGATCCTGCGCAGGCTCGACGACCGTTTCCAGTTGCTGACCAGCGACGGCACGGAGAACCTGCCGGCCCGCCAACGCACCCTGCGCGCTGTGTTGGAGTGGAGCCACGGCATGCTCTCCGACGCCGAGCGCGCGCTCCTGCACCGACTGTCCGTGTTCTCCACCTGGTACCTGGAGATGGCCGAGGAGGTGTGCTCCGGCGAAGGGGTCGAGCCCACCGACATCCTGCCGTTGCACTTCTCCCTGCTGGACAAGTCGCTGATCGTGGTGGACGCCGAGATCAACGGCACCGCGCACTACCGGCTCACCGAGACCGTGCGCGCCTACGCCGTCGAACGGTTGGAGGAGGAGGCGGACGTCGACGAACGCTGGTCACGTTTCCTCTCCTTCGCCGTCCAGCGGTTGGAGGACGCGGCCGAACGCGGCTGCTCGCCCAACGACTGGCCCGAGCGGTTGGGCCGGTTGCGCAAACACGACCACAACCGGGAGAACCACACCCGGGTGGTGGCCTGGGCGCTGTCCACGGGGCGGGTGGACGAGGCCCTGCGCGTGTGCGTGGCGCTGCGTTCGTACTGGCTGATGCGGGACCTGTCCGCCGAGGGAGGTCGTCTCCTGGAACTCGCCCTGGCCGTGTCCCCCGACGACCAGTCGCCCCCGCTCCGGGCCCGCGCCCTGGCCCTGCACGCCGAACTGCTTTTGGAGGTCGACCCCGCCACGCGGGTGTCCAACCTGGCCATGTGCGCCTTGGAGTCGGCACGGGCCTGCCGGGAGCCCCGCGCCGCCGCCTCCGCCCTGACGACCCTGGCCACCCTCTCCCTGCGCACCGGTTCGGTGGAGGAGGCCGAACGTCAGGCGGGCAAGGCCATGGGATGGGCCATGATCGCCGGGGACCCGATCACCGAGGCCGACGCGCGCGAAGTCTTGGCCCGCGCGGCCCGGCACCGCGGCGCTCCGAAGGAGGCGGTCGCCCACATGGAGGTGAGCCTGTCCACGGCGCGCACCCTGGGCGACCGATGGATCGAGGCCCGATCCCTGCATGGTCTGGGGTCGATCGCGGCGGAGGCCGGAGAGCACGAGGCCGCTCGCGAGATGCTCTCGGAGGCGCTGGACGTCTTCGGTGAACTGCCCTCCGATCCGGCGGTGGCGCGGTGCGCCGCCGACCTGGGCCGGTTGCACCTGGCCTGGCGCGACCCCCTGTCGGCACGCGCTCCCCTGGCCCGCTGCCTGCAGGTGAGCTTCACCTCGGGTCGCAGGATCTCGGTTGCCCGGGCGTTGGAGGCCCTGGCGGAGCTGGCTCTGGCCGAGGAGGAGGCCACCCGGGCCGCCGCGTTGGCCGGTGTCGCCACCGACCTTCGCAAATCCCTGGAACAACCGTCGGCCGAGACCGTCCGGCTACGCTCGGCGGTGGAGCGTAGGGTGGGCGCGGCCCAGGCCGCCCAGGCGTGGAACGCGTGGCGCTCGCTGCCGTTGGAGCAGGTACGTGACCGCGCCCTGGCCTTTCCCAGACCTCAGGGAGCCCGCGCCGGTGGCCCCGACTCGCTCACCCCTCGTGAGCGGGAGATCGCCATACTGGCCGAGAAGGGTTTGTCCAATCGTGAGATCGCCGAGGAGTTGATCATCAGTCAGGCCACAGCCGCGCGTCATATCGCGAACATCTTCAGAAAACTCTCGATTTCGTCCCGGACGCAGTTGACCGGCTGGACCTCTCCCCGAGAACCTGGCTGAACGTCCCCCGTACGCGCGACGACACTTGCACAGTGCGCGTGCACCCGCTAAACCAGGAAGTCCGCCCTCGACCACCCCGAACCCCTGTGACCCCTGCCTCGCGGCGGTGAACACACCCCCGACCAGCCCCTAATTGTGAAGGCCATGGCACCTTTGACCGCGCCCGCGCGGCACAACCTCCCCCGGCCGGGCACCAGCTTCGTGGGCCGGGAGCCGGATCTGAGCGATCTGCTCCGTCTGCTCGGCTCCAGCCGGTCGGTGACCATTCGTGGCGCCGATGGGATCGGCAAGACGCGACTGGCCCTCCACGTGGCCGAACAGTCCACCGTGTCCTTTCCGGACGGGGTGTGGTTCGCCGATCTCACCGACGTGTGCACCCGCTTGGAGGTGTACGCGCGGATCGCCGAGGCCGTCGGCGTGGTCGAGGAGGCCGGGCAACCCCTGGCCACCACCGTGACCGAGGCACTGCGCGACCGTCGGCTGCTGCTGGTCCTGGACTCGTGTGAGCACGTTGCCGAGGAGGTCACCGAGATCGGCGACGCCCTGTTGGCGTCCTGCCCCTCGGTGTCGTTGATGCTCACCAGCGAGCAGGCGGTGCGGCTGTCCGGCGGCACGGTGTGGATGGTCCCGCCGATGTCCCAGCCGGTGGTGGCGCGCAACGCCCCGCCGCCCGACCCCTCGGGCACCGAACCGGTGCGGTTGTTCCTCGACCGCGCGCGTACTCGTGACCCCCGCTTCGAGGCCTCCCCCGAGGAACTGGACGCGATCTCGGCCCTGTGCGACCTGGCCGGCGGCATGCCGCTCGGTATCGAACTGCTCGGCGCGGAGGCCCCGGAGTCCGGTGTGCGGCCCCTGCTCCAGGGGTTGCGCGACCACCTGGCCTCCCCCGAGCTGCGGCCCGGCCCGGGGCAGGCGGTCTCGCGCAGCCAGGTACTGCCCGTGGTGCTGGACTACGTGTACCGGAACCTGCCCGAACCCGAGCGGGTGCTGTTGCGCCGGCTGTCGGTGTTCCGGGGGTGGGACCTGGAACTGGCCGAACAGGTGTGCTCCGACGAGGGTCTACCCGAGTCCTCCATCCTGGACCTGCTCACCTCCCTGCTGAACCGTTCCCTGGCCACGGTGACCGGCGAGTTCGAGGGACGTGTGCGTTACCGGCTGCCCGAGGCCGTGCGCAGGTTCGCCGAGGATCGTCTGGTCGCCGAGGGCGAGGACCTCCTCTTCCAGGACCGCCTCCTGGACCGGATGCTCGTGCTGGTGGAGGACCTCAGCGGCAAGCTGGAGTCATCTCGTTCGATGCCCTGGTCCGAGCGAGACGCCGGACGGCGTCGGGTGCTCGCCGAGTACGACACGCTCCGCTCGCTGCTGCGCAGGTCCCACCACAGGGCCGCGGCCGAATCGGGGCTTCGACTGTGTGTGAGCCTCTCCGCGCACTGGGTGAGTCACCACAACTATTCCGAGGGTGCCCACTGGATGGACCGGCTGCTCGACCTGGAGGAGGCCGCCAAGGCTCCCTCCAGGGCCCGGGCCCTGGTCGGCCGCGCCCAGTTGGCACGTGTCCGACGCGACCACGACCTGGCCCGCAGCGCGGGCGAAGAGGGGTTGCGGCTGTGCCGGGAGGCCGGGGACGACCTCTTCGTGCGCACCGCCTTCAACCTGTTGGCCCTGGTGGAGGTGCGCGACCGCTGCGTCGAACGCGCCTCGATGCTGGTGGAGGAGGCGCTGCGGCTGTGCCGTGACGCCGGGGACATGTGGGGTGAGGCGATCGCCCTGAGCACCCGAGCGGCCCTGGTGGCCCAGCAGGGGGACCACCCCACCGCCGACCACCACTACAACGCGGCGTTGACCCTGCTCCGCGGGATCGACCACCGTTGGGGCGTGGGTGTGGTCCTCATCGGTCAGGCCCGCGCCGCGGAGATCGGTGGGGACCTGATGACCGCCGACCGTTGCTATCGGGAGGCCCTGGACACCCAGCGGATGATCGGGACGACGGCCGAGGAGGCTCGTTGCCTGGCCGGCATCGGTCGGGTGGCCCACGCCCAGGGCTCACCCGGGCAGGCCTACGACTACCTGAGCGAGGGGCTGCTGCTCAGTCACCAGAGCGGACAGCGCGCCGAGGCCGCCCGGATCCTGACGTCGATCGCCCGGGCCGCCTTCGAGGACGACCTGCGCGAACCCGCCTGCCGGTTGGCCGGAGCGGCCGTCGCCCTGCGCGAACGGGTCGGACTTCCCACCCAAGGCGCCCCGTGGCCGTTCGTGGACGTGGAACCGGTCCGCCGGCGCCGCCGCCATCTGGTGGCCTGGTGGGAGCGGGGGTACCGCATGGGGCAGGCCGAGGCGGTCCAGGAGGCCGAGTGGGTGGTGGCCGAGGCGCGCCGCCCCCCGGAGAAGCGCTCCCGGGCCTCCTCCCCGGTCGGGGAGGGAGGGAAGGCACCGGAGAAGAAGCGGGCCCGCTCGTCGGAACGCCACGGAACGGGGCGTCGACGCGCCCCCGCCGCGACGTACTCCCCCGACGCCACCAGGCCACAGGACGGTCTGACCAAGCGTGAGTTGGAGATCGCCCTCCTGGTCAGCACCGGTCTGAGCAACCCGGAGATCGCGCGGGACCTGTTCATCAGCCCGTCGACGGCCGCCCGACACGTCGCCAACATCAACCGCAAGATGGGTTTCCACTCGCGCGCACAGATCACCGCGTGGGTGGAGCACCACAGGGCCGGTTGAGGGCCCGGGAGACACCCCCCGGGTCGCGTGCGTCCCTGTTCGGGGGCTGTGTAGAAATACCATGCCCCGAATCTACATATGCACATGCATGGCAAGATGCATGTGCATTTGGCTGTGAACAAGCTAGGCTTCAAGCCATGGGACATCAGGCTCGCGACGCCATGGATCCGAGCCCGATCACGTCCCGGAAATGGCCGTCGGGGAGCCTGGTCGAGCACCGGTCGCCCGTCGCGCCTTCGGTCCCGAGGTGGCCCTCGGGACCGGTGGGCACCCGTGTCGGTGCGAGTGGGGAACCGGGGAGGGACCCGCTCGCGACGAGTAGCCGACACGGCGCCTTTCGGTCTCGTCACGTGGAGGGGGCGTGACGAGACCGGAAGGCGAACCCACCACCGCTTCGGTCGACTGGGGGAACGTATGGGGGTAGGGCTGTCTTCTGGAACCGGACGACCAGGTAGGCATCTGCCGCGTCGGGACGATCCGATCGGCTCGCTCACCGGCGGCCTGCGCGAGCGGCTTCGGCTGCGTCCCGGGCTCGGCGGATCGATCAGGGGTAGATCCGGTCGCACCGACGGACTCACCTTCGCGGCCACGGTCGAACAGGCGGCGGCCGGGCTGAGCCGGCGCGGCCTGTGTCTGGGTGACGTGGTGGGCGTTCTCGCGCCCGTCTCACCCAACCGGTTCCTGGCCTCCTACACGGTGATGGCGGTCGGCGGCCGTGCCCTGACCGTCCTGCCCGAGTCCGACGCCGACACCCAGTGCGCGGCGCTCGCCGAGACCGACGCCCGACTGTTGTTGGTCAGCGAGGACCTCGCCGCGCGCGGCCTGGAACTGGCCGAACGATCGCGGGTCCGCCAGATCATCACCTTCGGTTCGGCTCCGGGCACCACGCCCTTCGACGAACTGCTCCTGCCCAGCCCCGACGGCAACGGTTACAGCCCCGCTCGCGGGCTCTTCGACAACGGGCTGCTGGGATACGAGAGCACCGGCGACGGCATCCTGACCACGCTGCACACCCACCACGACCTGTTGGCGAGGTTCGCGGAACTGCGTCAGACCCTGAACCTGACGCCCGACGACGTCGTGGCGGTGGATCGACGAGGGGACGAGGCCACCCGGCTGGCGTTGGTGGCGCTCGCACTGTGGACGGGCGCGTGCGTGGTCGCCGGAGAGGGATGCCCTCCCCCGGAGGGGCGTGGGACAACGGTGGAGTGCGCACCCGACCCGATCCGGGTCGGCACCCCGCCCGGAGCCGACTGAACCGCTCAGGACCCGCTGGAGGCCGCCTCGTCGTCGATCTCGAACCAGGCGACGTGGGTGGCCTCGCTGCAGTACTCACCGCTGCGCGTCGCGCAGTTCTCCACGATGAACTTCCCGCGGCCGAAGTCGCCGCCGTCCTCGCGGGTGTGCTCGTCCGCGGAGCCATCGGGTTCGCGTTCTCCCTGGTCGGCGACGGCCACCCGCAGGCGTCCCTCGTCCGAGCGGATGAACAGTGTCATGACCCCGCCGCTCTGACCGGAGCGGGAGTGCAGCAGGGCGTTGGTGGCCAGTTCGCTGACGGAGAGTTCGGCGTCGTCCAAGGCCCCCTCGGAGTGACCGGTCCGGGAAAGGAACTCGCGCACTCGGGCACGGATGGAACGCACCGCGGTCAGGTTCCCCGCGCAGCTCCACACGGTGTGGTCGGTGACCCCACCGGTCATATCCGCCACGTCGATCGCCGGCGCGGCCGACGTCGCGGCGTCCGGGGCCCGCGGGGGCACGTAGTCCCGGAGTTGCCTCGCCTCAGCCATCCGGTCACTCCAATCACCCGCGTCGGGCGCGCGGGTCGCGCCGCCTGCACTCACCTTAGACAAGGGTGCACCGGGTACAGAACAGCACACCCACGTTCGTGGCGCCGGCGATTGGCCACAAAACCCCTTCCCGTGTCCTCCCCGATATGGACAAAGGAAACAGCTCGGGACCCCAGCGGCGCCCATGTGAGGTGCAACACGTTGGCAATACCCTGCCGAAACCGGCATCGGGGGCGATCCGCGACCACCTGCCGCGGGCCCACCTCCACCAAGATATCGGTCACCGTGCGTCACCGGGCATCCGGTAAAGCGAGAAAAGTCTCGCCTAAACACCACGGTTTCGCGTCCCGGTGACAACGATGGGGACACAACACCGAGCGTGGAAACGCCCCGCCGGCACTCACGGGTCACACGAAAGCGCACATGTCACACCACCACGGTTTCGCACGGAACGGCCCGCTCCACGTGGGGTTTCCGCCGGTCCAGAGACCTCCCTCTCCGTCACTCGCTGGAAACCGATGGTTCACACCCGCCCCGGTTTCTACCCCGCTTGACGCCCTATGCAGGGACAACAAGGATCTTTGGGACCGACTCTTCCACGTCACCCGGGGACACGCCCCCACTCTCCGAGTGCCGGTGCCCTGTCGGTCGAACCCCGTCCGTATCCCCAACCGAGGTGTCACGTGCCGACCCTGCCCGAAGACTCCACCCCCGTTCAGCGCCTCACCAGTCGCCGCAGCCTCCTCAAGGTCTCCGCCGCCGGCGCAGCCGTCGCCCCGGTACTCGCCGCGTGCGGCGGTGGTGACTCCGATTCCGGCGGTGGGGCCGAAGGGGACCCCCAGCGGGGTGGCCGACTGCGGGTCGGGGTGGCCGGCGGTGGCTCCGGTGACACCCTCGACGCGCACGACCCCACCGACAACGTCGACATCGCGCGCAACTACGCGCTCTACGCGGCGTTGATGCGCTTCGCCAACGACGGCACCATCGAGCCGTACCTGGCCGAGTCGCTGGAGGCCAACGAGGACGGGACCGAATGGACCCTGGTCCTCAAGGAAGGACTGACCTTCCACGACGACTCCCCCGTCGACGCCGAGGCGGTCGTCTACTCGCTGCGGCGCATCCTCGACCCCGAGAACCCCATGCGCGGCGCGGGCGACATGCCCGGAGTCGACCCCGAGAAGCTGGAGATCGTCGACGACCTGACCGTCCTCATCCCCGTCGACGAACCGCTGGTGACCCTGCCCGAGGCACTCGCCGAGTACTACAACTGCGTCGTCCCGGTCGACTACGACCCGGAGAACCCGATCGGCGCCGGACCGTTCAAGTACTCCGAGTTCGTCGTGGGCGAGTACAGCCTCTTCGAACGCCATGAGGGCTTCCACGTCGAGGGACAGCCGTACGTGGACGAACTGGAGATCATCGACTTCCCCGACGACGACGCCCGCGTCAACGCGCTCAACAGCGGCAGCGTCGAGATCATCAGTCAGGTGCCGCACGCCCAGGTCACCATCATCGAGGCCGACCCGAACCTGGAACTCATGGAGTCCGAGACCGGCATGTGGCTGCCGTTCACGATGAACATCGAGGAGAAGCCGTTCGACGACGTACGCGTCCGTCAGGCCTTCCGGCTCATCGTGGACCGCCAGGAGATGATCGACCAGGCCCTCGCCGGCTACGGTCAGGTCGGCAACGACATGTACGCGCGGATGGACCCCTCCTACCCCGAGGACTTCCCGCAGCGTGAGCAGGACATCGACGAGGCCAAGCGGCTGCTGGACGACGCCGGGTACGAGGACGGCCTGGACGTCGAGCTGGTCACCTCCGACATCAGCGCCGGTGTGGTCGCCGCCGCCGAGGTCTTCCAGGAGCAGGCCCGTGAGGCCGGGGTGAACGTGAGCCTGCGCCGCGTCAACCCCAGCGACTACTGGAACCCCGAGGAGGGTTTCCCCTACCCCCTGGGCCAGGACTTCTGGAGCGCCCGCAACTACATCACCCAGACCGCGCAGGGCTCCGTCGTGGGCGCCCCCTACAACGAGACCATGTGGGGCGAGCACGAGGAGTGGCTCGACCACCTGACACAGGCGCGCCAGACCGCCGACGACGACGAGCGCAACGAGCTCATCCGCAAGGCGCAGGAGATCGAGTACGAGGAGGGCGGCTACATCGTGTGGGGCTTCGTGAATCTGATCGACGCCCACTCCAACCGGGTGCACGGGCTGGAGCCCGCCGTCTCCGGCCACCCCTTGGGCTCGTACGCCTTCCACACCATGTGGATGGAGCAGGACTAAGCGGTGTTCTGGCGCCCCCGTGGTTCACGGAGCAGACCCCTGGCGCCACCGGACCTCCCCGGATTTCCGTAGTCCCGCTATCGAAAGCTCACCATGACTCGACTCATCGTCGTACGCCTCTTCTTCGGCGCGCTGACGCTCTGGGCGGTGTCCCTCGTGGTCTTCGCGGCCACGCAGGCGCTACCGGGCGACGCGGCCCAACTCATCCTGGGCCGCGACGCCACCCCGGAGCGTTTGGCGGCACTGCGCGACCAGCTCGACCTGCACGAGCCGGTGGCCGTCCAGTACGCGCAGTGGCTGCAGGGGATCGTCCAAGGCGACCTCGGCACCTCCTTCTCCAATCGGCAACCCGTCTCCGAGTACCTGGCCTCCCCCGTCCAGAACTCGATGACCCTCATGGGTCTGTCCGCGCTGGTCGCCACCCCCATCGCGCTGTTCGTCGGCGCGTTCAGCGCGCTGCGCCGGGACCGCGGCTTCGACCACTCCGCCTCCATGGGCACCCTGGTCCTGGCCTCCGTCCCGGAGTTCGTGGTCGGCATCCTGTTGATCCTGCTCCTGGGCCCGGGCGGTCTCGATCTGTTCCCGTCGGTCTACGCCCGTGAGGGTGGACCGGAACAGTGGGTGCTGCCGGTGCTCACGCTCTCCCTGGCCGTCGCCCCACCGATCGTCCGCATGATGCGGGCGACGATGATCGAGGTCCTGGAGAGCGAGTACGTGCAACAGGCACGCCTCAAGGGCGTGTCCGAACGCGTTGTGTTGTGGCGGCACGCCGCGCCCAACGCGATCGGCCCCGTGGCCCAGGTGGTCGCCCTGCAGTTGGCCTGGTTGGCCGGCGGTGTGGTGGCCATCGAGTTCCTGTTCAACTTCCCCGGCGTCGGCAAGGTCCTCATGGACGCCATCGAAGACCGTGACGTGCCGTTGATCCAGGCCGTGGTCCTGCTCATCGCGGGGATCTACATCCTGGTCAACCTGATCGCCGACGTGGTCGGGCTGGCGGCCAACCCGAAGGTGAGGGTCGCGAACCGATGAGTGAACCTTCGATGAGCACCACCCCCAAGACGCCGGTCCGGCGTCCGGGGCTGTTCCGGACCGCGTGGCGGTTCGGGCGTACCAGGATCGGTGTGGCCCTGACCGGCCTCGTCGTACTGGTCGCCGTGGTGGGCCCCTTCGTGGCCCCCTACACACCCACCGAGTTCGTGGCCAAGCCGTTCGAATCGGGTGTGGACGATGTGCTGTTCGGCGGTGACAACCGAGGCCGCGACGTGCTCACCCGGTTCCTGTGGGGCGGATGGACGCTGTTGCTGCTGGCCGGCTCCGCCGCCGGTATCGGCGTGGCCGCGGGCACCGTGATCGGCATCATCGCCGGTTACCGCCGAGGCTGGGTGGACGACGTCCTCATGCGGGTCAACGACGTCCTACTGGCGTTCCCACAGCTCATCGCGGCGCTGCTGGTGATGTCGATCATCGGCCCGAAGGTGTGGCTGATCGTCACCGTGATCGCGGTGTCGCACATGCCACGCGTGGCCCGGGTGATCCGTGAGGCCACCCGCAAGGTGATCGAACAGGACTACGTGAAGGCCGCCGAGGCGATCGGGCTGCCTCGTTGGCGGATCATGGCGGTGGAGATCCTGCCGAACGTGACCAGCCCGCTGTTGGTCGAACTGGGCCTGCGCCTGACCTACTCGATCGGGGTGGTGGCCGTGCTGGGCTTCCTCGGCATGGGTATGCAGCCGCCCACCGCCGATTGGGGCCTGATGATCAACGAGAACCGACAGGGGATGGCCGTGCAGCCGTGGGCGGTGGCCCTCCCCGTGACGGCGATCGCGATCCTGACGGTGGGCGCCAACCTCATCACCGACGGGCTGTCCCGCGCGGCGATCGGTATCGATCGGGGGGTCGAGAAGTGACCGAGCATCCGGAACCGACGGGGGCCGACGAGCCCACCGGCGACGAGACCGTGTTGAGGGTCGACGGCCTGACGGTGATCGGTCGTCCCTCGGACGTCGAGATCATCAGCGACGTGTCCGTGACCGTGAACCGAGGAGAGATCCTCGGCCTGGTCGGCGAGTCCGGCTCCGGCAAGACCACACTGGGGCTCTCGCTGCTGCGCCACCTCAAGCGGGCCACGGAGATCACCGACGGTCGGGTGTGGGTCGGCGAACGCGAACTCGCGTCACTGAACGAGCGGCAGGTACGGGAGCTGCGCGGCCGCGCGGTGGCCTACATCCCGCAGTCGCCCGCGTCGGCGCTCAATCCGGCGTTGCGTCTGGGCACCCAGCTGACCGAGGCCGTGCACGACACGGACGCGACGCCAGGGCAGGTCGCGGAGCGGGTGAGCGAGGTCCTACGCGAGGTGGCGCTGCCCGACGACCCCGCGTTCCTACGCCGATACCCGCACCAGTTGTCCGGTGGCCAGCAGCAGCGGGTCGCGATCGCGATGGCGTTCGTGGGACGCCCCGACCTGATCGTGCTGGACGAGCCGACCACCGGTCTGGACGTGACCACCCAGGCGCACGTGTTGGGGACCATCCGGTCGATGACCCGCGAGTACGGGACCGCGGGTGTGTACATCAGCCACGACATGGCGGTCGTCGCGGACCTGGCCGACGACATCGCGGTCATGTACCGCGGTGAGTTGGTCGAGCACGGGCGCGCCGACGAGGTGCTGTCCAACCCCCGGCACGAGTACACACGGCGGCTGCTGATGGCGGTGCCGCTGCTGCGCACCTCCGGGCACGAGGACCCTCCGGAGCGGGACGAGGAGCCGCTGCTGCGGCTCTCCGGGCTGTCCGCCGGGTACGGGCGCACGCGGGTGTTGGAGGGGATCGATCTGTCGGTCTCCCCCGGCGAGTGCGTGGCCCTGCTGGGCGAGTCGGGATCGGGCAAGACGACCCTGTCGCGTTCGGTGGTGGGATTGCACCACCAGTTCTCCGGCGAGATGTCCTTCGACGGGCAGGCCCTGGCCACGAACGGCTATCGGCGCACCGCCGAGCAGCGTCGCCGGATCCAGTACGTGTTCCAGAACCCGTACGAGGCGCTGAACCCGCGCAAGCGGGTGCGCGACCAGATCCTGGGCCCCTACCGGCACCTGGTGGGTCGTCCCGCCGACGCGGATTCGGTGGTGGCCCAGGCCTTGGAACGGGCGGCGCTGCCCGCCTCCTACGGGGAGCGGTTCCCCGAGCAGCTCAGTGGTGGTGAGCGTCAGCGGGTGTGCATCGCCCGCGCGGTGGCGACCCGGCCGGACCTGCTGGTGTGCGACGAGATCACGTCGGCCCTGGACGTGTCGGTGCAGGCGGAGATCGTGAAGCTCCTGCGGTCGTTGCAGGACGACGGGATGGCGCTGCTGTTCGTCACGCACAACATCGCGCTGGTGTCCAACATCGCCGACCGGGTCGCGATCCTCAACGGAGGGAAGATCGTGGAGTACGGGCCGGTGGGACAGGTGATGTCGACCCCCGAACACGAGTACACGCGGGCGTTGATCGCCGACACCCCCGACTTCGAACTGTCGTTCCCGGGCGCTCCGGAGCGCCTGGGCATGGAATCCGAGGGCCGGGTCACCGACGGCTGAACGCAACGGTGAGGGGCCGGGGACACGTGACGTGTCCTCGGCCCCTCACCGTTCATTCGCCGCCGTCGGCGTGCGCGGCGGCCACGAACCAGCTCGTCAGCGTGCTCGGGTGGGTGATGGCCGTGCCCACGACCACGGCGAAGGCGCCGCGACGCAAGGCCTCGGTGACCTGTTCGGGCCGGTGGACGCGCCCCTCGGCCAGTACCGGGACGTCCAGGGCGCCCGAGAGGCTCTCCACCAGGTCCAGGTCGGGGCCCTCCCCACCGGTCGTGGCGGGGGTGTAGCCGGACAGGGTGGTGCCCACCAGGTCCGCGCCCGCCGCCACCGCGGCGAGTCCCTCCTCGTGGGTCGCGACGTCGGCCATGACCAACCGGCCCGTCTCCTCGTGGACCGCGCGGACGATGTCGGCGGTGGCGCTCCCGTCCGGTCGCCGGCGGCCGGTCGCGTCGATCGCCACGATGTCGGAACCGGCGCGCGCCACCTCCAGCGCCAGGCCCAGGGTCGGGGTGATCACGACCCCGCTGTTCCCCTCCTTGACCAGACCGATCAGCGGCAGGTCGGTGGCCTCGCGGATCCGGGCCAGGTCGGCGAGTCCCTGGGCCCGGATCCCCACCGCGCCGCCGTCCTGCGCGGCCCGCGCGACCCGGGCCATCGTGTCCGGGTCGCGCATCGGCTCCCCCGGGTAGGCCTGGCAGGAGACCACGACCCCCGATCGGAGTCGCTCCACCACGTTCGTCATCGGTGTTCCTTCCGCGTCGTCTCTTCGTTTTCCCGCCACACCAGGTGGGCGGCGCCGAGCAGGGCCGCGTCCGCCCCCAGCGCCGCGGGGACCACCGATAGTCCGCCCGGCGCCGGGACCAGGCCCCGTTCGATCTCCTCGGTCAGCGCCGACCACCAGTCGGCCCCCGCCCCGGCGACCCCGCCCCCGACCACGATGACGTCGGGGTCGATCACGTTGGCCAGGCCGGCCAGCGCCGATCCCAGGGCCGTGGCCCCGTCGACCAGCACGGAGCGGGCCACCGGGTCCCGATCCACCAGCGCCACGACCTCCTCCAGTCGTGTCACGGCGGCGCCACCGCGTTCGGTGTACTCGGCCACCAACGCGGGGCCGGAGGCGACCGACTCGACGTGGCCCTCGGCCCCGCAGGGACAACGGCGGCCGGCCGCGGCGGCCACGGGCACGTGTCCGACGTGACCCGCGGCCGCCCGGGCCCCGCCGTGGATCCGTCCTTCGCACAGCAGGGCGCCGCCCACCCCGGTGCCGACGGCCACCAGCAGGACCGTCGAACCTCCCCGGGCCGCGCCCCGGCGGTACTCCCCCAGGGCGTGGGCGTGGACGTCGTTGACCACGGCCACCGGCACCCCGAGTTCCGCGGTCAGGTGACCGCGAAGGTCGGTACCGGCCCAGCCGGGCAGGGAGTCCGTGGCCGAGAGCACCAGTCCGGTGTCGGGGTCGACGACCCCGGCGCTGCCGACACCGACCCCGACGACCTCGTGGTCGGCACCCACCTCACGGGCCAGTTCGACCGCGGTGTCGAGTACCGCCCCAGCTCCCCCCGCGGCCGGGGTGGGACGCTTGGCGCGGGTGAGAACGGCCCCGTCGGCGGTGACCGTGGCCGCCGCGGTCTTGGTGCCACCGATGTCCAGGGCCACGGCGACCCTGCTCACAGCAGCTCGACCTCCTCCAGGATCGCGCGGACGCGCCAGGTCTCCTCGTCGGTGAAGGGCCGCATCGGAGGCGCCGGCACGGGGTCGTCGATGACTCCGAGGAGGGCGAGCGCGCACTTGAACGCGCCGAGCCCGGCGGTGGATCCGCCGGCGGTGGCGGGGTCGGCCGCGCGGACGATGCGGAACAGTCGGATCAGGCGTTCCTGCTCGCGCCGGGCGGTCTCCCAGTCACCGGCCAGGCAGGCCGCCATCAGGCGCACGTAGCCGGCGGGGTCGACGTTGCCCAGTCCGGGGACCGCGCCGTCGGCGCCCATCAGCATCATGGCGTCGACCACGGCCTCGTGCCCGGTGAGCACGGAGAAACCGGGGATCTCCCGGCCACCGATCACCAGGTCGCGAAGGCCCGGGTCGTCTCCGCTGGAGTCCTTGATCCCGTCGATGATCCCGTCGGCGGCCAGCCGGAGGACCTCGTCCGCGGACAGCTTGCTGTGCACCGACACCGGGACGTCGTAGGCCAGGAGCGGCAGTTCGGTCCGGTGACGCACCACACGGAAGTGGCGGTCGATCTCGGCGGGGTGGGTGCGCGTGTAGAAGGGCGCGGTCACCACCAGGGCGTCGGCCCCGTGCTTGGCGGCGGCCTCGGCCCGCTCCACGACCCTGTTGGTCGTGGTCTCGATGCAGCCGGCCATGACCGGGACCCGCCCGGACACCGCGCCGACGACCGTGTCCAGGACGGTGTCGCGCTGGGTGTCGGTCAGGTACGCGGACTCGCCGGAGCTGCCCAGGGCGAAGATCCCGGAGACCCCCGCGTCGATCAGGGAGCCGACCAGCCGCTCCAGTGACACGGTGTCGACCTCGCCGTTCGTGTCCAGAGGGGTCACGATCGGCGGGACCACGCCCGTGTACTTCGGCGTGCGCTGACTCATGCGGTGCTCCTCGCGTTCGATTCGGGGTGGACGCAGTTCCATGTGTGCCCGTTGTCGGAGTCGCCGGCCGGGAACTCCTCGGCGCAGACGTCGGTCGCCTTCCAGCAGCGGGTGCGGAAGGGACAGCCCGTGGGCGGTGCGGTGGCGGACGGTACGGGTCCGCGCAGGATGATCCGCTCCGAGCGCTGCGTCAGGCTCGGGGTGGCGGAGAACAGGGCTCGGGTGTAGGGGTGACGGGGGTCCGCGACGATCTGTTCGGCGGGGCCCTCCTCGACGACGCGCCCGAGGTACATCACGGCGATGCGGTCGGCGAGGTGGCGGACGGTCTGGATGTCGTGGGACACGAACACCATGCCCAGGCCCAGGCGGGACCTGAGGTCGACGAGCAGGTTGAGCACCTGCGCGCGGACGGACACGTCCAGGGCGCTGGTCGGTTCGTCGGCCACCACCACGTCCGGTTGCAGGGCCAGGGCGCGGGCCACGGCGACGCGCTGTCGCTGGCCGCCCGACAACTGGGCCGGGACGGCGTCGCCCACGTGTCCGGGCAGACCGACCAGGTCGATCAGCTCGTCGACGCGCGCCTCGCGTTCGCTCATGGTGCCCCGGCGGTGGACGTCGAGCGGGTCCCGCAGGATCCCGCGGACCGACATGCGCGGGTTGAGCGCGGTCGAGGGGTCCTGGAAGACGACGCCCATCGCCGAGCCGAACTCCCGCCGGCGTCGCGAGGTGGGCATCGCCCACAGGTCCTCGCCACGGAAGCGGACGGTGCCCCGGGTGGGTCGTTGGAGTCCGGTCGCCACCTTGGCCAGGGTCGACTTCCCGCAGCCGGACTCGCCGACGATGCCCAGGACCTCGCCGCGCGCGATGGTGGCGGTGGCGTCGGTCAGGGCGTGGACACGGTCGCGGCGGAACAGGCCTCCGGTGCGTGCGGTGTGGACGACGTGCGCCCCGTCGAGTTCCACGATCGGCTCGGTCACAGCAGGGCTCCCTTCGACGCCGGTGCGGGATGCAGGCAGGCGTAGTCGTGGCCGGGACCGTCGTTGGTCAGGGAGGGCGGTGCGGTCAGGCACTCGGGGGTGACCGCGGAGCAGCGGCCGGCGAAACGGCAGCCGGCACCGAAGTCCTGCGCGGCCGGTACGACCCCGGGGATCTGGTGGAGGCGTTCGGCCCCCGCCTCCAGGGACAGGACCGAACCGAGCATCCCCCGCGCGTAGTGGTGGCGCGGCCGGGTGAGCAGGTCGCGGACGGGCGCGACCTCGGCGAGCTGGCCCGCGTACATGACGGCCACGCGGTGGGACATCTCGGCGACCAGGGCGAGGTCGTGCGAGACCAGCACCATCGCGAAGCCGAGTTCGTCCCGCAGTCTGGCGAGCAGTTCCACCACCTGGGCCTGGACGGTGACGTCCAGCGCCGTGGTCGGTTCGTCGGCGATGAGCAGCCGCGGCTTGCGGGAGAGCGCCATGGCGATGAGCACGCGTTGGCGCTGACCACCGGAGAGTTCGTGCGGGTAGCTGCGCATGGTGCGCTCGGGGGTGAGGCCGACCAGGTCCAGGAGTTCGGCCGGGCTCTGGTCACCTCCCCGGCTGGTGAGCTGGCGCAACTGGGTACCGACCAGGACCGAGGGGTTGAGGGACGACATGGCGTCCTGGTAGACCATCGCCAGCTCGGGTCCGGAGTAGGCGCGCCGCTCCTTCTGGGAGAGGGACAGCAGGTCCTTGCCGTCGTAGAGGATCTCGCCCGTCACCTCGGCCTGGCGGGGCAGCAGACCCATCAGGGCGAGGCTGGTGAGGCTCTTGCCGCAGCCGGACTCGCCGACCAGGCCGAGGGTCTCTCCGGCCCGGACGTCGAAGGAGAGTCCGTCGACCACGGACACGTCGCCGTGGCTGCCGGGGAACCCGATGCGCAGGTCGCGCACGGACAGCAGGGTGGGCGCGTCCTCGGCGACCGGCGGTACGGTCTCCTCGCGTTCACGGACGGCCGTGGCGAGACGGGCCAGGACCTCGGTGCGGTCGTCGTCCTCGGCCGGGACGTCGGTGGTGGTCTCGGCGGAGTCGGTCGCGCCGCCCCCGCCGCGCACCGCGCTCTTGGGCGCGGCCCAGGCGTCGGTGAGTCCCTCGGAGAGGATGTTGAGGGCGAGCACCGTCAGCAGGATGGCCAGGCCGGGGAAGAAGGTGGCCCACCAGCCGCCGGACAACAGCAGCTGACGTCCGTAGGAGATGACGTTGCCCCAGCTGGGCAGCGGGTCCTGGATACCGGCGCCGATGAAGGCCAGGCTGGCCTCGTAGACGATCGCGTCGGCCACCAGGATGGCCGCGAACACCATGACCGGCGCGGCGCAGTTGATCGCGACGTGCTTGATCAGCACGTAGTGGCGACGGGCACCGATCAGGCGTTCCGCCGCCACGTAGTCCTCCCCGTACTGGGTCAGGACGTTGGCGCGCACGACCCTGGCCAGAGAGGGCACGTAGATCACCGCGATGGCGCCGATGAGGACGGGGATGCCACTGCCGAAGACCGCGACCAGCACGGCGGCCAGGGCGATCCCGGGGAACGCCATGAGCACGTCCAGCACCCGCATGATCGACTCGTCGATGACGCGGTGGGAGGTGGCGGCGATACCACCGAGGATCCCGCCCACGAACAGGGCCAACAGGGTGGCGCCAATGCCGATCAGCAACGAGTAGCGCGCCCCGTGCACGACCCGGGAGAAGACGTCGCGTCCGGCCCGGTCGGTGCCGAACCAGTGTTCGGGTCCGGGCGGCTGGGCCGGGACGCCCGTGGCCAGCGGGTTCTGGACGAAGAAGGGTGCGACGATCGCGATGACGCAGATCGCCAGCATGACCACGAGGGAGATCCTCGCGGCGAGGGACAGGCGGTGTTTCCTGGAGGGCTTGGAGAGCCCGGTCAGGCGGTCCGCGAGTCGAGGGCGCACGTGATCACACCTCTCGGATCCGTGGGTTGACGACGACGTAGAGCAGGTCGATCACGAGGTTGACGACCAAGAGGGAGATGGCGACCGTGAGCACGGCGCCCTGGACGAGGGCGACGTCGGCGTTGGTCACGCCGGTGAGCAGGAGTTGGCCCATGCCGGGCAGGTCGAAGATGGTCTCGATGACCACCGCGCCGCCGAGTGCGTAGCCGAACCGCCACCCCAGCACCGTCAACGGCGTGATCAGCGCGTTGCGCAGGGCGCTGCGCAGTACGAGCCACCGGGGCAGGCCGTTGCCGATGGCGGTGCGGACGTAGTCGCGGTCGAGTTCCTCCACCATCGAGGTGCGCACCAGGCGGGAGAGCTGCGCGCCGATGGGGATCGCCACCGCGATGGTCGGCAGGGTCATGGTCATGACCCAACCGGAGAAGGAGTCGACCGGAGCGGTGTAGCCACCGGTGGGCAGGAGCCCGAGCCCGAGGGAGAACTGCTGGATGAGCAGGATCGCCAGCCAGAACGGTGGGAGCGCCACACAGGCGATGGACACGATCCGGGTGACCTGGTCGGGCCAACGGTCCCGCCACAGAGCGCCGGTGAGTCCCATGAACAGGGCGAAGACGATGGCTCCGCCCATGCCCGTCATGGTCAGTTCCAGGGTGAGCGGGAAGGCCTCCGCGATCCGGTCGACCACGGGGGTGGCCGGCGGCGCGGTCATTCCCAGGTCACCTTGGACCAGGTCCCCGAGGAAGTCGATGTAACGGACGGGCAGTGGTTGGTCGAGTCCGTGTTCCGCGGCGTAGGCGGCACGGGCCTCCTCGCTGGCGCCCACGCCCAAGGCGTTGTAGGCGGGGTCGTTCGGTGAGAACTGAAGGATCACGAAGACCAGCAGGGAGACGCCCAGGAGCATCACCGGTAGGACCAGTGCTCTGCGCAGGGCGAGGCGCATGAAGACGCGCATCGGGGTTTCTCTCCTCGTGGAGCGGGCGGGGGCCGGACCCGTTCGGGTGGGTCCGGCCCCGAGGTCGAGGTCAGGCCGGGCCGACGTCCAGGAAGGACAAGCCGGTGGTGTTGATCGGCCGGAACCCTTCCAGCGCGTCGTCGTTCCAAGCCGTGATCAGCTTGCGGTGCAGGATCGGGTAGAGGGGGACCTCGTCGGCGATGAGGTCGATCGTCTCCGCCCAGAGTTCGGCGCGCTCCGCCTCGTCGTCGGTCCGGACGGCCTCGTCGAGAAGTTCGAGGACCTTGTCGGCCTCCTCGGTCTCGGACCAGTTGTAGTAGCTCGTGGGCCACTGACCGTCGAAGAACCAGCGCAACAGAAGGTCGACGTCGTTACCGAAGACGGACGGGTCACCGGGGGCGACCATGGCACGGAACTTGCCGCTCTCGACCTTGTTCGCGTACTGACCGCCCGACTCACCGATGTCGAGGGTGGTGGTGACGCCCACCGCGTCCCAGCTCTCCTTGATGAGCGGGACCACGTCCTTGACCCAGCCGGTGTTGGTGGCGACCAGGTCGATCTCCAGTCCGTCGACCCCGGCCTCCTCCAGCAGTTCCCGAGCCCGGTCGGGGTCGTGCCGGTAGACCGTGCCCGCTTCGCGGTGGTCGGGGTGCGACTCGGGCAGGAATCCGGTGGCGGCGGCCGCTCCGCCCAGCATCGCCGTCTCGACGATCTTCTCGTGGTCGATGGCGTAGTGCAGGGCCTGGCGGACCCGCTTGTCGTCGAAGGGCTTCTCGGCACAGTTGAACATGAGGAACAGCAGGCCGAACGACTGCTCCTGTTCGACGGTCGAGGCGGACTCCAACGCTTCGGCGTCGAGGTAGGGCACGTCCTCGATCACGCTGACCCGGCCGGACTGGAGGGCGGTGACGCGGGCGCTGGGGTCGTCCAGCAGCATCCACACCATCTCGTCGGCGAGCGCCTCGCGCGGGCCGTTGTAGGCCTCCCACCGTTCGAAGGTGATGTTGTCCGCGGCGGTGGCCGATACCAGCTTGTAGGGGCCGGAGCCGACGGGTGCCGAGTCGAACCCCTGCCGGTCCTCTTCGACGAGGGCCTTGGGCACGATCTTGATGATGCCGAGCCGTTCGACCGCGAGCGCGAAGGGGTGCTTGAGGACGATCTCCACCGTGTCCTCGTCCACCTCCGTCACCTCCTCGATGAAGGAGACGAACTGCGCCATCAGCGAGTTGTTCTCGGGGTCGAGGACCCGCTCGAAGCTGTAGACCACGTCCTCGGCCGTGACGGGGTCTCCGTTGTGGAACACCGCCTCCTCGCGGAGGGTGACGCGCAGGGTCGTGTCGTCGACCTGTTCGGGCATGTCGGCGGCGAGCGCGTTGTAGGGCTCCCGGGTCACCGGGTCCAGGTCGACCAGGGCCTCGAAGATGTGCAGGTTGGCCGCCTGCGGCAGGGCCCCGGTCGCGGTCATGGGATCGAAACCGGTGGAAAGCGTGTAGGACAGGCCGGCCTCGATGCGGTTCGAGGAACCCCCTCCTCCCCCCGAGGAGGCCCCGCAGGCGCTGAGCGATCCGGCCAGGGCCGCGGCGGTGCCTGTGGCACCGACGAACTGGAGGAAACGCCGACGCTCCATGGCGCCGGGGTCGAAGTGGAACACGATCACTCCTTGTCGGGGGGACGGGCAAGACCTCAGGGGAAGGGCATATGACGTCTGATGTCCGATGCCTGTAGGGTGTGACTCTAAGCACCAAACAGGAAAGGGGTCAATACGTTGACCGAGGAATTGACCAAGCCCGCCTCGCGGAACACTCTGCGCGGTCATGAGGTTACGGAGCAGATCAAGAACTTCATCCTCCGCAACGGCCTGACCCCGGGCGACCCGCTGCCCACCGAGACCGAACTGTGCTCCGAGCTCGGCGCGAGCCGCTCCAGCGTCCGCGAGGCGATAAAACGCCTCAGCGCCCTGGACATAGTCGAGGTCCGGCACGGACACGGCACCTACGTGGGGCGGCTGTCCCTCAACTCCCTGGTCGAGAGCCTGACCTTCCGCGGTCGCCTGAGCAGCGGAGACGACCTCGCGACACTCTACGAGCTGGTCACCGTGCGCAAGGTCCTCGAACAGGGCCTGGGCCGCGACATCGTCAACGGGTACGACGAGGAACAGCACCAGAGCCTCGCGGAACTGGTCACCGGGATGGAGGAGGCCGCCGAACGCGGCGAGAGCTTCGTGGAGGAGGACCGCGCCTTCCACCTGATGCTGTTGGCCCCCCTGAACAACCAGCTGGTCACCCAGCTCACCGGGGCCTTCTGGGACGTGCAGGCGGTCGTGGCCCCGCTACTGCTCACCACGGAGGAGGACGCCCGCGAGACCGCCGCCGCGCACCGAGCGATCATCGACGCCGCGCACCGAGGAGACCAGGCCGGGTTCGTGGCGGCGGTGGCCGACCACTACGCCCCGATCCTCCATCTCCTCGAAAAACCCGCCACAACGGGGGTTGACCACGACACCCCCGACGCTTAGCGTCCTAGACGTCTGATGTCCGATGCCTCCGCCCCCTACCGGAGGTATCCATGAGAAAGCACGCGAGTCCCGTCGTCATGGCTGTGGGCCTGGCCGTCACCGCCGCCCTGGTGTCGCCCGCCGCAGCCGACGACGCCACCCCCGACCCCCGGACCACCGCGGCCGAACCGATCATCGAACGCGTCGACCTGGCCAGTGCCGGGGAGGGCGCCCACACCTGGCGCATCCCCGCCCTCGAAGTGCTCGAAGACGGCACGCTGGTCGCCGCCTACGACCGACGCAATGACAGCGCCGCCGACCTGCCCGGCGACCTCGACCTCATGGTCCGTCGCAGCCACGACAAGGGACGCACCTGGACCGAACCCCAGGTGGTCGTCGACTACGACGACGGTGTCGGCGCGGGCGACCCCAGCCTGCTCCTGGACCGCGAGACCGGTCGCCTGTTCATGTTCCACGCCCACGGACCCGACGGGGTCGGGTTCTTCAACTCCTCCGACGGCAACTCCAACGACAGCCAGGACATCCTCCACACCGACTACTCCTACTCCGACGACGGCGGACGGACCTGGAAGACCCGGCGCATCACCGAGGACATCAAGGACCCCGCCTGGTTCGGGATCTTCGCCTCGTCCGGCACCGGCATCCAGCTCTCCGACGGTCGCCTGGTCCAGCAGTACGCCTACGACTCCGGTGACGGGATCTACGCCGTGAGCGTCTACAGCGACGACCACGGGGAGACCTGGCAGGCCGGAGAACCCGTGGGACCGGGCATGGACGAGAACAAGACCGTGGAGTTGGCCGACGGTCGCGTCATGCTCAACAGCCGCACCCCGCAGGGCCCCTACCGCCTGATCGCCTACTCCGAGGACGGTGGCGAGACCTACGGCGACCCGGTCCCCGACCACGAACTGATCGACCCCACCAACAACGCCGGCCTGATCCGCTACGACGCCGACGCCGAGGAGGGCACGGATCGAGCGCACAAGCTCCTGTTCACCAACACCAGACACGAGAGCTCGCGGGAGAACCTGACGGTCAACATGTCCTGCGACGACGGTGAGACCTGGCCGGTGGCCAGGGCCATCGACCGCGGCGCGGCCGCCTACTCCACGATCGTGCCCCTGGGCGACGACGAGTTCGGTGTCCTCTACGAGCGCGGGAACGTCGAGCACATCACGTTCCTGCGATTCAACTCCGCCTGGTTGGAAGAGGACTGCTAGGGAATCCGAGCCTCACCCGGCCCCGCCCTCGGGACCTTCGGGACCCGAGGGCGGGTCATCGTCGCCATCACCAGCAGGCCCAGGGCAGAGGT
Source organism: Nocardiopsis sp. NPDC055551 (assembly GCF_053619415.1). Lineage (NCBI taxonomy): Bacteria > Bacillati > Actinomycetota > Actinomycetes > Streptosporangiales > Nocardiopsidaceae > Nocardiopsis > Nocardiopsis sp. NPDC055551. The sequence continues at coordinate 443,928 of NZ_JBSHJJ010000002.1, read as the reverse complement.
GCCGAACAGCAGCACCCCCATGGGCACCGCGGTGGTCTCGTCCAACCCCACCAGCGGCGCCACGACGGCGCCGATGAACATGGGTAGCGCGCCCAACAGCGAACCGGCGCTGCCCGCCCGGTCCTCCTGGCCCTCCATCGCCAGCGCGAAGGAACCGGTGAGGACCACCCCCATGCACGTCATGTAGACGAAGATCGAAACCACGAGCAGCGACAGCGGGCCCTGCAGGAGCGCCGTGGCGAACACGACGGCGGTGACCACGACGGCGGTGACCACGGCGACGTAGAGAAGGGACCGCTCACCGAAGCGTTCGCCGAGTCGGCCCACCGCGGCGCTGCCCAGGATGATCGCGATGCCGTTGACCCCGAAAAGGAACCCGAAGACCTGCGGGGACACCCCGTACAGGTCCTGGTAGACGAACGGGGTCCCGGCCACGTAGGCGAAGCTGCCGCCGTGCAGCAGGCCGACGACGAGCGTGTACCCCAGGTAACGACGGTCCCGCAGCAGGACGCCCATCGCGGCCAGGCTCCCGCCCAGGGTGCCGGGGATACGCCGTTCGGTCGGCAGGGTCTCGGGCAACCGCACCGCCACCACCACGACGACCACCACGCCCACCAGGGCCAACGTCCAGAAGATGGACCGCCAGTCGGTGAAGGGCAGCCACAGCACACCGCCGCCCAGGATCGGCGCGGCCATCGGCGCCACCGCGACGACCACCATGATCAGCGCGAAGAAGCGGGTGAGGGCGGATCCGTCGAAGACGTCGCGCACGATCGCACGGGAGAGCACCACCCCGGCGCTCGCGGTGAAGCCCTGGAGGAACCGGCCCAGGACCAGCACCGTCGTGTTCGGCGCGAGCGCGCACAGGGCCGTGGCCAGGACGAACAACGCGACGCACACCAGCAGTGGTCCGCGCCTGCCGCGGGCGTCGCTGACCGGGCCGATCACCACCTGACCCGCGGCGAGCCCGACCAGACAGGTGGTGAGGCTCAGCTGCACCTGGGAGGCGTTGGCCCCCAGGTCCGCGGAGATCTCCGGGAACGCCGGAAGGTACATGTCGATGTTGAGCGGGCCCAACACGGTGAGCATGGCGAGCAGGAGGGCCAATCCCAGGCGGGCGCGACCGGTCGGGTTGCGGAGCATCCGCCAACCGTAACCGGACCGCCCCGGCCGGGTCCCGGGTCGATCCCTCGATCTGACACCGATCCGTCAGGTACGCGGCTCAGAAGAGCACGGACATGACCTCGCCGACCTGGCGGAACCCGACCCTGCTGTAGGTGGCGCGGGCCGGGGAGTTGAAGTCGTTCACGTACAGGGTCACGCGGGGCGCGATCTCGGCGAGGGCGTAGTTCACCACCGCGGCCATACCGGCCGCGGAGTACCCACGACCGCGCAGCTCCGGGTGCACCCACACACCCTGCACCTGGCAGGCCTGGGGGGTGACGGCACCGATCTCGGCCTTGAACACGACCCGACCGTCCTCGATGCGGGCGAAGGCACGACCGGTGCGGACGAGTTCCTCGACCCTGGCCCGGTAGAGCGCTCCCCCATCACCGGAGTCCGGTGGGACACCGACCTCCTCGGTGAACATGGCGACACAGGCCGGTACCAGGGTGTTGATCTCGCTGACGCGGACACGGCGCACCAGTGGGTCGGCGGGCACCGCCGGTGGCCCGTCGATCTCCAGGACGGGTTGGCTGGCACGGATCGTTCGGGCGGGCCCCCAAGCGGGAGTGACCTGCTGCCAGAAGTCGCTGACCGCCTCCACGGGGCCGACGATCGACGAGCAGCGGCGGCCGCGCCACCGGGCGTGGTCGGCGAAACTGCGAACGGCGGCGGGCCCGGCGTTGACCGGGACCAGGTTGGCGCCCGAGTAGCACAGCGCCGTCAACCTGCCTCGCTCGACGTGTCCCCACACCTCGGCGCCGCCGACACCGGCGATCCCGGTGGTCAGCAGGCGCGAGGCGACGAAGACGTTGCCGACGGGGTCGGTGTCCAGGAGCGTTCGGACGGCCTCCCGGTCGTGTTCGCCCAGAATTCGAACCGGTGAGGTCCGCAGCATCGCATCTCCCCCATATCCCCGATGACCGGGAACGGTCACCGGGCCAAAGACGAATTCGCGCCGATTCCAGCCTATTCGACCGTTCCTGCGGACTCACCCGGGTACTCCAAACCGATGGGGCCCAATCGGTCCACGGGCGTGTGGGGCGCGGACTGCGTGTCGCGCGGTTCGGGTTCGGGGCGTGGGTCACAGGTCAGGTCGGGGCCCTCGGCGCCGCGTTCGGGCAGGGTCCCCTCGCGCAGGTAGTCGACGACGGCCTCGTCCACGCAGGCGTTGCCGGTGAGGGAGACCCCGTGGGTGATGCCGCCGTCCTCGATCACCAGGGAGGACCCGGGCAGGCGCTCGCGCAGGGCGTACGCCCCCTCCACCGAGGTGGCGCCGTCGTCGGTGGCGTGCACGAGGAGCACGTCACCGTCGTAGGCGGGGTATTCGTCGGGCGCGTCACCGACCTGGAGCCAGGGGGCGGACTCTCCGTCCCACGTGGCGCACGGGGCGTTGTACCAGATGTTGTGCCATCCCATGAAGGGCGCGTCCTCGTGCACCTGCCGGGCGTCGGCGTTCCAGGTCTCCCAGGCCTTGGGCCATTCGGCGTCGGTGCACTGGACGGCGAGGTAGCCGCCGTACGCGGGGTCGCTCTCGGCGTCGTCGCCGTAGTTCTCGTGCAACTCCCGCAGGGGGGCGGAGTCGCCGTCCCGGATCTGCGCGGACATGGCGGAGGCGACCGCGGGCCAGGTACCGCCGCTGTAGGCGACGACGATGACGGCGCCCTCCAGTTCGGTGGGGCCGACCGTGTCCTCCGCGGGGTTCTCTCGCAGTTCGGAGCGCAGGTCGTAGTAGGCGTCGGCGACCGCTTCTCCGTCGGTGCCCAGCCCGTAGGCGTCGTCGTGGCGGGCCACCCAGTCGAAGAAGTTGTGGGCGGCCCGGTCCAGGGCCCGGCTCTGCGCCAGGTTGCTCTCGTACCAGGGGTTGTCCGGGTCGACGACACTGTCCAGGACCACGGCGCGGACGCTGTCGGGGTAGAGCGAACTGTAGACGGTGCCGAGGTAGCTGCCGTAGGAGTAACCCAGGTAGTCGACCTGTTCCCGTCCCAGGGCGACGCGCATGGCGTCCATGTCGTGGGCGGTGTCCTCGGTGCGCATGTGGTCCAGGAGGGGGCCGGCGTCCTCCGCGCAGGCGTCGGCGTAGGCCTCGGCGTCGGCGCGCAGGGCCTGTTCCTCCTCTGCGTCGGCCGGGACCGTGTCCTTTCGGACCGGGGCGAAGAAGTCGGGGTCGCAGGTGATCCCGGGGGTGGAGGCGCCCATACCGCGCGGGTCGAAGGCGACCACGTCGTAGGTCTCGCGGAGTTCCTCGGGCATGCGCAGGTGGGTGTGCGAGGCCCACTGGCGGCCGGCGCTGCCGGGGCCGCCCGGGTTGACCAGCATGGTGTGTTCGGCGGTGCCGGTGGCGGGCACGCGGGAGAGCGCGATCTCGACGCTCTCGGTGAGGGCGTGAGGGTCGGCGACGCCGGGTCCGTGGACCATCGGCACGGCGAGGGTGGCGCATTCGAGGTTCTCGTCCTCGACGGGGTCGAGGTCCTCGCATGGCGCCCAGTCCAGGGACGTCTCGGGGGCGGGGGCCTCGGGGGCGGTGGGAGCGGCGGCCTGGGCGGGGGATAGTGCGGTCAGTGCGGCCAAAAGCGCGCCGCCGCCGCAGTAGGCGACCCATCGTGTGCCCGTTCGTCCCCGCACCCGTCCACCCCTCGCCATCCCCTTTGAACCTTCTAGCGCATTCTCTCTGTTACCGAGCGTGACAATGGGAAGCGACACGGACCCCACCCTGGCATGCCGACGGTAAGATGTGCCCTGGTCGTTTCAGATGGTGACAAAGGGGCGCAATGCGGCTTGATCGTGTCGATGAGCGGATCATCGCGATACTCGGCGCGGACGCACGGATGAGCTTCGCCGAGATCGGCGGAGAGGTCGGTCTCAGCCCCTCCGCCGTCAAGCGCCGGGTGGATCGGCTGGTCGAGTCGGGCGCCGTGCGCGGCTTCACCGTCGTGGTCGAACCTAAGGCGATCGGGTGGACCACCGAGGCGTTCATCGAGCTGTACTGCCGCGCCCGCACCTCCCCCACCGAGATCCGCAAGGGTCTGACGGGCTACGCCGAGATCACCTCGGCGTGCACCGTCACCGGCGACGCCGACGCCCTGGTCCAGGTCCGCGCCCGCGACACCCACCACTTGGAAGAGGTCATCGAGCGCATCGGCGCCGAACCCTTCGTGGTGCGCACCAAGAGCACCCTGGTGCTGTCCCGCCTGGTCGACCAGCCCATCCTCGCCGGTACCGCCGATCAGACCTAGAAGAGGCCTCTACGGCCCGCCAGGGAGTCGATCCACTGGTTCAGGTGCCCCGACCAGTCACGACCGGCGCCCTCGTGGTGGCTCACGCTGAAGCGGTGGTAGGTGTCGCGGCCCTCGGAGAAGAGCAGTCCCGGCTTCTTGTCCAGTTCCAGCACCACGTCGATGCCGTGCTCGTCGGTGACCAGGGACAGTTCCAGTTCGTTCAGGCCCCGGTAGCGACGGGGAGAGCGGAACTCGATCTCCTGGTAGAAGGGCAGTCGCTGCCGGGTCCTGGCCAGGCGGCCGCGCTCCAGGTCGGCGTGCTTGAACGTGAACCCGAGGGAGAACAGCGAGTCCAGGATCGCGGCCTGCGCGGGAAGGGGCTGCACGGCCACCGGGTCCAGGTCCCCGGGATCGACCGCCTTGGCCACGTGCAGACGAGTGTTCACGCCGAGGTTCATGTCCCGCAGATGACGACCGCGGTGGGTCGTGATGGGGGTCTCCCAGGGCACGAAGAGCTCGAAGGGCACCTCGAAGCGCTGCCCCGGCACCAGGGCCACGCCCTCGCCCAGACGCACTCGGTGGAACTCCATGGCGCTGTCGACCTCGTGGTCGCCCACCTCGGTCTCGACCCGGGCCTGGAGGCCGATCGTGAGCTGCTCCACCTTCTGCTCGACGTCACCGCCCGCGATGACGACGGTGCCCTGAAGAGAGCCGCCCGGAACGGTCACGGAGGAGTCCAGTGAGGTCTCCACCGAGGCCCCACCGAATCCGATACCGGCGAGCAGACGTTTGATGACCATGGGCACTTCCTCATCTCGGTGGGCATGCGGCCGAGACATCGGGGGCTCCCGGCCGCCCGCAACCTATCGCAGGTGTTCCGGGAGCGGAAAAAGGGCCCCGGTCCGCGTTGTGGGGAACGCGGACCAGGGCCCTCCTTCCGTCGGATGGACGCGTGGATCAGTCCTCGGGCAGGGCGACGGGGGCCAGCTCGTCGAACAGGTCACCCGGGCCCGGGTTGGTGGGGTCGGCGGTGCCGCCGAGGTGGTGCATCACGCCCCACACGGCGTTCAGGGCGGTCTGAACGGCGCCCTCGGCCCAACCGGCGGTCCAGGAGATGTCGTCCCCGGCCAGGAACAGGCCGCGGTGGCGCTCCTCCAGGTCGTCCTGACGGAAGTGGGTGAACAGACGTCGCTGGTACCGGTAGTGACCGGGCAGGTTCGCCTTGAACGCGCCCATGAAGTAGGGCTCGTCCTCCCAGGAGATCGTGACGGGGTCTCCGGTGACGTGCGAACGGATGTCCACGCCCGGGTAGATCTTGCCCAACGAGGCCAGCATGACCTCCAGTCGCTCGTTGGCCGACAGCGGCAGCCACTTGAGCGAGTCGTCGCACCAGGTGTACGAGAGGCAGATCGCGGCGGGGCCCTCGGGGTCCGCGCCCTCCAGCAGGTAGGTGCCGCGGGTCATCCGGTCGGTGAGCGTCATGCTCATGACGTCCCGGCCGGTCTCGGGGTCCTTGTCCCGCCAGAAGGCGCGGTCCACCGGCACGAACAGCTTCGAGGACTCCATGTAATGGGTCCGTTCGAGGGCGTTCCAGTGGTCGATGGGCAGCAGGTCCTCGTCACAGTCGACCTTGGACAGCAGCGCCCAGGACTGCGCGGTGAAGACCGCCGCCGGGTAGGTGCGGGTGGAACCGGAGGCGTCGGTGACGGTGACGTTGCCGCCGGGGCGTCCCTTGACGGCCGTGCGACGCAGCGCCGTGACCGCCGGGAGCGGGCCGGACTCGTGCAGCGAGGCCAGGGAGGTGCCCGTCGCCCAGTGCACGAGCTTGTCCGGAGTGTCCTCCCACAGGCGTCGCGGCAGTCGGTCGACCCCGCCGACGATGCTCATGTGGTCGTCGTCCGCACCGGTGTAGGTGACCCGCAGGATCTCCAGGATGGAGTTCGGGAAGTCGGTGTCCCAGCCGCCGGTACCGAAGCCCACCTGGCCGAAGATCTCCCGCATGCGGAACGAGGAGAAGCCCGGGGCCTGACACAGGAAACCGTAGAAGGTCTGGTCGTCCAGCTTCTCGACGAGCCGGTTCCAGATCTCCTTCTGGACGGCGACGTCGCGCTCACGGATCGCCTTCTGCATGCGGCTGTGGTCGACGCTCTCCAGGGTCCGGTCCCAGGCCCGGGCGACCTCGCGGTAGACCTCGGGCAGGTCGTCCAGATCGGTGGCGTAGTGCGTCCTGCCCTTGAGGTCCACGACGGTGCTCGGGGTGGCCGGCGTGAGCGGGTTCGGGAAGGCGGTGGTGTCCAGACCCACGCGGTTCACGTAGTGCCAGAACGCGGTGGAGGACGGCGGGAACCGCATGGCGCCCATCTCGGCCACCACGTCCTCGGGAGCGCCGGGCAGGCGTTCGGTGCGCAGACGACCACCGATCCGGTCGGCCTCGTAGACCACCGGTTTCAAGCCCATCTTCATGAGCTCGTAGGCGGTGACGATGCCGGACAGCCCACCGCCGATCACGGCGACCTCGGTGCCATGGTGTTCCGCGGGCACCTGGCCCAGCCCGGCCGGGTGGTCCAGGTAGGAGTCGTAGGCGAACGGGAAGTCGGGCCCGCACATGTTCAGGGGCCGCTCACCCTGCGGGGCGGCACCGGCGGACGTGGGCACGGCGGACGTCATGAAGGCCCTCCTTCACTGGGGCTGGGGTGGTGACGCGGTGGTGGGTTCAGCGGCCGTACAGGTCGATACGGCGATCACGCAGGTAGAACGGCTCGGTGCGCGCGGCCTCGACGGCGGTCGGGTCGACGTCGCCGACCAGCAGTTCCTCGGTGGGGCCGGCGCGCGACAGCTCGACGCCGTCCGGGCCGACCAGGGTGCTCAGCCCGACGTAGTCGAGCTCGCCCTCGGCGTCGCAACGGTTCACGTAGGCGAGATGGATCTGGTTCTCCATGGCCCGGGCCGGCACCAGGAGGGTGGCGACCGAGGTGGTGGGCGCCATCAGGGCGGTCGGCACGATCAGCAGGGTCGTACCGGCCGCCGCGTGGGCCCGCACGATCTCGGGGAACTCCACGTCGTAACAGACGATGAACCCGAGCCGGTGGCCGTCGAGGTCGGCCTGGACGACGAGTTCCTCGCCAGGGTCGAACAGGTTCCGGTCCAGGTCACCGAACAGGTGCGTCTTGCGGTAGAGCGCGCGGGAGACCCCGTCGGAGTCCACGAGCCGCACCGCGTTGTACACCCGACCGTCGGCGAGTTCGGCGAAACCGTAGACCACGGCCACCCCGGAGTCGCCGGCGATCCGGGCCACCGCCTCGAAGAGCGGGCCGTCGGCGGGTTCGGCCAGTTCCCGGACCCTGGCACCGATGTTGTAACCGGTCAGGGACATCTCCGGGGTCACCAAGAGGTCCGCGCCCCGCGCCGCGGCGGCACGGGCGCTCTCCTGGAGCCGGCGGAGGGCGGAGTCGGTGTCGCCGCTGCGTCCGGTGCCCTGGTCGAGGGCGACCCGCAGTGGGTTCGGCATCGTCCGTCCTCCCTGGTGGATCGTCTTCGGACCGCGTCCACTCTAGGCGCGACAAGGCGTCGGATCCGTGCGCCGAAACGACGTTCCGTTGCGAGTTATGCCGTTTCGACGACGGATCGATGCGCGAACGGGCCGGTCAAGCGTTGACTTCGACCGTGTCCTCCCGCTCCAGCTCCGAGCGACGCATGCTGTAGCCGAAGTAGATCGCCAGCCCCAGCGCCAACCAGACGCCGAAGGCGATCCATACGCTCAGCGACATGCTGAACATGAGGTAGGCGCAGGCCAGGACACCCAGGACCGGGGTCACCGGAGCGCCGGGCATCCGGAAGGCACGCTTGAGGTCGGGGCGGTTCCGGCGCAGCACCAGGACGGCCACGTTGACCAGGGCGAAGGCGAACAGCGTGCCGATGGCGGTCGCGTCGGCGAGCGGACCCAGCGGGACGAGCGCCGCCAGCAGCGCGATGAGCACCGAGGTGATGACGGTGTTGGCGCGCGGGGTGCCCTTGGCGTCGACCTTGGAGAAGGCCTTGGGGATCAGGCCGTCGCGCGACATCGCGTAGAGGATGCGGGTCTGGCTGTACAGGACCACCAGCACGACGCTGGCCAGGGCCAGGACGGCGCCGGCGGCGAAGATGACCGCCCAGATCGGGGTGCCGGTGACGACGGTGAGGATGCCGGCGAGGGAGGTCCGCCCCTCGACGAACTCGGTCCAGTTGATGGCACCCACGGCGCTGAACGCCACCAGGCAGTAGATCGCGGTGACCACGATCATCGAGAACATGATGGCGCGAGGCAGGTCGCGCTGCGGGTTCTTGGCCTCCTCGCTGGCGGTGGAGGCGGAGTCGAAGCCGATGTAGGAGAAGAACAGGGTGGCGCCCGCGGCGGAGACTCCCGCCATGCCCATGGGCATGAAGGGGGCGAAGTTGCCGTCCTGGACCGCGGTGACGGCGATGGCCACGAACATGACCAGCACGGCCACCTTGACGGCGACCATGACGGCGTTGGCGCGGGTACTCTCCCTGACCCCGACCAGCAGGGCGAACATCGACAGCAGCACCACGATGGCGGCGGGCAGGTTGATCAGCCCGCCTTCGAGGGGGCCGACCAGGAACGCCTCGGGCATCGACAGCCCGGTGGTCAGCTGAAGCAGTTCGTCGATGTACTGCCCCCAGCCGACGCCGACGGCGGCCACCGAGACCCCGTAGGTGAGCATGAGGCACCAGCCGCACACCCAGGCCATGAACTCGCCCATCGTGGCGTAGGAGTACGAGTAGGCGGAGCCGGACGCGGGGATCATCCCGGCCATCTCCGCGTAGGCCAGGGCGGAGAAGAGCGCGGTGACGCCGGCCAGGACGAACGAGAGGATGACGGCGGGACCGGCGATCGGGACGGCCTCACCGAGGACGACGAAGATGCCGGTGCCCAGAGTGGCGCCGATGCCGATCATGGACAGCTGCCAAAAGCCCATCGTGCGGCGCAGCCCGTGCCCGCTCTCGGTCTCGGCCACCAACTTCTCGACCGGCTTGCGCCTGGACAGGCGTCGACCAAGCGTGGGCACGCCCGCGCCCACCCGCGCGGGTGTCTTCTGCTCCACCACGAATTGTCTCCTCGCTGATCAGTGGGATCGGCACGGTGGGGGTCTCCCGAAATGTGCCCTAGGCAACGTTAATGGTGTTGCCTGAGTAACATGACCCACATTCATTGCGTTTGTCGGGTTTTCGCAGGGCATTCATGCGCACCGGGACAAGAAAACGCACCGCCACGTGACGCACGACACACGGTCTGACGCCCCCGACCCCGAGCACGCGAAAGGGGGAGCACGGTGTTCGACCGCGCTCCCCCTTTCGCGAAGCACTCGGGGAGAAGGTGGCGTCAGCCCACGGACACGCTGGGCTCACCCTCCACGCCGGCCTCGCCCATCTCCTCGGCGATGCGCAGGGCCTCCTCGATGAGGGTCTCCACGATCTTGGACTCGGGGACGGTCTTGATGACCTCGCCCTTGACGAAGATCTGGCCCTTGCCATTGCCGGAGGCCACACCCAGGTCGGCGTCGCGCGCCTCACCCGGACCATTGACGACGCAGCCCATGACGGCCACGCGCAGCGGCACCTCCATGCCCTCCAGGCCCGCGGTGACCTCTTCGGCCAGCGTGTACACGTCCACCTGGGCGCGACCACAGCTCGGGCAGGAGACGATCTCCAGACCGCGCTCACGCAGACCCAACGACTCCAGGATCTGGTTGCCGACCTTGACCTCCTCGGCCGGCGGCGCGGACAAGGAGACGCGGATGGTGTCGCCGATGCCCTCCGAGAGGAGCGCGCCGAAGGCCACCGAGGACTTGATCGTGCCCTGGAAGGCCGGACCGGCCTCGGTGACGCCCAGGTGCAGCGGGTAGTCGCAGGCCTGCGACAGCAGACGGTAGGCGTTGACCATCACGACCGGGTCGTTGTGCTTGACCGAGATCTTGATGTCGCGGAAACCGTGCTCCTCGAACAGGGAGCACTCCCACAGTGCCGACTCCACCAGGGCCTCGGGGGTGGCCTTGCCGTACTTGGCCAGCAGGCGCTTGTCGAGCGAACCGGCGTTGACGCCGATGCGGATCGGGGTGCCCGCGTCGTTCGCGGCCTTGGCGATCTCGGCGACCTTGTCGTCGAACTTCTTGATGTTGCCCGGGTTGACGCGTACCGCCGCGCAGCCCGCGTCGATGGCCGCGAACACGTACTTGGGCTGGAAGTGGATGTCCGCGATCACCGGGATCTGCGACTTCTTGGCGATGATCGGCAGCGCGTCGGCGTCGTCGTTGGTGGGCACGGCCACACGGACGATCTGGCAACCCGAGGCGGTGAGCTCGGCGATCTGCTGCAGGGTCGCGTTGATGTCGGAGGTGCGGGTGGTCGTCATCGACTGCACGGACACCGGAGCGTCCCCGCCCACGGGGACGTTCCCGACCATGATCTGCCGTGTCTCGCGGCGCGTGGCCAGAGGACGCGGAGGGGTGACGGGGATACCGAGATCGACGGTCACGCTTGATTCACCTCGTCTGCCACCGGAAAGGGACGGCGGCAATTGATGTCGCGGTTCGTGAGAAGGGCGCGGCGGCGCCCGGATCCACGTTCGGGTGCTCCGTCCGGTCGGCCAGGGCCGTTGCCGTCGTTCCCGGAACGCTCGTCCAAGGTTACCCGCCCCGGAGCCGGTGCTCGGCCTCTCGTGGTGGCACTCACACCGTTCAACCGAACAGCATGACCGGATTGACCAGATCCGCCACGAGCAGGATCACGCTGAACACCAGGAAACACACCACCACGACATAGGCCACCGGGGTGAGCAGCGCGATGTCCACCGGGCCCGGGTCGGGCCGCTTGAACAGACGCGCCGTCCACCTCTTGATGGACTCCCAGAGCGCCCCGGCCATGTGCCCGCCGTCCAGCGGCAGGATCGGCACCATGTTGAAGGCGAACAGGAAGAAGTTGACGCCGGCCAGGATGCTGATCATCATCGCCGCGGTGTCCACCAGGGGCAGACCCTGCGACATGATCTCGCCGCCGATGCGGGAGATACCGACGATGCCCACGGGAGAGTCCTCGGTGCGCTGCTCGCCCAGGAAGGCCGCGCCGAACACCTCGGGAACCTTGCTCGGCAGCGCCACGATGGCCTGACCGACGCCGACCAGCATCTCGCCGACCTCACCGGCGGACTCGGCCACGGTGAGCGTGCCGCGTTCCTTGGCGAAGTGGATGCCCAGGAAGCCGACGGTCTCCACGGCCGGGATCCGACGGCCGCTCTCGTCGTAGACGTTGTCGCCGTCCTCGTCGGTCTCGTAGACGATCTCACCGGCCTGGTCGCGGGCGGGCAGCTCGCTCTGGACGATGTCCACCTCGGTGGTGAGCTCTTCGCCGTCGCGTTCGATGCCGAACTCGGTGGGGCCGTCCGACACCCGGATCTCACGGCTGGCCGAAGCCCAGTCGGGGGTGTCGGTACCGCCCACGGACACCACGACGTCACCCGGCAGCAGCCCGGCCTCGTGGGCGGGGGTGGCCGGCAGGTCGTCGGTGCACTCGGTGATGGAGGCGCTCTGTGGGACCACGCACTCGTTGACGACACCGACCTCGTTGGTGTCCTGGTACACACCGATGCCCATGAAGAGCACGCCGAGCAGCACCGTTCCCAGCACCAGGTTCATGCCCGGGCCGGCGAACATGACGATCAGCCGCTTCCACGGGGAACGCTGGTAGAACTGACGGTCCTCGTCCTCGGGGGACAACTCCACGTAGGAGGCCTCGCGGGCGTCCTCGGCCAGGGCCCGCCAGCGCGACATCTTACGGGCGCCCTGGTCCTCGGTACGGCGGGCGGGCGGGAGCATCCCGACCATCCGCACGAACCCGCCCAGTGGCACCGCCTTGATGCCGTACTCGGTCTCGCCCTTGCGGGTGGACCACAGGGTCTTTCCGAACCCGACCATGAACTCGGTGCACTTGATGCCGAACATCTTGGCCGTGGCCATGTGGCCGAGCTCATGCCAGGCGATCGAGAACAGCAGTCCCAGGACGAGCAGGATGATGCCGACCACGGTCAACAGCACGACCATGTATCTCTCCTCAAGCCAGGTCGGTCCTCAGCCGCGGGCGAGCAGTTCGCGAGCGCGGGTTCGGGCCCAGGTGTCTGCGGCGTAGACGTCGTCCAGGGTCAGGGGCGTGGAACCCGGCCGATCCGTCCGCTGGTGTTCCGAGACTACCCGGGACACGGTGTCCATGATCGCCGGGAACGCGAGGTTCCCACGCAGGAACGCGTCGACCGCCTCCTCGTTGGCCGCGTTGTACACCGCCGGGGCGGTGCCGCCGGCTACACCGACTTCGGCCGCGATGCGCACCGCGGGGAAGGCCTCGTGGTCGAGCGGCTCGAAGGTCCAGCTCTGCGCCTTGGTCCAGTCCATGCCGGGGGCGGCGTCCGGGACGCGTTCCGGGGCGCTCATGCCGTATGCGATGGGGATCATCATGCTGGGCGGGCTGGCCTTGGCCAGGGTCGTGCCGTCCACGTACTCGACCATCGAGTGCACGATCGACTGCGGGTGGACGACCACGTCGATGCGATCGAAGGGAACGTCGAACAGCAGGTTGGCCTCGATCACCTCCAGCCCCTTGTTGACCAGGGTGGCGGAGTTGACGGTGATGACCGGTCCCATGCTCCAGGTGGGGTGGTTCAACGCCTGTTCGGGCGTGACGTTCGCCAGTTCCTCGGCCCGGCGGCCGCGGAAGGGCCCGCCACTGGCCGTGACGACCAGGCGCCGCACCTCCGAGAGCTCGGCGCGGACCAGACCCTGGGCGGGGCTGGTGAGCTCGCCCTCTGGTCGGTACGGGAAGCACTGGGCGAGGGCGTAGTGCTCGGAGTCGACCGGGACGATCTGGCCGGGTGCGGCCAGGTCGCGCACCAGCGGACCGCCGATGATGAGGGACTCCTTGTTGGCCAAGGCCAGGGTGGCGCCGGCGCGCAGCGCGGCGAGCGTGGACTCCAGCCCCAGGGCCCCGGTGATGCCGTTGAGGACGACGTCGCAGGGGTTCCCGGCCAGCGCGGCCACGCCCTCACCACCGGTCAGCACCTGGGCGGAGGAGCCCTGTTCGGTCAACAGGCGGGTGAGCTCGGCCGCTCGGGACTCATCGGCCACGGCCACTCGTTCGACGCCGAGCCGCACGGCCTGCTTGGCGAGCAGGTCCACCCTCCCACCGCCGGCGGCCAGACCCACCACGCGGAAACGTTCGGGGTTGCGCTGGACGATGTCGATGGCCTGGGTACCGATGGAACCGGTGGACCCGAGGATCACTACTGTTCGCTGCTGTTCTTCTCGCACCCCTCCATTGTCGCCCAATTCTCGGATCGGCGTCGGGGGCCTGTGGACAACGCGGAAACGTCGGGGAGACGGCCGGGGCTTTACACGGGAACGTCGTTCGCCTAACTTAACCGGTGAGTAAGTTACGCCACAGTAGAAAGTGACGCCGAGCACGGTCGGGCACGACCGAACACGCACCCCGACCCTCCCCCGATGGCGCCGGCGCGACCCATCGGAGCCTCCCCGCCCCTCCCCCTTCGAGGTTTCGAATGACCCCCACCCCCAGAGGCGCCCTGAGCGGCGCGCTCCCCCGGATCCTGTCCATCCTCGTGGCGTCAGTCCTGGCCGCCGCGCTCCTCTCCCCCGCCCCCGCCGCCGCGCAGAGCGTCGGCTCCACGATCGGCTACGAGACCATCGTCAGCCACGACGGCACCGAGCTGAAGGCCAAGGTGATCACCCCCACCGGCGTGGAGGGCCCGCACCCGCTGCTGGTCATGCCGTCCGCCTGGGGCACCCCGCACCTCCTCTACGTGGGCGCCGCCAAGAAGCTGGCCGAGGAGTCCGGCTACCAGGTCGTCACCTACAGCTCGCGCGGCTTCTGGGACTCCGGCGGCGGCATCGAGGTCGCCGGCCCCGAGGACCGGGCCGACGCCAGTGCCGTCATCGACTGGGCCCTGGCCAACACCGACTCCGACGCCGACCGCATCGGCATGGCCGGCATCTCCTACGGCGCGGGCATCAGCCTGCTGACCGCCGCCGAGGACGAGCGGGTCAAGGTCGTCGGTTCCATGAGCGGCTGGGCCGACCTGGAGGCCTCCCTCTACCCGAACGAGACCATCGACGTACAGTCCGCCGAACTACTGCTCCTCGCCGGCAACCTGGTCGGGCGTCCCGGTGAACTACTCCGGGAGGTCGAGCACGAGTACCGCGGCGGCAACGTCGACCCCATCCTGGAGATGGCCCCGGACCGTTCCGCGAGCACCAAGGTGGATCGGCTCAACGCCAACGGAACCGCCGTGATGATCGCGCACGGTTGGAACGACGGCATGTTCCCCGTCGGGCACATGGCCGACTTCTACGAGGAGCTCTCCGGCCCCAAGCGCATGATGCTCACCCCCGGCGACCACGCCACCGCCGAGGCGTTCGGCGCGTTCGGCCTGCCCAACGAGGTCTGGGAGGACCTGGGACGCTGGTTCGACCACCACCTCAAGGGCGAGGACAACGGCATCGACACCGAGCAGCCCGTGCTCGTCAAGCCCAACAACGGAAGCGAGTGGTCCTCGCACGCCGACTGGCCGTCGGTGACCACCGACACCGATGAGTACTACCTCGGCGAGCCCAGCAAGGACTGGCTGCGCTGGCAGAGCACCGGGGCGATGGAGGCGGAGCCGCAGACCGGTTGGGACTACGACTTCCGGACCGGGGTCGGCAGCACCGCCGAGAGCGGCACCGTGCTGCTCTCCGGCGCGCTCCAGCAGTTCTTCGACGTTCCCACCGGGGTCCTGCTGCCCACCGTGGACCGGTACCGGGCGGCCGTGTGGACCAGCCCCACCTATCCCGACGGCGCACGCGTGGCCGGCACCCCCGAGGTGACGTTCACGGTCACTCCGACCGCCGCCGACCAGTCGGTGTTCGTGTACCTGTACGCGATCAACGACCGGGGCACCGGCTCGCTGCTGAGCCACGCGCCCTACACGTTGCGCGACGCCACCCCGGGTGAGCCCGTGACGGTGGAGACCGAGCTGTCCTCGGTGGTGTGGGACGTTCCGGCCGGGCATCGACTGGCGGTCGTGGTGGACAGCCGCGACGCCCGTTACACCGCGGAGAGCCGGACCGGGAACAGGGTCGAGGTGACCTCTCCCGAGGAGACGCCCACTCAGGTGAGCATCCCCTTCACCCGATAAGGCGGGACCGTTTCCGAATCGGCGGCCCGGACGCCCTCCGCCGAGGGCGTCCGGGCCTTCTTCCCGAAAAACCGAGGACACAAACCCAAAGTAGCCATTCGATAACCGCGAGTGTGCAAAGATCGGGCCATGACCTCGTCCACCAAATACAAGGTCATCGCCCCGCTGGCCGCCGCCACCGTCGCCCTCGCGGGCTTGGCGATGATCGACAATCTTCCCGCACCCACGTCGGCCGTCACCCAGGCCGGCCACTCGCCCACCACCCGAGTGGACGGGGTGGCCCACCAGGCCGGCGCGGTCACCCAGGACCAGCACGCCGAGATCCTCGACTACTGGACCGACGAGCGCATGGCCGCCGCGCGACCCATCACCGCCCTGGTCGACTCCGCCCTGGAGATCACCGAGCCCACGCTCCAGGCCCCCACCGACGACGCCGTGGAACCGCAGGCCGCCCGGCCCGACAGCGAGGGCGAGACCTGGAACGACGGCGGACTCGTCACCCGCACCACCGGCAAGGTGTACCTGACCATGGACGGGCGCGACTTCACCTGTTCGGCCTCCGTCGTGGACTCCGCCAACGAGAGCACCCTGGTGACCGCCGGTCACTGCGCCAAGGACGGAAAGGGCGCCTGGGCCCGCAACTGGACCTTCGTGCCCGGTCACGACGACGGTGACGCCCCCCACGGCAAGTTCACCGCCCGCGACCTGATCGTCTCCCCCAAGTGGGCGAAGGAGGCGGACGACAGCTACGACTTCGCGATGGTCGTGCTCAACGAGGCCGACTCCACCACCGTTCAGGAGCGGGTCGGGTCCCAGCGGCTCTCCTTCGACACCTGGACCGAGGATCGGGTGAACCAGGGCGTGCAGGTGTACACGTTCGGCTACCCGTCCGCCTCACCCTTCGACGGCAAGAACCTGCACTACTGTTCGGGCCGGACGGTCCCGGACACCGGTGGTACCACCGCCAACGGGGTCCGCTGCTCCATGACCCAGGGGTCCAGCGGAGGACCGTGGTTCGCCGACTTCGACCCGTCCACCGGGCAGGGGAACATCGCCTCGGTGGTGAGCTTCAAGTACGCCGACGACCGCACCATCCAGTACGGGCCACGGCTGGGCTCCGAGGCCCGGCACCTGTACGAGCGGGCCTCGGGACTGTAGACCTCCCTCACCCACGGCCGGTGACCGCCACTCCTGCTCCGCGGTCACCGGCCACTCGCGTGCGCGGACCCCTACAGGTCGATGCCGGTGAGGACCAGGACACGCTCGTCGGTGAGGTCGGTCATCGCCGAACGCACGCCCTCCTTGCCCACACCGGAGCCCTTGACCCCGCCGTAGGGCATCTGGTCGGCGCGGAAGGTCGGGACGTCGCCGACCACCACGCCGCCGACCTCCAGCTCCCGGTGGGCCCGGAAGGCGGTGGGCAGGTCCCGGGTGAACACGCCGGCCTGGAGCCCGAAGGCACTGTCGTTGACCGCGGCGAAGGCGGCGTCGGTGTCGGCGACCCGCTGGATCACCAGGACCGGACCGAAGATCTCCTCGCGCACCACCTTGGCGTCGGCGGGGGCGTCGGCCAGGACGGTGGGCGCCACGGTCACGCCGTCGCGGGTACCGCCGGTGAGCACGCGCGCCCCCGCGGACACCGCCTCCTCCACCCAGGCGGCCACGCGTTCGGCGGCGGGCTCGTCGACCATCGGGCCCACGTCGGTCTTGTCATCGGCGGGATCGCCGGTACCGAGTTCCTCGACCCGGTCGACCAGAAGCCGCACGAACTCGTCGTGCACGGTGTCGGTGACCACGACCCGCTGCACACCGATGCACACCTGGCCGGCCTGGTTGTTACCGAACAGGGCCACGCGTCGGGCCGCCCAGTCCAGGTCGGCGTCGTCCAGCACGACCGCGGCGGCGTTGCCCCCGAGTTCCAGGGTGACGTGCTTGTGCGGGGCGCGGCGCTGGATCTCCCAGCCGAAGGCGCCGCCGGTGAAGGAGACAACGGGCAGACGCTCGTCGGTGATGAGCGCGGCCGCGGACTCGTTCGGCATGGGCAGTACGGACACCATGCCGGCGGGCAACTCGGTCTCGGCGATGATCTCGCCGAGCAACAGCGCGGTGATGGGGGTGGCCGGCGCGGGCTTGAGGATGATGGGCGCGCCCACCGCGATCGCGGGCGCGATCTTGTGCGCGACCAGGTTGATCGGGAAGTTGAACGGGGAGATGCCCAGGACCGGACCCTTGGGCACGCGGCGGATCAGGGCCATGCGGCCGGTACCACCGGCGTCGGTGTCCAGTCGCTGGAGATCCCCACTGTCCCGACGGGCCTCCTCGGCGGCCCAGCGGAAGACGGACGCGGCGCGCCCGGCCTCCACCCTGGACCACTTGATCGGCTTGCCGCTCTCGGCGGTGATCACCTGGGCGATCTCCTCGGAGCGCTCACCGATGCGCCGGGCGATGTGGTCCAGGGCGGTGGCCTTGACGTGCGCGGGCAGCGCGGCGGCGCGCGAGGCGACCGTGTGCGCGGCGGCCACGGCCTCCTGCACCTGCTCCGGGGTGGGCACGGACACGGTGCCCGCGGCCTCGCCGGTGTAGGGGTTGAGGACGGTCATCTCGGTGTCGCCGGTGGCCGCGGTGCCGGCGAGCCAGAACGGGTGCGTGGTCATGTCCGCGACGCTAGACCCCGGGAACGGAATCGCGCTTGTCCACCCTTGCCAAAGCCGGTCTCCGAGTTGGCCACACTGGAGCACACGATCACGTACGGTTCTTACGCTGACCGGCTGGCGCGGGAGCGGTCCTTGATACACAGTGGTGGGAGAGGGCCCTGCCAGCGTGTTCGGACAGGCCCTCGGGTCCACCGCCGTCGACGGGAACCCGGGAGTGCCATTGCCGCTCGTCTACCGCACGCTCGTCGCCGTCCCGGACGACGACGGGGATCTCGCCGCCGTCGCCTCGACGGTTCTCTCACGGTGGTTGAGCAAACGCGGGAACTCCGGAGCGCGCGTGGACTTCGGCTCCTCGGGTCGCTACGACCTCAGCAATCGGTCCCGGGCCTTGATCGCCCGGCACGACAACACCGACGAGGGCCTCACCTTCCTACGGCTGACCACCGAGTCCGACAAACCCGACGGGGTGTGGCGCACCCTGGTCACCGTGGTGGTCGACCCCGAACTCTCCCCCTGGCGTTACCTGTGGCTGGACATGACCGTCGACCCCGCGCCCGGTATCTCCCCGGAGGTCACCCGCCTGGAGGTGATGCCCCCCGAGGCCGCGCGCATGCTGTTGGAGGCGGTCAACGCCCATGACGGCGCCCACGCGCTGCCGCCCGCCCCCCGGATCGTGCGGGGGCGCGACGACACCGACGTGGCCGCCCTGCTCTCGGCCATCCGTGATCCGCTCAGACGCCTGGCGATCGTCGCCACCGGCGCCCCCGGGGACGTGACCGTGGCCGCCTGGCGTGGTTCCATGGCCGGTGCCCTGTCCCGCTGCACCGGCATGTGCGCCGGATACGTGCTGGACGCCGCGGCGCTGGATCGCATGGCCGCGATCCTCCCCCGTGACCTGGACATACCCGCCGGCGGTGTACGCACGTTCCTGCCTTCGGTGGAGCCCCGGGACGAGGCGGACTCCTCACGGCACCCCCGGATGAGCCCTTCCACCCTGGACACGGCGCGGGACGGCGAACGCCTGCGCAACTGGGTCGGCGCCGCCCTGTCCCGGCGGGTGCGCGACAACGCCGTGGCCCTGGGACTACCCGAAGCGCTCAGGGCGATCGACACCCTCCTGCGCGAGGAGACCGATGACCTGCGCCGAGACCCCACCTCACTCGCTCCCGCACCGACCAACGGACCGGAGCACGCCATCGCACACAGGTCGGAACAGGACTCGGCGACCACCGCGGAGCTGGCCGCCGCCAAGGCCCAGGAACAGCAACTCCAACGGCTTCGGGAGGAGGTACGCCGGCTCAACACACGCATCGGGGATCTGTCGGAGGAACGCCGGCAACTACTCGACGAGAGCGCGGACCTGGCCGAGGAGCTGAACACCGCGAGGGAGGGCACCCGGTCCGCCCGTTACGAGGCGCGTTGGCTGCGCGAACGCGCCCGCGAGGAGGGTCTGTTCCGCTTGGCCGCCACCCCCGCCCCGAACGACCCCGAACGGCGACCGCCCACGAGCGTGGCCGAGCTGTTGGAGCGCATCACCGACGACGTCGTGCTGCCACACCTGTTCTTCACCCTGGAGGACCAGACGGTGTACGAACTGGCCGACAGCCGCAAGGAGGCCCTGTGGGTGACCCGGGCCTGGGAAGCGCTGCTCGCGCTCAACGACTACGCCCGCTACCAGTTCGACAACCCCGGCAGCGGGCTCGGGTTCCACTCCTACCTGCGTGATCCCCCGGACGGCTACCGGGTGATCCCGGTCAAACGGCTGGCGTCACAGGAATCGGACTACGTGCGCAACCGCGGCAAACTCAACGAGAAGCGGTTCTTCCGGGTGCCGCACGAGGTGGACCCGACCGGGCGGGTACCGATGTACGCGCACATCAAGCTGGACATCGAATACGGCATCTGCCCGCGGCTGTACTTCTTCCCCGACCTGGGACCGGAGACCAGCAACCGCGTGTACGTGGGATACCTGGGCCGGCACCTTCCGGTGCAACAGTCCAACTAGTCCGGCTAGAGCGTGCGGTGACCGAACCTGGCGGAGAGCTCCACGAGGTCGGGCTCCCCATAGCTCTCCACGAGTGCCTTGAAGCGGACCTCCTTGTCCGCGCCGAAGCGGCGGACCTTGGCCGCGTAGCTCTCCACGGAGTGGAAGACCGGCGGTCGCGTCTTGCTGTGGAACTTGTCCGCGTACATCACCAGCTCCTCCTCCGGGGTCTCGGCGAGGTAGTCGGCGACCGGGATCGGCAACCCCTGGGACCGCACGTCGTCGGCGGTGACCCCCACACCGGTGTGGTGGGAGCAGAACCGGCACAGCGTCTCGGGCAGCCCCTCGGCGGCGAGGAGTTCGTGGCCGAGCACACCGTGGCTCACGTAACGGTCGTGGGCGATGCGACCCGAAGCGTTGACCAGGCGGTAGACACCGATGTCGTGCAACAGGCAGCCCGCCCGGACCAGGTCGACGTCGACCTTCGCGGGCGCGCGGGCGAGGAGCTGTTCGGCGACCGCGCACACCACCTGGCAGTGCGTGTACACGCGCTCGAAGGCCTCGGCGTTGGGCGCGTACCTCTCGTGGAGGGACCGGATCTGTTCGTCGGTGGGGATCTGCACACCGGGGACCATACCCTGGGAGCCGTGATGGGGACGATGACCGGGACCACCAGGACCATGTTGGCCGAGACCGACCAGCGTGAACGCGCCGAACGGCACGCCGAGCGCGTCGACGCGCTCACCGCCGACCACCTGAGGCGACGCCGCGAGGGCGAACCGCACCCGGTCGAGGACTTCCTGTTCACCTACTACAACCTCAAGCCGGCGCGGCTGCGGCGCTGGCACCCCGGGGTGGGCACGGCCCTGGCCGGGGAGGGCGCGCGCGAGCGACTGTCGGAGCGCTTCTACACCGAACTCGACGGTGGCGGGGTGGGCCTGGACGTGCCCGCGTTCCTGGCGGCCCGACCCGTGCTCGACTTCGTGGAGCGATTGCTGTCGGCGGTGGCCTCGCGTCCGGCGCACCTTGGCTGCTTCGGTCTGCACGAGTGGGCGATGGTGTACCGAACGTCGGAGGTTCGCCACGACCGGGTTCCACTGCGGTTGGGGAACGAGGGCACCGACCGGGTGGTGGAGTCGCACCGGATCCAGTGCTCGCACTTCGACGCGTTCCGGTTCTTCACCGAGCCCGCGCGTCCGCGCAACACCCTTTCGCCCACCCGAGAGACCCAGGTGGACCTGGACCAGCCGGGTTGCCTGCACGCCAACATGGACCTGTACAAGTGGGCGTACAAGCTCACGCCGGCGGTGCCGTCCGAGCTGATCGTGGACTGCTTCGAGCTGTCCAGGGAGATCCGCACACTGGACATGCGTGCCTCCCCCTACGACCTGCGGGAGTGGGGGTATGAGCCCGTGCGAATCGAGACGGCCGAGGGCAAGGCCGCGTACATGGAGCACCAGCGCGACTTCGCCGAACGCGGCGCGGTGCTGCGCGAGCGGCTGCTGACGGTGTGCCGGAGGCTACGGGCGGCCTGAGGCTTCGCGGGCCAAGCGTTCGCGGGCGACCTTGTGCCCACGCCAGGACCCCACCACCAGCAGCACCATACCCACGGTCGTGGGCGCCAGGATCGCGACGATCTGGGCGTTGGGGTCGGAGAGGAACGGGGTGACGATCGCTGCGGGCAGGAAGGCGATCCCGCCCAGGATCGACCAACGGGCGCAAGCCTCGTGCACCGCGTACCAGGCGGTGTCACTCGACCGGGTGAACCTGGTGCGGACCCCGAAGAAGTCGTTGGGCTTGATCTTGCGCTGCGCGCCGTAGACCCCCATCAGCACCAACGCCACCGTGCCGCCCAGCATGGACAGCACCACCAGGATGAGCGGGCCGAGGGGGATGGTCTCTTCGGCGGCCTGGGCCAACGAGGTCAACGCGGGGCCTCTTTCCTACTGGGGGTCAACCATCACGTGGGGGCGGAAGGGCACAGGTGTCACCGCCACCGGGCAGACGGTACCGGTTGGCCGCGATCACCCGGTAGGCGGCCCGGGTGAGCACCCGCATCCCGGGCAGGGCCATCAGCCGGCCCAGTTCCCGGAAGGGGAATCGGCCGAACTGAAGGGTCTCGGCGACGGCGTCACCGCCGGCCAGCAGGCCCCGGTCCGAACGGACCAGCCAGGCCTGTTCGTCGGCCTGCTCCGGGGTGAGCCCGAAGGCCTTGAGATCGGTCTCCTGCCAGGCCGCGAAAGCGGTGCGGGTTCGGACACGCTCCCGCGCGAACGAGACGGACCGCTGGCAGAAACCACAGTCACGGTCGTAGAGGAAAAGCCCGGCCGAGGGGATGCGGTGTGATTTCCGTGAATGTCCCATGTCTCCCTCCTACCCTCCGAAGGTTCACTGTCGGGCGAAGAGGAGGGCGTAGACCATCAGCGAGAGCAGGGTCAGGGAGAACAACACCGAGAACACGAACACCGTGACGTGCAGCCACCGGAATCGCCCCGCCTCCGTCGGGACCCGCCGCCAGTGCCACACCCCGACCGTGACCGCGGTGGCGACCATGCCCGCGGCGACGGCGGACAGTTCGGTGGGCAGATCCGTCCACACACCGCCGCGCTGGGTGTAGACCCACCAGGCCACGGCGCCCAGGCTCAGCGAGACGATTCGCAGGCGGTCCAGCGGACGCTGGGTGAGCAAGGTGCGGCGGCGGATCATCAGGGCGAGCAACAGCACCGGGGGAAGCAACAGCGGGAGCAGGGTCAACGCCATGTTCATCCCGGTGTTCGGAGGGGCCGACAGCACCTCCTCGGGTTCGTCACCCAGCAACCCCAGGGACAGCGGCCCCTCCTGCAGCGTGAAGCTGTTGCCCATGAGGACGACGGCGCGCTCGTCGTCGAACAGGACCGTGGTGGAGGAACCGTAGACCTTCCCGCTGTGGAAGGTGACCTCACCATGCTCGGGGGTGTCCAGGACGTGCCAACCCAGCCCCATGGACAGTTCGGTGTCGCCGCCCGCCTCCGTCGCGGGCTCCTCCTCCGACGGCGTCCCACCGATCCGGACATCCTCCAGCACCACGTCGGCGGCGTCCGCGCCCGGAGCGCTGCCGTCGGCGACCCCGGCGACCAGAGTGACCAGGTCGGAAACCGTGCTCCAGGTGGAGATCCCGGCGGGCGCGTACTCGGTGTTGGTCCACGGAGCGACCCGCACGCCCGGCTCGTAGTACGACAACGCTCCACCTTCGGGGCGTTCCGCGGTGACCTCGGTGTCGTCCATGCCCATGGGATCGAGGACGCGCTCGCGTACCAGGTCCGGGTAGTCGTCACCCGCTTCCGCCGCCAGCGCGTGCCCGAGGGTCGCGAAGCCGTGGTTGGAGTAGACGTATTGGTCCTTGGGCCCGGCCCGGGTGTGCGAGAGCCCGTCCACCGGCGAGGTGGCTCCCTCGTACGGGCTGATCAGGAGCATGGAGCGGAAGGTGACCGCCGCGGCCTCCCCGTCCGGGGTCGCCCGCAGCCCCGAGTGGTGGGTGGCCAGTTCCTGCAGGGTGATGTCGGCGACCTCGGGATCATCGAAGTCGACCTCGGGGAAGACCTCCGCGAGAGTGCGGTCCAGGGAGGTCTCTCCCCGCTCCACCATGTCCGCGAGCAACATCCCGGTGATCACCTTCATCACCGAGCCGGTCTCGAACGGCGTGTCCGGACCGACCGGCGCGGTGCCGTCGGAGCTCCCCGCGGCGGCCCATTCCACCGAATCCGGGTCGTCGAGGTCGAACCGGGCCACGGACAGCCCCTGAACCTCGACCATTCGGTCGCCCAATACCCGCTCCACGTCTGCCGCCAGCGGCGCGTCCCCGGCCACCCCTGTAGCGGGCGTGGACCGGGCCGGCGCGAACAGCCCGGCCAGCACCGCGACCACCACGCCGACCCCGAGCGCGACCAGCCAGACCCGCCCCGGTGCGGCGGAAGAGCGCTGCCGACGGGCGGCTTTGGAGGAGCGGGCGGGATGTGGGGTGGAAGACAGGTCCGAGGATCGGCCGGCGGACGCGTCGGAAGACGGGTCGGAAGACGAGCAGGAGGACGAGCCGGAAGGTCCCGGGGGTGTGGAGGGATCGCTGGAAGCCATACCCTCCAGCCTCGCAAAAGGTGACCCGGAGATGCAGTCACCGCTGTCAGCGATCCGCTATGAGGTTCTCCCCGCATTGGTGATGACACCTGTCATAGGCCTCACCATCCAGGAAAGAAGTCGTCCACCAACCGGAACTCCACTCTGGGGTGGTGAGGGTAGGTGGGTGGGTGTGGGGTGGCGGGGGGTGGCGGGTGGGGGGTGGGGCGCCTCGGCTAGAGAACCTGCCGGTGGCCTGGCGGGGTGGGGTGGGTTGGTGGGGCGCCTCGGGTCGTGATCCTGCTGGTGGCCTGGCGGGGTGGGGTGGGTTCTCCCTCCTTCCCCGCCGCGTGATTGTTGCCGCCCGCACCGCACGCGTCAAGGCGATGTCGGGTTCTGTGACGCTGTGGTTGGTGGCCTTGACCCGTACGGCACGGGCGGCGGTTTGGCGGCTATCGGGGAAGGGGGGAGAGTGGTTGGGGTGCCAACGGCCCCGGGCTTCGCCCGCTCCGGCCGCAAGCGGCCGGATCCCTTCCCCTCCCTCTGGTGTCCTCGTGGAGCGCGTCGCCACTACGTGACGGGTCCGGTCACGAAGGGCCCGCTACAGGTCGGGTGAGTGGTGGGGCGCGTCCCCGCGGTAGCCGGCACCGGCGCCCCTTTGGCGATGATCTTGCTCGTAGCGCCATGTTGGGCGCCCAACATGGCGCTATGGACAAGATCATCATGGTGGAGAGACAACACGGGGTTGGTGGTGCCGGTGGGCCGATACCTGTGCTGGGGGTGGCACCGGTAGGGCGGGTGGCCGCAGTAGGGGCCGATCTCGCCAGGAGTGCTGCCGACACCCCCAACGGGAGCCACTCCGGTCCCGGAATGTGGCTCTGGGCGGGGGGTTCGCGGTGTTTCTGCCCCTGGGCATGCTGATATCCCCACAGGGCACGGGCCCTTGGGGTCTGACACCCAACCGGGGGTGATGTCGTCGGGGTGGTGTTCCACCTGGCGGAAACGGGCGGTGGAAGCGGATGGTGGTGGTCAGGGGGCGGTGGCTGGGGCTGGCTCCCCCTCACCATCCCCGGACCCGCTTTCCTTTCCCGCTTCTTGGCGGTTCTGGGCGTGGTGGTGTTCCCAGATCTGCCGGTTCACCTTGGCCTGCAACCGGTGCTTAAGCCGGTTATGGGTCGAGCACAACACCTGCATGTTGTCCGCGCTCGTGACCCCGCCGTGGGAGAAGGGGACGATGTGGTCGTACTGCGACCAGCTACGCGGCATGTCGCAGCCTTCGTGCCACTCGCAGTAGGGCTTCTTGAACCCCGCCGCCTGGCGCACCGGGTCCGGGGCGCACCGCTGCTTGCGCCCCACATCCAACAGAGTCCGACCCTGGGCGTCGGTCACGAACCGGCGCAACCAACTGTCGGGGGTCAACCGGGCCACCATCTGATCGGGCAACACCACACCATCCTCCGTGACGGCCGGCTCAGCCATCCCATCACCCAGGAACCGCTTCAGCGGCACGGTGATGTTGAGGGTCGCCAGAGGTTGGCGGCTCAGGCTGGAGCAACCCCGGTGGCCCAGAGCGGTCTCGAAGATCCGCATCATCGCGTCATAGACCCGCTGATGCTTCGGCATCGCCGCGTTCTCCGGCCCATACGGCTCGGTGTAAGCCTCCAGGGCGGCCTGGATCAGCTCGTTATCGGCCCCCGGCCCCCACATCCGCAGCAAAAACCCGGACTCGAACGTGGGCGAGAACTGCGCACCCCGGTTCTCGAACGTTTCGTCATAGTCCCGGTCGGCCTTATCCGGGTCCAGGCGGGCGACGAACCATTTCGCCGCGTCCCGCAACTGGCGCACCGAAGCCTGCGGGCACTCGGCCTTGAAACCGATCAGCCCGTATTCCAACCGGGCCCGAAACCCCTCCACCGAAGGGCGCTGGGCACGGAATTCCTCATCCGCTGTTTCGAGGACCTTCGCCCACTCGGTGGTGGCCTTTTCGGTGGAGGTCGCGATGGCGCACGCTTCACCCAACGACAGGGCCTCGTTCTGGAAGGCTTCTTCCACCAGGGGCAACTGCTGCTTGTACAACGCCCGGGCGAGGGTGGCAAGGCTCTTGGCCTCGGCCGGAGAGGTCCCCCACTGGTGGGTGATCCACGCCTGGATACTGCGCTGGCCGCCCTCTTCCAACAGGGCACCGGTGGCCTCCATACGGGCCAGGGCGGGCAACATCCCATAGCGGATCCGGTCTGTTTCCTGATTGAGGCGGCCGAACTGTGCGAGCACATCGCCCTCGCACCCGAACGGGATATCCCGGCCGGAGAATTCCACCGCCATCTCCCGCGCACCCGCCATCGCCTTATCGACCGGGGTGTTCCCGGTCGGGCGCGGCGCGTGGGGAGGAAAGCTCATACTCTGATTATATGCGAACACCCACGATAACGACAGGCCTCCCTGCGAGTTTATTAGTCGAATTCTGGAGCTGGCATTCCTGCTATGCGAGAGCCTCTGTTTCGGGTTGCCCGAACCCCCTTTTCCTTATGGCCGGATCCGCCCATCGCGGAGACACTCCTGGCGAATTCGAGGGAAGGGGCTCTGAAGAGAAACGATCTTGTCCGTAGCGCCATGTTGGGCGCCCAACATGGCGCTACGAGCAAGATCATCGCTGAGAAGACCAGAGCCGGCTACCGCGGGGACGCGCCCCGCCCCGTGCCTCACCTGTAGCGGGTACTTCGTGACCGGACCCGTCACGTAGTGGCGACGCGGCCCACGAGGACACCAGAGGGAGGGGAAGGAATCCGGCCGGCTACGGCCGGAGTGGGCCGCAGGCCCACAGGGCCGTTGGGACCTCAACCACTCTCCCCCCTTCCCCGATAGCCGCCAAACCGCCGCCCGTGCCGTACGGGTCAAGGCCACCCACCACGCTGATGCGCAACTCAACATTGCCTTGACGCGTGCGGTGCGGGCGGCAACAATCACGCGGCGGGGAAGGAGGGAGAACCCACCCGAGCAACGCCAGGCCACTGGCAGGTTCTCTAGCCGAGGCGCCCCACCAACCCACCCCACCCCGCCCAACCACCCCAAAGAGCCAGAAACCCTAGGCGCCCCACCAATCCACCCGAGCACCCCACCAACCCCAAGAACCAAAAACCTGAGGCACCCCACGCCCCATCCCCACCACACCCACCCACCCCCGGGCAGCGCGAAACCGGCGAAACCAGCGGCTCCCCCAAGATCGATGGGATCACGCCCACCGACCCCACCACCACCCCGAACTCCCCTGCCTGTGGATAACTCGCCTTCCTTGCAGAAAATCCGATCTCTAGCCTCCGATCCCCCACCCCCCTTTCCGACCGTCTTCCGTCCTCACCTCCCACTCCCCGTGGCCCACGTCCCCGCCGCGTCCCGCCACATCCCGCGACGTCCCGCCACGCACACGAACGCGCGGGTGCCCCGGTACACCGGGACACCCGCGCGTTCGCGTTCGCTCAGCTCGCGCCGTGCACGACCCGATCGGCCCGTTCCTCGCTGGGCTGGATCTCACCGGACAGGATCTGCTCGGCGTAGTGGCAGGCCACCCGGTGGGTACCGCTCTTCAACGGGCGCAGTTCGGGCCGCTCGGTGTCGCACAGCTCCTCCTGGCGCCAGGGGCACCGGGTGTGGAACCGGCAGCCGGTCGGCGGGTTCGCCGGCGAGGGCAGGTCACCGGCGAGCAGGATCCGCTCACGGGAATCCTCGACCGTGGGGTCGGGAACCGGCACCGCCGACATCAGCGAACGGGTGTAGGGGTGCATCGGGGTCTCGTACATCTCGTCGCTGGTGGCCTCTTCCACCAGTGAACCCAGGTACATCACCCCTACGACGTCGCTGACGTGCCGCACGACCGCGAGGTCGTGGGCGATCACCAGGTACGTCAGCCCCATCTCCTCCTGGAGTTCCTCCAAGAGGTTGAGCACCTGCGCCTGGATGGACACGTCCAGGGCGGACACCGGTTCGTCGCAGATGATGAGGTCCGGTTGCAGGACCAGCGCGCGGGCGATGCCGATGCGCTGGCGCTGGCCGCCGGAGAACTCGTGCGGGTAGCGCTTGAGCGCCTTGGCGGACAGGCCCACCCGTTCCAGGGCGTCGACGATGCGGGTCTCCCGATCCTTCTGGATCAGTCGACGGCGGTCCTTGGCGGTGGTGCCTTCGGGGATCTCCTCGGGCCCGCCGATGCCGTGGGTCTCCAGCCCTTCCATGAGGATGGCGCCGATGGTCTGCCTCGGGTTGAGGCTGCCCAGCGGGTCCTGGAAGACCATTTGGAGGTTGGCGCGTTCGCGACGCATGGACTCGGGGTCGAGTCCGGCGAGGTCGCGCCCACCGAACCACACTTCGCCGTCGGTGATCTGGTTCAGGCGCAGGACGGCTCGCCCCAGGGTGGTCTTGCCGCATCCGGATTCGCCGACGAGGCCGTAGGTCTGGCCCTTCTCGATACTCAGCGAAACGCCGTCGACGGCTTGGACGTGCCCGATGGTGCGGTCGATGAGCACGCCGCGCTTGATCGGGAAGTGGACCTTGAGGTCCTTGATCTCCAGCAGGCTCATCCCCGCTCCTCCTCGTCTTCGCCGTCTCTGCCGTCTCCCACGTCTTCGCCGGCAACGGTCGTGGTGTCCAGGACGGCCCGGTCCACCACTTCCGCGTGCTCGATGGGATTGACGCAGCGGTGGACGTGCTCGCCACCGCCACCACCCCCGGCGCCGTCGGCCATGGTCACGAGAGGGGGCGGCCCCTGGAGGCACTCCATCGTGTAGTGGTCGCAGCGGGGCGCGAACGCGCAGCCGTCCGTCCAGGCGATGTTGTCGTTGACGGAACCGCGCACCGGGGTGAGCGGCTCCCCTCGTGGCGCGTCGAGCCTCGGGATGGACCCGAGCAGTCCCACGGTGTACGGGTGCGTGGGGTCGGCGAACAACGGTTCGCGTGGCGCGGTCTCCACCGCCCTCCCGGCGTACAGGACGTTGATGTCGTCGCACAGGCCGGCCACCACGCCCAGGTCGTGGGTGATCATGAGCAGGGCGGTGCCCTCCTCGGTGACCAGGTCCTTGAGCAACTCCAGGATCTGCGCCTGGATGGTGACGTCCAGGGCGGTGGTGGGTTCGTCGGCGATCATCAGGCGGGGCTTGCAGGCCACCGCCATGGCGATGAGCGCGCGCTGGCGCATTCCACCGGACAGTTGGTGCGGGTACTCGTTGAGCCGTCGAGTGGGATCGGGGATGCCCACCCGGTACAGCAGGTCGGCGGCCTCCTTGCGGGCGACGGCCCCGCGTATCCCCCGGTGTCGCTTGAGGATCTCGGTGACCTGCAGGCCGATGGGAACCACCGGGTTGAGCGAGCTGAGCGGGTCCTGGAAGATCATCGCCATCTGGGATCCGCGCAGGTCCCGCAGGCGGCGTTGGGAGAGGCGGAGCAGATCCACCTCACCGTCGGGCAGCTGCATGACGGCGCTGCCACCGACCTTGACCCCGCGGTCCGGGAGGAGCCCCATCAGGGCCAGGGAGGTGACGCTCTTGCCGCAACCGGACTCGCCGACCAGACCCGTGACTCGACCTTCCTCCAGGCTGAAGGAGACCCCGTCGACGGCGCGCGTTTCACCGGACCCGCGCCGGTGGAACACCACGGACAGCTCGTCCACCGCCAACAGCGGCGTGCTGGAACTCATGGTCACTTCCTCAACTTCGGGTCGAGCGCCTCACGCAGGGACTCTCCCAGGAGGGTGAAGCCGAGCGCGGTGATGATGATGCCCAGGGCCGGGTAGACGGCCAGGGCCGGAGCGCTGGACAGGAACCGTTGGGCCTCGGAGAGCATCGTGCCCCACTCCGGGAAGTTCGCGTCGGGGTTGCCCAGACCCAGGTAGGACAGGGCGGCCGCGTCGATGATGGCGGTCGCCAGGGTGAGCGTGGACTGGACGAGCACCGGCCCCATGGAGTTGGGCAGGATGTGCGTCAGGGCGATCTTGTGGCTGCGCACGCCCATGGCCTGCGCGGCCAGTACGTACTCGCGGTTGCCCTGGGAGATCATCGCGCCGCGCAGCAGCCGGGCGAAGATCGGGATTTGGGCGATACCGACCGCGAGCATGACGGTGGTCAGGCTGGGTCCGACGAGCGCGGCGACGGTGACGGCCAGCAGCAGGGACGGCAGCGCGAGCATCATGTCGATGACGCGCATGATGACGTTGTCGACCTGACGCCCCCACCGGCCACCGAGGACCGTGCAGCCGCCGGCGACGCCGCCGAGCAGGGCACCGAACAGGAAGCCGACGAAGGTGGCGACCACACCGACCATGAGGGTCTGGCGGGCTCCGATCACCATGCGGGAGAACATGTCGCGGCCGAGGTGGTCCAGGCCCAACCAGTTCTCGGCGCGTGGTCCGACGAACTCGTTGCGGTTGGGGAAGACCTCGCTGCCCCAGGCCTGTGAGGTCGGGCTGTAGGGGGCGATGAGCGGTGAGAACAGCGCCACCAGCAAGAACACGACGACGATGATCGCGCCACTGATCGCCATGGGGCTGCGCCGCATGCGTCCGAAGGCCTCGCGCCAGACCCCGGCACCGTGGCCGTCGTCGCCCCGGTCGCCCATGAGTTCGGCGAGCCGGTCGACCTTGGCGGCCTTGCGCTTGTGGAGGGGCGTCTTCTCTTCGGTCTCGGAAGGGCTTTGGGAGCTCGGTGTCGTAGGCATCACTGGGCCCGCACTCTCGGGTCGAGGAGGCTGTACGAGATGTCGACCAGGAGGTTGATGAACACGTACATGGTGGCGATGAGCAGGATGAACCCGGTCAGGACCGGATAGTCGCGTTCCTGGGTGGCGATGTACACGAACGAACCGATGCCCGGGAAGGCGAACACGCTCTCGGTGAGGACGGCCCCCGCGAAGAGGCTGCCGGTGAGCAGACCGACGGCGGTGACCACCGGCAACAGGGCGTTGCGCAGCACGTGGCGGGTGCGGACCGTGGTCCGGTGCAGACCCTTGGCGTTGGCCGTGCGCACGTAGTCCTCTTCCATCACCTCCAGGACGCTCGCCCTGGTCATACGGGTGATGACGGCCAACGGGATGGACGCCAGCGCCAGCCCCGGCAGGGCCAGGTGGGCGAGCGCGTCCCAGACCACGTCCCATTCACGGGTCATGACACCGTCCAGGACGACGAATCCGGTGATGTCGGTGCGGGTGAGCCCCGGGGAGAGCCGGAAGGCCGAGGGGAACCACCCCATGCCCTCGGCGAAGACCACCTTGAGGATGAACGCGAGGAAGAAGACCGGGGTGCAGATGCCCAGGAGGGAACCGCCGACGGCGGCGAAGTCCAGGATGGTGCCGCGGCGGCGCGCGGCGAGGTAACCGAGCGGAAGTCCGATGATGACGGCGATGAGGATCGCGGTCACGCCCAGCTCGAACGTCGCCGGGAACCTGAGGAAGAACTCGTCCAGGACCGGACGTGAGGTCTGGAGCGATGTCCCGAGGTCGCCTTGGGCGATTCTGCGCAGGAAGGCCAGGTACTGAACCATGAGTGGTTCGTCCAGGCCGAGCGACCGCCGCAGCATCGCACGCTGTTCAGGGGTCGCGTCGTCGGGGAGGAGGGCGTACTCCGGCCCGCCCGGCAGCCGTTGGAGCCAGACGAACAGCAGGATCGACAGGCCACCCAGTGTCGGGATGAGCTGTAGGAGTCGCCTGACGATGAATCGCAGCACCTTCGCCGCCTTTCGCCAGTGGTGGAAGGTTCGGATGATCGGGGGATCGCCCCAGGGGAGGTGCGGCGACGGGGGGACACCGCCATGGGGCACCCGTGGTGCCGGGCCCGACCGGCGTGGCGGTCGGGCCCGGCGGAGGTACTACTTCCAGGAGGCTTCGCCGAAGTTCTCCTGCGTCAGCGGGCTGACGTTGGGCGGCTCGACGTCGGGCGAGAAGGCGATCGAGGGCGGGGAGCTGGAGATGGGCAGCCCCGGCAGGGCGTCCATGACCATCTCGTTGAGCTCCTGGTAACCGGCGACGCGCTCTTCCTCGTCGGGGTTGGTGCTCACCTCGGTCATCTTGTCGAAGAGCTCTTCCTCGTCCATGCCCCACGCGTCGTTGTGGGTGGAGAACCAGGTGCCGATGAAGTTGTAGGCGTCGTTGTAGTCACCGGTCCAGCCGAGCAGGTACATCGGGCAGTTGCCGCTGTCGACCTGGCCGGAGTAGACGGACCACTCGTAGGGGGTGGCCTCCACGGTGACGCCGACCTCCTGGAGGTCTTCGGTGATGACGTCGAAGATGTCCTTGGGGGCGGGCATGTACGGGCGGGTGACCTCGGTCGGGTAGCAGAACTCGACGTCGAAGCCGTCTTCGTACCCGGCGTCGGCGAGCATCTCGCGGGCCTTGTCCGGGTCGTAGTCGAAGGTCCGCACGTCCTCGGACCAACCGTCGAGGGTGTCCGGGTGGAACTGCGTGGCGACCTCGCCACCCTCGGGGAGGATGGTGTCGACGATGCGCTGGCGGTCCACCGCGTGGGAGAGGGCCTCACGGACCTCCATCTCGGCGAGCGCCTCGTGGCTCTCCTGCTGGTAGGCCATGTACAGGACGTTGAACACGTCACGGGTGGGCACCTGGAAACCGGCGTCCTCCAGCGGCGCGACGTCGGCCGGGGCGACCAGGTCGTAGCCCTGGATGTCACCGGCCTCCAGCGCCTGGCGGCGGGCGGTCTCGTCGGGGATGCTCCGCAGGATCATGGTCTCGAAGCCCGCCGGGTCGCCCCAGTAGTCGTCGTACCGGTTGAGGGTGACCTCGGCCTGGTCCTGGTTCCATTCCTCGACGGTGAACGGACCGGTGCCGGCGAGTGAGCCGGCGCTCTGGGCGAAGTCGGGGAGGCTCAGGTTGCCCTCTTCACCGGTGACCTCCTGGCCCTCCATGGTCTCCAGGGTGGTGGGGCTCATGATGCCGAAGGCGGCGAGGCTGAATCCACCGGGGAAGATCGAGGAGTACTCGGAGATCTCGATGACGGCGGTGAGCTCGTCCTCGGCGTCACAGGAGACGTAACGGGATTCTCCGGTGCTGTAGTCCTCGTCGGGCTCGGCGAATCCACCGAAGATCGACTGCCAGTAGTAGGACAGGTTGGAGCTCTGGTAGGCACCGGTCAGATTGTTCCAGCGATCGAAATTGGCGCAGACGACCTCGGCGTTGAATTCGTCGCCGTCGTGGAAGGTGACGTTGTCGCGGAGGTTGAAGGTCCAGACGGTGCCGTCCTCGGACTGATCCCAGGTCTCGGCGAGACCGCCGACGATTTCCGAACCACCGGATTCGTGATCGAGAAGGGTTTCGAAGACCTGCCGGCTGTAACGGTAGGTCTCGCCGTCGTTGGTGAGGAAGGGATCCAGTGACGTGATGTCACCGGCGGCCCCGAAGACGAACGGCTGCTCGCCGTCGCCGGAGCCGCGGTCACTCTCCGCACAGGCTGTCGCCACCAGGGTGAGCGACGCCGCGACGGCCACGAGACCGAGCGGCTTTCGGGAAGACTTCGTGAACATGTGGTCCACCTCAGGGGGACGTGGGGTTGAGGCCCAGAACGATTGCTGTGGACCCTAAACCGGTTCACGAGCCCCTGGGAAGATAGACGGCTGGGTATTAATACAACCGTTTCAGATCTGTGCCGTGATCCATAGCTCGGTTTTTCGCGTCCAGGTGTTCAACTGTTCGGGATCTTAAAGGGGGCAACGGAAACCCGAATCCCATGACCCTGAGTACTCGCTTCAGTACATTCTCTCAAAGTTATCCTGTCATAGGATGATTTAACTTTTCCGACATGGTGTCCGTTTCGGACCGAGGACCCTTCGAGCGTCCTATGATCTGCGAATGGACACACCCCTGGACGACGCGTCCCTCACCGCGTTCCTCGAAGGTCAGGACAGCGCCTGGCTCACCGAACAGCTCATGCTGATCGCCGACGAGGACCCCATCACCCGCATCCGCCTGAGCGGTGCCGCCGGCGCGGAGAGCGCGGTCGAGGAGGCACGCGCCGTCGTGCTGTCCCTGGTCAACGCGCACCTGCCCGCCAAGAGCGAGGATGACGACGAGGAGGATGATCCCCTCCATCGCGCACTCGATCTCCTGGACGACCTCATCGACTACGGCTTCGAGGACGAGATCGGCGACGTCGCGGACGAGGCCCGGGAGGTGTACGTCGCCCGTCACGGCGAGGACGACGGCGAGCACTTGGCCCGACTGCACGTCCTGGCCGATGGCGAAGAGGACGACTGACCGGACATGGGGAAGGCCCGGCGGGGAACGGTTCGTTCAAAACCCGCCGGGCCCTTTGTCGAAGTGGAGTGGCCTGGTGCTACTCGTGGCACCAGCGACGCACGTTGGTGCTCCACAGCGCGATGTTGAGGACGATCGCGGAGAGCGCCGCCACGGTCCCCGCCAGCATCAGCGGGGTGTCGGCGAGCCAAGCCGCCAGGAACAGCGTGAACAGCGCGGTACCGAAGGCGAACAGTGAACCGATCTGGGAGGCCCGCCAGAGCACGTGACCGGCTCGACGGACCGGCAGTGCCAGCGCGACCAGGCCGAGGCCGACCAGGGCCGCCATCACGAGCAGCAGCCACAATTCGGTCGTCACGCTCGCGTGGACGCCTTCGGAAAGCATGCTCCCGACCAGGTAGGCGAGCAGGCCGTACAGGGCCGCGGCGACGAACATCAGGACACAGGTCTGACGCACGTCCAGCGGGGGACGCACTCCCGGGTGGGCCGGGGCCAGAAGGCTCTTCCGGGGCGGGGGCACCACGCTGAAGGGGCGGGACGCGGTGGCGGTGGGGGACGGTTGGGAGTCTTGCATGACGAACAGGGTCGCGTGCCGCGCCCCACTGCACAAGTGGAGTAATGCCACACAACGGACCGTGGCCGTGGCATGACGTAACGGAGCGGGACGGATCAGACCCCCGTGGCCCCCATCCGCTCCCCCACGTACTCCAGGGCCTGCGATGTCAGCGTGTCCAGGTCCTCGCGCACGTCGAGTTCCCGGCCGGCCTCGTCCGGGCCGAGCCGTTCCAGGGTCTGCATCTGGGAGAGCAGCAGCCCCGACGGCATGAAGTGGTCCTCTCGGGCGTCGAGCCTCTCCCAGATCACCTCCTGTGTTCCGTGCAGGTGGAGGAAGTGCACATCCGAGGCCCCGGCCCTCAGCAGGTCCCTGTAGTCGCGTTTGAGCGCCGAACAGGCCATCACGGTGGACTCGCCCAGGGCGTCGTTCGCACCGATCCAGCGGGCCAGTTCACGCAGCCATGGTCCACGGTCCTCGTCGGTCAGGGGCACCCCCGACTCCATCTTGCGGATGTTGGCCTCGGGGTGGAAGTCGTCGGCCTCGGCGAAGGGCAGCCCGAGACGGACCGCGACCCGCTGGGCCACACTCGTCTTGCCGCTACCGGACACACCCATGAAGACAAAGTGCATGGTCTCTCCGTCTCGTGGCCCGCCACTCGGCGGCACCACCAATAGTGTTATCAATCGTTCCCGTTAGGCTTCAGGCTGACCCCGGCCCATAGCGGCCGAAGCAGCAGAACCGGGAAGTACGAGGGACCGCCGATGGGCACGACGCACCGCACGTTGCACAACCGGGTGCTGGCGGTGCTCGGCCCGGCGATCGCCGCGGGCGAGTACGCCTGCGGTCACACCTTCACGCTGAGCGGGTTGGAAGATGGATTCGGGGTCTCTCGGACGGTCGCCCGCGAGGCGGTGCGGGTCCTGGAGTCCATGGGCCTGGTGATCAGTCGCCCCCGCACCGGCATCCGGGTCCGGCCCCGGCGCGACTGGAGCGTGTTCGACCCGCAGCTGATCCGCTGGCGCCTGGCCGGAGACGCCCGCATGGACCAGCTGCGATCCCTGAACGAACTGCGAGCGGCCGTGGAACCGGGCGCCGCGGCCCTGGCCGCCGAACGCGGCCCCGCCGACGAGCGGGCCCGGCTGGTGGTGCTGGCCGAACAGATGACACTGACCGGTCGGGCCGGCAAGCTCGACACGTTCATGGACCTGGACGTCACGTTCCACCGGCGCATCCTGGAACTGTCCGGCAACGAGATGCTGGCCGGGCTCTCGGACGTGGTGACCGAGGTCCTGGTCGGCCGCACCTCCTACGACCTGATGCCGCACCAGCCGCGCCCGGAGGCGTTGCGCCTGCACACGGCGGTGGCGCAGGCCATCCGGGACGGGCTGCCGGACGTGGCGGAGGCGGCGATGCGGGCCATCGTCACCGAGGTCTCCGACGCGTTGAAGGACACCCGCCCCCCGCAGGGGTGAGCCGCGTTCGGGTCGCCCGGCGACCATGGCCCGTTCCACCTACAGGACCAGGGACAGACCGAAGGCGAGCCCGAAGCCGATGAAGCCGATCAGGGTCTCCATCACGGTCCAGGTCTTGAGCGTGGTCTTGACGTCCATGCCCAGGAAGCGGCCGACCAGCCAGAAGCCGGAGTCGTTGACGTGCGACAGGGCCGTGGCTCCGGAGGCGATGGCGATCACGATCAGGGCCAGGTCGATGGAGCTCAGCCCCGAGGTGGCCTGCACCGCCGGGGCGATGAGGCCCGCGGCGGTGGTGATGGCGACGGTGGCCGAGCCCTGGGCGACGCGCAGGGCCAGGGCGATGATGAACGCCGCGAGGATGACCGGCATGCCCGTGGAATCCAGGCTGTCGGCGAGGGCGTCACCGATACCGCTGGTGCGCAGGACCCCGCCGAACATGCCGCCGGCGCCGGTGATGAGGATGATCGCGCAGACCGGGCCGAGCGCCCCGCCCACGATCTCCTCCACCCTGGTACGCGTGAAGCGGCCCTTGCTGAGCACGACCATCGCGTAGACGACGGTGATGAGCAGGGCGATGGGGGTCTCACCGACCAGGCGCATGACCTGCACCCACGTGGCTTCCTCGGGCACCGCGCCGGTGGCGGCGACGGTGGTGATACCGGTGTTGGCGAAGATCAGCAGCATCGGCAGGAGGAGGACGCTGATGACGGTCATCAGGTGCGGCGGGTTCTCGTGCTTGACCTCACCGTCGGACATGATGTCGTCCGGGACGGGGAGCTCCCAGCGCTTGCCCGCCCACAGGCCGAACAGGTAGCTGGCCAGGTACCAGGTGGGGATGGCCAGAAGGGCACCGATGAGCAGGGTCAGCCCCATGTCGGCGCCGATCTCGACGGCGGCGGTGACCGGACCGGGGTGCGGCGGGACGAACGCGTGCATCACCGCGAAGGCGCCGGCGGTGGGCAGGGCGTAGAGCAGCACGGAGCCGCCCACGCGACGGGCGACGCTGAAGACGATCGGCAGCATCACGACGAGGCCGACGTCGAAGAAGATCGGGAAGCCGAACAGCAGTGAGGCCACGCCCAGCGCCAGCGGGGCCCGCTTCTCGCCGAACAGCTTGATGAGGGCACCGGCCAGGACGGCCGCGCCACCGGTGATCTCCAGCAGGCGGCCGATCATCACACCGAGGCCGACCAGGAGGGCGACGCTCGCGAGTGTTCCGCCGAAGCCGTCCAGGAGGGTGGGCACCACCCCGGCGACCGGGATGCCGGCGGCGAGCGCGGTGATCACGCTGACCAGCACGAGCGCGATGAAGGCGTGCAGTTTGAATCTGATGATCAGGAACAGCAGGAGCGCGATGGCGCCCGCCGCGATCCCGAGGAGGGGACCCGTGCCGTACACGGGTTCGAAGTTCTCCACGACGGAGCCTTCCACTGGGCGGGGTGGGACGTGGCGGACACCGAGTACCGCCTTGACCTGCTCTTGGACCAGGCTCCGAGAATGGTAATACCATTTGTGAGGTCCTGTGAACACACAGGTGAGGTTCTGTGACGGAGACGCAGGTCACAGGCCTGAAATCGGTGCTCGCGGGACGCGCCGGCCGGAACCGGCCCTGCTCACGGCAATGAAACGACACGCTCCGCCCGTAGGGTGATCGCGTGCCTGCGACCACAGAACCTCAGCTCCTGGACGACCGGATCCGACGCCAGGGGATCATCATCCTCAGCGTCTTCGCCTTCATCTGGGCTGTGGCGGGATGGGGGAACCTGAGTCAGGCCCCGCTCCTGGCCATGATCGTGTCCGCGTTGGTGTCCCTCCTGGTGATCCTCCAGGGGATTCGCTACGCGAGCCAGGGTCATCGACGACGCGAGCGCGTCCTTCCACGTTCGTGGAACCGCTGGGTGGGCGTGGTCAACATCACCCAGATCGTTCTGATCGCGGCGGCGGTGTTCGCCCTGGTGCGCACCGACCAGCTGATCTTCCTGCCGCCCACGATCGCGCTGATCGTGGGACTGCACTTCTTCCCCCTCGCCCCACTCTTCGATCAAAGGCAGTACCTCTGGACGGCGGCGGCCCTGTGCCTGCTGGCGATCGCCGGTTTCGTCGCCGTCCTCACCGGCGCGGCCCTGGAAATGGTCATCGCGGGCGTCTGCGTGAGCGCCGCCGTCGCCCTGTGGACGAGCGCGATCCTCATCGCCATCCGCAACTGACCCCTCAGCCGGCCACGCGCTCCCGCGACAGCGGGACACCCTCGCCCTCCAGGATTCGTCATTGATCCTGCTTTCTTAGTAATCGCAGCTTGGAATTCAGGGCGTGTGGGGCTCAGGAGACATTGCAGCGTCTGCTGAGCCCTTTTTCGTGTGCGCGACCGGAAAGGTCAGAGACTCGCCCATGGGTTGTCGTTCAAATCGGCGGCCAGGAAGAACCAGAAGAGCCCCGACATCCGCCGAAGCACGCATGCACCACGCGCTCACGGCCGGGCGTTTCCCCTACCGGCCTCCACCTCATCCCTACTTCCTCACCCTCCGTCATCTGGACAAGTTCCCACCCGAACCACCAGACCGGTATTTTCACGGCACCCACGAATAAAACCGAAAGCGAGCGCAGCCGCCACCAGAACCCTGGTATCCGTAAATTGACACCCCGCCCTTCCAGACTTCAACCTCTTGCCATGAACGCAGAGCTCCGCACCTCCCTCCACCTCGCTGTTTACGACCAGATGGCCGACTGGCAGTACGGCCACGCGGTCGCGCACGTGCGTTCGGGGTTGGGTCCACTCGGGCTCGGGAGCCGCGAAATCGTCACCGTGGGCCTGACCGGAGCGCCCGTGACCACCGCCGGCGGCCTCACCCTCCTCCCCGACATCACGTTGCCGCAGCTCATCCCCTCCGCGAGCGCGATGCTGGTGCTCCCCGGATCGGAAGCGTGGGACCACTCCCCCGAGGTCATGGCCCCCTTGGCCTCCGCCGCGGGCATCTTCCTGGACGCCGGGGTTCCGGTCGGGGCGATCGGATCGGCCACGGTCGGCCTCGCACGCGAGGGCCTCCTGGACTACCGGGACCACACCGGGGTGTGCCGACAGGATCTGGTCACGACCACCGGCTACGCGGGCGGTCACCGCTATCTGGCCCGGCTGGCCGTCACCGACGGTGACCTGGTCACCGCCGCCGCGACGGCACCGGTCGAGTTCGCCCGCGAGGTCATGGCCCGACTGGACGGCCACGGCCCCCGAACCTTGGACTCCTGGTATCGCCGCTACGCCCTGCACGACGGCGACACCTCCCTGAGCCTGGCGGATGAGGGCTGATCCACACCGGGCGGGTAGGCCACCGCGAAGGGTCGCCCAGTATCGTCATGGCCGTACCCGCCTCTTCCGCGTCGCCGCGGCCGCCTCAGCCACCCCGGGGGACCCTCATGATCGACCTGCGCTCGGACACCTTCACCCGACCCACGAAGGAAATGCGCCTGGCCATGGCCGAGGCGAAGGTCGGCGACGACGTGTGGGGCGAGGACCCCACCGTCCGCGAACTGGAGGAGGAGACGGCCGCCCTGCTCGGCAAGGAGGCCGCCCTCTACGTCACCTCCGGCCACATGGCCAACCAGCTGGGCCTGTGGGTGGCGGCCCGCAGCGGCGAGGAGGTGTGGGCGCACGAGAACCACCACCTCATCGGTGACGAACAGGGCGCGGCGGTCGTGTTGTCCCGGGTCCTGCCGAGGCTGTACTCGGGCGACCCGTTCCCCGCCCAAGAGCTCCTCGACGGGTGGATCACCGGGCTGGGCGACGTGCATCGCGCGGATCCCGCCCTGTTGTGGTTGGAGAACACCTTCTCCGGTCGGGTCGTCCCATTGGCCGAGCAGCGGCGCGTGACCGACTTCGCGCACGCCCACGGGTTGAGGGCGCACCTGGACGGCGCCCGGCTGTGGAACGCCGCCGCCCACCTGGAGGTGGGGCCGGCCGTGGTGGCCGAGGGCTTCGACACGGTTTCGGTGTGCTTCTCCAAGGGCCTGGGCGCACCGGTGGGTTCGGCGGTGGCCGGTGACGCGGACACGATTCGGCGGGCCCGGCGCGGTCGAAAGCTGCTCGGCGGCGGTATGCGTCAGGCGGGCGTCATCGCCGCGGGTGCCCTGTACGCGCTGCGCCATCACCGTGAACGCATGGTGGAGGACCACGAGCGGGCCGCTCGCCTGGCCGAACTCCTGAACGAGCTTCCCGGCCTGGACGCGGTGGCGCGAACCAACATGGTGCTGGTGACCACCCCCGAGGGCGAGGCCGGTCGGTACGTGGAGGCGTTCGCCGCGCAGGGGGTGCTCGCGACGGGCGGCGGTGACCGTATCCGGATGGTCGTGAGCCTGGAGATCACCGACAGCGACGTCGAGGACGCGGCGAAGGCGACCGCGAAGGCCGTCGCCCAACTCTGATCGGGCCCGGCCGCAGGTCAGCGGGGTGGAGCCTCGGTACACTTACCCGGCTCCGCCGTGAACCCGGGGCCGGCAGGTGTCGAGCGTCACATCGCGTAGTAGCATCTGGCGTATGACATTGTCGTACTAGAGAGTGGTAGCACCGCAATGCCGGGAAGAATCCAGTCCATCGAACGCGCCGCCGCTATCCTGCGGCTGCTGGCCAGTGGCGCCCGGGGACTGAGCCTGGCCGAGATCTCCCGATCCCTCCAACTGCCCAAGGGCACGGCCCTGGGCATCCTTCGCACCTTGCAACACGTGGGGTTCGTGGAGCAGGACCCCGAGTCGAGTCGCTACCGCCTGGGCGGGGGCATGCTCAGCCTGGGCACCCGCTACCTGGACGGCAACGAACTGCGGACCCGGGCCCTGAACTGGGCCGACACCCTGGCCTCCCGAAGCGGGGAGAGCGTGCGCATCGGCACCCTGCACAAGCACCAGGTGCTCGTGGTGCACCACGTCTTCCGCCCCGACTCCTCCAGTCAGACCCTGGACGTGGGCACGTTGCTGCCGTTGCACGCGACGGCCCTGGGCAAGGTCCTGATGGCCTTCGACCCCTTGGCGGTCCCCGAGGACGTGGCCGCGGTGGAGACCGACTCCCCCGTGGAACTCACCGCCTTCACCCGCCATACGGTCACCACCATGGCCGACCTGGA
This sequence comes from Nocardiopsis sp. NPDC055551, assembly GCF_053619415.1. Lineage (NCBI taxonomy): Bacteria > Bacillati > Actinomycetota > Actinomycetes > Streptosporangiales > Nocardiopsidaceae > Nocardiopsis > Nocardiopsis sp. NPDC055551. Next base: position 402,211 of record NZ_JBSHJJ010000002.1, on the reverse strand, counting down.
AGCGGGTCTGGACGAGATCCGCGAACAGGGCTGGGGCTGGGAAGTGGAGGAACTCGTCGACGGCGAGGTGTCCATAGCCGCGCCCATCCGCGACCGGCGTGGAGTGACCGTCGGCGCGATCGGGGTGCGCGGCGCGGTCGAGCGCCTGCGCGACGAGGCCGGCCGCCCCGACATGGAGCAGGTCTCCTACATCCGCGACGCGGCTCGCGCGATCTCCCGCGACCTGGGCGTGACCCCGTACTGAGGCCCGCCACGAGCGCGCTTGCGACCCCGTCGGACGAACCCCGCTCACCGTGGTTTCCGGAGTGGGGTTCTTCTGATGTCCGCCTTCGCCTGAGATGGTGGGGGTCTAGGGCTTGTGACTCACGCGACACGATTGCGTCACGCGCTCTTGACATGGGAAGGAAACACAGTCGAAACTAACGCCTAATCATACGTCATTGTCGTACGCCATGCGGGGATGACCGCTGTAATGCATGTTCCGACCCCCCGTCCCCATCCACGTCCATCTGAAGGCGAGACCGATGAGCCAGCAGTACATCGCCGCGATCGACCAGGGCACCACGTCGAGCCGCTGCATCCTCTTCGACCAGGACGGGCGCATCGTCTCGGTCGATCAACGTGAGCACCGCCAGATCTTCCCCAAGCCGGGTTGGGTGGAACACGACGCCCTGGAGATCTGGACCAACGTCGAGTCCGTCGTCCAGAAGTCGCTGCAAAAGAGCGACATCACCCCCGACCAGATCGCCGCCATCGGTATCACCAACCAGCGCGAGACCACGCTGATCTGGGACAAGGAGACCGGTGAGCCGGTCTACAACGCGATCGTCTGGCAGGACACCCGCACCGACGAGATCGCCCGTGAACTCGGCGGTGAGGAGGGCCAGGACCGCTTCCGTCCCAAGTGCGGTCTGCCGCTGGCCACCTACTTCTCCGGCCCCAAGATCCGCTGGCTCCTCGACAACGTCGAGGGGGTCCGCGAGCGCGCCGACCGCGGTGAGCTGCTGTTCGGCACCATGGACACCTGGCTGATCTGGAAGCTGACCGGCAAGCACGTCACCGACGTCACCAACGCCAGCCGCACCATGCTGATGAACCTGGAGACCCTGGCCTGGGACGACGAGATCCTGGCGGCCATGGACATCCCGGCGAGCCTCCTGCCGGAGATCCGGTCCTCCTCCGAGGTCTACGGCGAGTCCACCGGCTACCTGGCCGGCACCCCGGTCGCCTCCTCACTGGGCGACCAGCACGCCGCGCTGTTCGGTCAGACCTGCTTCGACCCGGGCGACGTCAAGGGCACCTACGGCACCGGCACGTTCCTGGTCATGAACACCGGCACCAAGCCCATCAAGTCCGAGAACGGGCTGCTCACCACCCTCGGCTACAAGATCGGGGACACCCCGGCGGTGTACGCGCTGGAGGGCTCCATCGCGGTCACCGGCTCCCTGGTGCAGTGGCTGCGCGACAGCCTCGGCCTGATCTCCTCCGCTCCGGAGATCGAGACCCTGGCCCGCACCGTGGACGACAACGGCGGTTGCTACATCGTTCCGGCCTTCTCCGGCCTGTTCGCCCCGCACTGGCGCAGCGACGCCCGCGGCGTCATCGCCGGCCTGACCGGTTACGTGAACAAGGGTCACATCGCGCGCGCCGTCCTGGAGGCCTCGGCCTGGCAGACCCGCGAGGTCGTCGACGCCATGAACGCCGACTCGCAGATCGATCTGACCACCCTGAAGGTCGACGGCGGCATGACCGCGGACAACCTGCTCATGCAGATCCTGTCCGACGTGCTCGACGCCGAGGTGGTGCGTCCGATGGTCGCCGAGACCACGTGTCTGGGCGCGGCCTACGCGGCCGGTCTGGCCGTGGGTTACTGGCCCGACATCGAGACGCTGCGCGCCAACTGGCACAAGGCCGCCGAATGGAACCCGAAGATGGATTCGTCGGTTCGTGAACGCGAGTACCACAACTGGAACAAGGCCGTCGAGCGCACCCTGGGCTGGGTCGAGCACGAGAACGCCTGAAGCGTACGGGCGGACGTCAGCCGTCCCGCACCACACGCGTGACCGCGCCCCAAGGGGACAGAGCGAACTGGAACCCTTGGGGCGCGGATCCAGGGCACCGACCAGGTGCCCACTCCCCATTCAAATGTGACGGGTGTGTCCGATTATGCCCGTGTAGGCGCGAATCCGCTGCGGTTCACGCCACACCGGCCAGGTGACACCCGTGACCCGGCTGCCCCCGCCAAGGGGGCGGAGATCCCCATGGTCTATCTCGCAGAATTCATCGGAACCGCGATCCTCACCCTGCTCGGCTGTGGTGTCGTCGCGGGTGTCTCTCTAGCCCGGTCCAAGGCCCTCAACGCGGGCTGGATCGTCGTGACGTTCGGCTGGGGCATGGCGGTCACGATGGCCATCTACGTCGTCGGCACCACCAGCGGCGCCCACATCAACCCGGCGGTCACGCTGGGCATGGCCAGCATCGGCGACTTCGAGTGGGCGCTGGTGCCCGGTTACATCGCCGCCCAGATCGCGGGTGCCTTCGTCGGTGCCGTCCTGGTGTACCTGGCCTACCTCCCGCACTGGGAGCACACCGAGGACCAGGGCGCCAAGTTGGGCGTCTTCTCCACCGCTCCGGCGGTGCGCAAGCCGCTCCTCAACCTGGTCACGGAGATCATCGGTACCGCGCTGCTGCTGCTGGGCATCCTCGGCATCGGTGCCAACGCCGACGCGGTGTCCTCGGAGGGCGGCGTCATGCTGTCCGACCTGTTCGCCAACGGTCTGGCCCCGCTGATGGTGGGTCTGCTGGTGTTCGCGATCGGTATGTCCCTCGGTGGTCCCACCGGGTACGCCATCAACCCGGCCCGTGACCTGGGCCCGCGTATCGCGCACGCCCTGCTGCCCATTCCCGGCAAGGGCTCCTCGGACTGGGGCTACTCCTGGGTCCCGATCGTCGGTCCCATCATCGGTGCCGTGATCGGTTCCTGGATCTGGAAGCTGACCGGCTTCGGCGGCTGATCCCCACCGAGAACCCCGTACGAAACCCCACGGGGGCGTCCGACCTCGGTCGGGCGCCCCCGTCCTCATGGGTCCAGGTGCACCTCTTGGAGGTACTCCAGGGTCTCCGCCGGGCGAAGGGCCACCAGCCGTAGGTGGTCCACCAGGTTCTGGTAGCGGACCACCTCGTCCGGCTCCTCCAGGTAGATGCCGTCGGTGGTGGTCTCCAGGAAGACGACCGTGGGGTCGATGGGGTCGGGGAACTCCAACACCACGCACGAGCCACCGCTTCCGGGGTTGAGCCGGTCCGCGCGGGTCAGCTGCACGGTGACGTTGGGGCGCCGCGCCATCTCCAGGAGGTGCTCGACCTGGACGCGTTTGGTCCGCGGGTGGTCCTTCAAACGCAGGAGGGAACCCTCGTCGAAGATCGCCCACAGCCGGGGAGGATCCTGGTCCTCCAGGATGCGCTGACGGGTCATGCGGGCGTCGATGGCCCGCCGGATCTCCTGGGGGCCGGCCAGGCAGGCCTGGGCGTTGACCTTCATGTACTCGGGCACCTGGAGGAGCCCGGGGATCATGAGGGGCTGCCAGGTGGTGATCGCGCTCGCCTCGGTCTCGAAGCCGACGAAGCGCGCGGCCAGGACGTCGCGGTAGCGGGTCCACCAGCCGCGTTCCAGGGACTGGCGGCACAGGTCGAGGATCTCGTCGAACTCACGCCCGGGAGGAACCTCGCAGACTTCCAGGACCGCCTTGACCTCGGCGACCGTGGGCCTCTTCTTCACCCCCGACTCGATGTTGGAGTAGGTGGACTTGGACAGACCGGCGTCGGCGGCGACCTCTTCGCCGGTCTTGCGCGCGGCGAGCCGGATCCGGCGGAGTTCGGCGGACAGGCGGCGTCGCCGGATGGTGGGAGAGTACCTAGTGGCCATGATGGGGCTCATCGTAGAACCGGGAACGCCCGCCCTGTGGGGCAATCCGTGGAACCCGGAATCCAGGTCGTGATTCCGTCCCCGAAACCGGGATGTCGTCTTACGAGAGGTTGGATTCCAGAACCCGAACCCTCGAAGGCCTGCGAGACCTCCAATGTGCGACAATGTCGCATGCCGTGCACCACTGGCGACACTTTCACTCCACCGTGTCACATCAGCCTCTGGCGCAGCATCCCCCAGTACCGCCGAGAAGGCGGAGTTCAGAACAAGGGGCGGTCAACCTTGGGCATCGTTCGGCATTGTCGTATCATGCAGTCGACACCAGCCTGAATCGCGGAGTCCGTTCAGGTACGTGCACCAGCCACCCCTCCCCAACGGACGGAGCACCAGCCATGAAGGCCGACACCCACCGCGCCACACCCCTATACCGGAGCCACACCCGTGAGGAACTCACCCGCGGCACCTTCGACCTCCTGGTCATCGGCGGCGGCATCCTCGGGACCTCCGTGGCGTGGACCGCCACCCAGGCCGGACTGCGTGTGGCCATGGTCGACGCCGGCGACTTCGCCGGCGCCACCTCCAGCGCCTCCTCCAAGCTCGTGCACGGCGGACTGCGCTACCTTCAGACCGGCAACGTGCGCCTGGTCGCCGAGAACCACCGCGAACGTCGCTCGCTGGCCTCCGACGTCGCCCCGCACCTGGTCAACCACCGCCCCTTCCTCGTGCCCATCTACAACGACGGCCCGCACGGCGCCGCGAAGATGGGTGCGGGCGTCTTCCTGTACTCGGCGCTGTCGGCCTTCGGCGACGGCATGGGCCGGCTGCTCTCCCCCAAGCAGGCCAAGCGCCTGGCCCCGGGCCTGCGCACCGACGGGCTCAAGTCGGTGGCCGCCTACAGCGACCACCAGATGAACGACAGCCGCATGGCCGTCATGTCGGTGCGCGCGGCCGTGGACGCCGGTGCCGTGGTGCTCAACCACGCCGAGGTGCGGGGACTGCGCACCACCAGCGGTCGTGTCACCGGCGCCGAACTGCGCGACCGGGTCTCCGGCGAGGAGTTCGGCGTGGACGCGCGACTGGTGCTCAACGCCACCGGCCCGTGGGTGGACCACCTGCGTCGTATGGAGGACCCGAACGCGGCGCCCAGCGTGCGCCTGTCCAAGGGTGCCCACCTGGTGCTGAACACCCCGGACCCGTGGCGCGCGGCGCTGACCATCCCCGTGGACAAGTACCGGGTGTCCTTCGCGATCCCGTGGGAGGGTCACCTGCTGCTCGGGACCACGGACGAGGCCTACGAGGGCGACCCGGCCGACGTGGGCGTGGTCCCCTCCGATGTGGACCAGATCCTGAGCGAGGCGTCGATGGGCATCGACCCCTCCTACCTGGACCGTGATCGGATGACGTACTCGTTCGCCGGCCTGCGCGTGCTGCCGGGCGGCCCCGGAGACACCAGTTCCGCCAAGCGGGAGACCGTGGTCTCCCAGGGTCGCGGCGGGATGTTGTCGGTGGCCGGCGGCAAGTGGACCACCTACCGGCACATCGGTCGGACCGTGGTGGAGGCGCTGCGCAAGGTGTCGTCCGTGCCGCTGGGCGAGGGCATGGCCGACCCGCTGCGGACCGTTCCGCTGCCCGGTCTGGCCAGCCCCGACGCGGTCACCCAGCGGCTCATCATCGACCGTGAGCCGGGGGCACGCGTGGACCCGCTCGTCGCCCGACACCTGGCCACCCACTACGGGAGCCTGGCCATGGACATCGCGGCCCTGGTCCGCGACCGGCCGGAGCTGGGCGAGCGCATCCACCCGGACGGCCCGGACGTGTGGGCGCAGGTCGTCTTCGCCCGTGACCACGAGTGGGCGGTGACCGTCGACGACGCGCTGCGTCGCCGCACCACCGTGACCGTGCGCGGCCTGGACACCCCCGAGGTGCGCGAGCACACGGAGCGCCTCCTGGCCGGTTGATCCGAACGTCGAACGCCCCGACCGTCTTCCCCACGGCCGGGGCGTTCGTGTGTCCGGCGCCGTGCGCACGGCACGCGGACCCCGCGGACACAAAAAGAACACCCCCGGCGGGTGGTACCCGTCCGGGGGTGTTCGGCGACGTTCACGCCCCTGCTAAGCGGGGCGACGACGCTACGTCTGTGCGATCGTTAGATGGCGACGACGTTCTCGGCCTGCGGGCCACGGGTGCCCTCGACGATCTCGAACTCCACGCGCTGGTTCTCCTCCAGGTTACGGAAGCCCGAACCCTGGATGGCGCTGTAGTGAACGAAGGCGTCGGGGCCGCCGCCGTCGGGGGAGATGAAGCCGAAGCCCTTCTCGCCGTTGAACCACTTCACAGTTCCCTGAGCCATGTTCTCTCCTTCAGCTCGGTGTAACACGGACGCATACTCACGCCCGATAATTGCCGCGAGCCGACTCCATGAGAAACCGCCCGCCGGTCACAAACTCCGCGGGCAAGACACCAACTGCGAAATTCAACGACTAACAATCACCTTGAACGTACCACAGCCGGCGCCCCGAGTGAGGGTTTCGAGTGTGGCAACACACACGGCCCGCCGAGGAATACCGGCGGGCCGCATGGGGGTCCCGTGTTATTCAGGTGGCGATCACCGGAACGTCACATGATGCTCACAAAGAGGCCACAAGGGTGTCGTTGACGCACCTCAGGACAGGTGACGCCGACACCTTCCCCGGATCGAGGTCGGCGCCGCCGTGAACGGTGAACGTGTGCTCCTCCCCCGGCAACAAGGTCACCAGGGCGCTGTCCACGACGGCGTCCGGGGCGATCCTGTCGACGTTCAGGACCAGGTCCCGCAAGAGCACTCCGGCCCGCACCTTCACCCGCAAATCGGAACCAATGACCCGGGTTTCCACTTCGAATTCCGGTTTTCTGTACGCGATCTCGTGGTCTCGGGCGAAGAACCACCACGCGCGCTCGTCCGCCCCGTCGACGGTGATCACCTCACCGCCCGGCTCGCCGGACCGAGACACCTCCTCGGGCACCGGGACCCGCAGCGCGCCGCGCGGCGCCACCCGGACCGGGTGCGAGGAGGCCGCCAGTTCCGACCCCGTGGCGATGTCACGGCGCGTCACCGTCAGCTCCGTCACCCACTCGGTGTCGGTGTCGTTGCCCAGCACCACGGTCAGCCCGTCGTCGACGGGTTGGACCGTGGCGACCCGGTCGGCGTAGACGCGGCGCAGCGCGTACCACAGGGGTTTGCGCCTGCCCGCGCCGTCCACCGCCGCCCAGGAGGTGACCGGCCAGCAGTCGTTGATCTGCCAGACCACCGTGCCGGTGCAGTACGGCCAGGTGGAACGGAAGTGCTCGATGCCCACGGTCAGCGCCCTGGCCTGGTTCACCTGGGTGAGGTAGTGCCAGTCGTCGTAGGACCACTCACGGTCGCCGAAGTGCAGAGCGAGCCCGCGAGCGAGCTTGCCGTTGCCGTCGATCGCCTTCTGGTGGTGCAGCACACCCGGTGAGGTGGGGGTGAGCGGGTCGTCCGACACGGCCGCGCGCAGGGTCGCGTGGTTCGCCGGCGCCTGGTATCCGAACTCGGCGGCGAACCGCGGCCTGCGGTCCCGGTACACCGTGTAGTCCAGCTCGTTCCACACGTCCCACAGGTGCATGGTGCCGTGGGCGGGGTCGTTGGGGTGCACACCCTCGCCTTCGGAGTACGGGCTGCCCGGCCAGTAGGGGCGGGTGGGGTCGAGTTCGGCCACCACCCGAGGCAACAGGTCCAGGTAGTACCCGGCCCCCCAGGACCGCCCCGCCAACTTCTCCTTCCAGCCCCAGTCCTCGTGGCCCCAGATGTTCTCGTTGTTTCCGCACCACACCGCGAGCGAGGCGTGCGGGGACAGGCGGACGACCGCGTCTCGGGCCTCCGCCTCCACCTCCGACCACAGGGGCTCGTCCTCCGGGTAGGCGGCGCAGGCGAACAGGAAGTCCTGCCAGACCAGGACGCCGCGCTCGGAGCACACGTCGTAGAAGTCGTCCGCCTCGTAGATCCCACCGCCCCACACCCGCAGCAGGTTCATCCCGGCCCCGCAGGCCTGGTCGATCGCCTCCGTGTAGCGGGCCCGGTCCAGCCGGGAGGGGAAGGTGTCGTCGGGGATCCAGTTGGCGCCCCTGACCAGGATGTCGCGACCGTTGACACGGACCGCGAAGGCCGCCCCGTGCTCGTCGGGGGCGCTGTGCACCGCCACGTCGCGAAACCCGATCCGGCGTTCCCAGGTGTCCAGGACGACACCGGGCGCGGACAGTTCCACCGACAGGTCGTACAGGGGTTGGCCGCCGTGGCCGCGTGGCCACCACAGGTCGGGGTCGTTCACCTCCAGGTCGAGGGCGATCTCGTCCTCCCCTGCCGGGATCGTGACGGTCCCGGTGACTCCGGCGACCGACGCGTTCACCGTCAACACGGTGTCGTTCCCCGCCTCGGTGCGCTCCACGTTCAACCGCAGGGAGACCCTTCCCCGGGAGCCGTCCGCGGAGACCGAGACCAGCGGCCGCACCGACGCCAGACGCGCCGTCGACCAGGCGTGCAGGCGGATCGGCCGCCAGATCCCGGAGGTGACCACGGTCGGCCCCCAGTCCCAGCCGAAGTTGCAGGCCATCTTGCGGACGTACTGGTAGGGCTCGTCGTAGGCGGCGGGCACCGGCCCGAGACGGTCACGCTCGGCCTCGGCGCGCCGGTAGGGGGCGTCGAAACGCACCTCCAGCCCGGGGCTCGCCCCGGCCTCGCCCAGCGCCTCGGTGACGTCGAACCGGTACGACCGGTGCATGTTCGCGGTGCGCCCCACCTCGCGGTCGCCGACCCGGACGGTGGCGAAGGTGTCCAGTCCCTCGCACACCAGGTCGACGCGTTCGGCCGGCATGTCACCGGCCAGGGCGACGACCTCCGCCGCCAGGGGGCGGGTGTAGCTCCAGTCGGTGCGCCCGATCCAACCCAGACGGGTCTCGTTGTCGTCGAGGTAGGGGTCCTCGATCAGATCGTGGTCGAGCAGGTCGGTGTGGACGCAGCCCGGCACGGTCGCGGTGAGCCCCCCGGCCCCATGGAGCGCGGCGGCCGGTTCGGCGAGCGCGCCCTCATGGGGCGTCGCGGCCAGTGTCCAGCCGTCGTGCAGGTCGAACCACGCGGTCATGCGTGCTCCTCTTCCCTCTGTGTGCCACCGTCCCCCGAAAGAGGGGAGGGTCAGCGCTGATCGATTCCGACGAAGTGCCCCTGCTCCGCCTCCACCAGTGGGGCGGAGTCGTCGCCCTCGGCGACCACGGGCAGTTGGACGTCCTCGGGTGGGTCCGCGGCCAGTTCGGCGTCCACCTCGGCCCAGGTGCGGTGCAGTTGGGGCACGCACGAGAGCAGGTGACGGCTGTAGGGGTGCAGCGGGTTGTCGAACACCTGCTTCGTCGGGCCCATCTCGGCGATGGCGCCCTTGCGCAGGATCACCGACCGGTCGCTGACGTAGTTGCCCAGCGACAGGTCGTGGGTGACGAAGAGGATCCCCAGGCCGCGTTCCTTGAGGTCGGCCAGCAGGTTGAGCACGTCGATCCGGGTCGAGGCGTCCAGCATGCTGATGATCTCGTCGGCCACCAGCAGACGGATGTCCAACAACAGTGCCCGCGCGATGAGCAGTCGCTGCAACTGCCCGCCGCTGAGCTGGTGCGGGTACTTGTTCAGGACGTTCTCGGGGTCCAGGCGGACCGTCCCGATCACGTCCAGGACCTTCTTCCGCCAGTCGGCGTCGGAGACGCCCGGGAAGTAGGAGGAACGGATCATCTCGAAGACCCGGTCGGCCTTGAAGATGGGGTTGAAGGAGCTGAAGGGGTCCTGGAAGACGCCCTGCACGTGGCGGTAGTACTCCTTCTTCTCGGCGAACCCCCTCAGGCGGGTCACGTCCTTGCCTTCGAAGGTGATGCTGCCCTGGCTGGGATTGGTGAGGCCCAGCACCATCTTGCCGATGGTGCTCTTGCCGCTACCGGACTCACCGATCAGCGACACCACCTCGCCCGGTTCCACCACCAGGTTCACGTCGCGCACCGCGCGCAGCTTGGCGCCGCCGAACGCGCCCACCCGGTACACCTTGTGCACATGGCTCAGTTCCAGCACGGCGCTACCTCCCCGTCTTCCAGCAGGCGGCCCAGTGGCCGGGTTCGATCTCCACCAGCGGCGGCGTCTCGGAGCACTCCTCCGAGGCGATGGGGCACCGGGCCTTGAACCGGCAGCCGGTGGGCGGGTCGAGCAGTCCGGGCGGGGTGCCCGGGATGCCCTCCAGGCGGGTGTCGGCGGTGGTGGATCCCACCTCCGGCAACGCGCCGATGAGCATCTTGGTGTACGGGTGCTGTGGGTCGTTGATGATCGTGGAGGCCGGCGCCTTCTCCGCGACCCGGCCCGCGTACATCACCATGACCGTGTCGGCCATCTGGTAGACGAGCGAGATGTCGTGGGTCACGAAGATCATGCTCTTGATGAAGCCCCGGTCACGGAACTCCACCATGGACTCCACCACCGAACGCTGGGTGGACACGTCCAGGGCCGAGGTGGCCTCGTCGGCGATGAGCAGGGACGGGTCGAGCAGGGTGGACATCACCATGACCACGCGCTGCTTCATGCCGCCGGACAGCTCGATGGGGAACCGGTCGAGGACGTCGGGGTCCAGGCCCACCAGTTCGAGGCGGCGGCGCAGTTCGTCGGCGATCTTGGCCGGTTTCACCCCTCGGGCCTTCAGGAGCTCGTTGATCATCCGCCCGATCTTGCGGGTGGGGTTGAGGGCGCTCATCGCGTACTGCGGGATGAGCGAGATCTCGTGGTACCGGTAGGGGTTCATGGCGTCGTCGTCGGAGATGGGCAGCTTCTCGCCGTCCAGCTCGACGGTGCCGTCGACGTGCCGCATCCGGTTGTCCAGCCGGATCAGGCTCTTGCCGAGGGTGGTCTTGCCACAGCCGGACTCACCGGCCAGGCCCATGATCTCCCCGTCGGCGAGGTCGAAGCTCACCCCGTCGAGGGCGTGGACGTCCCCGCGCAGGGTTTGGTAGTAGACCTTCAGGTCGTTGACGCGGAGTGTCATCACAGCTCCCGCAGCTTGGGGTTGAAGACCTCGTCCAACCCGACGTTGAGGATGTACATCGAACCGACGATCGCGGTGATCCCGGCACCCGGCGGGAGGAACCACCACCACATGCCGAGTTGTAGGGCGCTCCACTGCATGGAACTCTCCAACATCATGCCGAGGGAGACACCATTGGTGGGGCCCAGACCGATGAAGTCGAGTCCGGCGGCGATGAGGACGGCCCCACCGAACATCAGGATGAACGACATCACCAGGTAGGAGCTCATGTTGGGCGCCATCTCGGCGGTGATGATCCGCCAGGTGCGCCGTCCGCTGAGCCGGGCCAGGTCCACGTAGTCGCGGTTGGCCAGGGTCAGCGCCTGGGAGCGGACCGCTCGCGCGGCCCAGGGCCAGGAGGTCAGACCGATGAACAGGCCCTGTGTGAAGAGACCCTGGACGTCCAGGTAGGCCACGGCCACGATCAGCACGACCATGGCGGGCAGCACCAGCACGACGTTGGTGATCATGTTGAGGATCTCGTCGATAATCCCGCCCTTGTACCCGGCGACGAATCCGACCGTGGTGCCGATGACGAAGGCGATGCCGCCGCCGAGGAAACCGATGATGAAGGTCGAACGCACTCCGTAGACGAACTGGGCCCACACGTCCTGACCGAACGTGGTGGTGCCGAACCAGTACTCGCCGTTGGGCGGCTGCGTCTGCGGACCGACGTACTGGTTGGGGCCGTGGTCGACGAACAAGGGCCCGACGAGGCCGAGCAGCAGGAAGCCGAGCACGATGCTCAGCCCGATGAGGAGCTTGGGGTTGCGCCGGGCGAAGTGCAGGGTCTCGGAGACCTTGCGCTCGGCGACCGGTTCGGGGGCGGTGCCGGAATCGGCCGACCCCGGCGCTCCGGGAACGTTGGTCATGACGCGCCTCCCGTCATCTGCACGCGCGTACGCGGGTCGACCAGGACGTAGATGATGTCGATGATGAAGTTGGCGATCAGCACGCCCACGACCACGAACAGGAAGACCCCCTGGAGCAGGAAGAAGTCGCGGCTGTTCAGGGAATCGAGGATCAGGCTGCCGAGGCCGGGGTAGTTGAAGACGATCTCGGTGAGCAGGGCGCCGGCGATGACCGTGCCCAGCTGCACGGCCAGACCGGTGATCTGCGGGAGCATCGCGTTGCGGAACGCGTAGCGGCGGATCAGTTTCCGGGGCGCGCCCAGGGACTTGAGGTAGTTGGAGTAGTCCGCTTCCAGCTCGTAGATGATGAGGTTGCGCATGCCGATGGCCCAGCCGCCCAACGCCACGACGAACATGGACAGGAACGGCAGCACCCAGTGGGTGATCAGGCTGGAGATGAACAGCCAGCTGAACTCCGGGCGCAGGGAGAAGCTGTAGCCGCCGGAGGTGGGGAAGACCCCGGCGACGATGCCCAGACTCCAGGCGAGCAACAGCGCGAGCCACATGTACGGGGTCGCGGTCAGGACGTAACCGACCGGCAGGAGCGTGTTGTCCAGGATCTTGCTACGGGCGGCGAAGGCCCCGAAGCGGTTGCCGATGATCCAGCTGAGGAGGATGGCGGGCAGCAGCAGCGCGAGTGTGTAGGGCACCGCGCGCATGATGACGTCGGTGACCTCCTGGGGGTACAGCATCACGCTGATGCCGAGGTCACCCCGGAACAGTCCGGCCCAGAAGGCGAAGTACTGCTCGTACAGGGGCTTGTCGAGGCCGAAAACCCCGTTGTAGTAATCGGTCATGCGGGCGAGCGCGTCGGGGTCGTCGACCGCCGCGCGGGTGAGCATGCTCCGGACGGGGTCGCCGGGCATGAAGCGGGGGATCATCCAGTTGATGGTGACCGCGACGATGAACGTCAGCAGGTAGACGAAGGACTTACGTCCGATGTAGCGCCACACACGTTCCTCCTGGTGATGGCGATGGGCGGTCGAGTACCCCCGTCGAGGTGCCGGGGCACCGCGACGGGGGCGGGTTCACGGAGCGCTCCCAGGGCGGAAGCGCTCCCAGGGGCCTACTCGGCGGCGGGTTCGATCGCCGCGAGGGTCTCGATGAAGCCCAGCTCGTACCAGCCCTCCCAGAGGACCGCGGGGGTGGCCAGGTCGCCGTCCTCACTGGGCCAGTTGGTCCAGTTCGCGTTGCTGACCTGCGCCCACTGGCCGTTGTACCAAAGCGGGATGGTGGGGAGTTCCTCCAGGTAGATCTCCTGGATCTGCGAGCTCACCTCGGCCATGCCCTCGGTGTCGTCCGCGGGGACGGCGGCGAGCTGCTGGGTGAGGTCCCACGCCTCCTCGTTCTCGTAACGGTGGAAGTTCACCGTCGTCTGCTCATCGCGGATGGGCATCTGGAAGAGGTATTCGTAGTAGGTCCACGGCGTGTTGCTCAGCTGCCGGGCGTTGTTGATGACCAGGTCGTACTCACCGCTGTTACGGTTCTGGTTCAGCAGGTCCTCGTCGGGGAACTCGGCCTCGATGTTGATGCCGACCTCCTGGGCGTCCTGGGCGATGAGGCGCGCGGCCTCCATCCAGTCGGTCCAGCCGGAGGGGACCGCCAGGGTCAGGGAGATGGGCTCACCGTCAGGGGTCTCGACGAAGCCGTCACCGTCCTCGTCCAGGTAGCCGGCGTCCTCCAGGAAGGCCACGGACTCGTCCTTGTCGTGGCTGAAGCCCGCCTCCTCGACCAGTTCGTGGTCGATGTAGTCGTCCCACTCGGGGAGCAGACCGGTGGGGCTGGCGGCCTCGACCAGGTTGGAGTAGGGACCCTCGATGATCTGATCGATGTTGATCGCGTGGGCCAGCGCCTGGCGGAAGGCCGCGTCGTCCAGCGGGGCGACGTCGTGGTTGGGGATCAGCCACGCGGTGTTGGCGCTGCGCATGTAGGGCGGGCCGTCGTAGTAGCTGGTGATCAGCTCGTTGCTCTCCAACACCTGGTCGATGCCGGGCAGGAAGTTGTTGGACAGGTCGACCTCGCCCTGGGTGAGCATGCCCAGGGTGACGTCGTTGGAGGCGTTGACGATGTCGACGACGTAGCGGGCGTCCATGGTGAGGTCGAGCGCGTCGGTGCCCCACCAGTCGTCGTTGCGCTCCCAGATCATGCGCTCGTCGTCGTGCGACTCGTAGCCGTAGGGGCCGGTGCCGACAGGGTTCTCGTTGGCGCCCTCGACGATCTGGGTCTCCTCCATGTCGGCCCAGATGTGGTCCGGGACGATCGGGTTGGAGTAGGCCCAGTTCATCCACTCCTGGGCACGGGGCTCGGAGAAGTTCACCGTGACGGTCTGCTCGTCGGTGGCCTCGACGGACTCGACGTAGTCCCAGACCGTGCTGTAGGGAACGCCGTCCACCTTGCCCAGTTCGAGGGTGGTGACGACGTCCTGGGCGACCAGGGGCTCACCGTCGTTCCAGGTGATCCCCTCGCGCAGGTTGATGACGTGGGTCTGCTCGTCGGGCCACTCGTCGCCCTCGGCGAGCCAGGGGACGTACTCCCCGGACTCGGGGTCGTAGTGGAAGAGCGACTCGTAGACCATGCCGATCGTGCCGACGGCGAAGTTGCCGCGCATCATGGGGTTCCAGCTGGTCGGCGGACTCCAGGCGGTACCCGTGGTGTACAGGGTCTCCTCCCGGGGATAGCTGCCACCGTTGGCGGACCCGCCTTCGTCCGAACAGCCGGTGGCGATGAGCGCCACCGCCGCAAGGGCGGCGGGAAGTCTCAGAGATTTCATCTCGACTCCTCCTTCGACCCGGTCGGCCCTTTTCAGGGGGGAAGCCGATTCCTGAGAGGAAGGCTGGGAGCGCTCCCAGTAGTGAGCGCGAAGGGCCGTTACTGAACCGGGTAAGTGAGGTCCACAACAGCATGCCCGGACGAAGCCCGTCAATCCCCGTCACTTCGGTGTTATCCGCTTGTAACAGGCATGTCGACCCGAAGACACACCGAGAAGACCGGCACTGAACCGGTTCCGTGCACGCCGTCGGGCCACCATCCTCGTTCAAGGGGTCAAGGGGCCCGTGCTCCCCCGGGGTTGGAGCTCGCCCAACGGGGTCTCCCGATCCTCGACGCGCTCCCCCGCCAGGAGTCGGTTGAGCATCTCGGCCACTATGCGACCGTGACCGAACACGTCACGGCTTATAGCGGTGAGCGAGGGGCGCACCAGACGACACAGCGCGGAGTCGTCCCAGGCCACGATGGACAGCTGCGAGGGCACCTTCACGCCCATCTCCGAGGCCACGCCCAGGCCCGCCAACGCCATCAGGTCGTTGTCGTAGACCAGCGCGGTGGGCGGCTCGGCGGCGGCGAGCAGTCGCCGCGTGGTGCGCCCGCCGGCCTCCCCGGTGTAGTCGGCGTGCACCGTGCGCGCCTCCTCCAGGCCCGCTCGGCGAGCGGCCTCCTGGAAGGCGAGGGTGCGGTCGCCCGTGTGCACGAAGTCCTCGGGGCCGGCCACCCGAACGATCCGGCGATGGCCCAGCGCGGCCAGGTAGTGCACGACCTCGCGCACCGAGGCGCCGTCGTCGGTGTACAGGCACGGCAGCCCGCCGGTGCCGCCCGGCCCGCCCAGGACGACCGCGGGCAGCGGCAGGACGCCCATGGCCTCGGGACGGGGATCATCCACCCGCAGGTCCACTATGACGACGCCGTCGACACGGCGTTCGGCGGCCCAGCGGCGGTAGACAGCGAGCTCGGAGCCGATGTCCTCGGCCACCTGGAGCATCAGGTCTATGCCGGCGGCCGCGAGCTCGGTCTCCACTCCCGAGACCAGTTGCATGAAGAACGGTTCGATCCCGAGGGATCGGGCGGGTCGGTCCACCACCATGCCGATCGCGCCGACCCGCCCTCCCGGGGCGAGTGCTCGGGCGGGGTTGCTGGGAGCCCAACCGAGGTCGCTGGCGATCGAGAGGATCCGTTCCCGCGTGGTCTCGGACACTCCTGGGCGGCCGTTGAGGGCGTAGGAAACCGCCCCTTTGGACACGCCCGCCGCCTTGGCGATGTCCATGATCGTCGGGCGCCTCATCACAGACCCCAAGCCGCCTCCCCATTACTTCACGTACTGAACCGGTTCAGTCACCGAGAGGGGATTGTAACCCACGCGCATACGGCGTGGTCCAGGGAGTTTCCCGACTGTGACGGATGTGACGGGTGGGACGGGTGGGACGGAGGGTTCGGGAGAGGCTCAGGGCTGGCATCCGGGGCACCAGTACAGGGTGCGTCCGGCCAGTTCCGAGGAGGCGATCGGCGAGGAGCACACCCGGCAGGGCTCACCGGTCCGGTAGCACACGTAGAGGGTGTCGGGCCGGGGCACGGGGTGGGCGTCGGGATCGGGACGGTCCTCGGGTCGGGTGGTGATGATGTAGCCGTCCCGCACCCCGTCACGCAGCAGGACGGACAGGTCCTCCCACAGGGTGTCCCACCGTTCCCGGCCCAGTTCCCTACCGGGGGTCAGGGGGTCGATCCCGGCACGGAACAGGGACTCGGCGCGGTAGATGTTGCCGACGCCCGCGATGACGTCCTGGCGCATCAGCAGCGCGGCGATGGTCGTACGCGAGCGCGAGATCATCCCCCAGGCCCGGTCGGGGTCGGCGTCGGGGCGCAGGGGGTCCGGACCCAGCCGGTTCTGGACGGCGTGCTTGTCGTCGGTGGTGATGACCTCGCAGGCCGAGGGGCCACGCAGGTCGGCCCAGCCACCGGTGTTGACCAGGCGGGCGCGGACGGCCCCCACCGGAGCGGGCGGAACGACGAAGCCGTCGGGGTCGCGCTCCAGTTCGAGCCGATCCGCGCCTGGGGCCCGTGGTGCGCCCAGGTGACGTTCACCGTCGACGTCCCCGAAGGTCCAGGCGCCGTAGAGGCCCAGGTGGACGCGGAGCCACTCGCCCGAGTCGAAGCCCAGGAAGAGGTGCTTTCCGTGGGCCTCGCTCTCGACCAGGACCCGCCCGTCGACGCGCGCGGCCCCGTCGGAGAACCTGCCCTGGGGGCTGGTGGCGCGCACGGCGCCGCCGCCGAAGACCTTGTCGAAGTGTGTGGCCAGCCGGTGCAGTGTGTGTCCCTCGGGCACCCGAGTCTCCCCTTCTTCGCCCGCGGCATCGCCTGGCCTGTCGGGCGAACCAGGGTGATTCGGGCATGTGCGCGTGGCCTCCCAGGATAGGTGGGGCACGGGCCGGGGCGGACCGGGATCCGGGCGGCGGGGGCCGGGGTCAGCAGGCGGAGAGGATCTCCTCGACCAGGGCGCGCGGGTCGGCCAGGCAACGCCAGGCGGGGACGACCACGACGAGGTCGTCGGTGGCCCCGTTGAGGGCCTCGCCGCGGGCCAGGAGCCGGCGTAGCGCGGGACCGTCGGGCTCGCGGTCGAGCAGGAGCACCACCCTGCGGGCTCCGTAGCGAACGAGCAGGTCGGCGGCATGACCGTGCAGTCGTGGCGCGACGGTGACGTCGGTGCCGGCGGCGCGCAGGGCGTCGACCAGGGCGGCGCCGGCCGGATCGACGGGTGTGGCCACGGTGCCGGTGGTCGTGGCCCCGGCGATCAGGTCGGCGAGGGGCCCGTCGCCCTGGGCCCAGTGGGATCGATCCCCCACCACCACGAGCCGACGTCGGGTCCGGGTGAGGATCGACGCCCACAGGTGGCTCATCCGGCGCACCCGGCGTTCGGCGATGGCGGACCCGCCGGTGGTGAGCATCGGGGACAGCAGGGTGACGTCGTTGGTACCGCCGCCCTCCGTCAGCAGGTCCGGGCCACCGACCCGGACGGGTCGGCGCAGGACGCGTTGGCGCAGCAGCCGGCGGACCAACGCCACCTGGGGTTGCAGGGGTGCGACCACGGCCAGGGTGTGCCCTTCGGGGAGTTCCCGATCGAGCTCGTCGACCACCACGGCGACCCGATAGGCCTCGTCACGGTTGATGTAGGAGGACCCCGGCGCGGCCTCGCACTCGCCGGTGACGTCACGCCAGTCGAAGACGGGACCTCGGGCGGGTTCGGGTTCGGTGATCACCGAGACCCGTCCCCCGTAGCAGTGGCGTGCGGCGACGGTGGCCAGGGCTTCGGGGGCACCCCGGTGCTCGTCCAGCCACAGCATGGGCGGAGCGGCCTTGTAGGCGGCGCGCAGGGCCGAGCCGGCACCGTAGCGCAGGGCTCGGTCGTCGAGAAGGTCGGGAACGAGCCCGGCGGTGGCCAGGGCCCGGCGTTCCTCCTCGGGTTCCAGGGCGGTGAGCGGCCCGGGGTGCGCGGGGTCGCCGAGGACGACGGCGCGGTCGGCCCGGTAGAGGACGGGCAGGAGTTCACCGACCCGGGTTCGTTCGGCTCCCGCCACGATCACCAGGTCGAACAGGCCGGCCTGCGGAGGCAGGGCACGGACCTGGTCGGTGCGGCAGACCCAGGCCGGTAGGGCTCCGAGGAGTCCGGTGAGTCCGGTGAGTCCGGTTCGGCCGCCGCCGTGGTGCCAGTTGAGGGTCTCCAGGCG
The DNA here is from genome assembly GCF_053619415.1 of Nocardiopsis sp. NPDC055551. Taxonomy (NCBI): domain Bacteria; kingdom Bacillati; phylum Actinomycetota; class Actinomycetes; order Streptosporangiales; family Nocardiopsidaceae; genus Nocardiopsis; species Nocardiopsis sp. NPDC055551. The sequence goes on along the minus strand of NZ_JBSHJJ010000002.1, from coordinate 383,790 downwards.
GTTCTCGATGACGGCGCGACCGCGCCAGAGCCGGAGTTCGGTGTTCGCGGTGAGACGCTGCGCCCCGGCGCGCCGGTGGTCGTGGAGGGCGCGGGCGAGATCGTCGGTGAGTTCGGCCAGGGGCGCGCTGCGGGTACGGCGGTCCACGGCCTCGCGCCAGTCGCTTTCCAGGCGGGCCACGGCGCACAGTTGGGCCAGACTGTCGGGATCGGTGGTCACGCCGAGTTCGCGGCGGATCGCGGAGCGGTGGGACAGGCCGCCCAACCCGCCGGCGGCCGCGCGTTCGGCGCGGTGCAGCCAGTACTCGGGGCCGCCTCGTTCGGGGGTGAAGAAGGTGTCGGGGTCCCAGCCGCGGGCGATGCTGCGGCCTCGTTCCTCGGCCAGGTGGGCGAGGGCGTGGCCACCGGAGGCCATGGTGTCCATGGCCTCCCACACCTGGCGGACCCGGTTCCAGGCGTCGGTGAGGTCGTCGGAGCGGTCCGGGTCCTCGTCGTCGGGGGTCATCGTGACGGGGACGGCCCCCGTGTGCCGGCCCAGGACCCTGGTGAGCAGGCGTGCCTCGGCGGCGCGTCGTCCGTGGTCACCGGCCCGGATGACGGGGTGGCCGGGGTCGGTGTCGGCCCGGCGCAGGACCGCCTCGACATCGGCTTCGGTACACGCGCACACCAGGACGCGCTGCCCGGCGGTGACGGCGGTGCGAACCATGGCGTCCACGAGGTCGTAGGCACCGGACCCGGGCGGGGCGGCGACCACGGTGAGCTGCTCGCGCATGGCCGAACCCAGTGCCCGATATCGGGGCTGGGACAGGGCGGTGGCCGAGACCGGGACGGGCACGGTGGAAGCGGTGGCCTCGGCGGTGCCCTGGGCTCGCCGACCGGTGGCGCGACGCCGTCGACCCCGGGCCGGTCGGTCCCCGTCCGTTCCCTGGTCACGGGCGAGCTTGCCACCGAAGGGGCGTGCTCCGAGGAGGGACTCCAGGGCGGTGCCACCGATGGCGTCGGGGTCCAGACCGTCCCGGTCGGTGGGGTCGAGGTCGGCCAACAGACCCTCGACACTGCCGGGTTCGGGTTCCTCGATCTCGGGTCGGCCGCCCGGACCGGCGCGGAGGAGCACCGCGGTGTTGTGCGCGCCGACGTTCAACGTGCGGGGCAGACCGCGGGTGCCGAGCGGGGCGATGTCGTCGACGCGCTCGATCTCCAGGCGGGTGAGCAGGGTGCGCACCTTCGCGGCGAGGTCGGCGACGGCGGCCGGCCGGTGGACCGTGTCGGGCGCCCCGGCGCGCAACCTGGTGCGCAGTTCGAAGAGGTCCTCGGGGTCGGTGATGCCCAGGCGGGCCAGCAGGGCGATGTTGACGTCGGGTGGGCCGATGGCCCGGACCAGGGGCACGTCACCGGCCCCGAGCCGCTCGCCGCCCCCCCTGGTGTCGTACTCGTCGACGACCCGGACGTCCACGGTGAGCAGTGGCAACGTCACCCGCGCGTCGATCTCGTCCGCCGGTTCACCGGGCAGGACGACGAGGGGGTAGCCGTAGCGCAGGGCCTGACCATGGCGACCGGCGAGTCGTGTGACACGGGCGCTCTCGTGGTGCAAAGGCAGGGTGTCCCTGGCCCCGCTGAAGAGCAGTTCCGGACCGGCCGGCAAACAGGAGCAGGTGTCGGACTCCAGGTGTTCGGCGCGCACCACGTGGCCGTGGACCGCCTCCCGGTGCAGACAGGAGCGCAGGTAGGCCAGGAACGAGCGGACCTCGCCCTGGTCGACGGGGGGCTTCCAGCGCAGCGAGGCCGTTCCCACCCCGACGCCCTGGGCGCCCGTGTCGCCGACCGTTCCGCCCACGGTGGTGTGGGTACCGGCCGGTCCGCTCCGTGCCTCGTCTCGCAGTGACCTCACAGCGTCCCCCTGAGCATCCGACCCTCTTGTGATCAGATGATTACTCCCCGCCATCAGGTCCCATTGTGGTGCATTCCGCGCGCGTCCACCCTCGGAATGATCGAACCCGCGACGACTATCACTCAGGGTGACGCACCCGCTCGTTCAGGGCCGGGCTCGCCCTTCGCGGACACGGAGGGAGATCCACAGTTCCGTGCGGTGATCGGGGTCGTCGAGGTCGCCCGGGAGCAGCTCCCGGATGCGTTTCATCCGATAACGCAGGGTGTGCCGATGCACCCCCAGTCGTTCGGCCGCGGCGTCCCAGCGGCCCGAAGCGGCGAGGTAGGCACGGAGCGAGGCGAGCAGTTCGGCGGCGTTGCGCTGACGGTCGAGGGGGGCGAGGAGATCATCGGCCAGCCGGGTCCCGGCGGGGGTCTCCAGCAACCCGAGCAGACCGCCGGGCAGGTCGCCGGAGCGCACCGGACCGCGTCCCTCGTCCACCGACACGGCCAAGGCCCGTTCGGCCTGGGCGCGGGCCACGGCCAGTTCGGCGTAGGACACCGGCTCGCTCAGTCCCACGCCCCCGTCGAAGAGTTCGTCGAACACCTCGGGAAGCCGGTCGAGGATTTCGGCCGAGGCCAGCAGCAGTGTGCCGGTGGCCGGGCCGGCGGAGGGGACGTCCGCGGCGTCGGTGGTCAGGAGCCCGTCCGGGAGCGGCCCCTCCGGTGGCGGACCCTGCACGGCGACCGCCACCACCGGTTCGTCGGGCAGGGCGCGACGCAGGGCCGCCGCACCCGTGTGCGCGGGGTCCAGGGCCCCGTCGAACAGCGCGGCCACCACCCCCGGCGCGATCCCGGACCCGCCCTCCGTGGTCGGGCGTTCCAGTTCCAGGGACAGCAGCGACACCGCGGCGTTGACCAGGGTGCGGTCGTGCGAGCCGAACCCCCTGCGGGAGCCCACCGCGAGGAAGCCGCGCACCCGACGACCGATGGCCAGGGACTGCAGGGCCACGTGCTCGTCGTCGGAGACCACCGAGACTCCGGCGCGGGGACCCGCCCCGCGCAGCCGGGGCAGTTCGGCGGCCGACCGGCGAGCGTGCTCGGCGGCCCGGGCGGGGGCGGCGTGTCGAACCGAACCGTCGGGTTCCAACAGCAGCACCCACCCGTCGAGCTCGCGGGCCAACCGTTCGACGACGGCGCCCGCTCCGCGCAACGCGGCCCGGGCAAGTTCCCGCTGAGCACCGAAGGCCCTGGTCAGACCCTCATACTCCTCTTGGGCCAGCAGCCGCGATACCTCCTTGCCGACCGCGATGAAGGGTGTCTCCCGCGCCACCTCCACCAGGGTCACCCCGAACTCCTCGGCGGCCATGCGCAGCTCGTCGGGGGTGTGCTCGAAGACGACGTCGGCGCCGAACCCCAACCCGGCGATGTCGCGCTCGGCCAGGCGGCGCACGTAGTCGCGCAGGTCCCGTGGATCCTCCACCCAGCCCACCCCGGTGGTGAGCACCAACTCTCCCCCGGCCAGGTACGGGGTGGGGTCGGTGAGTTCGCTGACCGCGACCCACTCCACCCTGCGGTGCAGCCCTTCCTGCCCGGTGAGCAGGCGCAACCGCAGCTTGGGCGTGCGCAGCAGGGCTCCCAGTGTCGGTGGCATCGCGCCTCCCCCTCGTTCGACCACCCCGTCGATCCGCACCCCGCCGCAATGGCACAGGGCACCGCTTCGATTATCCACTGTGTCCATGTGTGTCGGGTTCCACCCGGCCTATGGTCTGTTCCATGGACCACCGGGGGTCGCCCGTTCGGGCGCCGTCAGGGTTCTGCCCCCAGGCGTCCGGACACGCCGAATCGAAGCGCAGGCGCGAAACCGACACCACTCGCTGTCAGGCGAGTCACCGGCGTCCACCCCGTAGAACCGACCCCCGCAAGGAGGCAGCCGTATGGCCACGACCGAGGTCGTCCAGTCCCGTCGGATCGTCACCGAGATCCCCGGCCCTGGATCCAGGGCCATCCAGGAGCGTCGCAGCGCCGCCGTCGCCCAGGGTGTGGGCAGCACCCTGCCCGTCTACGTCGAGCGCGCGGGCGGTGGGATCATCGAGGACGTGGACGGCAACGCGCTCATCGACTTCGGGTCGGGCATCGCCGTGACCAACGTCGGCAACGCGGACCCGCGCGTGGTCGAGCGGGCCGCCGAACAGATGGGCCGGTTCACCCACACCTGCTTCATGGTCAACCCGTACGAGGCCTACGTCGACGTGTGCGAGGCCCTCAACCGGGTCACCCCGGGTGACCACGAGAAGCGGTCCATCCTGCTGAACTCGGGCGCCGAGGCGGTGGAGAACGCCGTGAAGATCGCGCGCAGCGCCACCGGACGCCAGGCCGTCGTGGTGTTCGACCACGCCTACCACGGCCGCACCAACCTCACCATGGGCCTGACCGCCAAGAACATGCCGTACAAGCACGGGTTCGGTCCGTTCGCCGGCGAGATCCACCGGATGCCCATGGCCTACGCCTACCGTTGGCCGACCGGACCGGAGAACTGCGGTCCCGAGGCGGCCGCCGCCGCGATCGACCAGATCACCAAGCAGGTCGGCGCCGAGAACGTGGCCGCGATGGTCATCGAGCCCATCCAGGGCGAGGGCGGGTTCATCGAGCCGGCGCCCGGTTTCCTGCCCGCGCTTGTGGAGTACTGCCGCGCCAACGGGATCGTGTTCGTGGCCGACGAGGTGCAGACCGGTTTCGCCCGCACCGGGGACATGTTCGCCTGTGACCAGGAGGGGATCGTCCCGGACCTGATCACGACGGCCAAGGGCATCGCGGGCGGGCTGCCGCTGGCCGCGGTGACCGGTCGCGCCGAGCTGATGGACGCCGTGCACGGCGGTGGCCTGGGCGGCACCTACGGCGGCAACCCCGCGGCGTGCGCGGCCGCCCTGGCCTCACTGGAGGCGATCGAGTCGGGTGACCTGGTGGGGCGCGCCCGGGAGATCGGCGAGCTGATGCTGGGTCGGTTGAACACCCTGGCGCGCAAGTTCGACGTGGTGGGCGACGTGCGCGGTCGCGGCGCCATGATCGCGATCGAGCTGGTCAAGGACCGTAAGGAGCCGAACCCGGAGGCGGTGGCGAAGGTGCTGAAGCACTGCCACGCCCGCGGCCTGGTGCTGCTGAGCGCGGGCACCTACGGCAACGTGATCCGGATGCTGCCGCCCCTGGTGATCGGTGACGACCTGCTCCATGAGGGCCTGGACCTGCTGGAGGAGGCCCTGGCCGACCTGTAGGGATCGGCCGGGTCAGCCCTGGTCGCGGACCGAGTCCAGCGACAGCAGGGCGACGTGCAACGACAGGCACGTCTCCACCGATTCCAGGTCGACGTCCAGCACCGAGGAGATCCGCCGCAGCCGCTCGTAGAAGGCGGGCCGGGACAAATGCGCCCGGCTCGCCGCCAACGCCTTGTTGCGGCCCGCGCCGAGGTAGTGGCGGAGCATGTCGGTCAGGTCGTCGCCGCGACGGGCGTCGTGGTCCAACAGCGACCCCAGCTCGCGTTCCACGTAGGTCTGCAGACGCTCGTCGTCGCGGAACAGGTGCAGTAGCCCGCGCAGGTGCAGGTCGGGAAGTCGGTAGAAGGGGCGCCGCTCGCCCTGTTTGAGGGCCACGTCCCCCACCTGCCGAGCCTCCAGGAAGGATCGGCGCACCGTGCGGATGTCGTCGGTCTCCGATCCCACGGCCAACACCACGGCGTCGCCCAGTCTGGCGTGCACCCGGTCGGCCAGTCGGCTCAGGGTGGTGTCCAGCCGTTGGCCGGCGGGCAGGGCCAGCAGGATCCCCACCCGTAGGTCGTCCAGGGAGCCCACCAGCGCGGGCAACCGCAGCTCCCGACAGGCCCGGGCGGCGCCCTCGGCGGTCTCGGACAAGCGGGCCTGCGCGGCCAGCCCGGTCCCGCCCTCCCGCAGGCGCAGCACCAGCCCCACGAGTTCACGTCCGTTGAGCGGCACCCCCACGGCGCGGGCGCGTACCAGGGCCTCCTGCGGGTCGGAGTAGGAACGATCGATGATGCCGGCGATGATCGTGCGGTGGGTCTGGCGTTCCAGGCTCTCCTGGTGGCGTTCCAGTAGACGGCCCAGGGCCAGGGTGGTGGCGGCGCGTTCGATGAGCATGGTCTGGCGGGCCGTGGGGGTGGCGCCGACGATGAGGATCAATCGCCCCCAGTCCTGTCCGCGCGCGCCCACGGTGGTGACCAACCAACCGGTGGTGGGCGCGTGCACGGTGCGGTCGCCCGAACGGACCGACCGTGAGCGGCTCTCCCAGGAGGTGAGCAGGGTTCCGGGTTCCTCGCCGTTGAGGTCGCAGGCCAGGACCTGATGGGTGAGGTTCTCCAGGACGACCGGGCAACCGGAGAGCCGGCCGACCTCCCGCAGGATCTGGACGGCGTCGGCGCCCTCGACGGACAGCCGGGTGAAGACCGAGTGGAGCTTCTCGGACTCGCGCAGTTCCTCCACCTGTTCGTTTACCACCCGGATGTGCACGGCCTCGGTGATCTCGACGAACCGCGCCTCGCGGTCGAGCAGGACGACCGGGACACGGGCGTCCTCGGCCGCGTCGAGGAAGGCCTTGGGGAGTTCGGCGTGGTACTTGCGGCCGAGCTCGACGGCGAGGCCGCTCACCCCGGCGTCGGCGAGGTCCTCGATGTAGCGGCGCAGCGCGGCGGGGTCGTCGGGCATGGCGATGCCCGTGCTGAGGACGAGTTCACCACCGCGCAACAGGTGGGCCAGATCGGTGACCTCGGCGACGTGGACCCAGCGCACCGGAACGTCCAGGTACTCGGAGCCGGCGACCACTCGGGGGCGTGCGCGCTGTAAGGCCGGGAGCCTCAGTACTTCGGCGAGGGTGGGGAGCACCTCGTCAGTGTAGAACGTGGGCCACACCCAGGGCGGTTTACACTATGTAAAGCCGACCAGCATGATGTCAACATGCTGAGCCTGGTCAATTCCGTGGGCGCTGGGAAGACTGAGGGCATGTCGGAACTCCTTGCGCGCCACCGCGCGGTCATGCCCTCCTGGATGCCCCTGTACTACGAGAACCCGATGGAGATCGTCGGAGGTAAGGGCGCCCGTGTCACGGACGCCGAAGGCCGTACCTACCTGGACTTCTTCACCGGCATCGTGACGAACATGCTCGGCTACGACGTCCCCGAGGTCCGTGAGGCGGTCGAACGTCAGATCGCCAAGGGCGTCGTGCACACGTCCACGCTGTACCTCATCCGCTCCCAGGTGGAGCTGGCCGAGAAGATCTCCCGACTGTCCGGCATCCCCGACGCCAAGGTGTTCTTCACCAACTCCGGCACCGAGGCCAACGAGACCGCGTTGCTGCTGGCCACCCACGCACGCGGCAGCGACGAGGTGCTGGCCCTGCGCGGCAGCTACCACGGCCGGTCCTTCGGCACCGTGGCGGTCACCGGGAACAAGGCGTGGAAGAACTCCTCACTGTCCCCACTGAACGTGCACTACCTGCACGGCACCGACCACGCCTCCCCCGCCTTCCGACACCTGACGGAGCAGGAGTACATCGACGTGTGCGTGGCGGACCTGCGCGACGTCCTCGACACCACGGCGCCCAACGTGGCCTGCCTCATCGCCGAACCGATACAGGGGGTGGGCGGCTTCGCGATGCCACCGGACGGCCTGTACGCGGCGTACAAGGAGGTCCTGGACGAGCACGGCATCCTGTTCGTCTCCGACGAGGTACAGACCGGGTGGGGGCGCACCGGCACGAGCTTCTTCGGGATCGGGAACCACGGGGTGACCCCGGACGCGATGACGTTCGCCAAGGGCCTGGGCAACGGGTTCGCGGTGGGCGGCGTGGTGGCGCGCGGCGACCTCATGGACGGGCTCCCGGCGCTGGGGGTGGCGACCTTCGGCGGCAACCCGGTGTCCATGGCCGCGGCCGGCGCCACCCTCGACCACGTGCTCGAACACGACCTGCAGGGCAACGCGCTGCGGCAGGGCGGCACCATCATCGACGGGCTGCGGGCCCTGCGCGAACTCTCCTGCGTGAAGGACGTGCGCGGCAAGGGGCTGATGTTCGCCATCGAGATGGTCGACCCGGCCACCGACGCGCCCTCCTCCGCCCTGGCCGGGCGGGTGCTGGAGGCCTCCCGCGAGCGCGGGCTACTGGTGGGCAAGGGCGGCGTGCACGGCAACGTGCTGCGGATGGCCCCTCCGATGAACCTGTCCACCGAGGAGGCCGCCGAGGGACGCGACATCCTGCTGGACGCCGTCCGCGCGGTAGCCGACCAGGCCTGACACGACCCCCCCGGGAGGAAGAGGAAGCATGAGCGAACACGTCACGCATTGGATCGGCGGGACCGCCCACGAGGGCCCCGCGAAGCGGACCGGGGACGTCTACGACCCGGCGTCCGGACGGGTCCGCGGCACCGTGGACCTCGCCGGCCCCGAGGAGGTCGACGCCGCGGTGGCCGCCGCCAAGAAGGCGTTCCCCGGCTGGCGGGACACCTCGCTGTCCAAGCGCGTCCAGATCCTGTTCCGGTTCCGCGAGCTGCTGCGCGCCGGCTCCGACGAGCTGGCCCGGCTGGTGAGCGCCGAGCACGGCAAGGTCTTCTCCGACGCCCGGGGCGAGGTGGCCCGCGGACTGGAGGTCGTGGACTTCGCCTGTGGCATCCCCCACCTGCTCAAGGGCGGCTACTCCGAGAACGTGTCCACGGGTGTGGACTCCTACTCGATCCTGCAGCCCCTGGGCGTGGTCAGCGGCATCACCCCGTTCAACTTCCCCGCCATGGTGCCGATGTGGATGTTCCCGGTGGCGATCGCCTGTGGCAACACCTTCGTGCTCAAGCCCAGTGAGAAGGACCCGTCGGCGGGTTCCTTCCTGGCCCGGCTGTGGCGGGAGGCCGGGTTGCCCGACGGCGTGTTCAACGTGGTGCACGGCGACAAGGTCGCGGTGGACGCGATCCTGGAGCACCCGGACGTCGCCGCGGTCAGCTTCGTGGGCTCCACCCCGATCGCGCGGTACGTCTACCGAACCGCGGCCGAACACGGCAAGCGTGTGCAGGCGCTGGGCGGAGCGAAGAACCACATGGTGGTGCTGCCCGACGCCGACCTGGACCTGGCCGCGGACTCGGCGGTCTCCGCCGGGTTCGGTTCGGCGGGCGAACGGTGCATGGCCATCTCCGCGGTGGCGGTGGTGGACTCGGTCGCCGACGATCTGCTGGAGCGGATCAAGGAGCGTGTGGCCCGGCTACGGGTGGGGCCCGGCGACGACGAGCGCAGCGAGATGGGGCCGTTGGTGACCCGCGAACACCGGGACAAGGTCGCCTCGTACCTGGAGTCGGGGGTGCGCGAGGGCGCGACCCTGGCGATCGACGGTCGGGCGCACCCGGTCCCGGACGGTGACGAGGACGGCTTCTGGTTGGGTCCCTCCGTGCTGGACCACGTGGGGCCGCGGATGGCCTGTTATCGGGAGGAGATCTTCGGTCCGGTCCTGAGCGTCGTGCGCGTGGCCGACTACAACGAGGCCGTCGAGTTGGTCAACGACAACCCGTACGGCAACGGAACGGCGATCTTCACCAACGACGGCGGTGCCGCGCGGCGCTTCCAGAACGAGATCGAGGTCGGCATGGTGGGCATCAACGTGCCCATCCCGGTGCCCATGGCGTACTACTCGTTCGGGGGTTGGAAGCAGTCGCTCTTCGGTGACTCGCACGCCCATGGCACGGAGGGTGTTCACTTCTACACGCGAACGAAGGCCGTCACCGCCCGTTGGACCGATCCGAGCCGACGCCCCGAAGGAGGCGTCGACCTGGGCTTTCCCACCAATGGCTGACGAACTTCACCGAAATACGGCATGGATGTCTCTCACTGACCGTCGATGATGGGCCACACGGAGTATCGTTGACACCGACGCCCTACGGGGACGTGGCCGTCGGGCCACGTGTGTCACGAGAACCATCCTGGAGAAGGCGCGCTCAATTCCCCTCCTCCCCATGGAAGCGGGCGCGTCGACGGACGCGCTCCGGGTCCTACTTCTCCCCCTGGACCCGGGGCGCGACCGTCCGCTGACCACCCGAAGGCGGCACACCGATCAGTGTGCGGCGAACAACGGCTCGGGGACGGGCTGGTGCCCGATGATCCCCGCGCATTCGTCGCACCCGAACACCCGGGTCCCATCCGGCAGCTCACCGAGCTCCCGACGAGGCCGGGGCCACTTGACGTGGCAGACGACGCAGGCATCCCCCATGCACTGCGCCAGGCTCAGCCAGGTCGGGTCGTAGACGTAGCTGTCGGGTGCGGCGGCAGCCTGCATGACTGGTTCACACATCGTGCTCGTTCCGCGCAATGTCCCTGCTCCCCCCGTGGTTTAGGACAGTCTGGCGGGCCGATAGTTACCGGCTCTTAATTGAATCAGAAGCTCGCGGTGTCCGGAAGGGCCCGGACCGATCTAAATCACTCCGTGCAGGTAAATCATAACCCTAAGTGATCAACCCTGTGAAGCCCTAGGGCGAGGGCTGGACATTCATACGTTCTGCCCGAAATGTACGCCCGATCCCGTGGGGGACTCAGGCCTCCGCGCCCGGGGGACACCGAGAATCGGCGCGTCGCGCGGGCCGGATTGGTGACACGGGCCGCTTCCACACGCTCGGCCGAAACCCCGGCGGTGGCGACCTCGAACACCCGCCCCCCATGGGCACGGACCACCCCGAAAGCGCCCCGAGCGCACGCCCGGGAGGGAGAACCCCCTTGCCGGCAGACTGAACAACCGTTTAATGTATTGAACATGAGTTCAGCCCCGCGAGACGACCTCACCGCCCGAGCCCGCATCCGCGACGCGGCCCTGGCCCGCTTCGGCCGGGACGGCTTCGGTGTCTCCGTACGCGCCATCGCGGAGGAGGCCGGGGTCTCCCCCGGCCTGGTCATCCACCACTTCGGCAGCAAGGAGAAACTGCGCGCGGCCTGCGACGAGCACGTCCTGCGGCTCACGGCGGACACCAAGGGCGAGGTCGTCACACGGATGTCGGCGACCCACTTCCTCCAGCAGTTGGCCGAGGTGGACGGCTACGGAGACGTCTTCGCCTACCTGATGCGCTCGCTCCAGTCGGGTGGGCAGGTCGCGTCGGCCCTGTTCGAGCGCATGGCCGGGGACATCGAGGCCTACCTGGCGGAGGGCGAGCGCGCGGGCACGATCAGGCCCAGCCGCGACCCGGCGGCCCGGGCGCGCTACGCCGCCTCCATGTCGCTGGGATCCCTGATGCTGCACACGACCATGCGCCCCCAGGACGCCGACCGGGATCCGTCCACCGTTCTGCGCGAGTGGATCGACGCCTACATGCTCCCGGCCCTGGAGCTGTACACCGAGGCGCTGCTGCTGGACAGCACCTTCCTGGACGCCTTCGCCGCCCACCGCGACGACCCTCCCGCCAACGACCACTGAGCACCGAACCGAATCGGAGCAGCCCATGTCACCACGGAACGCCATCGAGGTCGGCGGCCTCGACAAGTCCTTCGGCCGATTCAAGGCCCTCGACGAACTGGACCTGACCGTCCGCACCGGAGAGGTCGCCGGTTTCCTGGGACCGAACGGATCCGGCAAGTCCACCACCATCCGGGTCCTGCTGGGGCTGCTGCGCGCCGATTCCGGCAGTGTGCGCCTACTCGGCGGGGACCCCTGGAAGGAGGCCGTCCACCTGCACCGGCGACTGGCCTACGTCCCCGGTGACGTGTCGCTGTGGCCCAACCTGACCGGCGGTCAGGCCATCGACCTGTTGGGGCGACTGCGCGGCGGTCTCGACGCCCGACGCAAGCGGGAGTTCCTGGAACGCTTCGAACTGGACCCGACGAAGAAGGCGCGCACCTACTCCAAGGGCAACCGGCAGAAGGTGGCCCTGGTGGCGGCGCTGGCGTCCACCGCGGAACTGCTGGTCCTGGACGAGCCCACCTCGGGCCTGGACCCGCTCATGGAGGCGGTGTTCACCGAGTGCGTGCGGGAGGTCAAGGAGGCCGGTCGCACGGTCCTGCTGTCCAGCCACATCCTCTCCGAGGTGGAGAAGCTCTGCGACACGGTCACCATCATCCGCGGTGGTCGCACCGTGGAGTCGGGGACCCTCTCCGAGCTGCGTCACCTGACCAGATCGACGGTGCGGGCCGAGGTGGACGGCGACGCGACCGCGCTCAAGGACCTGACCGGCGTGCACGACCTGACCGTCGACGGCGCCACTGTCTCCTTCGCGGTGGAGCACGCCCACATGAGTACGGTGCTCCACGAACTCACGGCACTGGGCGTGCGTTCCCTGGTGAGCAACCCACCGTCACTGGAGGAACTGTTCCTGCGCCACTACGGCACCGGTGCCGAGGGGGAACGGTCATGAGCGCGTTCACCGGAACCGGCACGCTGATCCGGTTCACCCTGCTCCGTGACCGCCTGCGCATGGCGATCTGGGTCGTGGCCTTGGCCGGACTGACCGCCGCCAGTGTCCCCGCCCTCGACGACATCTTCTCCGACCAGGCCGAACGTCAGGCGCGGGCCGCCCTGATGGACTCGCCCACCGGGATCGTGTTCGGCGGCCCCGGGTACGGCCTCGACGACTACACGCTCGGCCCGATGCTGGTCAACGAGCTGACCATGAGCCTGCTCATCGCATTGGCGGTGATGAGCGTGCTGCACGTGGTCCGACACACCCGGGCCGAGGAGGAGAGCGGACGCGCGGAACTGTTGCGCGCCGGGGTCCTGGGGGCGAGCGCGCAGACCGCGGCGGCCCTGATCACCCTGGCCCTGACCAACCTGCTCATCGGCGGGCTGATCACGGCCACCATGGTGGTCTTCGACCTGCCCGCCGCGGACTCGACCGTCTATGGGCTGGGGTTGGCGCTGGCCGGGATCTCGTTCGGCGCGATCGCGGCGGTGTGCGCCCAGGTGTCCGAACACGGTCGTTCCGCCTCGGGGCTCGCCTTCCTGATCATCGGGGTGCTCTTCCTGTTCCGTGCGGTGGGCGACATGGCCGAGGAGGGCGGCAACGCCCTGTCCTGGCTGTCACCGTTCGCGTGGGTGCAACAGACCCGGCCCTTCGACGAACCGCGCTGGGAACCACTGGCCCTGTACGGGGCGTTCGTCCTGGTGCTGTTCGTGGTGACCTACGCGCTGGCCCGCCGCCGTGACGTGGGCGCCGGGCTGGTCGCCGCCCGACCCGGACCACCCGACGCCGGAAGACTGCTGCGCGGGGTACTCACACTGCACGCGAACCAACAGCGCGGGGCGATCGTCGCCTGGGTGGTGGCGGTGCTCGCCTTCGGGTACGCGTTCGGAAGCCTGGTCACCGAGGTCGAGGGCATGTTGGACTCCGCGCCCGACCTGGCGGCCATCCTGGGTGGCGACACCGACGACCTGGTCGACGGGTTCCTCGGGATGATCGCCGCCTACGTGATCATGGCGGCCGCCGCGTACGGGGTGCTGTCGGTCTCGCGAGCCCGGACCGAGGAGAACGCCGGCCGCGCGGAACTGCTGTTGTCGACCGCGGTGGGCCGGGTGTACTGGTTCGGCGCGGCACTGGTCGTCGCGGTCGTGTCCACCGTGTTGATCACGCTGTCCGGTGGGCTGGGGCTGGGCCTGGGCGCGGCGGTGGCGTTGGAGGACGCCCAGTGGACGTGGCGGATGGTGGAGTCGATGCTCGCCCAACTGCCCGCCGCACTGGTGTTCGGGGCGATCGCGGCCTTGCTGCTGGGAGTCGCTCCACGGTTGCTGCCGCTGGTCTGGCTGTGGTTCGGGTACAGCCTGGTGGCCACGATGCTGGGCGCACTGTTCGAGTTCCCGGCGGAGGCCATGAACCTGAGCGCGTTCGAGATCCTGGCCAGGCCTCCGATGGAGGGGTTCGAGACGGCGCCGTACCTGCTCTACCTGGGCGCGGTGCTGGTGGCCGGGGCGGTGTCCCTGGCCGGGTTCCGCGACCGCGACCTGGTCACCGCCTGACGGGCCCCGGACCAGACCGCCTTCGGGGTTCACTCCCCGGGGGCGGTCCACTCGCGCGCGGCGTCGCGCAGCCGGGTCAGCCGCTCCCAGTGCTGGGAGACGGTGTCCCGCCCCATGGGGGTGAGACCGATGGTGGTGCGGGGGCGACCACCGGTGCTCTTGGTGACGGTCACGATGCCGCCCTTCTCCAGCTTGGACAGATGGCTGGAGAGGTTGCCCTTGGACAGCCCGGTGATGCGTTGGAGGAAGAGGAAGTCCGCGCTCTCACAGGACAGCAGCGCGCTGGTGATCGCCAGCCGCGAGGGTTCGTGCACCAGGCGGTCGATCTCCGCCATGTCCTCGAAGGGCGTGCCCATGGTCAGTCCGTCCCGTTCTCGCTCACCGGGGTGAGGGTCCGCACCAGCGTACGGTGATCCAGCAGCCCGTTCACCACGAAGACGAGCCCCGCCACCAACGGAACCATCACCGGGTACTCCCACTCGACCGGGTGGATGCCCGAGGGTGTGAGCGCCCCCAGTGGGAGCAGGGTGAACACCAGAATGGCCCCGGCTCCGACCAGGTAGTGCCACCGGGCGCGCGGATCGGAGCAACCGACCGCGACCAGGCAGACGCCGATGAAGACGCCGAACACCCACCCGCCCTGGACACCCAGCACGTTGGTCACGCTCATCAGGGCGACGTACCCGAGGAGCAACCCGAACGGCAACAGTAGGAGCCACATGACGCGCTTGGTGGTCCAGCGGGCGTGCACCTTCCCGAACCGGCGCCGATAGTAGCGCTGGACGACGATGAACAGGCCGGCGAGCAGGAGTATCCCGACCGGGAACAGCACCGACCACGGGCCGCTCCGCGAGAGCGGAACGAAGGCCACCCAGACCATGAACAGGCCCAGAAGGGCCGTGTACAGCCCTTGGTAACCGCTGAAGTCGGAGGTGACCGCGCGGATCCTCTCCAGGCGATCGATGTCATGGGGAGTGTGCATCCGAACCTCCGGTTTGTACCGCAAACCTTTCTTCGACCATACGCGCACAGGGTTCGGTTTGCAATGCAAACCTCAGGGATGTTCCGTCTGGCAACGGGTATCCCGCATGGCGAGGACCCCGTACTTCCCCGGAAGGAACCGCCGTGACCGGCACCGACGCCCCATCTCCCACACCTCGAAGGAGGCGCCTCTTGATCGTGGTCGCGGTGGTGGCCCTGGTACTCGTGGTCCTGGTGGGGCTCATGTGGGTGATGCAGCGCTCGGTGATCTACGTGCCCCTGATCGGCGAACCCCCCACCGCCTCGGAGGTGATCGAGGGCGCCGAGGACGTGCGGCTCGACACCGAGGCCGGCCTCGAACTCGGCGGCTGGTTCGTCCCGCCCCAAGGCGAGGATCGCGAGGCCGCCGTGTTGGTGACCAACGGCAACGCGGGCAACCGCGAGAGCCGGGCGCCCCTGGCCCGAGCGCTGTCGGCGGAAGGGTTCTCGGTACTGCTGTTCGACTACCGCGGCTACGGCGGCAACGAGGGCTCCCCCTCCGAGAAGGGACTGATCGCCGACGCCCGGGCCGCCGCCGACCACTTGGCCGAACGAGGATTCGCCGCCGAGCGCACTCTCTACTTCGGCGAGAGCCTGGGCGCGGCCGTGGCCACCGGCCTGGCCGTGGAACGCCCGCCCGCGGCGCTGTTCCTACGCTCGCCGTTCAGTTCCCTGGCCGACCTGGGCGCCCACCACTACCCGTTCCTGCCGGTGCGGCTGATGCTGTGGGACCGCTACCCGGTGGCGGAGCAGGTAGCGCGGGTGGAGGTCCCCACGAGCGTGGTGATCGGCGACGTCGACGCGATCGTCCCGGCCGAACAGAGCCACGCGGTCGCGGGGGCGAGCGCGAACCTGTTCGAGGAGAGGGTCCTGTCCGGGGCCGGCCACAACGACGCCGAGCTGATCCACGGCCCCGAGGTGATCGAGACGTTCGTCCGCCTCGCCGACCACGCGCTCTGAGCGGCCTCGGACCCGCGCATCAGCCCGGCAGGTGGCTCAGGGCCCAGGCGGGGGCCAGGACCACGATGAGGAAGCGGGCCAGGCGGGTGACGAAGGTGACCACGCAGAACAGGACGAGGTTCATTCGGACCACCCCGGCGAGCACCGAGACCACCATGAACGGCGGGACGCTCGCGAAGGAGCTCAGGGCCAGCAGTCCGGCGCCCCAGATCGGGCGGTCCTCGGCCTTGGTCCGCCAGCCGGCCATCCGCGTCGCCCATTTGCCCGGGGTCGCGGCCTTGCGTTTGAGCCAGGGCGCGGTGATCGTCCCCTTGCCCACGTAGTAGTAGGGGATCTTGCCGAGGGTCTGCCCCACCGCGGCGGCCACCGCCATCGCCACGAGGGCGCCGTCGTCCAAGGTGGCGACGGCGCCCAGCAGGTACACCTCGATGTTGAGGATCGGGACCAACCCGCCCGCCGTGGCGACCACGAAGGCCAGGAGGGTCTCGCCCATGTCGGCGTTACTTCTCGGCGGCGGCGAGCTGTCCGCAGGCGCCGTCGATCTCCTGGCCACGGGTGTCACGGACGGTGACGGACACCCCGTGCGATTCCAGGCGCCGCACGAACTCGCGCTCGTCCTCGGGGCGCGAGGCGGTCCACTTCGATCCCGGGGTGGGGTTGAGCGGGATGAGGTTGACGTGCACCAGGTGCCCCTTGAGGAGCTTGCCGAGCAGATCGGCCCGCCAGGCCTGGTCGTTGATGTCCTTGATCAGGGCGTACTCGATGGACACGCGACGGCCGGTGGTGCCGGCGTAGCGCCAGGCCGCGTCGAGGACCTCGCCGACCTTCCAGCGGGTGTTGATCGGCACGAGCTCGTCGCGCAGCTCGTCGTCGGGGGCGTGCAGGGAGATCGCGAGGCGCACCTGCATCTTCTCGTCGATGAGCTTGTTGATCGCCGGGACCAGGCCCACCGTGGAGACGGTCACGCCGCGCTGGGAGATACCCATGCCGTTCGGGACCGGGTCCGTGATCTGACGGACGGACTGGAGCACCCGCTTGTAGTTGGCCATGGGCTCGCCCATCCCCATGAACACGATGTTGCTGATCCGCCCCGGACCGCCGGCGACCTCACCGCGGGCCAGGTCACGGCCGCTCGCGATCACCTGCTCGACGATCTCGCCGGTGGACAGGTTGCGGGTCAGGCCCGCCTGTCCGGTGGCGCAGAAGGGGCAGTTCATGCCGCATCCGGCCTGGGAGGAGATGCACAGGGTGACACGGTCCGGGTAGCGCATCATGACCGACTCGAACATGACCCCGTCGAAGGCCTTCCACAGGGTCTTGCGGGTCATCCCCTTGTCCGCGGACAAGTGTCGGACCGGAGTGAGCAGCGTGGGCAGCAGCGCCTCGCCGAGCTTCTCTCTGGAGGCCTCGGGCAGGTCGGTCATGTTGGCGGTGTCCGACTCCAGGGCGCCGTAGTAGTGCTTGGCGATCTGCTTGGCCCGGAAGGGCTTCTCGCCCAGCTCCTTGACGACGTCCTGGCGCTCCTCCAGGGACAGGTCGGCCAGGTGCCGGGGCGGCTTGGCGCGGCGGGGTGCGACGAAAGTGAGCTCGGCGGGCATAAGTATCCGTAACGAGTGGAGTCGGTGGACTGCGCCCGGCGCGGAAAAGGTGTGGCGCCGCGGGTCGTTATACGACTTATACGCGGCTGCGGCATTGCTCCGCCTGTCAGGGCACTACCGTCGAGTCTACGCGCAGTGTGGACAGCCCGGACGGGTGCAGGCCCCTTCGGTGACCACGACAACACGACTACCCCCTGGGTCGACACACACGTGGGAGAGCCGGTGACCGAGATCGACGTCCTGCTCGACGAGATCAGCCCGTACCAGAGCCGCCGCGTCGTCGTCGAATGCGACTCCCACACCACCGCCGCGTACCTGCTGGACGCTCGCGAGCGCATCCGTGTCCCGGTGTGGCTGGCCAACCACGAGAGCGCGCCGACCGAGGCGCAGCCCGGTGACCTGTACCAGGGGCGGGCCCCGCTGATGCCGGAGGCCTACACCAAGCACCCCCAGGGCCGCCCCCGTTTCGACCCGGACTCCTTGCGAGCGGTCTGGTTCGAGGAGGGCGACGGCGTGGCCCTGCTCGACGAGGAGGGGCTGCTGGCGGTCATCCCCGGTTGGGCGGACGCCGACAGCGGACTGCCCGGGTACGCGCGTGAGGCCATCGGGCGCAGCGCTTACGCGTGGGAGCTCGACTCGGTCAAGCGCCGGCTGTGGCCGCGGGTCGTGCACGCCGAGGCCTACTGGGACTGGCGTCGGGCCTCCGGTGCCTGGCGGAGCGTGCAGCGCACGGTGCTCGGCCATCTGAACCGACGGGTGGGCGAGGCCGGCCACTACTGGGACGTCTCCGACGGGCACCCGCCGTTGCTGCGGCTGTCGGAGCGACCGCCGACGAAGGAACGGCCGTTCACGGTCCTGTCGACGGTCGGCATGTGCGGTCAGCGGATGCCGACCCTGGACCGGTACATGGCCGACACCTCCCACCACGCCCGGGTGGAGCTGGCGCTGGCCACGACGTTGCCGGCGCACCACGCGGCACGTGTCTTCCGGTGGATCGGGGCGTTCCCCTGGCGGGCGGTCACCTGGTTCGGCACCGGCCACACGGTCAAGTGGTTGGACAACCCCGAGGACCAGGCGATGCGTCGGGGCGCGGGCGCCGTGCTGCTGTTGGAGGACCCGACCCCCTTGGTCACCGACCCCGACCGCCGGCCACCGGACACCTCGGGGCTGAACTTCCAGGGTGACCCGGTGAAGTGGCTGTGGATCGTGCCGATCACCCGCCCCGAGCACCTGTTCGCCAAGGAACACGACAGCGCCACCCTGGTGGAGAAGCTCGCGGCCGAGGGTCGCAGCTGGGTCCTGGGCTGAGGGACCTCGCCCACGCGCGCTAAAACCGGTTGACCGGTTCTGCCCGTTCCACGAGCATTCCCCGGTCGGGACGGTTCGAGGCGGGAACGGGTACGAGGCATGGACCAGACGCGGAACACCGGTACGGGGCCTCGGGCGGGGATCACGGCGCCGCTGCGGCACCCGAACTTCCGCGCGCTGGCGTTGGGCCGGGTCCTGATGATGTTCGGCAACGGCATGGCGAACGTGGCGTTGGCCTTCGCCGTGCTGGACGTGACCGGATCGCTCGCCCAGGTGGGTCTGGTGGTGGGCGCCCGGTCGGTGGCGAACGTGTCCCTGCTGCTGTTGGGCGGGGTCATCGCCGACCGGCTGCCGCGCGCCCTGGTGCTGCGAGGGGCCTGTGTGCTCGCGGCGCTCTCCCAGGGACTCCTCGCACTGGCCTTGCTCACCGGGTCCGCGACGTTACCGCTGATGATCGTGTTGAGCCTGGTGAACGGGGCCGCGGCCGCCGCCAACCTACCCGCGGCCGCGGCGCTCACCCCGCAGACCGTGCCGCACACACTGCTGCGTCAGGCCAACGCGCTGGTCGGGATCGCCAAACAGCTGGGCATGTTCGCGGGGATGTCGGTGGGCGGCGTCGCCGTGGGTCTGCTGGGTCCGGGGTGGGCGATCGGTGTGGACGCCGTGATGTTCGCCGCGGCCGGGGTGGCCTTCCTGTTCCTGCGAGTGCCGTCGACGACGCCGGCGGAGCGCGGCAACGTGCTCCGCGACCTGCTGGAGGGCTGGAGCGAGTTCGTGACCAGGCCCTGGGTGTGGATCATCGTGTTGCAGTTCATGGTGGTCAACGCCGGTTGGTCGGCGACCACCTCGGTGCTGGGCCCGGGGATCGCCGACGAGACGTTCGGGCGGACCACGTGGGGGCTGGTGATGGCGGCCAACAGCGTGGGGCTGTTGGTGGGCGGCGTCCTGGCCGCGCGTTGGCAGCCGCGAAGAGCGCTGTTCTACGGAACCGCTCTGGTCACCGTGCAGACCCTGCCGTTCTTCGTGCTGGCCGATCCGTCACCGATCGTGCCGTTACTGTTCGCGGCGATGTTCGTGGGCGGGGTCGCCGTCGAGCAGTTCAGCGTGGCCTGGGAGGTGTCGGTACAGGAGAACATCCCGCCGGACCGGCTCTCGCGGGTGTACTCCTATGACGCGTTGGGGTCGTTCGTGGCCATGCCGGTGGGGCAGATCGCCATCGGGCCGCTCGCCGAGTCGATCGGCGCGGACCGGTCCCTGCTGATCGTCGCCGTGCTGACGATCATGGCGACGTCGGCGGCGGTCGCCGCGCCGAGTGTGCGTTCACTGCGCCGCCGGTGACCTGTAGGGCGAGGCGGAACCGGTGCGATGGTCGCGGACCTGCCGGAACGCGTGGTACAGCCGGGCCATGTCCTCGTCGCTGAAGCGTTCGACGAAGCGGAGCAGGGTGACACCGGAGTCGGGGCCGGTACTGAGGACCTCGCCCATGACGCGCGCCGTGTACTCGGCGTGGGTCTCCCTGGGCCGGTAGGTCCAGGCCCGCCCCGTCTTCTCCCGTTCCAGCAATCCCTTCTGGTGCAGGATGTTGGCGACGGTCATGACGGTCGTGTAGGCGAGGTCGCGGTCGTAGACCATGCTCGACCGGATGTCGCGGACCGGCAGTGGCCCCTCCGCGCGCCACAGGGCGGACATGATCGCCGCCTCCAGTTCCCCCAGGCCCCTCATGGGTTCCCCCTCGCCCCCGTTGTTCCCGTTGTACGTAGGCGCATCGTAGGCAGGGTGATGGCGACACCGAGGAGGAATCGGGGAGAGCGCGTAGATCCGTGCATCCAGGGCCGCCGGCACCTGCGTTTCACGGTCGGGAGCACCGCTTCCACCGTCGGCTCGCGGGTCCCCTCGGACGAGCCCATGGAAACGTGTGTCGTGTCACATTCCCATCGGCCAGAGGCGGTCATGGCGTCACGAACCGAAAACCCCCACGGACATGGACAAACAGGACACTGTGATCACACAAGGCAAGGCCACGACCACGGAAAGCCAAGGTTCGTGTGAAAGATTGTTAGCTATCTCCCAGTTTCAACAACCACAGTGTTCCCGTCCGGGAGGTCGGTACAAGTAGCCTTGTACGCGACGAGTGCCGGCCTGGTCAGACACTCCGCATGGGGGCGACCCCATGTTTCTTCGAGCCCGCCTTGCCGGCAGCCACCCGTCTTTCCTGAACATTCACAAGCGAGCAGCGGAAGTGGGCGATCTCCGCCGTGTCGTCTGAGGCGTCTCAACCCCTGACAGATTTCGGCCCGAACGAGTGGCTGGTCGAGGAGCTTTACCAGAAGTACCTCACCGACCCGAATTCGGTTGACAAGGCTTGGTGGAACTTCTTCGCGGACTACAAGCCCGCGGACTCGGGCGGCGGGAAGGGTGGGGCCACTGCGACCGCTAAGGCGCAGACCGAGAAGGCCCCCGCAGCCCCCGCTCCGAAGAAGAAGCCCACTCCGGCCGCACCCAAGAACACCGACAGCGACGATGGGCTCCAGGTCAAGGAGGAGCGGCTGCGTGGCGCGGCCGCCCGTACCGCGACCAACATGGACTCCAGCCTGACCATGCCCACCGCGACGAGTGTGCGCGCGGTGCCGGTCAAGCTGCTGTTCGACAACCGCATCGTCATCAACAACCATCTCCGACGCAGCCGCGGTGGGAAGATCTCCTTCACCCACCTCATCGGCTACGCCATGGTCAAGGCGCTTGAGTCGATGCCGGAGATGAACCACTCCTACACGGAGGTCGACGGTAAGCCCGGCGTCGCCAAGCCCGAACACGTGAACTTCGGTCTGGCGATCGACCTCCCCAAGCCCGACGGCTCACGTCAGCTGGTCGTGCCCTCCGTCAAGAAGTCCGAAGAGATGGACTTCGCCGAGTTCTGGAGCGGCTACGAGGACCTGGTCCGCAAGGCCCGCAACAACAAGCTGGCCGTCCCGGACTTCCAGGGCACCACGATCAGCCTGACCAACCCGGGCGGCATCGGCACCGTGCACTCCGTGCCGCGCCTGATGCCCGGTCAGGGCACCATCCTCGCGGTGGGTGCCATGGAGTACCCGGCCGAGTTCCAGGGCGCCTCCCAGGACACCCTGAGCGAGCTGGGCATCAGCAAGGTCATGACGATCACGTCGACCTACGACCACCGGATCATCCAGGGTGCCCAGTCGGGTGAGTTCCTGCGTCGGATCCACCAGCTACTGCTGGGCGAGAACGGTTTCTACGACGAGATCTTCAACGCCCTGCGGATCCCCTACGAGCCGGTCCGCTGGGTCCAGGACATCCACGTCAACCCGGCCACCCAGCTCGACAAGACCACCCGGGTCCAGGAGCTGATCCACGCCTACCGTGTGCGCGGCCACCTCATGGCCGACACCAACCCGCTCACCCACGAGCAGCGCAAGCACCCGGACCTGGACGTGCTCGAACACGGCCTGACGCTCTGGGACCTGGACCGCGAGTTCCCCACCGGGGGCTTCGGCGGCAAGCAGGTCATGAAGCTTCGCGACGTCCTGGGCGTGCTGCGCGACACCTACTGCCGCACGGTGGGTATCGAGTACATGCACATCCAGAGCCCGGAGGAGCGGGAGTGGATCCAGTCGCACGTCGAGCGCGAGCACGAGAAGCTCGACCGTGACGAGCAGCTGCACATCCTGCACAGGCTCAACAGCGCGGAGGCCTTCGAGACCTTCCTCCAGACCAAGTACGTGGGTCAGAAGCGCTTCTCCCTCGAAGGTGGAGAGTCGCTGATCCCGCTGCTGGACGGTGTGATCTCCAAGGCCGCCAAGGCCGAGCTGGACGAGGCCGTCATCGGTATGGCCCACCGCGGTCGCCTGAACGTGTTGGCCAACATCTGTGGCAAGTCCTACGGGCAGATCTTCGGTGAGTTCGAGGGCAACCTCGACCCGCGCAGCGCGCACGGCTCCGGTGACGTCAAGTACCACCTGGGCACCGAGGGGGTCTTCGAGACCCGCGAGGGCGACAAGATCCAGATCACGCTGGCCGCCAACCCGTCCCACCTGGAGACGGTCGACCCGGTCGCCGAGGGCATCGTCCGCGCCAAGCAGGACGTGCTCGACAAGGGCCCGCACGGCTTCACCGTGCTGCCCATCCTCATCCACGGTGACGCGGCGTTCGCCGGGCAGGGCGTGGTCGCCGAGACCCTCAACCTGTCCCAGCTGCGCGGTTACCGGACCGGCGGCACGGTGCACGTCATCGTGAACAACCAGGTGGGCTTCACCACCTCGCCGTCCGACAGCCGCTCCAGCGTGTACGCCACCGACGTCGCGCGCATGGTGCAGGCGCCGATCTTCCACGTCAACGGGGACGACCCCGAGGCCGTGGTCCGGGTCGCGAACCTGGCCTTCGCCTACCGTCAGGCGTTCAACAAGGACGTCGTGATCGACCTGGTCTGCTACCGGCGTCGTGGGCACAACGAGGGCGACAACCCCGCGTTCACCCAGCCGCTGATGTACGACGTCATCGACGCCAAGCGTTCCACCCGCAAGCTGTTCACCGAGTCCCTGATCGGTCGCGGTGACATCACGGTGGAAGAGGCGGAGTCGGCGCTTCGCGACTACCAGAGCGAACTCGAACGCGCCTTCACCGAGACCCGTGAGGTCGAGAAGAGGCCGATCGAGCCGGGCTCCGTGGTCAAGCCCGAGGTGTTCACCGAGTCCCGTCTGGACCACTCCAAGGTGGAGACGGCGATCTCCTCGGAGACCGTCAAGCGGGTCATCGACACCCAGGTGAACCTGCCCGAGGACTTCAAGCCGCACCCGCGTCTGGCCCCGCAGCTGTCCCGTCGCGCGACCATGGTCGAGAACGACGCGATCGACTGGGCCACCGGTGAGCTGCTGGCCTTCGGGTCGCTGCTGCTGGACGACCACCCGGTCCGTCTGGTCGGTCAGGACAGTCGCCGCGGCACCTTCGGTCAGCGTCACGCCACGTTGATGGACCGCGACACCGGCGAGACCCACACGCCGCTGAAGAGCTTCGACAACGGCACCACGAAGTTCCTCGCCTACGACTCGCTGCTGAGCGAGTACGCGGCGCTGGGCTTCGAGTACGGCTACTCGCTGACCCGTCCGGGCTCCCTGGTGATGTGGGAGGCGCAGTTCGGTGACTTCGTCAACGGCGCGCAGACCATCATCGACGAGTACATCAGCGCGGGCGAGCAGAAGTGGGGCCAGCGCTCCAGCGTCACCATGCTGCTGCCGCACGGCTACGAGGGCCAGGGCCCGGACCACTCCTCGGCCCGCATCGAGCGGTTCCTCCAGTCGTGCGCGCAGGAGAACATGACCGTCGCGATGCCGAGCACCCCGGCGAGCTACTTCCACCTGCTGCGTTGGCAGGCCAAGTCGCCGCTGGAGCGCCCGCTCGTGGTGTTCACGCCCAAGTCGCTGCTGCGTCTGAAGACCGCGACCTCGGCCGCCCAGGACTTCACCTCGGGCTCCTTCCAGCCGCTGATCGGGGACGACTCGATCGCGCCGGAGAAGGTCCGTCGTGTGGTCATCTGCTCCGGCAAGATCTACTACGACCTGGACGCGGCTCGCCGCAAGAGCGGGGACAAGCACACCGCGATCATCCGCGCGGAGCGGCTGTACCCGCTGCCGATCGAGGAGATCCGCGAGCAGCTCAAGGCCTACCCGAACTCGGGCGAGGTCCTGTGGGTCCAGGAGGAGCCGGCGAACATGGGCCCGTGGCCCTTCGTCGCGCTGGTCTTCTCCGAGCAGCTCGACCGCCCGTTCACCCGGATCTCGCGTCCGGCCTCCTCCGCGCCCGCGGCCGGTTCGGCCAAGCGTCACGAGGCCGAGCAGCGTGCCCTGGTGGACACGGTCTTCCCACCCGCGGAATAGCGACGGAAGAACCATGTACTTCACCGATCGAGGAATCGAGGAGTTGGAGAACCGCCGCGGCGACGAGGAGGTCAGCTTCGCCTGGCTCGCCGAGCAGCTGCGGGTGTTCACCGACGTCAACCCCGAGTTCGAGACGCCCGTCGAACGGCTGGCCACCTGGTTGGCCCGGCTGGACGACGAGGAGGAGTAGCGACGAGGCATCGCGCTGAGCGATGTACCGGCCGAGGGGCCCGGGTCCACGTGGACCCGGGCCCCTCGCTTGTGTCCGGGGTCGATCCGGTGGGTGGGCCCGCGCACGCCGGGCTCGGGGTCGTCCCCGAGGATCCCCGATTCGACCCCCGAAATCCACGACATATCTTGAGTTCGCCGAAGACGCGACATATCGTGAAGACATCGAGAGCGAACGGAAGGGTTCACGATGGCAAGTTGGACCATCGACAGTCCGATGACGCACACCTTGGACGGCATCGTCGCCCTGAAGGTGCGAATCGTCGGCGGACAGGTCAACATCATTCCCACCGACGACCCGGTGACCTTCGAGATCACCGACATCGAGGGCGAGCCCCTGGAAGTCACCCAGGAAGCCGGGATCCTCACCATCCACTACCGGGACCTGACCGGTCAGGGGTTCCTCGACCGGCTCAAGCCCCTCCAGCTGACCGGCTACAAGAACATGCACTCGCGTCGGGTCACCGTGAACCTGAGGGTCCCCCGGGACTGCCCGGTGGAGGTGTCCACGGCCACCGCGCCCGTGGTGGCGGCCGGGCTCAGCGCCCGCACCAAGATCAGGACCGCCACCGGCGAGATCACCTTGGACGAGGTCTCCGGTGAAACCGACCTGAACACCGCCGACGGCAGCGCCTCGGTACGCGGACCGGGCGGCACCCTGGGCTTCAACAGCGCCACCGGGCAGCTGGCCGTGGCCGGCGGCCGCCTCTCCGGGCTGCGGGCCAAGACCGTCTCCGGATCGGTCCTGGTCGACACCGACCTCGCGGCCTCGGCTCGTGTGCGGGTGACGACCGTGTCCGGCGAGGTGGCCCTGCGGGTCCCCGCGGAGAGCTCCGCCAACGTCGAGTTGCGCACCATGACCGGTGGGGTCGACTCCGACTTCGGGTTGGACCGCAACACCGCGCCGGCCCGCAACACCCTGAGCGGGAAGATCGGCGTGGGTGTGGACCCCGCCGCCATCAGTGTCAACACCGTGTCCGGTCGGACCGCGCTGCTGCGTCGTGCGCCCGAGGCTCCGGCCGCGATCCCAGAGGGGGCCTCATGAGCACCATCTTCGGCCACGGCAGACTGCGCCTGTACCTGCTCAAGCTGCTCGACGAGAGCCCGCGCCACGGCTACGAGATCATCAGCCTGCTGCGCGACCGTTTCCTTGGCGTGTACTCGCCCTCTCCCGGCACCATCTACCCTCGGCTCGCCCGGTTGGAGGAGGAGGGCCTGGTCACCCACACCGAGGAGGGTGGCCGCAAGGTGTACAGCCTCACCGACAAGGGACGTGAGGAGCTGCGCGCCCGCGAGAGCGACCTGGACGACCTGGAGCGGGAGATCACCGACTCGGTGCGCGACATCGCCCGCGCGGTCAAGCAGGACGTGCGCGCCACCATCAGCTCCCTGCGCGACGAACTGAAGTTCACCGCGGGCGGCACCCGCCGCGAGGGGGCCGAACGCGCCGAGGGGACCAAGGCCCCCGAGGACGAGGGGGACCAGGACCGTCGTGAGCGGGACCGCGCCCGGGACTGTGGGGACGGCGGAATGTGGGCCCGTGAGTGGGATCGGTTCGCCCAGGGCTTCGGCGGGGCGTTCGGTGCCGCCTGGGGTCGCACCGACTCCGAACGTCGCGGTGAGGGCTCGGGGGAAGGGTCCGAACACGACGACGCCCGGCGTGACGAGGCGGGGCGTAAGGAGACCGGGCACGAGGGGCCCGAGTTCGAACACGCCCTGAAGGACTTCTCCGTGCGCGTTCGGGACATGCTCCGGGGCGCCGGTCAGGTCGGCGGGTCCGCCGCGAACGACCTGCGCCGCATCCTCGACGACACGGTCGAGGTGATCCGCCGCGACCTGGGCCGGTGGGGGCCGGCCGAGGGGGAACGCGAGGGGTCCGAACCGACGTCGGACAAGGGTGAGGAGTCCACCGAGGGACCCACCGACCAAGGGTCCGAACCGGGGGACGCGGGCCCCTCGGAGGAGCCGAAGGCTCGACCGATGCCGCCCTCGGGCGGTGATTCCTGGTCCACCGCCACCGGCGAGGACCAGGAACGGCGCGACTGAGTCGACGCCGGAGGAGGCCCGGGAGACCACACGGGGGCGTGGTCTCCCGGGCCCCTCGTCGAATCATCCGATCCAGAAGGAAGAAGCGGTGCTGGTTCCGTACACGATCGAGCAGGACGCGGACGGTGTGTGGAGTGCCCACGCCCGTCTGCCTTCGGGGGCGGCCACTCGTGGCGAGGGTGACACCCCGGACGCCGCCCTGGCCGACCTGCGCCGGGCGTTCGACCTCCTGAAGGAGGAGTTCGACTCACCCGCGGAGCTGATGTGATCGTCCCGACGGCGCACGGTGTCAGAGCGTGGCCAGACCCACCAGGAGCGCCAGGCCGGCGAAGGCGACGAGGCCGGTCAGCGCCCATCTGGGCCAGGGCAGGCCACCCCTGGTGGTGGGCAGGTCCGACCATCTTCGGGCCCCGACCACGGCCGCGGCCACGGTCAGGAACACCCCGGCCGCCCACGCCCACGGGGAGACCAGGTGCCAGAAACCGGCGAGGTGGACGTACCCGAGCAGCGCGACCGTGAGCGTCCCGTAGGCGACCAGGCCCGCCCGGTCCGTGGGCCGACGCGTCATCGGCCAGGGGCGGCGCCGGGCGGCGAAGCCCAGGAACAGGGCCCCGGGCAGCAGTGCCAGGATCGCCGTCACGGTGGCATACAACCGCTCCCCCGCCACGTTGTCCGGACTGGGTTCGTCGACCCCGAGCAGTCGGATGCCGATATCCTCGCTGTACCGGTGCGTGTTCGACAGGACCACGGCTCCCCGGTCACCGGAGTAGCCGATCCAGGCGGTGTGGCCGTTGGTGGTGGCGTTCCCGCCGTGCGCGGTGATCTCCCGACCACCGAGGGTCTCCACGTACCAGCCCAGTCCCTGTTCCCGGCGGGCCACGTCGCCCGCGGCCACGGGTTCGGCCGCGCCGGCTCCCGGCGCCGAGTCGTCCATCATCGCCGCGAGGAGCAGCCCGAGGTCACCCGCCGTCGTGGTCACCCCACCCGAGGGACCGGATGCGACCGTGCGGTCCAGTTCGATGGACCACCCACGGTCGGCGTCGTGCACGACGGGGTCGGAACCGGCCTGGTCGGACCACACTCGGGTGTGCTCCATGCCCAGGGGTTCCAGGAGGCGTTCGCGGACCAGGGCGGCGTAGTCGATCCCGGCGCGGGCCGCCAGCGCGTGCCCCAATAGACCGAAGCCGGTGTTGGAGTAGACGTTGCTTCCCCGTAGTTCGGGGTCGACGCGGGCCTGTGCGGCCACCTCCGCGAGGAAGTCGTCGACCGAACCCGCCGGGTCGGGGTGGCGTTTGGCGACGAACTGCCAGAGGGTCTGGGGCAGGGTCGTCTCCTCACGCGACAGCCCCGAGGTGTGGGTGGCCAGTTCCTCGACGGTGATGTCGGCGACGGCGGGGTCGGCCGGGTCCAGTTCCGGCAGCAGTTCCCCCACCCTGGTGTCCAGATCGAGTTCGCCCTGGTCGATCATGTCGGCGAGCAGCATCCCGGGCAGCACCTTGGCCACCGACGCGGACCCGAAGGGGGTGTCCTCGTCCACCTGTTCTCCCTCGTCGCCGACCGAGCCCAGCCCCGCCGAGCGGACGTGGTACCCGCCCTCGGGGTCGGGTTCGACGAGGGCCACGGACAGCCCGTGGTAGCCGGTGGTGTCGCCGATCCCCTCCCGGACCGACGCCGCGACCTCACGGTCGCCCTCGACCCGGTCGTCGAGTTCGTAGGGCCGCGGGATCAGGGTCACCGCTCCAACGGCGGCGATCACCACGGCCAGGGCCATCGCGATCCGTCCACCGGTTCTTCGGGGCTCGCGCGTGGTCGGGGAGGTCGGTTCCATGAGGGGTGTCCCAGGGGTCTGAGGCCGTTCGAACGGCGTGGTTCCAGTCCTCGAAAACCTACGAGTGCGCCCCGTCACGGCGCACTACGCCGGTCCCCCCGAACCGGGGTGTCCGTACTCCCCCCTGGGTGGTGGCCTCGACCCCACCCCGGCACGAAAAAGGGCCCGAGCGATCGAGACGATCGCACGGGCCCTGGAACTCCATCAACGGCGGGCGACGCCGTCCGCACGGGCCTGAGCGGCGACCGCGGCGGAGACCGCCGGGACCACGCGCTCGTCGAACGTGCTGGGGATGACGTAGTCGGCGCTCAGGTCGTCACCGACGAGGTCGGCGATGGCCTTGGCGGCGGCCAGCTTCATGTTCTCGGTGATGTCGCGGGCCTGGACGTCGAGGGCGCCCCGGAACACGCCGGGGAAGGCCAGGACGTTGTTGATCTGGTTCGGGAAGTCGCTGCGCCCGGTGGCGACGACGCTCGCGTGCTTGCGGGCCACGTCCGGGTGGATCTCCGGGTTGGGGTTGGCCATGGCGAAGACGATGGCGTCGTCGGCCATGGTGGCCACGACCGACTCGGGGACCTCACCGGCGGACAGGCCGACGAACACGTCGGCGCCCTCCAGCGCGCTCTCGATGGAGCCCTTCAGACCGGCCTTGTTGCTGATGGCGGCCAGTTCCCGCTTGACCGAGGTCAGGCTCTCCCGGCCTTCGTGGATCATGCCCTTGGAGTCGGCGACGGCGATGTCGCCGATGCCTCCGTCGACGAGCATCTTGGTGACGGCGACGCCGGCGGCGCCCGCACCGGAGACGACGACCCGCAGGTCGGCCAGGGTACGGCCGGTGAGGCGGGCCGCGTTGTGCAGCGCGGCGACGGTCACGATGGCGGTACCGTGCTGGTCGTCGTGGAAGACCGGGATGTCCAGGCGCTCACGCAGCTTGTCCTCGATCTCGAAGCAGCGCGGAGCGGAGATGTCCTCCAGGTTGACGCCACCGAAGGACGGTGACATGCGCACGACGGTCTCGACGATCTCGTCGACGCCGGTGCAGTTGAGGGCGATCGGCACGGAGTCGACGTCGCCGAACTGCTTGAACAGCAGCGACTTGCCCTCCATGACCGGCAGCGAGGCCTCCGGCCCGATGTTGCCCAGGCCCAGGACCGCGGTGCCGTCGGTGACGACGGCGACCAGGTTGCTCTTCCAGGTGTAGGTCTCGACCAACTCGGCGTTCTCGGCGATCGCGTCGCAGACGCGGGCGACACCCGGTGTGTAGGCCAGGGAGAGTCCCTCGTGGTCGCTGACGTCCACGGAGGAGGTGACATGGAGCTTGCCACCGCGATGCATGGCGAAGGCCGGATCCTTGTCCAGCTCGGACGTGTCCTGGGTACGCGAAGTAAAGGTGGTCACTACTCAAACCCCTCGGTCTGCTTCTACGTCCGCGTCGGCCATGACGAGGACGATGGTCGACGGATCGCGCGCGAAGACGTAAGGGTGCTAGGGGAACCCTCCACGGCGCCGGTCGGCCATGACCGGTGGTGTTCGCCGGAAGGGACAGTCTTCGCCGGACTCTTATACGAGTACAGCGCGTCCGCATCTCACGGGGATGACCCGTTACGCAATCCTCTCACAACGGTGACCGCGGGAAAATCGCGGGGCGTCAGGATGGAGTGCTACCGACTTAAAGCACTATGCAGCATAATGTCCGTGTTGTCGTTCCAGGCCTGCGGAACGGATCCGCGAACAGGCCTCCGAGCAGGCATGATTCGTGCCCTTGAAGGAGACCTCACATGCCCCTGCGCAAGTCCCTCCCCTACTTCACCGCCCTCGCCGCAGTGGGTGTCCTGACCCTTTCCGCGTGTGGCGATGGTGACGGCGCCGAGGACGAAGCCGCCCCCGAAGCGCCGGAGGTCTCCGTCGACGAGGAACTCGCCGCGTTGCTCCCCGACGACATCGCCGAGGCCGGCGTCGTCAGCATCGGTGTCGAAGCCGAGTACCCGCCCGGCGAGTACCTGGACGAGGACGGCGAGACCGTCCTCGGCTTCAACGTGGACCTGGTGACGGCCGCCCTGAACAAGCTCGGCCTCGAAGTCGAGTGGGTCCCCGCCAACTTCGACTCCATCATCATCGGCGTCGACAGCGGCAACTACGACCTCGGCGCCTCCTCCTTCACCATCACGGAGGAGCGCATGGAGGCCGTCAACATGGTGAGCTACTTCTCCTCCGGGACGCAGTGGTTCGGCCTCGCCGGGAACCCCGAAGGGGTCGACCCCGATAACGCCTGCGGTATGCGTATCGCCGTGCAGACCGGCACCACGCACGACACCGACATCGAGGCCCGTAGCGACGCCTGCGTCGAGGCGGGCGAAGAGGCCATCACCATCGAGAAGTTCCAGAACCAGCCGCTGGCGACCTCCAGCGTGGTCTCCGGACTCAACGACGCGTCCCTGGCCGACCTGCCCACTTCCCTGTTCGCCCTGCAGGAGACCGGCGACCAGCTCGAATTCATCGACGAGCAGTACTCGGCCGCGCCCTACGGCGTCATCACCCCCAAGGACGACACCGAGATGGCCGATGCCCTGGCCGCCGGGTTCAACTCCATCATCGAGGACGGCACCTACGGGAACGTCCTGGAGGAGTGGGGCATCGAGGTCGGTGCCGTCGAGACCTCCGAGGTCAACCCCTCCGTCGACGAATAGCCCCACCGGGTCCCCCCAGCGTCGCACCACCGCACGCCGAGCTCACCAGGGCCGGCGTGCGGCCGTTTCATCAGAACGTGTCCGGGCGCCCGTTCCGGTCACGACGACCGCCCGCCCTGTTCGCCCGCCACTAGCGAAAGTCTGATCCGTGACGTCACCGAGTGCATCGGCGGACGATCCGGGGTCGAAGGAACCGACCCCGGGCCGACCGGCCGACCCGATCTCCGCAGTCCCCGTCCGCTACCCGGAACGTTGGGTCGCCGCCGGGGTCGTGCTGGTCCTCGCCGCGATGTTCGTGAACATGCTGATCACGAACCCCGCGTTCAACTGGCCGTTCATGTTCGAGCACATGTTCTCGGACCCGGTCGTGAACGGTGTCTGGGTGACCCTCAGCGCCACCGTCCTGTCCATGGTCATCGGTATCCTGCTGGGCGTCGTGCTGGCGGTGATGCGTCTGTCCGGGAACCCGGTCCTGGTGTCGGTCGCCTGGCTGTACACCTGGTTCTTCCGCGGTGTGCCCCGGTTGGTCCTGGCCGTGCTCTTCGGCAACATCGCCATCCTGTACTCGACCATCCACGTCGGGCTCCCCTTCGACAACTACTGGATGCCCATGCTGGGCCTGGAGGGCGACGCCCGGTTCTTCGAGATCGACGTCCGCACCCTCCTGAGCGGCTACATGGCCGGTCTGCTCGCCCTGGCGCTGTCCGAGGGCGCCTACATGGCCGAGATCATCCGCGCCGGCCTGCAGTCGGTGAACAAGGGCCAGACCGAGGCCGCCCAGGCCCTCGGTATGGGCCGAAGCAAGATCATGCGGCGCATCACGCTGCCGCAGGCGATGCGGGTGGTCATCCCGCCCACGGGCAACGAGACCATCGCCATGCTCAAGGACACCGCCCTGTTGGCGTACGTGCCGGTGACCATCGAGCTCTTCTACCAGCTCCAGGCCATCGGAACCCGCACCTACCAGATCTTCCCGATGCTGGTGGCGGCCTGCCTGTGGTACCTGGCGATCACCAGCGTCCTCATGGTCGGCCAGTACTTCATCGAGCGCAGGTTCAGCCGCAGTGAGCGCGGCGTCGAGAACCGCATCGTCGGAGGGAGGCACTGATGGCCGAGGAGAACCGCATGCCCGCTGACGACGTGGCCGTAGAGACCGCCGACGCACCACCCTCCGACGCGCTCGTCGTCGCCGAGGACGTGCGCAAGAGCTTCGGCCGCCTGGAGGTCCTCAAGGGCATCGACCTGGAGGTCCGACGTGGCGAGGTGATGTGCGTGGTCGGCCCCTCGGGGTCGGGCAAGTCCACCTTCCTGCGCTGCGTCAACCACCTGGAGAAGCTCACCGCCGGCCGTCTGTGGGTCAACGGTGAGCTGATGGGATACCGGCAAAGGCGCGGACGCCTCTACGAGCTGCGGGACAGCGAGATCGCGGCCCAGCGCAGCGACATCGGGATGGTCTTCCAGCGGTTCAACCTGTTCCCGCACCTGACCGTGCTCGGCAACGTCATCGAGGCTCCGACGCAGGTCAAGCGCACCCCGAAGGCCCAGGCCACCGAGCGGGCCATGGAACTGTTGGAGCGGGTGGGTCTGCCGGACAAGGCCAACGCCTACCCCGAACAGCTCTCCGGTGGCCAGCAGCAGCGTGTGGCGATCGCCCGCGCGCTGGCCATGGAACCGTCGCTGATGCTCTTCGACGAGCCCACCAGCGCGCTGGACCCGGAGCTGGTCGGCGAGGTCCTGGACGTCATGCGCGACCTGGCCAGGGGTGGCATGACCATGGTGGTCGTCACGCACGAGATGGGCTTCGCCCGCGAGGTGGGCGACTCGCTGGTCTTCATGGACGACGGCGCCGTGGTGGAGACGGGGACGCCCGCCGAGGTGCTCTCGAACCCACAACACGAACGCACCCGTGCGTTCCTGTCCAAGGTGATCCAGTGATCCACCCGCGGGGCCCGTACACCGGTGGTGTGCGGGCCCCGCGGCCTTTACCTCATCGAATCGGTTCCACACGCACACGGCCGGAACCGGACCGTATCCACCCGAAACCGCACGTGGGTTCGGGGTGAACGGGAAACACCCCGCCTCACCCCTTGACCGGCCGGCCTCCCGGTCCCAAAGTCTTTTCCCAGGGGCACCCCGAACCTGTCCCGGGGAGAGGCATGGACTCGCGTACGGAAAAGGCACGTCGGCTCTGGGAGCACCGCGCGGGCCGATACGACCTCGGAGGCCACTGCGAACACGTGGCCATCCGCGATACCAGGGAGCTCCTGTGCACCGGCGCGCGCGGGCGCGCCCTGGAGGTGGCGGTGGGGACCGGGCGGAACCTGCGGTACTACCCGCCCCAGGTGGAACTCACCGGGTTGGACCTGAGCCCCGCGATGCTCGCCAAGGCCCGGGAGAAGGCCGATGACCTGGAACGATCCATCACCCTGGTGGAGGGCGACGCGCAGGACATGGCCTTCGCCGACCGTTCCTTCGAGACCGTGGTGTGCACGCTCTCCCTGTGCACCATCCCCGACCAGGAACGGGCCCTACGGGAGATGCACCGCGTCCTGGTGCCCGGCGGCCGGCTGCTCCTGGTCGACCACATCGAGTACACGCGGATGCCATTGCTGCTGCGGGAGCGCCGACGCGAACACCCTCGCAGGCTCCCCCGGGAGGTCGCCGGGGAGGTCGGTTTCGAGGTGGGCCACCACGACCGGCTGTTCTTCGGACTGGTGGAACGCGTGGTGGCGCACCGACCGCACTGAGCGGTACGCGGGCACCTCAATCACCACGCGCCGATCATCGGCCCCACATTCCCCTTACGTCGGACGCATACCCTGGGAACATCCGCCGTCCCCGACTCGCCCGAGGTGGTCCGATGATCCGTCCCGCCCGCCCCGAAGACGTTCCCGTCATCAACCGGATGATCGGTGAACTCGCCGAATACGAAAAGGAACCCGAGGCGGCGGTGGCGACGGAGGACGACCTCCACCGGGCGCTGTTCGGCCCGGACGCGGCGGTGTACGCGCACCTCGTGGAGCACGAGAACGCCGACGGCACCGTCGTGTCGGCGGGGTTCGCCCTGTGGTTCCTCAACTACTCCACCTGGACCGGCAGGCACGGGATCTACCTGGAGGACCTGTACGTACGACCCGAGATGCGCGGCCACGGGTACGGCGGTGCCCTGTTGCGCAACCTCGCGAGGATCTGCGTGGAACGTGGTTACACACGCCTGGAGTGGTCGGTGTTGGACTGGAACACCCCCGCGATCGGGTTCTACGAGTCGTTGGGCTCCACACCCATGGACGAGTGGACGGTCCGTCGTCTGGACGGCGACGCGCTGGTCGCTGTGGGTTCCGCGCGGACCTGAGTCCGACCATTCGTCTCGGGTTCGGCCATCACCCGCCGGACACGATCTCACTTCCCTGCGTCAGTGGCAGGGTGAAACGAGATACATTGCATTCAAGCGGCAACCTCGCCCCCCGAAGGAGGGACGTGACCGAAGAAACCGCCGTGCCCACGGCCGACGCCACCGGTGTACGCGACGCCGTCACCGTCAACATGCCAGCCGACAGTGCCTATCTGTCGGTGCTGCGGACGGCCACGGCCGGCTTGGCCGCGCGACTCGACTTCACCCTCGACGAGATCGAGGACCTGAGGATCGGTGTCGACGAGGCCTGCGCGATGCTCCTCTCCCAGGCGCTGCCCGGCACGGAACTGACCACGGAATTCGAACTCACCCCGGATGGGATGCGCATCTCCGTCTCGGTGCTGACCGCGGACGGGCGCCTTCCGGCCCGCGACACCTTCGCGTGGACCGTCCTGTCCGCGTTGGCGGGGGACGTGGACGCGGGGGTCGGACCGGACGATCGCGTCTACATCGTCCTGTACAAACGTCGCGGCACGCTGGAGCCGGCGTGAGCGAAAGGGGGCCCGCTCTGACAGCGAAGACCGAGCACGCGGTGCCCGACCGGGCGCGCGCGAGAGCGTTGTTCGAGCGCCTTAACGAACTCGACGCGGACTCGCCCGAGCGGCGCTCCATACGTGACGAACTGGTGGAGCTCCACCTGCCGTTGGTGGAGTACCTGGCCCGCCGGTTCCGTAACCGTGGTGAGTGGTTGGACGACCTCACCCAGGTGGCCACGATCGGACTCATCAAGTCCATCGACAGATTCGATCTGGAGCGCGGGGTGGAGTTCTCCACCTACGCCACCCCGACGATCGTCGGTGAGATCAAGCGCCACTTCCGGGACAAGGGCTGGGCGGTCCGGGTTCCCCGTCGCCTCCAGGAGCTGAAGCTCTCGCTGACCAAGGCGGTCAGCGACCTCTCCCAGCGGGAGGGGCGCTCTCCCACCGTCGCGGAGTTGGCCCAGCACCTGCAGATGACCGAGGAGGAGGTGCTGGAGGGCCTGGAGTCCGCCAACGCCTACTCGACGGTGTCGCTCGACGCCCCCGACAGCGGTGACGAGGACGCACCCGCCGTCGCGGACTCGCTCGGCATCGTGGACGAGTCGCTGGAGGGCGTGGAGTACCGGGAGTCGTTGAAGCCGCTCTTGGAGCAGCTCCCGCCCAGGGAGAAGCGGATCCTGCTGCTGCGCTTCTTCGGCAACATGACCCAGTCACAGATCGCCCAGGAACTGGGGATCTCGCAGATGCACGTGTCCCGTCTGTTGGCGCGGACCCTGGCCCAGCTGCGCCAGGCACTCACCACCGACGATTAACGGTCGTTCGGGCGCCGGCGGGTTCCACCCGCCTCAGGCGCCCGAACACCACCTCGCCACTACTTGCGCCCGGTACGACCGGGCGGTGTCTGGTCGGGGTACAACGCGGCGGTCGTGGGCGGTGCCAGGACGGCGGCGGCCGCGATGACGGCCGTGCCGAGCATGACCCCGCCGATCACGTACTGCTCGCCGGTGAACATGTAGTACGCCACCACCGCCAGGAACAGCTGGGTGACCACCACCGGGGTGCGCGACCACTCGCGCAGCCGCAGCAGTCCGCGGGCGACGAAGATCAACAGACCACCGACGCCCAGGCCGATGACGGTGAGCGGGATCGCGGAGGAGGTCACGTCGGTGGCCTCACCGGCGATCGCCGTGTACAGGCTGTAGAGGCCGCCGACGGCCGCGACCAGCCCGATCAGGGCCTCCAGCGCGGCGGCGATGATGAGAGTGATGGGACGCGAAGACACGCGTCAAACCTATACGGGTCCACCGCCCTCCCCGGCCTCGCCCCTGGCACGGCCCTCCGTATCCTCGACCCCCTACACTGGCCGGGTGCGTGCCCTCTTCATCGTGAACCCCAAAGCGACCACGACCACCGATCGCACCCGCGAGGTGATCCTGGGCGCGTTGAGGTCGGAACTGGACGTCACCGTCGTGGAGACCTCCTACCGCGACCATGCCCAGAAGTTGGCGCGAGACGCCGCCGATGGCGGTTTCGGGCTGGTGCTGAGCCTGGGCGGCGACGGGACCGTCAACGAGGTCGTCAATGGGCTCCTGGCCGTACCCGAGCGGAAGCGCCCCAGTTACGCGGTCATCCCCGGGGGTAGCGCCAACGTGTTCATCCGCGCCTTGGGGGTCTCCGGAGACCCGGTGGAGGCGACCGGGCAGATCCTCGCCGCGATCCGTTCCGGCCGTGAGCGCGAGGTCAACCTGGGCCGGATCACCAGCCACCTGGACGACCGCTACTTCACGTTCTGTGCCGGTTTCGGGTGGGACGCCGACGTGGTGCAGCAGGTGGAGCACGAGCGAGAGAACGGCCGGAAGGCCACTCCCGCCTTGTACGCGGAGGTCGCGGTAAAGCTGTTCTTCGGTGGGGATATACGCGACCCGTCACTTACCGTGTCGACCGACGGAAGGTCGCTGGGGGACGTCTATTTCGCCCTGGTCACCAACACCACACCATGGACGTACGCGGGTTCCCTACCGCTTCAACCGACCCCGTCCTCCCGTTTCGAGCTGGGTCTGGACGCTTTCGCGCTGACCCGCTCCTCGTACTGGTTGACCGGCTGGGTGCTTTCGCAAATGTTCCTGCCCAAAGGTCTTCCCGGACGGGGCGAAGGCTACGTGACCTGGCACGACCAGGGTTCACTGCGGATCACGTCGAACCACCCGAGGGCCTTCCAAATCGACGGTGAATACCTGGGAGAGCGTGAAGAGGTCAACTTCCAGTCGGTACCGAAGGCATTACGAATCTTCTGTTAATTCCGGCGAATGAAGCCATTCCGACCGACTGTGACGCACCCGACACGTCGATCAGGACCTTTGACCTCGGGAACTCTTGCGTGCCTGTCGTGATCCTGTCACGCTCAAGATATCGCCGCGAGTTACGGGCGAGTTAATACGAGCCCTTCCCACATGGCCGTGGGATGAAGGCCCGACCCTCCCGGCCGGAGACCCGTTTCCGCTGAGCCTCTCGCCGGGTGCCCTTGCACAGCGATCGTGAAAAGCTTCACAATCTGTGAGGAGTGGACCGCATGGACTGGCGCCATGACGCAGCCTGCCGTGACGAAGACCCCGAACTCTTCTTCCCCATCGGCGACTTCGGGCCCGCACTGATCCAGATCGAGGAGGCCAAATCCGTCTGTCAACGCTGTCCGGTGAGCTCCGCCTGCCTCAAGTGGGCACTGGAGAGCGGCCAGGACGGCGGGGTCTGGGGTGGCACCTCCGAGGAGGAACGCCGCCGGATGCGCAAGCGCAGTGGCTCCACGCAGCGCACCATGGCCCGTAGCCACTGAATCGCGTCCCTTCCCGGGACCTCCCCTTCGAACGACGAACGACGCCGAACGATCCCCCGCCGGCGCGGGCGGGGACCGGCGCGCCTCCGACGGGACCACACCCCCTGAGCCCGTACGGGAGCAGAACCCCACTCGCCTGCCCCGCCCCATCTCCCCCTGACCTCTAGGGGAGCGCGCCCTCGGGATGTTCCAGCGGCAGGCTGATCGCGATCTCAGTGCCGCCGCTCTCCTTCGGCTTGATCGCCAAGGTGCCACCGAGTTCGCCCACGATCAGGGTGCGCACGATCTGCAGACCCAGACTCGTGGCGCCCTCCAGGTCGAAGTCCTCCGGCAGGCCCCCACCGTCATCGGAGACGGCCAGCTCCAGGCTGCTCGGCCCGGGGAACCCGGGTCCGGTGTCGAAGCGCTGTACCCGCACCTCGATCTTGCCCGGCCCCTGCCCCAACCCGTGTTCCACCGCGTTCTGCACCAGTTCGGCCAGCACCATCGACAGTGGCGTCGCCACCAGTGCGTTCAACAGGCCGAACCCACCGATCCGGCGCGGGACCACCACCTCGCCGGTGGAGGACACCTCCGCCGCCATCTGCATGACCCGGTCGGCGATGTCGTCGAAGTCCACGACCTCGTCGGGTGTGTGCGAGAGCATCTCGTGCACGATCGCGATCGAGCCCACCCTGCCCACGGCCTCGTCCAGCGCGGCCCGCGCCTCCGGCACGTCCAGGCGCCTGGACTGCAGACGCAGCAGCGCCGCCACGGTCTGCAGGTTGTTCTTCACCCGGTGGTGGATCTCCCGGATGGTGGCGTCCTTGGTCATGAGCTCGCGCTCGCGCCGACGCAGCTCGGTGACGTCTCGGATCATCACCAGGGCCCCTATGCGCACCCCGTCGATGATCAGCGGAATGGCCCGCAGTTGGACGGTGACGCCGCGTGCCTCCACCTCTGCCTCCTGCGGCGCGCGTCCGCTGGCGGTGTAGGTGAGGTTCTCGTCGCGGGCCTCGCCCTGCGCGGCCAGTTCCAGGGTGGTGCGGTCCAGGCGGGCTCCGACCAGGTCGGCGGTCAGGCCCAGGCGTCGGTAGGCGGACAGCGCGTTGGGGCTGGCGTAGACCACCTCCCCGTTCTGGTCCAGTCGTAGCAGACCGTCGCCGACCCTCGGGGAGCGCACCATGAGCGGTCCCTGGTCGCTGAACGGAAAGGCTCCCTCGGCGATCATCTGTGCCAGGTCGCCGGCGCTCTGCAGGTAGGTGAGCTCCAGCCGGCTGGGCGTGCGCGCCGAACTGAGGTTGGTGCTGCGTTGGATGACGGCGATGAGGTTGCCCTGGCGACGGACCGGGATGGTCTCCTCGCGCACCGGTACCCCGCCGGACCAGTCGGGGTCGCCGTCCCGGCAGATCCTTCCCTCGCTCCAGGCCCGGTCGATGAGGGCGCGGCGGCCGACCACCCTGAGCCCGGAACGGGAGGTGACATCGGTCATATCGTCCCGCAGCACGGTCTCGACCAGGTCGTCTTGGAAGGCGGTCGGGCCGGTGGTGGGTCGCATCTGGGCGATCGCCACCCAGCCGTCGTCCTCGCGCAGACGCACCCACAGCACGAGGTCCGCGAAGGAGAGGTCGGCCAGGAGTTGCCAGTCCGAGACCAGGGAGTGGATCCACTCCAGGTCCGCCTGTTTGAGTGACGTGTGACGGCGAATGAGGTCGCTGAGGTG
Source organism: Nocardiopsis sp. NPDC055551 (assembly GCF_053619415.1). Lineage (NCBI taxonomy): Bacteria > Bacillati > Actinomycetota > Actinomycetes > Streptosporangiales > Nocardiopsidaceae > Nocardiopsis > Nocardiopsis sp. NPDC055551. The sequence continues at coordinate 343,975 of NZ_JBSHJJ010000002.1, read as the reverse complement.
AGGCACTCACAAATCATCCCATGAAGCCGTGCATACTCAAGGGATACGCACTCGACCAATGGTCCACACCAATCGGCGGCCGGAAGGGTCGGCCACCGGCCATCACGGCACGGGATGTGCGTGGCGAACACTGGACGCGGCGGAGGAGACTGATGACGGTTCAGCGGGCATTGGAAGGCAACCCCCGGGTGCCCAAGTACTACCAGGTCAAGAAGCAGTTGCTGGAGCTGATCGAGGCGATGCCGGCGGGCAACCCCGTCCCTCCGGAGCGTGCCTTGGCCACCCAGTTCGGCACCTCTCGCACCACCGTGCGACAGGCCCTGACCGAGATGGTGGTCGAGGGTCGCCTGCTGCGCATCCAGGGCAAGGGCACATTCGTCGCCAAGCCGAAGGTCGCCCAGATCCTCCAGTTGACCAGCTACACCCAGGAGATGCGCGCCCACGGCCTGCACCCGGCCACCCGCATCCTGGACGTCAGCTACATCAACGCCGACGACCAGCTCGCCGAGCTCTTGGCGATCCGCTCCGGCGGTCGTGTGCTGCGGATCGAGCGGCTCCGTTTGGCCAACGGCGAACCCATGGCCGTGGAGACCGCCCATCTGGCCGCGCGGCGCTTCCCCGGACTGCGCAGGCAGCTCGACCGCTACGCCTCGCTCTACGAGGCTCTGGCGAGCGCGTACGAGGTGTCCCTCGCGGAAGCGGAGGCGTCCATCGAGACCGTGCTGGCGACGCCGAACGAGGCCCGGCTGCTCGGTGTGGACGTGGGCCTGCCACTGGTCCTGCACTGCCAGCACAGTTTCGACGGTGACGGCCACCCGGTGGAGTGGGTGCGCTCGCTCTACCGCGGTGACCGGTACAAGTTCGTCACACGCCTGCGTCCCCCGACGGACTGACCGCCCCCGGGCGGGCGCCGGAAGGGTCGCTGCCGCCCCGGAGCATGGTGGTGCCCTCACCCTGGTGCCCGGAAGGTCCGCCGCCTAGGTTCGTTCCAGGACCGGAAGCGACGGAGGGGAGTTCGATGGTGGGCGCTTACACGGGCAGGAGTGTCCTGGTCACCGGCGGAGCCGGCGGTATCGGCGCGGCATTGGTGCGTCGTGCCGCGTCCGACGGCGCCCGGGTCGTGATCGCCGACGTGGACACCGAAGCGGGAGCGGCGCTGGCGGAGGAGGTGGGGGCCCGTTTCCAACGCACCGACGTCCGCGACTTCGAGCAGGTCCGTACCGTGGTCGATCTCGCCACGAACGAACACGGCGGCCTGGACGTACTGCACCTGAACGCGGGGATCACCGGGCCGAGTGAGAGCTTCACCGACATGGGCGTCCCCTATTCGCTGGAGCACTACCGACAGGCCGTCGGGGTGAACCTGGACGGGGTCGTCCACGGGGTGCACGCGGCGCTGCCCTCGATGCGGCATCGGACCGGCGCCTCGATCATCGTCACCGTCAGTTTCGCCGGGTTGTCCCACTCACCTCACACCGAGGTCTACTCGGCGACCAAACACGCGGCCCTGGCCCTGGTCCGCTCCCTGTCGATGACCTTCGCCGACGACCCGGTCACCTTCAACGCCCTCTGCCCCGGGTTCGTCGACACCCCGCTCCTGGACCCGGTACGGGAACACCTGCCGAACATGGACATGGGCGCGCTGGGCAACCGGGTGTCGTCGGCCGAGAGCATCGCGGACCTGGCCGAACGGATCATCGCCGAGGGCGGGGACGGGGACGCTTGGATCGTCTCCGCCGACGTCGTGCCCACCCGTTACCCCTTCGAGGCCGAGCGGGAGCTCCTGGAAGGGACGCTGCGGGCCGCCGCCCGCCGCTGACGGGTCAGCCGCGGGCGAGCACTCGGCCCAGGGCGTCGACCACGCGGGGGTCGTACTCGCTTCCGGTGTCCATCCGCAGCCGTTCGATCACCGCGGTGCGGCGTTCGTCCTCGCGCGTGTCACCGACGAGGTCGTCGAAGGCGTTGGCGACCTTGATGATGCGGCTGCCCAGTGGGGGCACGCCCTCGTCGCCGTCACCGGCCAGCGGCTCGCACTGGCGGCGGACCAGTTCGGCGACGTTGTCCAGCACACCGGTCTCCCGGATGATCGCCGAACCCAACTCGGCGATGCGACGCTGCTCGCGTGGCGAGGACAGCACGGTGGCCCCTCCCGCGATGGGTTCGCGCAACGACAGCTGGCCGATGTCGTGCATCAGCGCCGCGTACTCCAACTCCAGCAGTTCGTGCTCGGCCAGACCGAGCTCGCAGGCGATGCCGTGGGCGAGTCGGCTCACCCTGCGGGAGTGTCCGTTCTCGACGTAGCCGCCCACCTCGGTGACCCGGGACAGCGCCCGCACGGTCTCCAGGTAGGTGCGGCGCACCTCGGCGTGCCTACGGAAGGCCACCTGGGAGACCAGCAGCGGGGCGCTGAACACCAGCAGGCCGACCAGGCCGGTGATGGTGCAGGCCAACGCTATGAGCACACCGCTGGAGGCGATCGCGACACCGGTGGCGACCTGGGCCCTGGCCTCGTCCTCGGCCGCGACCCACAGGCGGGTGCGCAGTCGTTCCGCCCGTAGCAGCGCGGAGATCGCCACGTCCACCAGCCAGGCCGCCAGGATCAGCCCGATCATGATCAGGGCGAGCAGGATCGACGGTTCGGTCAAGGACAGGTGGTCGGCCAACGGCCGGAAGGCCGCGGCCAGCAGCAGGGCGGTGAACACCCGGCGGGCGACCCCCTCCACCCGGGGACTGCGCCCGACGGCCACGTGCGGGAGTTCACCCAGGGCCACGCCCAAGGCCACCACCGCCACGACCTGACCGACGCCGTGGTGGACCGGCTCACCGCCCAGACTGATCAGGTACGCGTAGGCGATCGCGCCGGACAGCGCGATCGGCGCGGACTCCCGCTGCCCGGGCAGGTTGATCCTGGCCAGCTCGCCCGCGGCGATCACCAGGCAGAACGCCAGGGCGACCTCCGGGTCGACGACCCCGTTGACCGCGGTACCGACCAACGCGGTCAGGGACGCGGCGCCCACCCCCGCCACGAGCATGGCCCGTAGGGGGCGTGAGGTGCGCCAGAGCGGTTCGCGCCGACGCTGGTGCTCCAGGGCTCCGCCCTCGGGCCCACCGCCCTCCGGTCCCGCGGGTGCGGGTCCGTCCGACTGCTGTTGTGTCATCACCGGTCCTGACCACCCGTCACGGCTCCGGCCGAGGTGGACTCGGCGACCGTGGCCGTGCCACCACCCTTCTTCGCCGGGGCCGGTACGGGTGCGCCGGTGGCGGAAGTGGAGTCGGCCTTCTCGGTGGAACCGTAGCGGCCGCCCGGAGGTTCGGTGATGTCCGGGGTCTGCCAACCCTCGCGGCTGACCGCGCGGACCATGGCCTCGACCATCCGGGGGTCGAACTGGGTGCCCGCGCACCGACGGAGTTCGACGATGGCCTCCTCCACCGACCAGGCCTTGCGGTAGGACCGCGTGGAGGTCAGGCAGTCGAAGACGTCGGCGACGCTGATGATGCGGGCGGACTCGGGGATCTCCATCCCGACCAGACCCATCGGGTACCCGCGCCCGTCCAACCGTTCGTGGTGGTGGCGGATACCGGCGAGGGCCTCGTCGAGGAAGCTGATCTCCCGGACGATCTCGTAGCCGCGGGTCGGGTGCAGCTTGATCGCGGCGTACTCGTCGTCGGTGAGCTTGCCGGTCTTTTGGATCACCTTGGTCGGGACCCCGAGCTTGCCGATGTCGTGGAGCATCCCGGCGTACCGGATCTTCTGCACCCGCTCGGCGGACATGCCCAGTTCGGCGGCGATCATGGCCGACCCCTCGGCCACACGCATGCAGTGCCCGCGGGTGTAGTAGTCCTTGGTCTCCACCGCCTGGCACAGGGTGGCCAGGGTGGCCTCGTGCGCACGCGCCTCCGCGGTCTGCTGCCCGAAGGTCCATCGCGCGATGAACAGCGGCAACAGGATCAGCAGCGTCGCGACGACACCGACCGCGCCCCAGACCGCGGCGATCGCCAGGCCCAGCATCTGGTAACCGATGGAGGAGAGCTCCAGGGCGACCAGGGGGCGCCAGCGTTGGGGCCGACGACCCGAGACCTGTCGGGTGGCGCCCAGGCACCACATGAGGATGGCGATGAGCGCCGAGTTGAGCACGGTGTAGGTCAGGACCGCCGCGACGTACGGAAGCACGATCCCGGGGAAGTGCGACTGGGTCGGTATCCCGACGATCCCGCCGAGCAGAAGGTAGACGTGTCCGGTCGCGTAGCCCGCGATCGCGTACTGGGCTCCGTTGAAGGCCCGTTTGACCACGGCCTGTCGGCGAAGGGCCAGGGCGCACGAGAACCCGACGACGGCCGCGCCGACCGGACCGACCAGGACGACCGCGGCCAGTGCCACGGCCGAACTGGGCGAGATGCCGGCCTCTTTGACGTCGACGAGGACGTGTGTACTGATCGACTCCGCGACCACGAAGAGAACCACCATGAGCGCCAGAGTCCCCGTGTCGATCCCTTGATAGGGACCGATGAGCACAATGGCCACGGCGCAGACAACGATGATCCCTACGTAGACACGCGCGCCCCCTGGAAGAGCCCGCACCCCCGTTCACCCCCCACCGACGACGACCGGACTGTCATGGTTTCACCGGTTCTGTTCTACCACCAGGTCCATCCGGTAAAAGCGGAAGCCATGAAAATTCCGTACATCGCAGCCACGTACATGCCAGCGAACATCGCTGTCCCCTCTCCCCATGGCGACGCCCCGCTCATCCCCGAGCACGCCGCGCAAATTACCCTATTCGTTGGATAAGGCCTTCAGTTTAACGGGCCCCGAGACCCACATGATTACCCACAGCCCGAACTGGTCAGCCCGAAAGACCCTTTCGGAAGATCGACTTCCGAAGCGTGGAATTACTAATTCAATTAGCAATACAAGAAGACTACCCAGCGTAACCGTGTGCTTTTGTCCGGACACGGACGATCCACGTAGGGTTCGACCATCCGTGGACAGCCCACCCCAGACCCCATCAGTAATGACTACTCCCCGTAACCACTCGAAGTGCACTGATTCGGACCTCAGGAAAATCATTCCGACTCGATCACGACCGAAATAACCTCGAACCGATCGGGCGTGTCGACCACGCCTTGGGCCATCCGACAAGGCACCCGGTGACCAAAACCCCCACACCCAGGAGAGACAAGATGACACAACGGCACAAATGTATATGAACAGAACAAAATAGAGCAGTGATCATCGTTCTTCATCCGGGCATAAAAAATGGCGAAGGCTGGAATTCCAGCCTTCGCCGAGTAGCGGACCAGCCCTCAGGCGGGTGGGGTACCCGCGGCCCCCGCCTCCCGGGCCAACTGCTCCTCACGAGCGCGCGCCAACCGACCCAGCACCTTGTCCCTCAGGTCCAGCGGGACCGGATCGCAGCCGCAGTGCTTGGCCACGAGCTTCTTCACGGCATCTTCCAGGCCGTACTCGTCCAGGCACGGGTTGCATCCGCTCAAGTGCTCACGGACCTGTTCGCAGTCACCCTCGCCGAGCTCACCGTCGATGTAGACGTAGATCTGCTCCAGCATCTCACTGCACGGGGTGTCCTTCTCAGGTTTGTCGTGGCCGCCGCTCATCGTCGATCTCCTCGATCCGACCCGCTCTGTGTCCGCCCGCCGGCGGAAGAACCATTGGCGCCCACTCCGGCGGCCTCGGCCGCCCGCGTCGCCGGGAGGAACCCGCGGTCCACCGCGTACTCCTCAAGGTGGCCGCGCAGCTGGCGCCGCCCCCTGTGCAGACGCGACATGACCGTTCCGATGGGGGTCCCCATGATCTCGGCGACCTCCTTGTACGCGAACCCCTCGACGTCGGCGAGGTAGACCGCGATACGGAAGTCCTCCGGAAGGTCCTGCAGCGCGCGCTTGACGTCACTGTCGGGAAGGTGTTCGAGCGCCTCGGCCTCGGCGGACTTCAGCCCCGCGGCGGTGTGGGTCGCGGCCCGCGCGAGCTGCCAGTCCTCGACGTCCTCGGTACCGGCCTGCTTCGGCTCCCGCTGCTTCTTCCGATACGAGTTGATGAAGGTGTTCGTGAGGATGCGGTACAGCCACGCCTTGAGGTTGGTCCCCTCCTTGAACTGGTGGAAGGAACCGAACGCCTTCGCGAAGGTCTCCTGAACCAGATCCTCCGCGTCCGCCGGGTTACGGGTCATGCGCAGTGCCGCCGAGTAGAGCTGGTCGAGGAAGGGGAGCACGTCCCTCTCGAACCGCTCGTCCCGTTCCTCGGCTGTCTCCTGGCTCTGTTCCAAGCCCTTCGGCCTCCTCGCGCTGGTCCCTGGTGGGGTGTCCATATCCAAACGATACGGTCCCACACCCGGGTCCCTCGCATCGACGTGGCCTGACGTCGACACCACTTCCTCGCGCTCCAAGCACGCGCCGGCAGTCGGCATGGTTCTCGTGTTCCTCCCTCGCGAGTGACGAATACGGCGAACACCCCCGGGCACCCGCACTTTCCGGTCAGGTCTCGTTGACAACAACGGGCTCCGTCCACTGATTCCGCCGGGCCGACGACCGACGGCCCTCGAAAGTTCGACGATTGGCCCCGTCGGTAAAGGTGAGGCATGGCAGAGTGCGGGTAGGACACTTGAAGGATTGGGAGAGGAGTGCACGTGCGACCGTCCCCGACTCCGGCCTCCGATCGTCCCCGATCGCCCGCGGCGCAGTTCGCCACCACCGATCGACTGTCGGACTACTGGCGTTTCTACTGGGCCGTCGCCGAGGCGCAGATCAGCCGCTGGTTACCGGCTACGCCCTCCCGCCTGCTCGACCTTTCCGGTCCGGACTTCCAAGGCACCTCACGCGCCGTGGCCGCGGGGCACGACGTGGTCACCCTCCTGCCCTCCGTGGACGCGGCGATACGGTGGCCGCTCACCCTGGTCAACGGCCGGGCCGCGGTGGTGCCTCGGCCGGCCCGCCGGGGTCGGCTGCGCCACGTGGTCGGCGACTCCGCGTTCCTGCGTTCCTTCGCGGAGGGTTCCTTCGACGGGGTGATCGCCGACAACCGGGTCCTCTCCCGGCACCTGGCCACGGAGGGCTCCGTGGCCGAGGTCGCCCGGGTCCTACGCCCAGGCGGGCGGGCCCTGCTGTGCGTGGACTCTGTGGTGCTGGGCATGGCCCTGCTGGCCGAACAGGACTACTGGCCCGAGCTCAGTCACGCGCCCAGCGCCGACGTGCTGTTGGTGCCCTGGCCGGACGGTTCCATCACACGCTGCTTCACCGCCGAGCAGCTCACCGAACTGGTCACCGACTCCGGGATGGAACTGGAGTGGATCCGGCCGCGAACCGTGCTGTCCGCCTCCACCGTGGAGATGATGCTGGCCCGCGACCCCCGGTCCATGGGCCGTCTGGTGGAGATGGAGATGCACGCGGCCGAGTCCGACGACTACGTGGGCGTGCACCTGATCGCGAGTATCGTCAAGCCTTCCTGAGCACCGGCCGCCTATACGCCGATGAGGGTGAGGGCGAGCACGACGTCGAAGAACAACAGACAGACACCCGCGCCGACGCCGGTGGCGAAGCTGATCGACACGTCATGGCGGCGTGCCCCGCGCACGGCGAGGAACGGCCAGGCGCAGAGCAGTACGCCGACCAGGTGGAGGATGGGCTGGTTCAACAGTGGAGCCAGCGGGAAGAAGTGCGCCCCCACCACCAGGCAGATCCAGGCGGAGGTGTACTCGGAACGGTCGACGAACCGTAGGACGATGGCGCCCACCAACGCGAGGGCGAACTCCAGTCCCACCACGATGAGGTACGTCCTCAGGTTGTCGCCGGCTGCGATGACGCCCTCGCTCCGGGAGTCCAGGACGCGCGTCACGCCGTACACCGTCAGGCCGAGCGCCAGGAGTGAACCCGCGCCCAGCGCCCAACGGACCCGGTCACCGGGCGGCCGTTCCTGCGCCCACCCGAACCACGCGAAGGAGAAGAGCCCGAAGACGGCCGTGGTCACCGCCAGGTCGAAATCGACGATCTCCAAGAGGACCTCCTGTGCAGCGGGGCTCTTGCGATCACCCTGTCACAGGGGCCGGTGGGCCGCCAGAAACGGCGACCCACCGGCGCTTCCGTGTCAGTCAGTCGGCCAGGGGCAGGTAGACGCGGTTACCGCCCTCGGCGAACTCTTCGGACTTGTCGGCCATGCCCTTCTCGATGGCCTCGACGGTGTCCAGCCCGTTCTCCTCGGCGTACCTGCGCACGTCCTGGGAGATCTTCATCGAGCAGAACTTCGGACCGCACATGGAGCAGAAGTGCGCGGTCTTGGCGGGTTCGGCGGGCAGGGTCTGGTCGTGGAAGGACTGGGCGGTCTCGGGGTCCAGGGACAGATTGAACTGGTCCCGCCAACGGAACTCGAAGCGCGCCTTGGACAGTTCGTCGTCCCACTCCTGTGCCCCGGGGTGTCCCTTGGCGACGTCGGCGGCGTGCGCGGCGAGCTTGTAGGTGATGACCCCGGTCTTGACGTCGTCCCGGTCGGGCAACCCCAGGTGTTCCTTGGGGGTGACGTAGCAGAGCATCGCGGTGCCGTGCCATCCGATCTGCGCGGCGCCGATAGCGGAGGTGATGTGGTCGTATCCGGGAGCGACGTCGGTGGCCAGGGGGCCGAGCGTGTAGAACGGCGCCTCGCCGCACAGCTCCTCCTCCAGACGGACGTTCTCCGCGATCTTGTCCATGGGTACGTGCCCGGGTCCCTCGATCATCACCTGCACGTCGTGGGAGCGGGCGATGTGGGTGAGCTCGCCGAGGGTGCGCAGTTCGGCGAACTGGGCCTCGTCGTTGGCGTCGGCGATGGACCCGGGGCGCAGCCCGTCACCGAGGGAGAAGGTGATGTCGTACCGGCGGAAGATCTCACAGAGTTCCTCGTAGTGGGTGTAGAGGAAGCTCTCCTTGTGGTGGGCCAGGCACCAGGCGGCCATGATGGAGCCACCGCGCGAGACGATGCCGGTGACGCGGCGGGCGGCCAGGGGCACGTAGCGGAGCAGGACGCCCGCGTGGACGGTCATGTAGTCCACGCCCTGTTCGGCCTGTTCGATGATGGTGTCCCTGTAGATCTCCCAGCCGAGCCTGGTGGGATCCCCGTCGACCTTCTCCAGCGCCTGGTAGATGGGGACGGTGCCGATGGGCACCGGAGAGTTGCGGATGATGCGTTCGCGGGTCTGGTGGATGCGCTTGCCGGTGGACAGGTCCATCACGGTGTCGGCGCCCCAGCGGGTGGCCCACACCATCTTCTCCACCTCCTCCGGGACGGAGGAGGTGACGGCGGAGTTGCCGATGTTGGCGTTGATCTTGACCAGGAACCTCTTGCCGATGATGGTCGGCTCGGATTCGGGGTGGTTGCGGTTGACCGGGATGACGGCCCGGCCGATGGCGACCTCGTCGCGGACGAACTCGGGGGCGACCCCCTCCCGTGCGGCGACGAAGCGCATCTCGGGGGTGATGGTCCCGGCCTTGGCGTAGGTCATCTGGGTGACCGATCCGTCGATCGGATCCAGGGCCCAGTCGGCACGGGTGCGGGGCAGGCCCCGGTGGACGTCGATGTCGGCGGTGTCGTCGGTGTAGGGGCCGGAGGTGTCGTACAGATCGAAGTGGCTGCCGTTGGTGAGTTCCACCCGACGTCGCGGAACGCGGAGCGTGGGACCCTCGGGGGTCTCGGTCTCGCGGTACACCTTGCGAGATCCCATGATGGGACCGGTCGTCACGCGGTGCGCGTCGTCGGTGGAGAGATCACGGCTGTCCATAGCCGCCATGGCAGGCCTCCCTACGTCGGAATTACCCGAACAGGTTCTGCGGTCGGCGACACCGATGAGTCGCCCTCTCAGCCCGCCATGGCGCGAGCTCCCGCGTTGCGTATTCACATGTCGGCACGGCGAACGTGCCCAGGGACGCGTCGATCACGTCGTCCCGGCCGGGGGGAAGGTACTCCCCCTGTGGCCCCGGACACCATACACAGGGCCGCCCCCGGCCTGTCCACCCTCGCCGAGGTCAGAAGAGTGTGTCCGCCTGTTCTTCGCCATCGTCCGGAAGGGGTTCCAGCAGGTCGGGGCGGTTGTTCTTGATGCTGTTGACGTCGGTGGAGACCTCGTCGACGGAGAACCGGTCCACCGGGGTCGCGTTCAGCAGGTGGGACAGGTCGTCGGGGCCGGAGGTCGGGTCGAGCCAGGTCGTCCAGTCGTCGGCGGGCATGATCACGGGCATGCGTTCGTGGATGTGCGCGAGTTCGGGGGCCGCCTCGGTGGTGATCACCGCGCACGACCACACCCAGGCGGCGGGGTCGTCCTCGGCGACCTCGGGGTCGCGCCAACGCTCGAAGATCCCGGCCATGGCCAGCGGTTCGTCGCCCTGGTAGTGGATGGAGAAGGGCTTCTTGGCCGCCTTGGCCTTGCGCTTGCGGTGCCCGGGGTCCGTGGCCGGCGAGGTACTGGCCTCGGCGGTGCCGTCCTTGTTGAGCAGTTGCCACTCGTAGTAGGCGTCGGCGGGCAACAGGCAGCGACGGTGGCGGAAGGCCGACCGGAACGCGGGTTTGTCGGCGACGGTCTCACCCCGGGCGTTGATCATCCGGTAGCCGATGTTGCGGTCCTTGGCCCAGGAGGGGACCAGGCCCCAGCGCAGGGTGTGCAGCGAACGCGGTCCCGGAGCGCCGGAGGCTCCGCCCTGCGGGGGTGGACCGAAGACCGCCTGGACGGGGCGGCCGGGTGAGATGTTGTAGTCGGGGTCGAGTTCCTCCAGTGGTGGCCACGCCCGTGGGTCGGGCTCTTCCCCCAGCGCCTGCTCCGGCAGGTCGAAGGCGAGTTGCAGCTGGTGCACGTTCCGTGACTGGGCATATCGACCGCACATGTGTCCGATTCTACGTCGCCGGCCCCCTCGCGTCCCCGTACCCGCCCTTGTTCCCGTCGGCCCCCACCCCCTCGGGGACGATATCGGCGCGGGTGAGGTGGACCAGGAGGGCACCGACCAGGCCGGCCGTCAGCGCCACCGTTCCGGCCACCGCGAGCAGCTCGCGCGGGTGGTCGGCGGCGAACAGCCCGGCGAGCAGGAACCCCACAAGGGGCCGAGGAGGATGAGCGGGGCGAGCTGGGCGGTGACCAGGGCGCTCACCCACAGGGCGTCACCCGTCTCCGACAGCCGGAAGACCGCGGCGACCAGCAGGACCTCGTCGCCCATCGACGCGGCCAGGATGGCGAGGAGCAGGACGAGGGCGCGCAGGCGGCGGATCTTCGGGGCCGTCGGCATGGGGACCTTCCGGACGGGAACGGTGACCGGATCCTCTCCCCCTGTCCGAGGCGAGGTCCACCGATTTTCCGCGCGTACCCGCCCTCGTGTCCCCGCCCGCGGGGCTCAGGCCCTCCCGGCGGGGCCGGGCGCGGCCACGCTCTCGATCACCGTGCCCTCTCCGGGATCGTTCGGCTCGTCCTCGGGTCGGGAGCGCAGCGCCTGGACCAGACCGGCGAGGATCGCGACCACGCCGAGCGGTCCCAGGGTCCAGGGCACCCACACGTCCAGCCCGCGCAGGATCAGCGAGCGGACCCGGGCGTGTTCGGCCAACGAGGACACCTGTCCCTCGGCGAGGACGAACTCGGCCTCCAGCAACGAGACCTCCCCCGAACCGTTCTGCGGGCGCAGGGTCTCGGTACGTTCCTCGGTCATGTGGACGACCTCGCCGGTGATCGGCTCCACCCAGAAGGTCCGTTCGAACTCCAGCCAACGGGTGGCCGTCACGGTCCCCGCCGAGTCCCCGAACAGGGCCGCGGGCACGTCGCGGGCCGATTCGGGCACCTGGGTCTCGGACAGTTCCTGGACGTAGCGACGCACCGCCAGGCCGGCGACCTCGTCGTTCTCCTCGAAGACGACCGCGGGGGCGGCCCGCACCTCGGCGTCGTAGAAGGAGTGGTCGCCCTCGGGCACTCCGGCGGGCCAGTCCAGGATCAGCCCGGCCTGGCGGACGGCACGGTCTCCGTTGACGTGCTCACCGCAACAGTTGACCGCGCGCCCGGTCTCCCGGTCCATGATGACGCGGCGGCTCCAGTGGTCGATGACCTGGTCGGAGTCGGTCGTGTCGACGGTCATCTCCCAGGCCGACCAGTCCGACCCGTGGGCGGTGCCCTCGATCCGGGTGGTCCGGTCCAGGTCGGCGCCCTCCTGCCGAGTCCAGGTGGCGGTGTCCAGGTAGGTGGCGCCGGGGGCGTCCATCCGCAACTGCCGGGTGACGTCCCCGGCCATGAGGGCGACCCGATCCTGCACGTAGAACGGCAGCAGCAGCGCCATGGTCACCAGGAAGGCCCCCACCGCCACCAAGAGGGTGCCCTTGGGCAGGCGTCGGCCGGGTTCGGGGAGCAGTGGGGCGGGGCGCACTTGCGGCGCACGCCCCATCTGGGAGAACACGCTCACCTGTGGGCCTCCTCGACGTCGTGCGCGGGCCTGGCCCCGTCGGGCCCGGACCCATCACCGCCGGGGGTGCCCCGACCATCGCCGGATCCACCGCCCGGTCCGCCGTCCTCGTCCGGAGCCGTGGGCCCCTCGAAGGGTGGTGCGTCCGTAGGTCCGGACACGGCGTCCTCCGCCGACGGGGTGTCGGCGGGCGGCGGTTCCGTCACCTCCCCGCGCTGGCCCAACGCCAGGACCAGACGGGCCATCGCGGGCAGACACAGAGCCTGCGGCACCCAGCCGCGCAGCGCGGTACCGAACGTCTCGGTGATGTCGTGGAAGGGCATGTACACGGACAGGTAGGTCCCGACCGCGGTCGTCAGGCCGGCCAGGGCCAGCGACACCGTGACCACCCAGGGTCCGGCCAGGTGCGGCAGCGCCCGACCGCCCATCGAGGGCCTTCCGGGTTTGGCGTGGCGCAGGCGTTTGGGCGCCCGCCTGGCCAGCCACCAGATGACCAGCAGGATGGCGCCGACCACGGCCGCGCCGGCCCAACCGGCGATCCACACCCCGTAGGCCAACCCGAGCGGCAGGACCACCGGACGCGGCAGCCAACCGGGGCCGGCGGTGGGCAGGGCACGGCCGCCACGCGGCGGTTCGGTGGCCGAGCGCCGGCCACCGGGCAGCAGGCGGCGCGGCCACAGGGCCAACAGCACCAAAAATCCGGCGAGCGCGCCGCCGATGGCCAGGACCCGGTGGTAGACGGCGTCGGGGGTGTATTCGAGCGTGACCGTGCCCGCGGTGCCCTCGGGCAGCACCCAGGCCTGCTTCCACCCCTCCAGGCGCACCGGTTCCAGCGGCCCGTCGACGCCCTCGACCCGGGCCTCCCAGCCCTCGTTGAAGTTCTCGTTGACCACCAGCAGGCTGTCTTCGTCGACCGACACGTCGAAGCTGCGCTCGCCGGGTCCCCAGGAGTGCAGGGTGTCGACCTCCGCCGTGGTGACCTCGGGTGCGGGCGCGTCGGCCAGGTCGGCGGTCTCCACCAGGGCCGAACGGACCTGGTAGCGGTTGCCGGGATCGACCACGACCCGGTTCTCGCCCTCGATGAGGTCGAGGTCGGTGCAGGTCTCGTAGCTCAGCGGACGTCCGGTGAGCTGGTCGCCGAGGGTGCCCTCGCTGATCCGGGTCTCCACGCGCCGGTCGTTGACCCTCAGGTTCGGGCCCAGGCCGCAGGTGGTGGAGGCGTCGATGTCGGCGTCGGGGATCGGCTCGACCGGTGCCACGCCGGGCAGGTCGATGGTGCCGATCTCCAGGGCCTGACCCTCGGGGCGTTCGAAGGTGACCTTCAGCGAGGAAGCGGTGAGTTCGGCGAAGTCCACGCGCCCACTGCCGTCCAGCCAACCCTCTCGGACGGTGTCGCCGCCCTCGACGGTGACCTTGATCGGACGCATCACGGTGTCGGCCCGGGGGAACTCGACCTTCATGTGGTCCAGGGTGGTCCGACTGCCGAGGTCGATGTCGAGCGAGGGCCGCTTTTCCTCGGGGTCCGGATACCAGACGGTGCTCTCGTCGTCGTCCAGCGCTCCCCTGCCCATGGCGGCGGGGTGCTGTACCGCGGTGGAGGAGCCGGTGACGCGGGGGTATCCGCCGGCCCGGTTGGCGGCGTTCTCCGCCTCCCGGGGGTCGGTGAGGACCACTTCGCCGGAGATGCGGTGCGGGGAACCCGCCGACTCCTCCGCCAGGGTGAACGTGCGGTCCAGCCGGTCGGCGTCCTCTCCGCTCACCTCCAGGTCGGGGTTGCACACCCATGCGTGCGAACCCTCCATGCAGCCCGGAGCGGTACCGGTGGAGCCGGTGAAGAGCAGCGTCCCCGCCTCGGACGGGCCGGGCACGTCCAGGGTGCGCGAGGTCTCCAGACCCGGGATCGAGATGGAACTGATCCCCACCCGGGTGCCGAAGCGGTACTCGGGTTCCCAGGCGAGTTCGTCGATCCGGATCCGCAGGCTGGTGGTCTCCCCCGGTGGGGCGTTGAGCTCCTGGGGTTCGTCCGTCTCCGCGACGGCCACCTCGGACTCCCCGTTGTCGGTGATGAGGCCGACCCGGGAGGGCGGCGGTTCGCCGGGCAGTTGTTCGAAGGCGACGTTCAGCCCGTCGAGGTTGCGGGGCTCGGTGAACTCGACCTCCAACCACTGGCCCAGGGAACCCTCGAAGGCGCTGGAACGCCAGGCGGTGCCGAGGTCGTCGTCGAGTGCGGCGTGCGGCGCGTGGCCCGGGTCGCGGTCACCGGGGCGGGCCTCGACCCCCGCCTCGGAGGTGGACGCGGTGACCTCGGCGATGCCGATGTCGCGGGCGTGGGCGACGTACTCCTCCCAGGCCGGTTCGATGACGTCCGGGGCCGGCACGTCGCGCTCGTACTCCTGGTCCTCGGTCATGGTGGCCGAGAAGTTGCGGCGCACGTCGGAGTAGACGACCTCGCGGCGGCGCACCGTGTCGGTGACGATCGTGTTCTCACCGTCGATGGCGTCGGCACCGGGGTCGTCGCCGAGCAGGATCGGGCGGTCGTCGTCGACCAGGCCCTGTTCGGCCAGGTGCAGGACGGACTCGGGGCCGCCGGTGACGCGCAGCGTGTCGGCGGAGGGCACGGTCCCGACCCGGGGAGCGGCGTCCTCCACCTCGTAGACGGTCAGCGACGGGTAGGGCTGGTCGAACCACTGGGACGCGGAACGGTGGTCGAGGGAACCGATGACCGGGCCGAACTCGGCGGCCTCGGTGATGCCGGGCGAGTTCTGGAGGGTCTGGTGGACGCGGGCCGGCCAGCCGCCGTTGTTGCCCACGCGCTGAAGGTCGTTCCGGACGAGGAGGTGGGTGACCCCGAGCCGGGCGAAGGTGTCGGACAGGCCCTGGGATCCCCGCCCGGAGGAGACCCTCTGGTCGATCTCGTGGGTGATGCGGGAGACCCCGGACGAACCCCACGGGATGATCTGGTGGTTGGTCCACGCCCCGGACAGCAACGGCTGCATGGGTTCGTCGAGGGGACGCCCCCACTCGTACTCGCCGCGGGCGGAGCCGGGCAGCGCCATGGTCATGCCGCGTTCGTCGGAGCGCTCCTCCAGCCAGTCGACCGCCTCGTACCAGTAGTCGGGGATCTCCTCGAAGCCGCCCTTGGGCGCGATGCCGACCGTGGCGATGGGCACGAGCGTGACCAGGAAGACCGCGGCGGAGCCGCCCGCGACGGCACGGCGCACCTTCGCCGAGACCACCACGCCCGAGCGGTCGGCCCGGTCCCGGGCGACCACGACGGGCAGGTGGGCCAGTCCCAGGACGATGGGCAGCCGGATGAGCGCGTCGAACTTGTGGACGTTGCGGAACGGGGACAGCGCGCCGTCGAACAGTTCCCGCATGGACGCGGCGAAGGGGCCGGTGAGGTCACCCGTGTAGCCGGCGACCACGATGGCCGTGCCGACCAGGAGGCTGCTGATGAGGAAGAGGCGTTCGGGGGTGCGCCGGTTGATGAGTCCGGCCAGTCCGAGCCCGGCGACCAGCGCGGTGACCGCCACCAGCCATGGGGTGAGCGAGAGCTCCGCCCCCGAGGGCAGGGCGGTGTTGCCCATGTCGGGCAGGAAGCCCATCCAGTTCGAGGTGCCGCGCAGAGCGTTGAACAGCGAGGTGATGCCGGTGGTGACGCCGGCGTCCTCGGTGTAGGGCATGAACGAGTACACGTACCGCGACATGATGAGCAGCGGCACGATGTACCAGAACGAGGCCAGGACCAGGCCGAACGCCCACCACAGGATCAGCCGCCACTTGCGCCGGCCGTTGGCGCGGGTCAACAGGTACAGGCCCGGAACGACGAGGACGGCCAGTTCGGAGGCGGCGTTGGTGCCGCCGCACATGAGGAACGCCAGCCCCGACAACAACGCCATGCGCGCCGGTGGGTACCGGCGTTCGGCCCCCAGGATGAGCGGCAACAGGATCCACGGCATGAGCAGCATGGGCTGCAGCTCGGCCGAGTTGTACGACAACAGCGTGAGCACCCGCGGCGCCAGCGCGTAGGCGATGCCGGCGATGATGCGGGTGTTGACGGTCCCGAGCCCCAAGGCCTCGGCGACCTTGTAGGTGCCGAGGAACGCCGCGATGAGCAGCACCGCCATCCACGAGCGCTGGATGAGCCACTCGGGCATGCCGAGCACCTCGAACAGCAGGTGGAAGGGGCCGTTGGGGAAGAAGTACCCGAAGGCCTGGTTCTGGAGCTGCCCGAAGTAGGAGGCGTCCCACAGGTGCAGGGCGCGCTCCATGAACCCCAAGGGGTTGATCGTCAGGTCGATCTTGGTGTCGCTGACGATCCGGCCGGGGTCGATGCTCGCCGCCAGCGCGCCCAGGAGCACGCACACCGCGAGGACCTTGAGGCGCGCCAGCAGCCTCTGGTCCAACCCGCCGGGGGCGGACGGTGTCGTGGAATCCTCCGGTTCGCGCCTGGCGGTGGATTCCGCCGAAGTCACATCTTCGCTTTCTTGCCTGCTGCCGGGTCAGGGGGTGTCAAGGGGGAATCGATACCGAGTTCCGCGGCGACGAGGCGGGTCATCCGCGCGCCGCTCGCGTCCCAGGTGAACCGGGACGCCCAGGCGCGACAGGCGCGGCGGACCTCCTCGGCGCGCCGGGGGTCGGACAGTTCCTTCAGGGCCCGTGAGACGACGTCCTCCAGGGTCTCGCCCTCTCGGACGAGCCATCCGGTTTCTCCGTCACGGACCGAATCGCGCAATCCGTCCACATCGTAGGCCACCGTGGGCACTCCGAGCCGTGCTGCCTCGACGACCGTCAGGCCCCATCCCTCGAACTCGGAGGCGGTGACGTGCAGGTGGCAGGACGACAGGACGGCTTCCTTGTCCTCTTCGGAGAGGAATCCGTGCAGGTCGACCCGGTCCCGCAGATCGTCGCGCCCGATCTGTTCGGCGAGGTGTTCCCCCTCGGGGCCGCGGCCGATGATGTGCACGCTCAACCCCGGGTGGTCGTCGGCCAGCGAGCGGGCCAGGTCGACCACGCGGGACACCCGCTTTTGCACCACCAGGCGACCGAGGCTGACCAGGGCGGGAGCGGTGCCGGGCTCGGGCGCGGGGGGCAGGGGGGCCAGGGCGGGCCCGCCGTTGTGGACGACCTCGATGGGCGCACGCCAGGCGAGCTTGTCGCGCATGGCGGTCCGGGAGGACTCCGAGACGGTGACGGTGGTGCAGTTCCGGTAGACCCGGGAGGCGACGGTGGACTCCACGAAGCGCCCGAACCAGGCCAGTGGCGCCGAGAAGTAGGCGTTGAACTGCAGGTCGTGGACGTGGTGCACGACGCTGACGACCTTCGTGCTCCGGCGCAGGACCAGCCGGGACAGGAAGGGGATGCCGTTCATGCAGTCGAAGGCCAGGTGGTACTCGCGCCGCCACAGGGCGAGCCAGGCCATCACGCGCGGGTAGACGGTGAACTTGCCGCCCATGCGGCGGATGACGATGCCGTCCTTGGTCTCGACCCGGGCCTGGTGGGGTTCGCGGCTGGTCAGGAAGGTGACGATGGCGCCACGTTCGGCCAGGTGGCGGCTGATCCGCCAGGCGTACTCCTCGGCGCCACCGGCGGTGGACTGCCAGGGGTCGCGCCAGTTGATCATGACGATCCGGACACCGTCGAGACGGGGACCGAGGTCGATGGGGGTCGGGGGGCCGTCGGTCGCGACCGGTTCGGCGGTCGCGGACCCTTCGGTCTCCGCCGGTGCGGGGGCGGGGATGGTGGTCGGACCCGTGGTGACCGTGACGACTCCGGGCTCCACCCGGCGGGGGACCTTCTGGAAGACCACACGCTCTCCTTCCGCGCGGTGCCCGACCCGGGCCTGCCTACGCCGAGCGAGCGAGATATCGCTCTGAGCGAACACTCGGGGGCGAGGAGTGCTGCTGAACAGGCCCAAGGACCGGACGTCAGTGGGGTGGGGCGACCATCGTGATCGCGAGGGGACGGCGGTGTGTCGGGTTCGGATCACCGGGGACCGGGGGCGTGGGGCGCCCCGCAGGTTGCGAGGCGCCCGCCGGACCTCGCGAACCCGAAGACCTAGCGGTCGCCGTAGTTGTAGAGGGTTTCGTTCACCGGTTCAGCGGTCGCGGTCGACTCGGTGGCGAGGTTGGTGGCCACCACGGTGGCACCTCCCGCCAGAGCCGCGCCGATCACGCAGGCGGCGATTACCTTGATCACTTGAGGATCTCCTTCCGCACGCTCCGAACCGTTCTGGCCCGGGGCGCTGGAAACCGAGACTAGAACCTGATCTAGCTACAGACCAGATGGTTGCCCCAACTGTAACTAACCCTCCGGTAACTTCCAACCCCGAAATGTGCACTTTGCACGCATCCATATGCTGGTCAGGGGCGGCCGAGTGGCCTGGATCACCTGGTGAGAACGGGATCGACGATGAAACCAGAACCCGTTTCAAAGTGACCGAAAAAGCGGCCCCGGCCCTCGCGTGACGGTCAGGCCCCGACCGCGGCCCCCTCGACCGGATCGCCGTGGCGGGGTTCCCTCCGGGCGACCGTGGACACCGCCCAGACGATGGTTCCCAGGCTGGTCAGAGCGCCGGCGACGACCGGAACCGACACACTCTCCGGTGTCGCCTCGACGTACTCGTCGTCGACCTCGAACAGGGCCATGTCGCCCCCCTCCACCACCAGGGACAGCCCGTCGGTGTCGAAGAGGTCGTGGTCGACCGGAGCGGACACCGCCACGTACCGAACGCCCATCGACCCCAGGAGTTCGGGGAGTTCGGCGGGTTCGCTCCGCGGCATAGCGGTCTCGGGGTCGAGGTCGAGTGATTCGGCGGCCTGCCGCGCCCGCAGGTCCTCCCCCGTCACCACCACGGTCCCACCGTCCGGAGTTCCGACCCTCAGGTCGTCGTTCCAGAGCGTGCGCCGATCGAACAGTCTGGTGGCCGGGTCCAGCACCACCACCGGTTCCCCGGACCAGTCCGGTCCCCGGTAGGCGCTCCAGGGCAGCACCAGGACCGCGCCGGGGCGTTCGTCGGCGGCCACCGCGGCCTGTGCCCCACGCCAGGCCGGTGGGTACTCCACGGGCGCGAGACCGCCGCCGGCACCCCACAACAGCCCGGGGAGCACCACCACCGGCGACAACCCCAGAACCACCACGGTCACCATCCGACCCATGCCGGGCACCGGCGGCGGCCCTTCGTCCGGCGTCGTCTCGGGCAGGGCCCGGAGCACCCACAGGACGATCGCGCCCAGCCCCAGGGACTGCAACAGGGCCAGGGGCGCGACGTACAGCTGCCCGTCGCGCAGCGGCCCGAAGCCGGGCCACAGGTCGATCAGCGCGGCCAGGGACCCCGGGGCGAGCACACCCGCCAGGGCGATCACCAGTCCCAACGCCGCCGACACCGACAACCCCACCGCCACGACCGGACGCGCCCGTCGCCACCACCAGACCCAGCCGATGAGCGCGACCGTCACCACCAGGGCCCTGAGAGCCGCCGTGACGGGCTCTCCGTATCCGGGCGGCACCGCCCCCGCGTTCCACACCCCGCCGAGCAGCAGGAGCGAACCGAACGCGCCGAACGGGGTGTCGGAGCGGGCCGCGAAGGCCGCCACCCCGGCCGGGTCGGTGGCGGCGCCGCTGAGGAGCGAGGGCGCCAGCCAGGGCGACGACAGCAGGATCAGCGCCAGGATCAGCAGGCCCGCGTCCCGCCACCGGCGCAGCGAGGTCGGACCGGCGGTCAACGCGCTCAGCAGCACCGAGGAGAACCCACCGATCGCGGCGGGCACCAGGGCGCACACCATCCCGGCGAGACCTCGGGTGGGCCCAAGCGAGGTCATACGGACCACCCCCGCCAGGACCCAGGGCAACCCCGCGTATCCCAGCAGGACCGCCCACTGCCCCAACAGCAGACGCTCGGCCACGAACGGGTTCCACACGTAGGCGATTCCGGCGACCGCCCCCGCGGCCAGGCCGGCCACGGGGACCGCCCCCTTCCCGTACACCAGGCCGGTGAGCAGCCGGAACGCGCCGGCCACTCCCAGGACGAACACCGCGGCCAGCACCAGGCTCTGCACCACATGGCCCGGCAGGACCGTGGACAGTGCCGCGACCACCGCGTCACTCGGGATCGCCCGGGGGAACCCGTCCGCGCCGGTGAGCACGGCCCGCAGGGACAGATCGGGCACGAAGACCATGTCGTATCGCAGGACATGGCCGGGCCCCAGCGCGGGCCCCAGGGCCAGGAACGCCACCAGCGCCCCCAGGCCCCAGTGCGCCCGGCGAAGGGCCATCAGTGGTCCACCAACGGAAGGCTCGCGGAGTAACCGCCCTCCACGTAGTCACGATAGGAACGCACCACGACCTCGTAGGGGCCCGACACCGTGACCCGCCACCGAGCCCGGTCCCCCGTCGAACCGAGCGTGCGCCAGTCCTCGCCGTCCCGCGGCCCGCGGTCGTCTCGCGGCGAACAGGTGGAACCCGGCGCGGGCGGCGGGCTCGACGGCGGCGGCGTGGGCGCGGGGGCCGGTTCCGGCTCGGGGCGCGGGGTGGGCGGTGGTTCGGAGGGGCTGGGCCGCGGTGGGTCCGGTTCCCCTCCCCCGACGTTCTGGTCGTCGTCGATGGTCGTGGTGGTGTCCCCGGCCACGGGCGGGGTGTCGCGGGAACGCCGGAAGGAGTCCCCCGGGGTGCACTCCAGGAGACGGACCCACACCTCGTAGTGGCTCGCGTCCTCGACCTCGTCCCAGACGAGCAGTGCCCCGTCGTCCCGCAGTCCCAGTCCGCTCGGGCCCGGCGGCGGGTCGTCGTCCCAGACCAGCCGGAGCGGTTCGGACTCCACTCCCTCGTCGCGGCCCTTGACGGGTCGCACGACGAACTCGTAGCGGGCACCGCTCAACAGCGACTCGACGGTGACGGAGCCTCGCTCGTCGTCGACGTCCACGTCGAAGGGGAGCACGAAGGGGTCGTCCGGGGCGGGTTCGATCCGGCGCTGCACCACGCGGTAGTCGGTGGCTCCGGGAACGTTCTCCCAGGACAGCAGGAGACCGTCGTCGGTTTCCTCGTACTCGGGTTCGGGCGCGGTCAGCGGCCCGGTGGACAGGTCCGGGAAGGGCCGGGGGAACTCGCCGCCCACACCCAGGGGCCTGGCCAGCGCGTCGGCGAAGGCCGCCGCGATCTTGAGTTCACCGCGAACGTTGGGGTGGGTGGCGTCCCAGTTGTCGAAGGCGGGGGTGTAGTCCCGGGCGGTCTGGGCGACCACCACGGGCGACTCGGCCGAGGTCAGCTGTTGGGCGAGGTCGACCAGGCCCATGTTGAACCGTTCGATCTCCCGGTTGACCCGGCCGTCGTCGTCGGTGCCCTCCACCTCGGGCAGTTCGCCGACCACGAAGCGGGCTTCACCGAGCACCACCCGCACGGTGGAGACGATCTCGGCGATGCCGTCCAGCGCGTGATCGGCCTCCCCTCCGTTGAGGATGTCCTCGGTCCCGGCCAGGAGAAGCAGGTAGTGGGGGTCGTACTCCGCGGCGACGCCGGCGACGTCGGTGGCGAGTTCCTGGGCTGTGGCGTCCCAACGGGCGGCGTGGTCGGTGTCGAAGTCGGGGTCGGCGTAGTCGTGGGCGCCGAAGTCCTCGTCGGCGAGGGAGTAGAGGTCGTCGTTGGGTCCGACCAGGTCGAAGTCGATCTCCTGGTCGGACAGGTGGGACCACAGGTGATAGCGCCAGGTGTGGTCCCCGCTGCTGCCCTGGGTCGCGGAGTCGCCGATCGGCATGATCCGCAGCTCCCCGTCGGGCGGGCCGGGCACGGCGACCGGTTCCTCGGCCCGCTCGTCGCCCTCCGCTCCGAGGCCGCCCGAACCGGTCTGCAGGAGCAACATGGTGACGGCCATGGCGGCGAGCATGACGCCGAGCAGCCCCAACGGGCCGGGTTCGAAGCGCGAACCTCCGCGCTCCCACAGGCCGCGGAATCGGCTCGTCGACGGGCCGGGGCGCAGGAGGTCTCGCCAGGTGGATCCACGCCAATACTCGCGGCTCGTCCACGTGGGAAGCCGGTCTCGCCAAGCGCTCGGGCGAGAACTCTCCGTCTCGCTCCCGGATGCCCGGCCCCGGGGGGTCCCGGGTGTCTCGGTCACGTCCTCTTCCTGGGGGGTGTCGTCGTCGCCCGGGTCCTGCACCGTGCCCCATCTCTCGCCGCGGCGCTTAGCGGTAGTTACAGGTTCCTATTCGACCCACGAGTGACATCCACCCTGCTGAGACAGGACCTCAGGCGTCACTCGCCAGACAAGACTAGAACTGGTTATATGGAGGCCGTCAACCTTCGGGCCCGTCTGGGTCACGGAGCGCCGAGCCGAAAGGCCTCCTCCTCGTGATCGGACTCCTGGTCGCGCTGTTCTCAGCGGTGGTCTACACGATCGGACTGACCGTGGAGCAGCGTGCGTTGCACGGCTCCGAGTCGATCTCGATCAACCGTCCGCTTCACCTCGCCAGGGTACTGCTGGGTAATCCGAAATGGGTTCTCGGTTGTGTGTTCGCCGCCCTGGGGAGCGTCGGCCTGATCGTCTCCCTCGGTCTGGCTCCGGTGTCGGTCTCCCAGCCCGCCTTCGCCGCCGGTGTGGCCACGACGCTGCTGGTCATCACACTGGTGCGCGGTGAGCGGATCACCCGAGGCGAGTACGTCGCGCTCGGCGTGATGCCGGTGGCCCTGGGCCTGCTGAGCCTGTCCACGGTGAACGGCGCGGAGACCGGGACGACCGCGGACACGCCCCTGTTGGTCGTGGTCAGCGTGGGCACCGTGTTGGCCTGCGTGGCCGTCATGAGCGTGGTCGGGGGACGAGGGAAGTACATCTCGGCCGCCGCCATGGGCGCCGCGGCCGGCCTCGCCCAGGGCAGCGCGGGGCTCCAGGGGAAGGGCCTCGGCGGCCTCCTCGCCGACCACGGGCTGTGGGCCGCGATCGGCCCCGCCCTGTTGTCGCCCTACCCGTACCTGTACGCGCTGGGCTGGGCCGTGGGCATCGTGCTCTTCCAGACCTCCCTGCAGCGCTCCCGGGCCTCCATCACCGCCCCGGTCGCCAACGTGGTGGGCAACGTGTTCACCGTGGTGGCGGGCACGCTCCTGTTCGGGGAGAGCCTGCCCGAGGACCCGCTCACCATGGCCCTGCGGGTGGGCGGGTTCGCCCTGACCCTGGCCGTGGTGGTGTTGGTGCGCGGCAACGTCGCCCAGGCGGAGGCCGACACCAGCCGGTTGCGCGGCGAGTCCACCCCCAACGCGTGAGGACGGTCGCCCCTACCACCCCCGGCCGGTGACCGGAGCCGGTGACCGGACGGCCGAGGACCCCGCCACGGACGGCGGGGCCCTCATCGCTTCGTCGCTCAGGCGGCGACGGAGACGGCCTGACGCAGACCGGGCGCGGCCACGTCGGCCCAGGCCCGAACGACGCTCTCCGGCTCGCCGGTCTCGTCGCTGGACAGGATCAGACCGGGCTCGGCGACCCAGGCGCCGAGGTCGGCCAGGAGGACGCGAAGGTCCTCCTCGATGCCGTGGCTGTTGCGCAGGTCCTCGACGACGGCGAGCGGGATGGCGACGGTGTGGCCCAGACCCAGCTCGGGCAGGCGGTCCAGGAAGACCTTGAGCAGGCCGGTGTAGGTGCCGTGCACCTGCGGCGAGGCGACGAGTAGCACGTCACCGGCACCGACCTTCTCCAGCGCCTCGGAGACCGCGGCGGAGGAGTCGTCGAGCAGGTCGGCACCGAGGTCGGCCAGGTCGATGACATCGGGCGTGGTGGTCACGCCGGCGCGGACGGCGACCTCGGTGGCGGCGCGCAGCGCGGCGGAGCGGACGGAGGAATGGGAACGGGGTGCGGCGACGAGCACGGTGAAGCGAGTCATGCGGAGAACTCCTGGGTTCGGTCTGAGCGAGCCGGGATCGACCGGAAGGGAACGCGGGGGGCGGTGATCGGAAGCGGGACACCGGAGTAGAACCGTGTTCCTCGCGAGTCGGCGCGCGGCGCGGGACCTGGTGGTCCGGCGTCGGGGTTCGCGTCCGCATCGCGTGGGAGTGCTCATTCGGACCGTGAAGATCCGTGGACCCATGGAGTGGGAGCCGAGCGTCCGGTGTCTGCGTAGGGGCACGAGGGCACGGGATACACCCGTGGCGCGGGGCACGGGCCCCGCAAGGCGCTAGCTACGACAGAGCGCGCTCGCCTGCTGTCGAAGGTCGACGTGCAGGCGCTGGACAAGCAGCTCACCGGCGGACATGTCTCCATCATGAGGCGAGTCGGCCACTATCGTCAATGCGTGCCGGTGCCTCTCCCGAGGGGACTCCGGGCCTCACTGGCACCGGTCCACCTCTCGGACGCTCGTCCCAGAATGCGGGATCACCCTGCGTTCCCTGGGAAGACGTCGCTTGGAGAAGGTGCGCACGACCCCCTGAAAACCTCGCGGTCACACGAATGTAATTTACGACACACAGCGCCCGTCGCACCCGTCGCGGCGGGACCCGCAGCAGGAGGAGAAGCCCCACCCATGGCCCACGTACCCCTGACCCTCACCGGCGCGCGCGTAGTGACGGCCCACGGCACCCACGACGGCTGGGTCCGGATCGAGAACGGTCGGGTGGCCGAGCTCGGCACCGGCGACCCCGGTCCGGGCGAGCACCACGACCTCGGTGGGCGACTGGTCGCCCCGGGACTGGTCGACACCCACATCCACGGCGGAGCGGGACACGCCTTCCCCGAGGCCGACCCGGAGGGCGCGCGCGAGATCGTCGCCTTCAACCGACGGTCGGGGGTGACCTCCGTGGTGGGCGGGTTGGTCGCGGCCTCGCCCGAGGAGACACTCCGTCAGGTCTCGGCGTTGGCCGAGTCGTGTGAGGAGGGCACACTGGCCGGGATCTACCTGGAGGGGCCGTTCATCGCGAAGTCGCGGTGCGGCGCCCACGACCCGGACCTGCTGCGCGACCCGGACACCGCGGAGCTCGACGCCTGGGTCAAGGCGGGGCGTGGGCACGTCCGGATGATCACGGTGGCCCCGGAACTGCCGGGCGCCCTGGAGTTGATCCGCGCCGCGGTGTCATCGGGCGTGGTGGCGGCCGTGGGGCACACCGAGGCCACCTACGAGCAGACCCTCGCCGCGATCGACGCGGGGGCGACCGTGGCCACGCACGTCTACAACGCGATGCGGCCGCTCAACCACCGTGACCCGGGGCCGATCGCGGCGGTGCTCGGCGACGAGCGGGTGACGGTGGAGCTGATCCTGGACAACGTGCACGTCCACCCGGGGGCGGCGCGCCTGGTCTTCGACGCCGCCGGGCCAGAACGGGTGTCGCTGGTGACCGACGCGATGTCGGCGACCGGCCTGGGCGACGGCGAGTACACCCTGGGCGATCTTCGGGTCCGGGTTCAGGACGGCGAGGCACGCCTCGTCGAGAACGGGGCGATCGCCTCCAGCACCATCGTGCTGCCGCAGGCGGTGCGCAACACGGTCGCGGTGGGGGTGCCGGTCGAGGAGGCGGTGCGTTCGGCCTCCTCGGTGCCGGCGGCCGCCTTGGGCCTGGGCGAGGTCGGGCGGGTCGAGATCGGCGGCCACGCCGACCTGCTGGTGCTCAATGAGGACCTTTCGGTCGCGGACGTGATGTATCGGGGCAGGTGGGTCGGCTAACGGCGTGTCGTGAGCACGGTACGGATGAGTAACTTGTCTCTGAGCGACAATTGTCAACAGGGCATCGAGGAATGCGCCGTGCTCGTCACGAAAGGATCCGTCATGGCCCAGTCGAGACAGGTGAACGACCAGGAGCCGACCCAAGCGCCCTCCGAAGAGCGAGAGCACCTCGGCAAGCTCGCCGGTGAACTGTCCCGTTACGAAGTCCGTGCGGAAGTGGTGGAGGAGTCGGGGTTGTGCCTACGCGTCGACAACCCGGAGTCCGTCCACGCGGTCGAGGACGTGATCTGTGAGCGCCGGGAACACGACTACGCGTTCATCGCATCGTTCGGGGTCCACCTGGGCAACAGCGGCAGCCTGTCGCTCACGGCCCACAAGATCGCGTGGCTGGTGGGGGCCACCAAGGAGTGATGGACCCGGATCCGACGGGGGCGTTACCGAGCGGTGGCGCCCCCGTCGGATCCACCCGAGGAACTTCCGGCGGAGCTCCCCACCCAGGGGAGTTGGTACCTTCGCCCAAGGAACCCCGGACGAAGAGGATGCCCCGTGAGCGCCTTCCGCTACGAGCTCGAACCCGTCGACGAGAGCTACTTCGAATCCGCCCCGATGCGCTGGCGGGTCGGGCTGGAACTGGCCGCCGGGCCCGACGAGGTCTGGGCCGAGCTCACCTCACCCCGGCCACTGTCCTGGTGCCGGGCGCTGGGAGACGTGCACCACACCACCGAGCCGCCCTATGGTGTGGGCACCATCCGCGAGGCCCGGGTCCTCGGCGCCTACCGGATGCGCGAGCACTTCTTCCGCTGGGACGAGGCCGAACGCCGCAAGTCCTTCTACGCCACCGAGGGCACGCTCCCGCTGTTCGGCTCGTTCGCCGAGGACTACCACGTGCTGCCGTTCGCCGGCGGCAGCAAGCTCGTGTGGTCCTTCGCGTTCACCCCGTGGCAGGGACTGGACAGCGCCCTGCAGTTGGGGCGTCCCCTGACCGAGAGCATGCTCGCCTCCCTGGTCAAGGACACCCGCGCCCACTTCGGCCCCCTCACCGAGGTGCGCTGACCCCAGGAGAGCGCTCACCCCCGGCCCTTCCTACCCCGGACCAGGACCCCGGCGGTCACGGCGAGAGGGTCGCCGACCGGTGACTCCAACATCGAAGCCCTTGCCGGTCACACGGATCGTTATCGTCTACGGGTCCGCGGCGTTGACACGCCACGGGTGGTCACGGTCAGCGGTTACGCAGTCTGGCGAACAGCCAGAACACACCCAGTACCGCTCCCATGCCGACGAGCGCACCGACCCCGGCTCCGGCCAACGTGGCGATCCGGTCGGCGGTGTCCCCCTCCCACAGGGTTCCGCCCAGATCGAACAGGGAGATCGCCAGGACCACCAGGGCGACCGCGATCAGCAGCAGGCCGGGCGGGCTCCAGAAGAACCGCTTACGGCTGGGCTCGGGGCGTTCGTCCAGCTCGGCGGCGGGCCCGACCAGTGCGGCCCGGGACCGTTTGAAGTAGGCGAAGGTGAAGTAGTGTCCGGCGATCTCCCAGCCCTCCGGAGCCAGGTTCTCGGTCAGGCGCTTCCGTTCACGGCGTCCGGGGGCGATCTCCTGGCGATACTCCCAGACCTGCGGGTCCTCACCACGGTGGCTGACGAACCGGCCGTACCGATCCACCCGTTCGACCTCCCAACCCTGGGCGCCCATCTCGTTGAGCCGCTCGGTGGCCGCGAAGGAGTCCGCCGCCCACACCAGGCTCTCGGGATCGGGCTCGGGGCCCTCCTCGCCCACCAGGTCGTCGGCGAACGCTCTCACCGGACCGAACTCCCGCGCCGGGTCCAGATCGCCGTCGGCCAGGAACGCGGCGAGGTCGTCGATGGTGCTCTTGAGACGTTGCTCGGGGACCCCACGGGCCCGTAGCAGTGTCGCCAACTCGTCGAGGTAGCTCATCGGACCCCGCCCTTCCTCAGAACCTCGCGTACCGATGCGTCGAACTCCAACCAGGCGGCGCCCTGATCCGCCAGGACCTCACGGCCCTGGTCCGTCAGGTGGTAGTAGCGCCGTCCGGGTCCCTTCTCCGCCGCGCGGAACTCCGCGTCGACCAGCCCCGCCTCCTCCAACCGGTTGAGCACCGGGTAGAGGGTGCCTCCCTTGATCCGGCCGAAGCCGGCGTCGTCCAAGCTCGCGGCCAAGGCGTAGCCGTAGCTCTCGCCGTCGGTCAGTGCGGCCAGCACGAGGAGGTCGAGCACCCCCTTCAGCCAGCTCGATCGTCGATCCATTCATCACCCTTGGAACTAGGTCCGGCATCTACCTAGACGGTAAAGCAACCTAGTTAGGATCGCAACCTAGATAGCCGTACGGACTTCCCTGGAGCGAAAGAACCGGCGGCCGAACAACGCCACCGACAGCACGCCGCCCGCCCCCGCCATGGCCACCACCAGGTGCGTCGGTAGGAACTCCGCGACCGCCCCGGCCAGCGCGAACCCCACCCCCTGGGTGATCATCAGCCCGGCCGAACCCAGCGCGAACACGCGCCCGCGCAGCTCCTGTGGGGTCTCCGCCAACAGCAGCGCGTCCAGCGCCAACGTGTAACCCCAGCCCAAAGCGCCCAGCCCCAGAACGGCCACCGCGAACGCCGGACCCGGGTCCAAGACGAAGAACATCATCGGCAGGAAGGACACGAAGGCCAACGGCAGCATCCACCTGCGGCGCGCCTCGGCCGTGAGCAACGACCCGGCGGCGAGCTCACCCACGACCGTCCCCACCGGCCCCGCGGTCAACAACAGCGCCACCAACATCGGGCCGCCGCCCATGCCCGCCGCCAACGGCGCCGCCAACGCCTCCGGCCACACGAACAGCGCCGCCGGCACCCAGCTCAACAGGAAGACCGCGCGCAGCCGCGGCAACCGCAACGCGTCGCGCACCCCTCCCAGCGAGGAGGCGACCAACCCACCCGAACCCCCGCGCCCGGGGCGGTATTCGGTGCCGACCGCCACCAACAGGGCGGACCCGATCATCAACCCCGCCGCGACCAACAGCGCGGTCGTGGGCGAGGCGACCAACATCAGGGCGCCACCGAACGAGAACCCGCTGATCTGAGCGGTCTGCGCCGCGATCCGCAGCAGTGAACGCCCCAGGGGAAACCCCTCCCCGCCCAGCACGTCCGCCAGGGCGGCCGAACGCGCCCCCGAGTACACCGGGGCGATCGTCCCGCTCACCACCAACAACGCCAACATCACCGGCACCGGCGTCCCGGGGACCGCCATGCACGCCATCACCGCGCCGCTGATCAGCTGCGTCCCCACCATCACCCGCCTGAGCGGAAACCGGTCGGCCACCGACGACAACAACGAGGCGCCCAACAAATGCGGCAGGAATCCCAACGCGAACGCCAACGAGGACAGCAGCGGCGATCCCGTCCGGTCGAAGATCAGGACGGACAGGGTGATCTGCACCGCGACCAGCGCGAGGATCGACAGGATCTCCGCGACGAACAGGGCGCGGAACTCGGGCACGGCGAGCACCCGACGGAAAGAGGTCTGCGACATGCGCCCAGCCTCCGCCCGATGAACGGGCCCCTCAACGGATTCGGGTATGTTCGAATCCATGCCGGGACAGGTGGTCTTCGAACACGAGGACCTGCTGCGTTGCAGGTTCGCCGTCTCTCCGCTCTGGGAGACCCTGGCCGCCCTGCACACCCTCTTCGAACCCCACCGTCAGAGCTTCCACCTGCCGTGGGTCCGCGCCGCCCGGCTCCCCGACCACGTCGACCTGTCCCCGGCACGTCTGCTCTTCCCTCGCCCCGGTTACGTGCCGGACTTCCTGAGTCCTCCCCCGGCCGGTCCGCTCACCTCCTTCGAGGATGGACTCATCCAGGTCAGGTCCACCCCGACCGACCGGGTGGCGAGCGAACTGCGCGCCTGCCTGTTGGACCCCCGCCGCGGGCTGCCCGCGAGCATGACCGACCCGCTGTTGGCCGACCCCGGGGCCACCCGGGACACGCTGGCCGATCTCTTGGCCACCTGTTGGGAGCACCTGGTCCGGCCCTACTGGCCACGTCTGCGCGCCCTCTTGGACGCGGACCTGTCCCTGCGGGCCCACACTCTGGCCCGGAACGGATTGGCCGCCCTCATGACCGACCTGGACGGGCGGCTCACCTGGGACGGCCACACTCTCCACGTGGCGGGGCCGTCCGCCGCCGAACGGCTGCGTCTGGGCAACCGCGGGCTGCTGCTGATGCCGAGCGCCTTCGTTTGGCCCGAGCTGATCCTCATCAGTGAGGAGCCGTGGCAGCCCACCCTGATCTACCCGGTGCGGGGAGTGGGTGAGCTGTGGTCACCCGGAGAACGTTCCTCCGAGGCGTTGTCGGCGGTCCTGGGACGCACCCGCGCTCGGATCCTGACCCACCTGATCGTCCCCGAGACCACCCGGAACCTGGCCGCGCGCCTGGGGTTGGCTCCGGCCACGGTGTCGGTCAACCTTTCCGCCCTACGCGACGCGGGCCTGTTGGAGTCCTGGCGCGCCGGCCGCGAGGTGTTCTACGCCAGGTCTCCCCTGGGCATCGCCCTCGCCGCTCAGGACCCCTGAACGCGAAAAAGCCCCCGGACCACGCCGAAGCGCGGCCCAAGGGCCGGAAGGTCCCGAAAACGACGAAGGACGACCCGGCGAGCGCGTTCACGCGCGAGCACGATCGTCCCACCTTCTCGTCACAACAGAACCCCCCACCCACCACACCGA